>NZ_JAGIPX010000046.1 GCF_017814945.1 Paraburkholderia sp. LEh10
CTTTGCCGCGGCAAAGAAAGTAAGTGCCGCCCCGCACAGGGGCAACGCCCGCGCCGCGAGGCGCTATCGCGGATGCCCGCGCAGGGGCAAACAAACCGCATCACGACTGCCCGCGCAGGGCCAAACAAACCGCATCGCGGATGCCCGCGCAGGGCCAAACAAACCGCATCGCGGATGCCCGCGCAGGGGCAAAACAAACCGCATCGCGACTGCCCGCGCAGGGCCAAACAAACCGCATCGCGACTGCCTGCGCAGGGGCAAACAAACCGCATCGCGAATGCCCGCGCAGGGGCAAAACAAACCGCATCGCGGATGCCCGCGCAGGGCCAAACAAACCGCATCGCGAATGCCCGCGCAGGGGCAAACAAACCGCATCGCGAATGCCCGCGACAGCGGCAAAAGAAACCGCATCACAACTGCCCGCGCAAAGGGCAAACCAAACCGAACCGCAAATGCGGGCGCAGCGCAAACCGAATCGCAAAAAACCCAACCACCAACCGCGCGCCCCACCGGGCGCGCTAAAATTGCGTTCCCTTCCACCGCGTCATCACGCCGCCTCAACGGGCGTTCCCATTCTTGAGTGTGCAAAAGATCCTCATCGTGAGAGTGTCGTCGCTGGGCGACGTCGTTCACAACATGCCGGCCATCGCCGACATTCGCCGCCGCCATCCCAATGCGCAGATCGACTGGCTCGTCGAAGAAAGCTTCATGAAGCTGGTGGAGCTCGTGGACGGCGTCCGGCGCGCGATTCCGGTGTCGTTGCGGCGCTGGCGCAAGCGCATTCTCTCCGTCGACAACTGGCGCGAGATCGGCGCCTTCCGCCGCGCGCTCGCCGCCGAAAAATACGATCTCGTGATCGATTGCCAGGGGCTCATCAAGACCGCGTGGGTCGCGAAGATGGCGCGAGGGCCGCTCGTCGGACTTGGCAACCGCACGGACGGCGCGGGCTACGAATGGCCCGTGCGTTTCTTCTACGACCGGCGCGTGGCCATCGAGCCGCGCACGCACGTCGTCGAGCGCACGCGGCAACTGGTAGCGGCCGCGCTCGGCGACCCCGTGCCTCAGCTTACCGACGACATCGACTTCGGCCTCGACACGCGCCGCGCGGCACTCGCGCTGTCCGAAGCGCAGCTGAACTTGCCCGTGCCGTACGTCGTGTTCGTCCACGCGACCTCCCGCGCCGACAAGCAGTGGCCCGACGCGGCATGGACGGAGCTGGGCCAGTCGCTGGTGCGGCGGGGCGCATCGATCGTGTTGCCTTGGGGCAGCGATGCCGAGCGCGCGACCAGCGAACGCCTCGCGAAGGAGTTCGGCGCGGCCGCCATCGTGCCGCCGAAACTGTCGCTGCCGGCCGTGGTCGGCCTGATCGACGGCGCGGCGGCGACAGTCGGGGTTGACACAGGTCTGGTTCATATCGCAGCCGCCCTGAAGCGTCCGACGGTCGAGTTGTACAATTTCGCCACTTCATGGCGTACGGGCGGCTACTGGTCGCCGAACGTCGTGAATCTCGGCACGGCGGGGCAGCCGCCGACGCTCCAGCAAGTGAAGTCCGCCCTGGCCGGTTTCGGCCTGCTATGACGTAAGGCGATTGTCGCGGCGCGTGGCGGGGACGTCCGCCCGCCGTCGCGACTCGAAGCGAACGCGGCATGCGCGGCTGTCTCTCGTGACATTTGCGCCGGCTGCGGACGCCGCGTCCCCGCTGGCGGGCAGGTGCGATAAACAAGGCGTCCGCCGCCGTCAGCCGTCACGCCGGGGCTGGCACTATCTGCTTTGAAAAGGCGACCATGAACGAATCTCAGATCATCGAAGTAGCAAGCACCGACTGGCATGGCCAGGGCTTGTCCGTGCCGCGCGAGAAGCTGCTCGCCGGCGTCGAGCGCGGCAAGGTGCTGTATTTCCCGAATCTCGCTTTCGCGATCGAGGGCGGCGAACGCGCGCTGCTCGATCCCGCGCTGGCCGATCCGAAACGCAAGAACATCAGCCTCGAGCCGAACGGCGGCGCGCTGCATGGCGTACTGGGCGACGCCGTCACCCAGTCGGCCGTGCGCGCGCTGATTGCGCGCTATCAATCGAATGCGAGGACGCTCGTCGATGGGCTCTTTCCCGAGTACGTCGGCAAGCTGCGCGTCGCGCCGACCAGCCTGCGCCTGCATCAGGTGGAGACGCGTCAGACTTCATGGCGCAAGGACGACAGCCGCCTGCACGTCGATGCGTTCCCGTCCCGTCCGAACTATGGCGAGCGAATCCTGCGCGTGTTCACGAACGTCAATCCGAACGGCGTGCCGCGCGTGTGGCGCGTCGGCGAGCCGTTCGAGGACATGGCCAAACGCTTCCTGCCGCGCATCAGGCCGCAGATGCCGGGCTCCGCGTGGCTCCTCAACCTGGTGCACGTCACGAAGTCGCTGCGCAGCGAGTACGACCATCTGATGCTGAACCTGCATGACGGCATGAAGGCCGACCTCGAGTATCAGAAGAACTCGCCGCAGGAGACGATGCCGTTTCCCCCGGGCAGCGTGTGGGTGTGTTTCTCGGACCAGACCTCGCATGCGGTGATGTCCGGCCAGTACATGATGGAACAGACATTCTTCCTGCCCGTCAAGTCGATGGCGCAGCCGGAGTGCGCGCCGCTTGGCATTCTCGAGCGTCTGAAGGGCAGGGATCTGGTTTGAAAGGCGCGCTGCTTCCGCCAGGCGATGCCGCGCGAGACGCCATGCGCGCGGCCATGTCGATGTGTTGCGCGGAGGCCCGATGCTGAGGGCCGTCTATAACGCGCTGTGGTGGCTGATCGCGCCGCTTGCGGTGTTGCGGCTTTTGATCCGCTCGCGCAAGGAGCGCGGCTATCGCGAGCATATTGGCGAGCGCTTCGGTTCAGTCCGCGGCCGCGTGCCCGAGGACGATACGCCGCTGATCTGGGTGCATGCCGTGTCGGTGGGCGAGACGCGCGCCGCGCAGCCGCTCATTGAGGCGCTGATCATTGCGCGGCCCGACGCCCGCATTCTGCTCACGCACATGACGCCGAGCGGCCGCGCGACCGGCGAGCAGATCTTCGGCGATCGCGTGCTGCGCTGTTATCTGCCGTACGACATGCCGCGCGCCGTGCGGCGTTTTCTGAAAGCCTGGCGGCCTTCCGTCGGTCTCGTGATGGAAACGGAAGTCTGGCCGACGCTCATCGACGAATGCCGCCGCGCCGACGTGCCGCTCGTGCTGACGAACGCGCGGATGTCGCAGCGCTCGTACCGGCGCGCGGCGAAGTTCGGCAACGCGACGCGTAGCGTGTTCGGCGGCTTTTCTCGCGTGCTTGCACAGAGTCCATCGGACGCGATGCGGCTTTCCGCACTAGGCGCGCGCAACGTGGCCGTGCTCGGCAATCTGAAGTTCGACATGAACACGCCGCCCGAACTCGCGTCGCGCGGGCATGCGTGGCGCGCGGCCATCGGCTCGCGTCCCGTGTGGGTCGCTGCGAGCACGCGTGAAGGCGAAGAGGAACTGGTGCTGCAGGCATTTGCAGCGCTCGGCATCGACGACGCGTTGCTGATACTCGTGCCGCGTCATCCGCAGCGCTTCAATGAAGTCGCGGCGCTCATCGAGAAGAAGGGATTGCGTTGCGTGCGCCGTTCGGAGTGGGCGCCCACGGGCGCGGTGGCGGCGGGCGAGCGCGCGCCGACGGCGATGCCGGGTGACGTGAAGGTGCTGCTCGGCGACTCGATGGGTGAGCTGGGCGCTTACTATGCCGCGTCGGATGTGGCGTTCATCGGCGGCAGTCTGTTGCCGTTGGGCGGACAGAATCTGATCGAGGCGTGCGGGGTGGGCGTGCCCGTGCTGATCGGGCCGCATGTGTTCAATTTCACGCAGGCGACGGCTGATGCCGTTGCCGCTGGCGCATGCGTGCAGGTGAAAGATCCCGCTGACCTTGCGCGAGTGCTGCGGGAGCTGTTCGACGATAAGGCACGCCGCGTGGCGATGGGAGGTGCGGCGTCGGCGTTTGCGGCGAGGCATCGGGGGGCGACCGCGCGTACTGTTAATGTGCTGACGACGTTGTTGTAAAGGTTTGGTTTGCCCTTTGCGCGGGCAGTCGCAATGCGTTTTGTTTGGCCCTGCGCGGGCATCCGCGATGCGGTTTGTTTTGCCCCTGCGCGGGCATCCGCGATGCGGTTTGTTTGCCCCTGCGCGGGCATCCGCGATTGCGCCTCGTGGCGCGGGCGTTGCCCCTGTGCGGGGCGGCACTTCCTTTCTTTGCCGCGGCAAAGAAAGGAAGCAAAGAAAGCCGCTCACCCCGCCAATGCTTGACGCTTGTCCACGGGCCTTCAACGTCCCCGCACTTCGCACACCCGCGCCTCGGCCGCTGTCGGTTGCCAAAGCCCTATTGAACGCCTCACCCGTTTCACGCGCTCCTGCAACGGCTACCCGCCCCCCTGGTGTTTCAGTGCCCTTTTGCGGCAAACATATGTTGGTCGTCGCGCCTCACAGGCAGCGCTCGAACAGTGCAGAGACATCGCGCAGCGACGGTGTTCTGATGGTGCGAATGCCTACATAGGTTTGCCGCATGGGGGCGCTGAATAATCGAGGGCGTAGTGTGCAACGCGGATGCGTGAAGCGGGTGAGACGCGAGTCAGTGCGCTGGCGACGGACATGGGCCAGCACACTGCCGCGATAAACATGGGGATGTTGGGGGCCCGTGGGTAGAAACAAGCATTGGCGGTGTGAGCGGCTTTCTTTGCCTCCTTTCTTTGCCGCGGCAAAGAAAGGAGGTGCCGCCCCGCACAGGGGCAACGCCTGCGCCGCGAGGCGCTATCGCGGATGCCAGCGACAGCGGCAAAACAAACCGCATCGCGACAGCCCGCGAAAAGGGCAAACCAAACCGCGACACCCGGCCCCCCAAGCGTCGCAGACAAAACAAAAATCAGAACGGCAACTTCGCGTCAGCCTTCTCCGCCAGAATCACCCGACGAAAATCTTCCTGAATCCGCTTGAGCGCCGCGTCATTGTCGGCTTCGAACCGCATCACAACGACAGGCGTGGTGTTCGACGAACGCGCAAGCCCGAAGCCATCCGGATACTCGACGCGCAATCCGTCGATCGTCACAACCTGATCGGCGTCCGGAAACGTCGCGCTCTTTTGCAAGCGCGCAATCAGCTCGAAGTTCTCGCCTTCCTGCAGCTTCAATTGCAATTCCGGCGTGGAGTGCGAATTCGGCAGGCTGTTGAGCACCTTGCTCGGGTCCTGCACGCGCGCCAGGATTTCCAGCAGCCGCGCGCCCGTGTACAGGCCGTCGTCAAATCCGTACCAGCGGTCCTTGAAGAACACGTGGCCGCTCATTTCGCCCGCGAGCGGCGCGCCCGTTTCACGTAGCTTCGCCTTCACGAGCGAATGACCCGTCTTCCACATCAGCGGCTCGCCGCCCTTGTCCTTCACCCACTTCGCGAGATTGCGAGTGCACTTCACGTCGTAGATGATCTGCGCCCCCTTGTTGCGCGACAGCACTTCTTCGGCGAACAGCATCAGCTGGCGGTCCGGATAGATGATCTCGCCGTCCTTCGTCACGACGCCGAGCCGGTCGCCGTCACCGTCGAACGCGAAGCCGATTTCGGCGTCCGTTTCCTTCAGCGCGCGAATCACGTCTTCGAGGTTTTCCGGGTGCGCCGGGTCCGGATGGTGATTCGGGAAGTTGCCGTCGATGTCCGTGAACAGCTCGACTAGTTCGCAGCCAAGCGCCTTGAACAGACGCGGAGCAAGACCGCCCGCGACGCCGTTACCGGTATCGACGACGATCTTCAGCGGCCGCGCGAGCTTGATATCGCTGACGATGCGGTCGATGTAGGCATCGGCGACGTCGTATTCGTGATAACTGCCGCTGCCGCTTTCGAAGCGGTTTTCGGCGATGCGCGTGTACAGCGCCTGGATCTGCTCGCCGTAGATGGCCGCGCCGCGCAGCACCATCTTGAAGCCGTTGTAGTCGGGCGGATTGTGGCTGCCCGTGACGACGATGCAGGAATCGACGCGGCGCTCGCCGCCTTCGAGCTTCAGCGGCACGCTGGCCGCGAAATAGCCGACGGGCGTCGGCACCATGCCGACGTTGACCACGTCGACGCCCGCCGCGCGCAGCCCGTCGGACAGCGCCTGGATCAGCTCGGGACCAGACAGCCGGCCGTCGCGCGCGACCACGACGGCATCGCCGCCCTGCGCGCGCACTTCGCTGCCGAACGCGCGGCCGATCGAACGGGCGGCTTCGGCATCGAGGGTCTTGCCGATCACTCCGCGGATGTCATATGCCTTGAATATGGATTGCGAGATCATGGATTGGCTCACTTACGTGCAATGGGAAATATGTTCGACACGGCGTGGTCACGGCGCTGTGCCTTGCCGGAAGCGGTCCGGATACAACTTATAATTGCGCTTTTCAGCGACGCCCTGCTGGCGCCATTCTAATGCTTAGACGCCCCGCCCTCACAAAGTTGCCGCATCCTGCGACCGGCAGGGCCCCCATCCTTACACAGCACATGCACCTTGCGTGCCCGCTGGCGGCCAACGAACACGCGGGACACCATGCGGATGCCGGCGCTTAAGCGTTTCGCGAATCCGGACGTCACGCGGGCTGTCGCAAACCTTGTCTGGCTTGGCCTCGAACGGCTCACGCAGATCGGCGTGGCGATCGCGATCAGCGGCGTGCTCGCGCGCTATTTCGGCCCCGACGTGTTCGGCAAATGGCAGTACGCCAACACGCTTTTACTCGTCCTGTCGCCGATTACATGGGTCTGCGGCGCGGAGATTCTCGTGCCGACCATCGTCCATCGACCACCCGAACAGCTCGGCACCGTGCTCGGCAGCGCGTTCGCCTTGCGGCTCGCGGTGTCGGCGGCAGCACTCCTGCTGACGTGGGCAGGAATCGCCGCGGGCTTCACCGATCCCCTCGTCGGCGCGATGCTCGCCGGGCTCGCCGTGACGATGCTGTTTCGCGAGCCTTTCGTCGGCGTGGTCAACGCGTGGCTGCAAAGCATGACGTATAGCAAGCCGCAATTGCTGACCAGCATGACGACGGCCATCGCGAAGGCCGCGCTCGTATGGCTGCTGGTGCGCGCGGCCGCCGCGCCGTCGCGTTTCGGCTGGCTGTGGGCGCTCGAATCGGCCGTGATCGGCATGGTACTGGTCATTTATTACATGCAGCGGCGCGGCGGCAAGCTCGGCTGGCAACTGGACGGCGCGCTCTTTCGCCACTTCGCCACGGCAGGCACCGTCTTCTGGCTCGGCCTCATCTGCATGTATCTGTTCCTCAAGCTCGACCGGCTGATGCTGGAGCGCGCGGTGTCGTTCGCCGATCTCGGGCGCTACTCAGCCGCGCAGCAACTGAACGAGAACTGGATCACGCTCGCGCTGATGCTCGCGCAAACCCTCGCGCCCGCGTTCGTCTACCGTATCGAGGATCTCGCGCATCTGCGCCGCAACGTGTGGCGTCTCACCGCGATGACGGCAGCGCTGATGATCGCGGGCGCGTCCGTGCTGGACCTGCTCGCGGGCTTCATCATCCGCCGCGTGTTCGGGCCGGACTTCGACGAGGCCATCGGCATTTTCCGCTGGGCTGTGTGGTTGTCAGTGCCCGCCGGCATCGAGGCGATCGGCAACCTGGTCGTGCTCAAGTATCAGGCGAAGTTCGTGCTGCTGTTGAAGTGGCTGCTCGCGCTGGCCATCGCATGCGTCGTCAATCTGCTGGCGATTCCCCGCATGGGCGCTTATGGCGCGCTGGTGGGGCTAGCGAGCGGTTATCTCGCCGCGGCGTCGGTCAATTTTTACTACATCCGTTACAAGCTGCGTCCATGATGTCTTCCTCATTCACGCCGCCCAAAGCGCCCGGCGCCGGCGTACTCGACGACGTCGCCGTGCTGATGCCCGCCTACAACGGCCAGGCCGATATCGAGCGCACGCTGGCCTCGTTCAGGGAGGACGCGCGCATTCACGTGCTGATCGTCGACGACGGCAGCACGCCGCCCATCGTCGCGCCAACGCTGCCGAACATGTCGGTCGACATCTTGCGCATGGCAAAGAACGGCGGCATCGAACGCGCGCTCGCGGCGGGCATCGAAGCGCTCGCCGCGCGCGGCTTTCGCTACGCCGCGCGCATCGACGCCGGCGATCTGACCGTCGCGCACCGTCTCGCGACACAGCGGACGTATCTCGAAGGGCATCCGCACGTCGCGGCTCTGGGCATGTGGACACAAGTGATCTCGCGCGACGGCAAGCCGCTCTTCATGCTGAGACCGCCGACCGAGCCACTCGACATTCGCCGCATCCGTTTTCTGCGCGCCTGTCTCGTGCATCCGTCGATGATGCTGCGGCTCGACGCCGTGCTCGCCGTCGGCAACTATCGCGACGATTACAAGGCGGCGGAAGACCTCGATCTGTTCCTGCGCCTGATGGAGCGCTACGACTGCGCGAACCTGGCGGCGCTCGGCCTTTACTACGAAGTGAACGAAGGCGGCATCAGCGCAACGAAGCGGCGCAGGCAGATCCAATCGACGCTGCGCCTGCAGATGCGCTACTTCAACGCGCTCAACCCGTTCGACTGGCTGGGCCTCGCGAAGAACCTGCTGCATCTCGTCACGCCGTACCAGACCCTTCAGCGTGTCAAGAAACGTCTGTACGCGCCGCGAGCAAGCCTCTGATCCCGCAGTCCCAACCCGCACCTGATCCCGAACCCGCATCGCACGCATGAAGCAACCCATTGAATCCGCCCGCGCGCTGCGCATCGCGCTCGTGTGCAACACCGCGTTTGCAATCTATACCTACCGGCAAGGGCTGATACGCATGCTCATCGAACGCGGCGTCGAAGTGACGGTGATCGCGCCGCGTGACCGCACATCCGATCTGCTCGAGCAGATGGGCTGCCGCTGCATCGAGTTTCATGTGGCCTCGAAGGGCACCAGTCCGCGCGACGATCTGCGAACGCTCTGGTCGCTGTACCGGCTGTATCGATCGATTCGCCCGCATATCGTGTTTCATTACACGATCAAGCCGAATATTTATGGTTCGATTGCGGCAAGGCTCGCGGGCGTCAAGTCGGTTGCCGTCACGACCGGCCTTGGCTATGTTTTCATTCAACATAGCCGAGCCGCGCAGGTTGCAAAGCTGCTGTACCGCTTCGCCTTCCGTTTTCCGCGCGAGATCTGGTTTTTGAACAAAGACGATCAGGCCGCTTTCCTCGATCAGAATTTGCTCGCGCATCCCGAGCGCGCGCGCCTGCTGCACGGCGAAGGCGTGGACCTCGATGCGTTTTTTTTCACGCCGCTGCCTGCGCGTGAAAATGAGCGCGAGGCATTTTCTTTTGTATTAATCGGCCGGCTGTTGTGGGATAAAGGAGTCGGCGAATTTGTCGAGGCGGCGCGGCGGCTGCGCGCCAGGTATCCGCATGCGCGTTTTCAGTTGCTCGGCCCCGTCGGCGTCGACAATCCGAGCGCGATCACGCAGGCCGACGTGGACGCGTGGGTGGGCGAAGGCGTGATCGAGTATCTGGGCGAGGCGCATGACGTGCGGCCGCTGATCGCCGCAGCCGATTGCGTCGTGCTGCCGTCGTATCGCGAGGGCGTGCCGCGCACGCTGATGGAAGCGTCGGCGATGGGGCGCCCCGTCGTCGCCACCGATGTGCCGGGTTGCCGCGAAGTCGTCGCGGACGGCGTCACCGGTTTGTTATGCGGCGTACGCAACGTGGACAGCCTCGCGGCTAAGCTCGCGCAAATGCTCGACATGAGCGGCGACGAGCGTCGCATGATGGGCGAGCGCGGCCGACAGAAGGTCGCAACGGAATTTGACGAACGCAGTGTCGTGCAACGATATAAGGACCTTGTCCGGCAACTGACGGGCGTATCACTCTAAGGGAGCTCAGCATGACCATGAAGGGCACGATTCTGGTTACGGGCGGTGCAGGCTATATCGGCTCGCATACGTGCGTGGAATTGCTCAACAGCGGCTACGACGTGGTCGTGATCGACAACCTCGTGAACAGCAAGCGCGAGTCGATTGCGCGCGTCGAGAAGATCACAGGCAGGAAGGTCGCGTTCTACGCCGCGAACGTGCGCGACGAGGCCGCCCTCAACGGGATCTTCGACAGCCATCCCATCACGGGCGCGATTCACTTCGCGGCGCTAAAGGCCGTGGGCGAATCCGTCGCGAAGCCGCTCGCGTACTACCGCAACAACATCGATGGCCTGCTCGTGCTGCTCGACGTGATGCGCGCGCGCAATGTGAAGCAGTTCGTGTTCAGCTCTTCGGCGACCGTGTACGGCGTGCCGAAAAGCTCGCCTATCGACGAAACGTTCCCGCTCTCCGCGACCAATCCGTATGGCCAGAGCAAGCTGATCGCCGAACAGATCCTGCGCGATCTGGAAATCTCGGACCCGTCGTGGCGCATCGCGACGCTGCGCTACTTCAACCCGGTCGGCGCGCACGAGAGTGGTCTGATCGGCGAAGATCCGGGCGGCATTCCGAACAACCTGATGCCGTATGTCGCGCAGGTCGCCGTCGGCAAGCTCGACAGGCTGCGTGTGTTCGGCGGCGACTACGACACGCCCGACGGCACGGGCGTGCGCGACTACATTCACGTCGTCGATCTGGCGCGCGGGCATATCGCGGCACTCGATGCACTCGTCAGGCGCGACGCGAGCTTTGTCGTCAATCTGGGCACGGGTCAGGGCTATAGCGTGCTCGAAGTCGTGAAGGCGTTCGAGAAGGCATCGGACAAGCCCGTCCCGTATGAAATCGTCGCGCGCCGGCCGGGCGATGTCGCGTCCTGCTTCGCGAATCCGGCGAAAGCACTCGATGTGATCGGCTGGCAGGCTCAGTTCGGCATCGAGCGGATGTGCGCGGATCACTGGCGCTGGCAGGCGCAGAATCCGCGCGGGTTCGAATAGCGGGTTCGAATAGGGGGTTTCTATAACGCGCGCGGCTCGTCAGCCTTGGGCCGCGCCCGCCGCGGCGTCGAGGCGGAATACGGCGACCGCCTCGCGCAGCACGTCGGCCTGCGCCTCGAGCGTCTTCGCTGCGGCTGCCGCCTGCTCGACGAGCGCCGCGTTCTGCTGCGTCACCTCGTCGATCTGGCCGATCGCCTTGTTGATCTGCTCGATGCCGTCGCTCTGTTCGTGCGCGGCGCCTTCGATCTCCGTCATGATGCCCGTCACGCGCTCGACGGACGTCATCGCTTCCTGCATCGTCTTGCGTGCGTCGGCGACGAGCGCGGCGCCCTGCGCGACCTGCGCCGTCGAATCGCCGATCAGCTCGCGGATTTCCTTCGCCGCCGCGCCCGAGCGCTGCGCGAGCGCGCGCACTTCCGACGCCACCACGGCAAAGCCGCGCCCCTGCTCGCCCGCGCGCGCCGCCTCGACGGCCGCGTTCAGCGCAAGGATGTTGGTCTGAAACGCGATCCCTTCGATGATGCCGATGATCTCGCCGACCTTGCGTGACGACGCGGTGATGCCGTCCATCGTTTGCGTCACGCGCGTAACCACGTCGCTGCCACGCACGACCGTGTCCAGCGCGCCTTGCGCGAGACGGCTCGCCATTTTCGCGTTGTCGGTGTTCTGCTTGACGGTCGCCGACAGTTCTTCCATGCTCGCCGCCGTCTGCTGAAGCGCGGCCGCCTGCTGCTCGGTGCGGCTCGACAGATCGGCGTTTCCGGCAGCGATCTCGTTTGCGCCCTGCGTGATCGACTGCGTGCTGCCGCGCACCTTCGACACCGTCTCGACGAGCCCGTCGCGCATTTGCGAAAGCGCCTGCAGCAACTGTCCCATCTCGTTGCGCGAGCGCACCTTGACGGCCGTGGTCAGATCGCCCGCTGCCATGCTGCGAAAATGGCGGATCGTCTGGTTCACCGGCTTGACGACAGCCGCGGACAGCCCGGCGCGCGCGATCGCGCCGACCACGATGGCCGCCACGCCGATCGCGATGAACAGACCCGTCGAAATCGTGAAGCGCTGATTCAACTGCTCGGCCTGGCGCTGCCGGTTATCGGCCTGCGCCCGCTTGAGCGCGTCGATCGCCTTTGCGTAGACGCGATAGTAGCGGTCGGCCGTTTCGCCCTGGATCGTGCGGAACGTGTTGAAATCGTTATCGACGAGCGCCTTGTACTCCGGCTCGATCGCCTGATCGACGAGCGCAGCGCGCGCGCTGGCGACCGTCTGCGCGAGCTTGCCCTCTTCGTCGCTGCCGAATGGGCCTGCCATATAGCCGCGGAAGTCCTCGTTCGACGACTCCAGCAGCTTGTGCGCCGCTGCGAGCAGCCCGTCCGTGTCCTTGCCGACGCTAAAGAGCGTCTCGTAGCTGCCGAGCGCGAGGCGCACCTGCAACAGCTTCTCCGAACTCGACGTGAGCACGGTCATCGCCGCCGACGACTGCTGCACGTTCTGCAGCCCGCCGTTGCTGAACTTCAGCGCACCCCACCCGACTCCGATCACTGTCAAAAGAAACGCCGCGAACACGCCGATGACGAGCGTCAGCCCCTGTCGGATAGTGAGGTTGTTGAGCATGAAGAGTCCATGATGTTGCCGTCGGCGAGCCGGGATGGCCGCCCCATCGATGGCTAACGGCAACGGCTTGCGGATTCCGCATAGGGGGAATCCATGAGACGGCATGGGAGTTCGCGTGCTTCCCGCCTCGCCACGGTCAACCCGTCCGGGCGCGCCGCGTTTCATTTGTATAATCCACCGTTTGCCCTCGGCCCCGACTTTCATGCTCAGTTTCGCGCTCGGCTTCATCGTTTCACTACTGGTCACGCTGGTGATCGTGCGGTACGCGCATCTGCATGAAACGTTTGCGGACAACGATCTCGCGGGCGTGCAGAAATTTCACGCGCGTCCCGTGCCGCGTATCGGCGGAACGGGGATTCTGTTCGGGCTGGTGGCGTCGGCGATCCAGCTGTACAGCGCCTATCCGCGCGTGTCGGCGGGCATTCTCGGCATTGTCGCCTGCGGTGTACCCGCGTTCGCATCGGGCCTCGTCGAGGACCTGACGAAAAAGGTCTCCCCGCTCGCGCGCCTGATCTGCACGATGATCGCGGCCGCGCTCGCCTACTTTGTGCTGGGTATCGCGGTGACGCGCATCAGCGTGCCGCCGCTCGATTTTCTGCTTTCCTACGCGGCGATCTCGTGCGCGGTGACCGTTCTGGCCGTCGCCGCGCTGGCGAACGCGATCAATATCATCGACGGGTTCAATGGGCTCGCGTCGATGGTCGCGTTCATGATGTTCGCCTCGCTCGCCTATGTCGCGTTCCAGGTGCACGACCCCATCGTGCTGTCGGCATCGCTCATCATGATGGGCGCCGTGATGGGCTTTTTCATCTGGAACTTCCCGGCGGGCCTGATCTTTCTCGGCGACGGCGGCGCGTATTTCATCGGCTTCATGCTCGGCGAACTGTCGATCATGCTCGTAATGCGCAATCGCGACGTGTCGGCGTGGTATCCCGTGCTGCTCTTCATGTACCCCATCTTCGAGACCTGTTTCTCGATCTACCGAAAGAAGTTCATTCGAGGGATGTCGCCTGGAATTCCCGATGGCGTGCATCTGCATATGCTCGTCTACAAGCGGCTGATGCGCTGGGCCGTCGGGGCGCGCACCGCGCGCGAGCTGACACGGCGCAATTCGTTGACGTCGCCGTATTTGTGGCTGCTTTGCCTGATCGCGGTGGTGCCCGCGACGCTGTTCTGGCGGCATACGCTGCATCTGTTCTGCTTCGTGATCGTGTTTGCCGCGACGTACGTGTGGCTGTATGTCAGCATCGTCCGGTTCAAGTCGCCGCGGTGGCTGGTGGTCCGGAAGCACCGGTGAAACGCTCGCCGAACGGAACCTCAAAGCGCTTTTCCCATGGCAGGGTGCCACCAGCCGCCAAGGACATGTGACGCAATAGCGATCAAGCAGCGTCAATCAACGTCGTTTCAGAGCACAGGCTTCTTGCGGGGCGCAACGGACATCTTCGCGGAGCTCACTTTATCGCTGAACCCATGTAATACCAGGGGCGTAGACCGTCCCATGATCTGGTTAAGAAGTCATAGCAGCGGCCAAGGAAAGTGACCAAAACGCGGCAAATTATCTCGGCAACTCAACGAGCGGGTTAATCATCGCTTATTCGCTGGAACCATAGACGACGAACTGTGATGTGCCGCCAGGCCCAATGTTTCCCGCGGGCGGGCCCGCGACGAGCGCACGCTAAAACCAGCTGGGCAGTTCTTTGAATACCGGGCGGCAACTGGCCGAGGCCTGTTGACTCGCCATTGCCATGGTCGTCCGGAAATGCCTGGCCTCATTCGGAACGGCAGCCGTGACCATGCGGCGGCATTGATGCGCAAGCAGCTCGACGCAGCAAGCAAGATTGCGACGAAAGCGGAAGAACAGGAAGAACAGGAAGAACAGGAAGCTCACTGCGCGTCGTACCGTACAAGAGGTCATCTCAGTGCCAACTCACGCTCTAACCAGCGTTTTATGGCGGTGCCGAGCGTTCTGAAAACTCAGTGCCGCCAAACGAACGACTGACCGGTTCTGCGGCCATTAATATAAACATGGACGATTTGAGAACGTCTTCAAATCGATGAGCTTTCGCCGGTTTGCCGCGCGCGACTATCTGAATATGTGAAACGAGGCGGCGGCTATGCCGCGACCGGTCGCGTGAGCCGGCTCACGTCCGGAATTGGACAACATCGTCCGTTAGCAGATCACTTCAACCATCTCACCAAACGGCACCTTCTTCGTGCGCTTGAGCGGCGTTGTCGACGCCCACAGGACCGGGTAGTCCGGCGGATCTTCGAGACATGCTTCTCGATCTGGAACTTCATCCGCGCGATATCGCATGGGATACGTGACGGCGTGCTTGTGGATATGCTGGTCTACAAGCCGCTGATGCGCCGGGCTGTCGGGGCGCGGTCTTGCGCGGGAATTGACGTGGCGTAAATTCGTTGACATCGCCTTCTCTCTGGCTGCTTTGCCCGATTGCTGTCGGTCCGGCTACGCTGTTCTGGCGGCACACGTTGCATCTTTTCTGCTTCGTCGTGGTGCGCGTGCTGACTTACGTGTGGCTCTCTGTCAGCGTCCGGGTTTAACAGGCTGCTGAAATACACCCGTGCTGAAGCGGCCTCGCTACACGTACGCGGCTCTCGCCGCAAGATTTTCGCATTGTGCGATTTCAATGCGAATTCAACGTCCATTTAAGCGTTTTGAGGCCGATTCATGGCCTCATTTCGGTGTTTACTTTCACGATGGACGGACTTGTGCCAAGGATCGCAGGCGCACGAGATTATAGGCGGCCATGTTTAACACGAACATCTGATCCACCTTCTTCAACCCGCGCACCATCGCCTGGCGCATGCGTCCCACGGTCTTCGCCCAGCCGAAGCCTTGTTCGATCAGCTTGCGCTTTTGCTGAGAAATGGCGTAGCCCACGCCTCGAGGCAATCGTGTCGGCCACCGCCGAACGCCGCCCCGAGGTATTTTGTGCTAGGTGCGGTGTCACCTTCATCTCGTGGCAGGCCTCGATGAACTCCTGTGCGTCGTAACCCTTGTCGGCACCCAGCGTGATCTCTGCGCTCGCATCCTGTACCGCTTGCCGCGCGGCGTTGATCATGATCTTGGCCACTTCACGCTCGGCATGCCCGTCGGCGTGCGTCGCGCGCGCGTTGACCTCAGCGTGAATTTCGCCGCGGGCTAATGCGGCACCACTGCCAGGCGAGCGCGCCCTTGCCGATCCCGGCCTCATACGGCATGCACGAGTTCGCGTCGAAGCTGAATCCGGCACGTTCGAACGCGGCAGCCGCGTCGGCGGCGAGCTGGCGGTTGCGCGCGGTGAGATCGAACTGATCGTCCGCGCGCAAGCCGAGGTGACACTGTTCTGACGCGTCTCGCGGAACATTGACCGCCGCGTGCAAATGCAACTTCGACACGACCCAGCGCAACGCGTAGCAGCCGCGATCCGAACGTGTGAAACCGGTTGCGGCGGCAATGTCGTTCACGCTGTTCACGTTGTCTTCACGCCAGTTGTGCGCGCCGTCGATCAGCGCGAACGACGGACCGCCGCGCTCGCGCGCGAGCGTCACGATACGCGCGCGAAATGCGTCGCTCGCGGGGAAGCTACTGTCGATCTGCGTGAATGCGACCGTGTCCGGGAAGCGCGTCGCAATCCAGGCCCAGCCGGTCGTGACACTCTTGATAACGACGGTCGTGCGCTCCGGCTGCGCGAGCGGCGGAAGCTGCGCGTGATAGAGCGGATCGGCCCAACCCTCGTGTCCCCAGGTGCGAGCGCCGCCCGTCACGACGACGGCTGTCGCTGCGATCAGCAGCCATGCCGCAGTGCGTCGCGCGATGCGCGCGGGCAGCAGCCGGTCGAGCAGCAGCACGAGCACCATCGGCGTAAGCATCTCGATCGGCACGATGTAGCGATAGACGCTGAATAGCTTCATCCACAATATGAAACCGAGCGCGACGAACAGCACCACGAGCCGTTGTTTCGGATCGAGCGTGGCGCACGGCTGGCCCGCGAAACGCCCCGCAACGCGGACGAGCGCCCACCACACGAAGACGAGATAGACGATCGGCCAGATTACCTGACGGATCGGCGTTTCGCCGACGCGCTTCGAATCCGCCGCGATGATGAACGGCCAAAGCAGCGTCTCGACGATATTGCGCGGCAACCAGCGCACGTCGCTTTGCGCGCCAGCTACCGTCAGCGAATTCGGAAAGTACCTGCCAAATTGCGGATACAGCGGATTACCGTACTGCTGCCACAGATGCAGCATCCAGTAGCCCGTCGTCGCAGCCATGCCGAGCAGCACGCCGACACCGAACAGGAATGCGATGCGCACCCGTACCGACAGTGAGCCCGGATAGGTCAGAAGGCTCAGGCAAAGCGCGACGGCAAACACGGCGTTGGTCAGCTTAAGCCCCGTCGCGAGACCGACCAGCAGGCCGCTTACCGTCGCGGCGGCGAGTGCGCCGGGCGTACGGGTGCCGAGGCGCTGCCAGTTCGATAGCGCCACCAGCAGGCCGGCGAGCACGAAGACCGCCGTCGTGTCATCGCCCATCGAATTGCCGAGTCCGGAAAGAAAGTTCGCGGTGAGGCAGCCAGCGGCGGCGACCAGAATGGGCAGGCGGTAGCGCTCATCGCTGGACCCGTATGGCCATACTTCGCGAGCGACCGCGGCGATCAGCACAAACGTCGAGCCATGCAGCACGCCCAACAGAAAGCCGACGGCGCGCGACGGCAGATGCGTGTTCAACAGATACAGCGCCGTGTCGAGCAGCGGGTTGAAATACGATTGCATGCCCGCCGGCGCGAGGTCGGTCTGCAGCTTGCCGTGAAGCCACGCAAACGGGTTGTACAGGTGATAGTTGTACAGATCCCAGTTAGCGTCTGCGCCGAGAAACAGCGAATAGAGCCCGAACAGGAGCGGCACTATCACGCATGCGATCGTCATGGCGCGGCGCGAGCGCAGATCGATGACGCGGGTGCGCGCGATGGGCGATGAGGCTTTCGCCTGCATATCTGGCTTCACGTTCACGAGCGGGCCTTGAAGACCCACAGCTTCGCGCTGACGAAGTTGACCGTCATGCCCACCAGCGAGCCGATCGCAACCGCGATCAGCGGCAGCAGCGCATTTTTCGGCAACACCAAAATCGCGGCGCTATAGGCCGCGTAGTTGACAACACCGCCGCCGAGCATCGCGAACAGGTAGTGCCACCACTCGGCCCATGCCGACTTTTTGCTGCCCTTGACAAATGTGAAGCGGCGGTTGAACTGCCACGTTGACCAGACGGCGGCGACAAACGACACGGCGCGGCCGACGAAATACCCCGCGCCGAGCGCAAGCATCCCGTAGAGCACGCCTGCATCGACGATGAGGCCAATCACGCCGGCAATTGCAAAGCGCAGCAGTTCGCGTTTCATTCGACAGCCTTCGCCGCTGCAGCCGCGTGCCCGAGTTCAGTTCCTGGCGCAGGAAAGGCGAGATACGCGAGATGCTTCACTTCCGCGCGACCGCGCGTTACGGTATCGAGTATGACGCCACACACAAGGAACAAAGCCGCGAAGATCATCAGCGCGGCGCACAGCACAGCCGTCGGGAAGCGCGGCACAAGTCCTGTTTCGAAGTATGTTTCGAACAGCGGCACTGCCAGTACGATAGAGGCGAGTCCGCACAGCGCCGTGCCGATTGAGAAGAAAGCGAGGGGACGCTCGGCGCGAAACAGCTTCACGATCATGCTGAGGATGCGAAAGCCGTCGCGATATGTGTTGAGCTTGCTGACGGAGCCTTCCGGCCGCGATTTGTAACGCGTGACGATTTCGGCAACGGGCATGCGCAGTTCGAGTGCGTGAACGGTGAGCTCTGTCTCGGTTTCGAAGCCCTTCGAGTGCGCCGGGAACGATTTCACGTAGCGGCGCGAGAACACGCGATAGCCCGACAACATATCAGTGAAAGTGCGACCGAAGATCGACGCGACGAAGCGCGTGAGCATCACGTTGCCGAAGCGATGCCCGAGACGATACGCTTCCTGCTCGTCCGTACGGCGCGTTGCCACGACCATGTCAAGCGCCTCCGCAACGAGGCGCTCGATCATCTCCGGCGCGGCCGCGGCGTCATAGGTGTCATCGCCATCGACGAGCACATACACGTCCGCGTCGATATCCGCGAACATCCGCCGAATCACATTGCCTTTGCCTTGATAAGCGACCTGGCGCACCACAGCGCCCGTCGCGCGCGCTATGTCGCTCGTGTTATCCGTCGAGTTGTTGTCGAATACATAGATGCTCGCGTTCGGCAGTGCCGCGCGAAAATTACGTACGACGGAGCGCACGGTTGCGGCTTCGTTGTAGCAGGGAATCAGGACAGCTAGATGAAGTGATTCGAAAGGCATCGGCAGAAAAGACCGGCAATAAAATTGGTATGCGTCGCGCGTGATGGCCTAAGCAGATCGCGGCTATTTTATCGCACACAAATAGCGACGCCCGATTGTTCTGATGTGTCGTTGCGATGCGGACGGAAATCACGACCTGGGACAATGCGTCTCGAGGCGCGCGCCCGGCTGGCAACATCCGCAAGCCATACGCGAACAAGGTGACGATCACACTCGGCGAGCGTGAGCTTATCTACCCGGATCTCGCGACGTCCGGCGATCTCAAGCGGCCGCATGTGCCGCTTTATCGGTAGCCGACAGGACAACGACAATGAGCCGGCGCTCAAAAACATTCATGGCAGGGAAGGGAAAGGACGTCTGAAATGCATAACTGGCACTCAACCTTCGTCGACCGCGAACCCACCCAAGGCCTCGACATGTCGCTCCGCTGCGAGACGCGCGTCTTTCAGCGTGGCTTCGTACGATCGATGTCCTCGATCCGGGCTTTCAGTACGATGCTCGCCATCGATCGTGTAGGACCAGCGCCAGTTGCCGCTTCCGTCGTCCTTCATCTCGATCTGAATGTTTCGACCGCTGTATTGGAACGATTCATTTCGCATTGCAATCTCCCTTAGTATGAGCGAAAACAGCAAAGTCGAGTCGACCAACCACACGTTCAGTCCGTGGGAAGGTTGCCAGAAGATTGGCCCGGGCTGCGATCACTGCTACGCCAAGACGCGCAACGGGCGTTCCGGCGGGACACTATCAACGCCGCACTTCGGTCAGCACCAGCCCTTCCTGGGCGGATTTGGTGTCTAGTGCCTTCAAATGCTTGGGCATGGCCTCAAGAAACGGACAGAGTGCCGGTTTGATGTCTTCCTTGGCGATACGGATCCAGCCGTAAGCCGGCAATTCCAGAGGTCGCCTTCGGCCATGCTGCGAAAATGCCGGATCGTCTGGTTCACCGGCTTCACCACAGCCGCAGAGAGCCCGGCGCGCGCCAACGCGCCGACCACGACGGCCGCCACGGCGATTGAAATCGTCATCGAAGAGCGCCTTGTACTCCGGCTCGATTGCCTGGTCGACGAGCGCGGCGCGCGTTCCCGCGACCGACTGACGAGCTTTCGCTCTTCGTCGCTGACAAACGGCCCAGCCATATAGGCGCGAAAATCCTCGCTCGACGACTCCAATGCCCTTGTGCGCCGCCGCCAGCAGGCCGTCCTTGACCTTACCGACGCTAAAAAGCTTCTCATAGCTGCCGAGCGCGAAACGAACCTGCAACAGCTTCCCCGAGCTCGACGTAAGCGCGTTCACCGTCGCCGACCCTGCGTTGCTGAACTTCGGTGCGCCCCAACCGACTCCGATCACTGTCAAAAACTCGAGTTTAGACATTCAGCACCCCGATGAAGGGTCCTGAAAACTGGTTCGCAATTCGAAAAAAACGTGACATGGAAAGGCAATCGTGAGACCGCCGCGCTGCTTGCGCGGGGTTTTAGCGCAAGCAGCGCGGCGGCCAATGAGAATCCTTCTCGGTTCTCTCGCGATTGCCATGTCACTGTCGAAACGCACTGAGTTTTACCTGAGCGAATGGATCAACGTTCTACTTACCGCCGTGCCGCTTCGCTCGCAAACCAGCCTCCTCGAGCTGCTGTGCGGGTGCATGATTTCACCCGAAGGATGGGTGAGCCGAGCGATCTCGGCCATTGGGTGTACGCGCCACTGGACGGCGTATTTCAAGCTTCTGGAGCGTGGCACCTGGCGTACGGTGCCACTCGCGCGAGCGCTGCTGAGACTGGTGCTTGCCGTCTTGCCCAGCGGCACGCTCACCATGGGCCTGGACGATACGCTGATCATGCGCTGCTCGAAGAGGGCGCCGGGCGTCGCGTGGCGACGCGAGCACAGCGGCAAGACCAACCGGCCCAAACACGTCTGGGCGCAATGCATCGTGACTCTGGTGTGAGCGTGCTGGGCAACGGCGGCGTCGGCATGGTGTTGCCGATCCTCTCGCGACCGGTTCCGGAAACGGGCAATACCAACAAGGTCAAGATTGCGCTGGCGCTTGTGCGTGCGGTCTCGGGTGTGACGCAGCGGCCCATACGTGTGCTGTTCGACTCCTGGTTCATGCGCGCGCGTCTGGTCCTGCCATTGCTGCGCCAGAACATGCACGTCATCGGCCAGGCGCGTATCGATACCGCGCTGTTTCTGCCGCCCGTAAGATCCGGTGGGCCCCGGCGTGGACGGCCGCGCATCTATGGCAAGCGTCTGTGCGCCGAGGCCATCGAAGCGCTGCCCGCAACCGAATTGATGATGAGGCTCTATGGCAAGGAACAGCGCGTGCGCCTGCGTCCGAGTCGCCGTCGCTCGCTTCCTCAAGGGCACGACGGTGCGCGCCGTCTGGTGCCAGTTCTACAACGACAAGCGGCAGGAATGGACAAAGCGACGCCTGATCCTGGCTTCCGAAGTCGACCTGGAGCCACAGACTATCGATCAGCTTTACGCGCGCCGCTGGGGCATAGAACTGCTGTTTCACAATCTCAAGCGTTGGTAGGGATTCAACAATCTCTGGCAGCAGACGCGCACCGTACTCGAACTCTGGATGCCGA
Source organism: Paraburkholderia sp. LEh10 (assembly GCF_017814945.1). Taxonomy (GTDB): domain Bacteria; phylum Pseudomonadota; class Gammaproteobacteria; order Burkholderiales; family Burkholderiaceae; genus Paraburkholderia. The sequence goes on from NZ_JAGIPX010000046.1 coordinate 21,457, forward strand.
TTCGTTCGTGCGCCTGGACACTCACGCAGTTGCTCAGCCTGGCGATTGCCGACGACTTCCCGATGCACAAAATTGCGCCGTGGAGAATCGGTCAGCCCGTCACCGCCGGCCTGGTCGCTCAATGGCTGCGTCGCGAATTTACCGGACTTGCCTCCCACACTCCCGTGCATGGGAAGTCCCGAAAATTCCAGAGGCCCGAAGCGCGTCACGCCCCTTGAGTTCCCAGTCGTCGCCGCTTGCGCGGCCCCGCATGCTCGTTTCATCGCAATCTCAGTCTCGTTCGCCGTCTGATCGCCAACGGTCGGCGACGGCGTTCGGGTGTCTAAAGTTCAGTGTCAAAAGAAACGTCGCAAAAAGTGTAATGACTAGCGTCAGCCTTGTCGGATAGCGCGGTTGTCGAGCATGAAAAGTCCGTGACGTGTTGCCGGCCAGCCCGGATGGCGGCCCCATCAGGGGCTAACGGCAACGAGTTCCGGACTCTAGATAGGGGAAATCCGATGATGCTGCATCGGGCCAGCGTCTGCAGTCAAGCCGGTTTGATGCACGTATTGTCGGCGGCCCGGTGCGAAGTGCGAGACTCCACGCGGACGGCCTGACCGTGGGACCGCTTGATGAGCCAAACAATGGAGAAGCTGGTACCACTTACTGTCGGGTAGCTATCAGTGCGGCAGTGTCGGACAATGGATTGCAGGCGATTTACATCGTCTGCATGTCGTTAAACGTGATCTTGACAATCGGACTCTCAGGTGCACTCATCTGGATGAGCTCAAGTTCATATGAACACGACACAGTTCTTGGAGATTGACCTGTCTTGTCGCCCTTTATTAGAAGCGTTGCAGATGTCGAAGGTGGACTGTCGAAGTGAATTTCAACGCAATTGCAATTGTCGGCGACGCCCGTCATCGAGAGCGGAGAGGTCGGTTGGGCGGCGACGGAGGACAGCGGCGAAGCGAACGCTGCGGTGAGGCATGCTAGAAATGACTTTCGCATCTTCAAAGGACAGACTCGTGCACGCAGCGCATTATGCATGAAAGCATTGTCGCCTGCGGCGTACCCGCGTTCGCTTCGGGCCTCGTCGAGGACCTGACGAAAAAGGTCTCCCCGCTCGCGCGCCTGATCTGCACGATGATCGCGGCCGCGCTCGCCTACTTTGTGCTGGGTATCGCGGTGACGCGCATCAGCGTGCCGCCGCTCGATTTTCTGCTTTCCTACGCGGCGATCTCGTGCGCGGTGACCGTTCTGGCCGTCGCCGCGCTGGCGAACGCGATCAATATCATCGACGGGTTCAATGGGCTCGCGTCGATGGTCGCGTTCATGATGTTCGCCTCGCTCGCCTATGTCGCGTTCCAGGTGCACGACCCCATCGTGCTGTCGGCATCGCTCATCATGATGGGCGCCGTGATGGGCTTTTTCATCTGGAACTTCCCGGCGGGCCTGATCTTTCTCGGCGACGGCGGCGCGTATTTCATCGGCTTCATGCTCGGCGAACTGTCGATCATGCTCGTAATGCGCAATCGCGACGTGTCGGCGTGGTATCCCGTGCTGCTCTTCATGTACCCCATCTTCGAGACCTGTTTCTCGATCTACCGAAAGAAGTTCATTCGAGGGATGTCGCCTGGAATTCCCGATGGCGTGCATCTGCATATGCTCGTCTACAAGCGGCTGATGCGCTGGGCCGTCGGGGCGCGCACCGCGCGCGAGCTGACACGGCGCAATTCGTTGACGTCGCCGTATTTGTGGCTGCTTTGCCTGATCGCGGTGGTGCCCGCGACGCTGTTCTGGCGGCATACGCTCGCACCTGTTCTGCTTCGTGATCGTGTTTGCCGCGACGTACGTATGGCTCTATGTCAGCATCGTCCGGTTCAAGTCGCCGCGGTGGCTGGTGGTCCGGAAGAGACGGCACTCCTGATGGAATCCCCAATGGCGCGCGCGCAAAAATAATCAATAAAATCAATGAGCGCCGCGACGGGTTGGGCCAAAGCGGCAATCTTTTCCGAACGTGGAGGGAGTTGATGAGGGTGAGCCGGACCTTCGTTGCGCTATGCGCGCTCGCCACCGCTCCGCTCGCCGCCGTTCAATTCTCGTTCGCCAATACGGTGACGGACAACATCAGATGGAGCGCGACGCATGTCGATACGTCCGCCTCCCGTCCGGAATGCACGGCCTATTCGAAACGCCGCATCGACAACAAGGACGACCCGGATGTGGTGGACGTCGCGCTGAAGGTGCTAGGGACGGCCGTCGCGACAGCCGCGATGTCGAAGGTCGGGCATTCGAACGGAACTGTGCCGGACCCTTGCAAGTCGGGTTTTTGAGCGCGCGCCGCGGAGCTTGCATCGCCGCGAAGCCGACGATGCTTGACGCTCCGGATAGTAGCCGTAAGCGGCAGAGATGAAAAAACGCGCCACGGCGCGTTTTTTCTTTACATCGAAGCCCGCTGGCCCGCTGGCGGCGGCACGCTGCGCAGCGGCGGCGACACCAGCGTCGGCCGATATTCGGCGACCCAGCGGCGCAGATCGCGGCGCACCTCGTCATCCGTCAGGACGCGATGCTGCATCAGCCACGGCAAGAGCTCGTCGAGCAGGTTGTCGGGCACGCCGCGCGCCTGCGCGATGCGCAGCTTCGGATGCGGCGTGCGCGTGGTGGTTTCCTCGTCGGCGAGCAGTTCTTCGTAGAGTTTCTCGCCGGGGCGCAGGCCCGTGAACTCGATGCGGATCTGCTCTTCGGTGAATCCGTACAGCCGGATCAGATCGCGCGCGAGATCGACGATCTTCATCGGCTCGCCCATGTCGAGAATGAATATTTCGCCGCCGTGCCCCATGCTCGAAGCCTGCAGCACGAGCTGCGAGGCCTCGGGAATCGTCATGAAGAAGCGCGTGATTTCCGGGTGCGTCACGGTGACGGGACCACCCTTCGCGATCTGCTGCTGGAACTTCGGAATCACGCTGCCCGCACTGCCCAGCACGTTGCCGAAGCGCACCGTCTCGAACCGCGTGCGCCCGCTCGTTTGCTGCAGCGCCTGACAGGCCATTTCAGCGAGACGCTTGCTCGCGCCCATCACGTTGGTCGGATTGACGGCCTTGTCCGTCGAAATGAGCACGAAGCGCGTCACGTCGTGGCGGATCGCCGCGCGCGCCACGCGATACGTGCCGAGCACATTGTTGCGCACGGCCTGCCACGCGTTCTGCTCTTCCATCAGCGGCACGTGCTTGTAGGCGGCAGCGTGATAGACGATGTGCGGCGTGTAGCGCGCCATCGCCTGATCGAGCAGCAGCGAGTCCTTGGCGTCGCCGATCACGGGCACGATCGACAGCCCCGGAAAGCGCTCGTGCAGTTCTTCGACGAGCCGATACATCGCGTACTCGGAGATATCGAAGGCGACCAGTTGCGCGGGCTTGAAACGCAGGATCTGGCGGCACAGCTCGGAGCCGATCGAACCACCCGCGCCCGTCACCATCACGACGCGTGCGTGCAGCAGGGCTTCGACATGAGGCGTGTCGATCTGCACCGGCTCGCGGCCGAGGAGGTCTTCGAGGTCGATGTGGCGCACGCGGGACAGCGAAGCTTGGCCTTCCCCGACATCCGTCAGCGCCGGCAGCACCATCGCGCGCACGCCAGCGCGCACGCACAGTGTCGCGACGCGCCGCTGCTGTTCGACGGGGGCCGATGGAATCGCGATGATCGCGTATTCCGTCTTCAGGTTCTGCGCAATCTCCGGCAACTGACCGATCGCGCCAAGCACCTTGTAGCCGTAGATTTCACGGCCGTGCTTCGAGACGTCGTCGTCGAGCAGGCCAATCAGCCGCCATTCGCTCGATCGCGAGAGTTCGCGCGCGAGCATCGCGCCCGCCGTGCCCGCGCCGAGCACGATGACAGGCTTGCCTTGAGCCATCAGGCCGCCGTACAGATAAAACTCCTTCATCGCGCGATACAGCGCGCGCGAGCCGCCCATCGCGAGAAACAGCAGCAGCGGTGAAACCAGCAGCACCGAGCGCGGGACGATCGGTACCGGCTGCACCATCACCGCGAGGATCATCGTGAGCAACGCGCCTGCGGCAACCGCCTTCGAAATGCGCAGCAGGTCGGGCAGGCTCGCGAACACCCACATGCCACGGTACAGGCCGAAGAAGCGGAACATCGCACCGTAGACGGGCAGCACCCAGACGAGCGCATGCATCGCGCCGACCCGGAAGTCGGGAGGCACGATGCCATTGAAACGGATCACATAGGCGATCAGCCAGGTGCAGACGACGGCCCCGAGATCGAACAGGAAAGCGCTGAAGGATAGCCAACTGGCTTTGGTTCTGAGCATCAGCGTCATACCTCGGATTGTTTGGACAGTGTTGACTGGAAACGGCGCCAGCGCAGATCGACGATGCCTCCGATGACGACCAGCACGGCAGCCCATCCAGCTACGATGCCCCACTGAACAGCCGTGGAACGGCCAAGCGAAAACCACGCAAGTCCTATGCCGACAACCATCACGCCATACCACGCCCACGCGGTGCCCGCGTGGCCGAATCCCGAGCGCACCATGCGCTGATAATAATGCTCCCGGTGCGCCTGCCAGAATTTTTCGCCGCGCATCAGCCGCCGTGCGAGCGTCACCGACGCATCGCCAATGAACGGCGCGAACACGAGCGCCGGGTACCAAATGGGCCAGGCTCCGCCGCGCCAGCCCCAATAGCCGAGCGCGCCCGCCAGATAGCCCAGCGAAATGGACCCCGCATCACCGAGAAAAATCCGGGCCGGATGGAAATTGAAGAGCAGAAAGCCGAGCGACGCTCCGGCGATCGCGACGCACGAAAGCGCGAGCTCAGGCATCGGATGACTGCTCGACAATGCGCCGACCGCATAGCCCGAAAATCCGAACAGCGCCATGCCGCCGGCGAGGCCGTCCGCGCCATCCATGAAATTGTAAAGATTAACCAACCAGATCATCAAGAATGCCAGCACGCAAAGCAGCCACCATGGCGCCCCGGCAGGAAACAGCGCGACGAAAACGACGACGGCGACCAGATGGGCAGCGAATCGCACGCGCGCGGGCAATCCGCGGCGGTCATCGATCTGCGAGACGGCGGCCAGAAAGGCCGTCGCAAGCGCGGGACACCACAGTGACGGCGCAACCAGCAGCATGGCCACGACGGCTACAGGAACGATGCCCCAGCCGCCGACGCGCGGCGTCGGACGCAGATGAAGCGACCGGTCGTTCGGGATGTCGGTCGCGAGCCGCCAGGCGAGGCCTGTTTTCAGAAGGGTGTAGAGGATCGCGGCGCATACGCCAACCGCCAGCACGGCGACGACGGCCAATGGGCCCCGCAGCACCATCAGTGAGGATTGGGTCAGCATCAGCGGGTTGAATGAGTCGAGCGATACCAGCCGGCGGTTGCCGACAAGCCTTCATCGGTCGAAAACGGCGGCTGCCAGCCGAGCGTTTGACGGATATTCGACGTATCGACCTGCAAACTGCCGATCAGGCGCTTGACCTGCGCCGAGCGTCCCGTCAACACTCCCGCGGTGCGCAGCCAGCCGGCCGGCACGGGCAGCATGCGCGACGGCTTGTCCAGATGGCGCGCGAGCGCGCGAGCCAGTTCAGCAACGGTGGGCGCGTCGCTATCGGCGACATGAAAACACCGGCGCGCCGCGCGCGGGTCTGTTGCGCAATGGACGAGCGCATCGGCCAGATTGCCGACGTAGACAAGGCTGCGTCGCGCCTGCACAGCGCCGAGCGGCAACGGCACACCGCGCCAGACGGCGTCCATCAGCCGCAGGAAGTTGGCCCGAACGTGCGGCCCGTAGACGAGCGGCGGACGCACGATCACCAGTTCGAGCCCGGATTCGTTGCTAAAGCGCGTGAGCGCTTCTTCCGCAGCGCGTTTCGAGCGGCCGTACGGATCCTCAGGCTGCGGACGATCGTCTTCGCGCAGCGGCTTGCCGCTGTCGTGCTCCGCCAGCGCCTTGATGCTGCTCACAAACACGAACCGCGGCACGCCATGCTGGTGTGCCGCGGCCGCGAGGCGCAATGTGCCGTCGACGTTGGTTGCGCGAAACGCGGCGTCGGGGTCGGGCGCCTCGTCGTGCATCACGTGTACGCGCGCGGCGAGATGCACGACGCAATCGGCCTTCATGTTCGCTGGCCATATATTCGCCACGTCGGCATAGTCCCTGCTCGAATCGACCCATTCCGTCACGCCGTCGACACAGCCGCCCGTCCGGCGCACAAGGCCCGTCACGCGATGCCCGGCATCGATCAGCGCGCGGCACAGCGCGCGCCCGACGAAGCCGTTCGCCCCGCTCACGATCACACGACTCATAGCCATTTCCAGCCAAAACGCTTGAAAAACTTGAAGGCGGAGGCCGTGAACATCCGTATGTGCGCGGAACCCTTGCGCGCCGCGCCGCCGCCGTGGTGAAGCACGCGCACAGCGGGCGCGTAGACGACGCGCGCCAGTTTATGCGTGCGCAGGCTAAGGTCGTAGTCCTCGAAGTAGAGGAAATAGCGTGGGTCGAAGCCAGCGAGCCTTTTCAGCACGTCCGTTCGGAACAGCATGAAGCAGCCGCTCACGATGGGCGGGTCCCAGACGATGTCGTGTTCGTTGATCAGGTCGCGCATTTCGTAGGAGGCCAGACGCGTCGAAAAGAATTCCCTGACACGGTACGGTAGAAATCCTCTGATCAATAGATCGAGCAAACTTGGATAGCGGCGGCACAGATACTGGAGATGCCCTTCGTCGTCACCGATGCAGGGCGTCAGCAATCCTGCCTCCGGATGGTGGTCGAAGAAATCGAAGGCTTGCACCAAGGCGTCCCGATCGATATCGATATCAGGATTCAGCACAAGATGAAAACGGCTTTGGGCGCGTTCGATTGCGAGGTTGTGGCCGCGTCCGTAGCCGATGTTGCCGTGGCCGCCGATGACGGACACGACAATTTCGTGGCGCAGCACGCTATCAAAATCGATGGCGGCGTCGGATAACCCGCCGTTGTCGACGATGAAGAGCCGGACGACTGTATCCGGCCTCGTGAGCCGCAGTTCATCAACAGCTATCCGAAGGCTGTCCAAGGTGTGTCGAAGTTGCGTTGGCTCCGGGTGATACACGACGACGGACACGGAGACCGTCTTGGCTTCGGTTGACGGCGCGCTGGAAACGTTCATAGATGAAGGCAGCGTGCCTAGTTAGCGACACTCTGATATTGATGGGGCCACAACGAGGAAACTTAACTGGAATCGAGGGGTTCGGCAACTGACCTGGGCCGGTTTTTTGCTCCCCATTAGTCTACCAGCGCGTCACTTCGCATTATGAAAAATGGCTGAGCTTTCTAGTCCGCACATGAAAATATCTGCCGCGCGACGTTTCAATTATCGGGCATGCGCATGGGGGAATGCCGAATTCGCAATTTGTTACACGTAGGAGTGGTGCGTTCCAGATAAACAACCTGCCCCAAACTTCCGTTTCCGCGAGGCAACGGAATTGGCGCCTGAATTCCAGAATGCGGCAACTACGCACATCCCAAACAGATGACATCAGAAGACGCAAGTTATCTCATGAACAGCAGACCGCGCCGCGGCTCCGCAGGGTAGTCTTCGCGCGCCGTTTGTGAGAACATTCGGCGCATTCATATATCGAGAAAAGTCATGCTGACTGGACGCAAATACCTGGTTACTGGAGCGGGCGGATTCATTGGCAGCCACCTCGTCGAGGCCCTCGTGCGCGCCGGCGCCGACGTGACTGCAATGATCAAGTACGGTTCTTCCGCAAGCTGGGGTAATCTGGACTTCGTTTCGGACGAAGTGAAGGGACAATTCCGCGTCATCGCCGGCAATATCGATGATGGCGACTTTGTTCATCACGCGGTCGAAGGCATGGACGTGGTCTGCCATCTCGCGGCACTGATCGCGATTCCGTACTCGTATGTCGCTCCGCGCAGCTACGTGCGCACGAACGTCGAAGGCACCCTTAACGTCGTTGAAGCGGCGCGCCGGCTTTCCGTCGGACGCGTGGTTCATACCAGCACGTCTGAGGTGTACGGTACGGCCATGCGAGTACCGATCGACGAAACGCATCCGCTGCAAGGGCAATCGCCGTACTCGGCATCCAAGATCGGCGCCGACAAGATTGCCGAGAGCTACTATCGCTCGTTCAACACGGGCGTCGTTACGCTGCGTCCGTTCAACACTTTTGGCCCGCGACAATCTGCGCGCGCATTTCTGCCGACAATCATCGCGCAAGCGGCGACACAAGACGAAATCCGTCTTGGTTCGCTGACCCCGGAACGCGACATGACCTTCGTGACAGACACCGTCGCCGGGTTTATCGCCGCAGCAACGACACCTGGAATCGAAGGCGAAACCATCAACCTCGGCACGGGATCGACCTACACCGTCGGACATTTTGCACAGCGTATCCTTAGCCTGATGGGTGTGAGCCACAAACCGATCGTGCAGGAAGCAGCGCGCATGCGTCCGGAAAAAAGCGAAGTTCTCAAACTCGTTTCCGACAATTCACGTGCTGCTCAATTGATGGGCTGGACGCCTCGCGTCAGTCTGGATGATGGCCTGATGCAGACCATCGAGTTCGTGCGGAAGAATATTCACCTGTACCGCCCGAACGTGTACACGGTATAAGCCATTCGCACCCGTTCGTCTGGAATCTGGAGCCCCTTATGAAAGCTGTGATCATGGCCGGCGGCAAAGGCACTCGTCTTCAGCCGTACACCGCTTTGTTTCCCAAGCCGTTGATGCCACTCGGCGATATGCCTGTCCTGGAGTTGCTGCTGCATCAACTGCGCACGGCGGGCATCACCGAAGTATTCCTCGCCGTAAATCACCTTCACCATCTGATTCGTGCATTCTGCGGCGACGGTTCACGCTTTGGCCTCAAGCTCGATTACAGCCTCGAGGATAGTCCGCTCGGTACAGCGGGCCCGCTGGGCGGTCTGCTCGACAGGCTCGACGGCGACTTCATCGTCACCAACGGCGATCTGCTGACGACGCTGGACCTTCGCAAGCTGATCGACGACCACAGTACGCAGAATGCGGCGGCATCCATTAGCGTGTACGAACGCGAAGTGAAGATTGACTTTGGACTAGTCCAGACGGATGCCGAGATGCGACTGACCGGCTACCTCGAAAAACCGGTGTCGCGACATCTCGTGAGCATGGGCCTGTACGTTCTCAACCGTGACGCGATCGCCCCACACGTCAAGCTTGATACGTATCTGGACATGCCCGACCTGATGAAGGCATTGATCACCGAAGGCAAGACGGTGCACTGCCATCGACAACCCGACAGCTTCTGGCTGGACATCGGCCGTCCCGACGATTACGCCACGGCGCAGCAACTGTTCGCCGAGAAGCGTGAACTGTTCCTGCCCGCCTGAATGATGCGCGCACTTGTTACAGGCGCGAGTGGCTTCGTCGGCAATCGCATTGTCGAACAACTTGCGCAGCGCGGTGTAGAAGTCGTTTCGGTAAGTCGATACGAACGTGCTGCGGGTGCAACGCCAGTGAGCGACCATCGGGTTCTTGCGCGGCCGGAAGCGCTCGCGGAGGTGGAAGCGCTGGTGACCGACGTCGCCCCTCAATGCATTATTCACCTGGCGGGCTCCGCATCGGCACCCTCCATCGCGGATCTGTATCGCGTCAACACGATATTCGCGGCAAACATCCTGAGAGCGGCCGCTGCCGTCGCACCTCAGCCCCATGTATTGCTGGTGGGTAGCGCGGCCGAATACGGGCCCGTGCCAGACGTCGATCTTCCTGTCACGGAAGCGTTCGCATGCCGGCCGAACACTGCGTACGGCATTACCAAGCTCGCACAAACACTGCACGGCCTCACCGCCGCAGCGGCCGGTTCGCCTGTCACAATCGCGCGCGTGTTCAATCCAATCGGACCCGGCATGTCGACCTCGCTCGCGCTCGGTAGCTTCGCCGAGCAGATTGCCCACCTGCCGTCATCAGGCGGTACGCTGCGCACCGGCGACCTGGACGTCGAACGGGACTTTGTCGACGTTCGTGAGGCTAGCCGCCTGCTCGTCGAGCTTGCGTTGAACCCAGTGGCGCAGGGCGAAATCGTCAATATATGCACTGGCGTAGGGTCGCGCTTGCTGGACATTACACAACGGCTAATTGCCTGCTCGGGGAAACCTGTCCAGCTTCATTATGAAAGTAGCCGTACAGGAAACAGCAATGTGCGGCGCTTTGTAGGATCACCGGCGAAACTGAAGTCTCTGGGGCTCTCAGTCGCCTGCCCCGACTTCGACGAGCTTTTGCCGGCTATGCTGTCTCGCGCGCAGTCTGGCGCCGTGAATTGCGACGCTCAATCCACGGCAACCTACTAAAGCTTCGCTACGCTGCGATACTCGTTTGCTCCGTGCTTCGCATGCGTGCCCGGTGATGCAAGTGACGGAAAGTGTCCTTTCGAAGCTCTTTTGACTTCCAGGTTAATGATGGCTTTGCCGAACAACGCGGAGATCTCGTGCAGCGGCTGCGGGGGCCGCGATTTCACACTGATGGCGGTTCGTGCCGACGGTGTAAGTATCCTCCAATGCGCGCAATGCGGGCTTGGCATGGTGCAAAACATTCCCGAGAACCTCGCGGCATTTTATGGCGACAACTACTACGTCAATGGCGGCGAACGTGGTTACGCCGACTATAGGTTCGCGGCAGAACATGGAACGGGCTGGGCCAGCCGATTAATAAAGTTGTTACGCGATGGTGGCAAGATTCTGGATATTGGATGTGCAGACGGTTATCTGCTGGCCAACGTCGGCGAAAACTTTCAGCGCTTTGGTATTGAAGTCAACGCTGAGATGGCTCGACGGGCGACCAATGCTGGCGTGGCCATTATCGGGAACGATATCTTTGCGCCAGAGATTCGCAGTCGGTATCGCGGCAATTTTGATGTCGTGTCCGCCATTGCTGTGTTCGAGCATCTCAGTGATTTCCGCGCGGGCTTCGAAGTTGCAATAGACATCATGAAAGACGATGGCATCCTCTTGTTCGAGGTGCCCGTCATGTCCCAACAGGGCAACAATGAAGCATGGCTCAATAGTTCGTTTGAGCATATCTACTACCCGACGGAAGCTTCCATTCGGCATATCGTTGAAGAACGCCTGAACTGTTATCTCGTCGGCGCAGAACTCGTTATCAAGGATTACGCATCGACTTATGTGGGTGCGGTAACGAGATCCGAAGAAGGAGCGAAGAAATTCGAATCCGTATTTACGCGGCTACTGAATACGGACGATGCATCGATATCGAAGGACGAAACCATCGCCCGTCTGCATCTGCGCCTGCTGCATATGGCTCAGTCCTCCGAAGCATCGATATCTGACATCAATGCGCTGGAAAGCAGTCACTTAACCAAGCCCGTGATGGCACGTCTCGTCCAGCTCTGGACCTTTGACTTGCAACGACTCAAAGCCAGGAACAAGGAATTGAAAGATCTTACGCAAGAACGCGACGCACTGCAGGAACTGGCAAAAAAATGGGAGCAATCGTGGCGCCAGAAGTCAGAGCAGCTTGCCACTGAAACGGGAAGACTATCCTCGCTGCTTGAAGTAGCCCGGCGTGATGCGAAGCTGAACGCTGCACAGGCAACCCATGCAATCGTTGTAGAAATGGAGCGCAGTGCAGCTTTCGAAGCAAAGGCCGCCGAGGCGAGCGCACGCGCCGCCACAGCGGATGCACGGGTGGCAGACGCTCAAAACCGGTATATCGCCGCGGAAAGGGAGTTACAGGCCATTCGCGCCAGCAATCTGTGGCGCGTCATGCAACCCCTCCGGCGAGTTGGTGCGCGTTATCCGCACGTGTCCCGACGACTACGGCAAGCAGCCAAATTGACGTTGTGGTCGATGCAATTCAAGCTCGGCGCCAACCTGCGAGAGGTACGACGTCGCCGGGCAGAGGCCATGGCCTTCGCGGAGGCCGAATTGCGCCGCACACAGGACGCATCGCTGCTCGCCGAGGCCAGGCTGCTGCCTGTCGCTGGTGTGGTCACGGCGACAGAGTACGGATTGGACAAAGATGTCTGGCCAGATGACCGACCGCTCGTGAGCATTATTGTCCCCTGCTTCAACTACGGACACCTCGTCGCTGACGCAATCGAATCGGCGATGGCACAGACTTTCCAGGACTTCGAAGTCATCGTCGTCGAAGGCGGCTCGAATTCGACAGAGTCTCGCAAGAACTTTGCTGCACTCATCGAGCGCGCACCTTCGCGCGTCCGCGTGCTGCTCCAGGACAAGCCGTACAGGGCCGGCGCAAATCGCAATTACGGTATCAGCCATGCACGGGGGAAATATGTTTGCTGCCTCGACGCGGATGACAGGCTAGATCCCACCTATCTTGAGAAGGCCGTGTTTCTGCTTGAGTACTACGGCTACGACGTGGTCGGACCGAGCCTCAAATTCTTTGGCAACCGCAATGAAGTCTGGGCGCCACATGAAAGACCGGATCTCGACATGCTGGTCAAAGGCAATCATGTACTCACCTGCTCCCTGTTCCGGCGCGAACTGTGGCGAGAGGCGGGCGGCTATCGTGATTCTGATCCAACAGCGGGCCATATACATGAGGACTGGCTGTTTTGGGTGAGATTGGCTGCGCTGGGCGCACGCTTCATGAATGTACGTGAGCCATTATTTTTCTATCGTAGTCACGGAAACACGCTCAGCAATAGCGATTCAGTTCTGAGTAACGACGTGCAAGCAGAAAAAATCTGCGAATTCAATGCAGACCTCCTTACTCCGGAGGCATTTAAGCTGGCAAGGCGCCGAGCAGCGATGGAAATCCGCGCGCCGAGGCCGTTGCGCAATCTGGTTCGCCCTGAGCATGAGGCACCCAACCGTTCCACGCGCACCCTGATGCTGGCAGTTCCTTATCTGATTCTCGGTGGCGCCGAGCGTCTGCTCAGCGCGCTGGTCGAGCACCTGGCCGCAAACGGATGGCGTATCGTCATTGTCAGTACCGTGCACAGCGACGATTCCAATGGCGATACGACTGAATGGTTCCAACGAACCACAAGCGAAGTATTCCATCTCCCGCGTTTTCTCAGTCCCGACCGATGGAGAGACTTCCTGGATTACTTGTTCGCCAGCCGCGACATATCGGTACTGTGGGTGGTCGGCAGCGCGTTCGTGTATGACTGTCTGCCCGCACTGAAGCACGCTCACAAGCAACTCAAGGTAGTCGACCTGCTGTTCAACACCGTGGGACATGTCGGTAACAACCGGCGCTACGCGGATTACATTGATTTGAACCTTGTCGAAAACACCGAAGTTCAGCAGTGGCTCATCGACGCCGGGGAATCACCCGATCGAATCCGTCTCATTCAAAGCGGAGTCGACCTGGACGTCAACGCACCCGGCGCGAAAAACTCTGCACTGCTCGCTCAGCATGGTATTGCACCTGGAACGCTTATTGTCGGATTTTCCGGACGCTGGTCCGATGAGAAAGATCCGCTCGGGTTCGTTGAAATCGCCAGGAGAATTCCTCCCACGGTGCGCGTCTCATTTGTAATAACGGGTGCGGGTCCGTTGGACGGCGCGCTTCGCGCCGCCGTTCAGCAGGCATCTTTTCCGCCTGGCAAGTTTACTATCTGTGGATCAGTGCCCGAACTCGCACCTTATTTGCGACTATACGATCTACTGCTGCTGCCATCCCGCATTGACGGCCGGCCAAACGTCGTGATGGAAGCGCTCGCGAACGGTACACCCGTAATCGCATCGCGCGTCGGCGCACTGCCCGACCTTCTCGAGGAGGGCCAGCAAGGCTATCTTTGCGAACCCGGCGACTACGACGAATTTGCGCGAAGAATCGTCGAACTGGCCAACGACCCGGCAAAGCTGGCATCCTTCAAGGACAGCGCCAGGAAGTTTGCAGAACGGCGATTCAACCGGCAAGCAATGTTGAACGAATACGCCGAGTCATTTGAACGACTCGTCGAAAGCAGTTGATTGCAATCGGAGAGCTTGCTTTCCCGGGTAGCGAGAGAATCGTATGATAATACGGATCGTAGGTGCAGGCGGCCTTGGTCGAGAGGTGCACGCGGCACTTCTGGCGATGGGACTGGATGTCGACTCGTTCCTTGTCGAGCCAGGGTTCGCCTCGAAGCCGGTGCGAAACCTGGCAGTGCAGGAATTGACCTTTAGCACACAAGACGAAAAGGTAGAGACTGAATTTGTCATTGCGGTTGGTGACAATAAAGCTCGGCTCAAAATCGCACGGCAACTGGGCGCGTCCCGGTTCAGGACCGTGCTTCATCCTGCCGCGACCGTCGGCCCGCTCGTCAAATTTGGCGAGGGCGCCATGGTGCTGGGCGCCGCCAGTTTCACCACCGACATCGAGATTGGAGCACACGCACTCATCAATCCAGGCTGTAATATTTCGCACGATTGTACGATTGGCGCTTTTGCAAGCCTCGGCCCAGGTACATCGATTGCCGGTCGCGTGACGATCGAAGAGGGTGCGAATCTGGGCGTCGGCGTTGTCGTTGCACCGGGTTGCGTCGTCGGCGCATGGTCCGTCGTAGGGGCGGGCGCGGTCGTCGTGAGGTCCGTCGAACCTGGCACCACCGTCGTCGGGGTCCCGGCACGCCCGATAGTCAGGCGGCAGCCTGATCAACTTTAATTTCCCGCTGTCCTGTCATTCATGCCGAGCGAAAACATCAAAGTCCTGATTCCGCGCCTGCCAGGCGCCGACGCACTACTGCCCTATCTTGCCCGAATAGATTCGGCGCGGACCTATAGCAACTATGGCCCACTTCACCGCGAGTTCAGCACCCGACTCTCGCAGTTGGCGGGTGCACCCGGCGTCACACTGACGTGCAATGGGACGTCGGCAATCGAACTTGCATTGCGCATTCGCGCGAGGCCTGGACGACGTTATTGCCTGATGCCCGCTTTCACATTCATCGCTAGCGCGCACGCCGTCTGCAATGCAGGGCTTACGCCGTACCTGCTCGACGTGTCCGAGCAAGACATGATGCTGACGCCGGAAATCGTAGAGGCTGCCTTGCCACTGCTAACCGAACCACCCGCCGCAGTACTTGTGGTCAGTGCTTTCGGCGCTCCCCCCGATTTGATTCGCTGGAAAGCGTTCGAAGCAAAACATGAGATCCCGGTAGTCTTCGATGCCGCGGCCGCAGTCACTGCTCTCAATGGAGTTGGGGCACAGCCAGTCTGCGTCAGTTTGCATGCAACGAAGGTCGTCGGAATCGGCGAAGGCGGTGCTATTTTTTCGTCTGACAGCGACCTGATCGAGCGCACAACCGCGATGACCGGCTTTGGCTTTCTCGGTGCTGAGCGGGTTTCCGCCATCCGGGGCGGGAACTATCGGATTTCGGAATACGCTGCGGCGATCGGAATGGCCGTACTAGATGCACTCCCCGCACGCCTGGATGCGTTGCGGACGCTGACGAACTCTTACTTGGAAAGACTAAAAACAAAAAACGTCCGGGTCCAGCGCGGCGTCGGCGACGAATGGGTCACTATGACGTTCAACGTGGTGGTCCCCCCTGAAGCCTTGCAAGCGACTCTTGACCGGCTTGATGCTCAAGGCGTCGAATGGCGGCGCTGGTGGGGGCTCGGGTGTCATCGGCATCCGGCATTCGCCGACGCACCTCGCTGTGACATGCCGACTACCGAAGCACTAGCGCCTCGCGTGATAGGTCTGCCATTCCATGATCGCCTGTCCGAACAAGACCTCGACCGAATTGCCGATTGTCTTCCATGAGCGACAAACCTCTGCTTTCCTATATCGTGCTCTCGTATAACTACGAGCGCTACATCGACAAGACGATTCGAAGCATCCTGAACCAGACGGTGCAGGACTTCGAAATCGTGGTCGTGGATGATTGCTCGCGGGACAATTCCGTCAATATCGTAAGGAGCTTCCGCGACTCGCGGATTCGCGTGCTTCTGAATGAGCAAAACATGGGCGGTGCGGCCAGTTACAACCGCGCGGTCTCCGCCTGCAAAGGAGAATGGCTGGTCAATCTGGACGCCGACGACTGGATCGCGCCGCACAAGGCTGAGCGTCAACTTGCTTTCGCCGCCGCGAATCCGCACCTCGATATCATTGGTACGTACATTTCAGTGTTCGACCAGGACGGATGTCCGCACCCGAACGCCGAGGTACTCGAAGAAGCGGTCAATCAGCCTCACGACTTTGGACGGGTTGACACCTGGATCGGCGCCAATCATCTTTGCCGATCGTCGACGATGGTGCGTAGTGCCGCTCACCGCCGCGTGGGCCTCGACGATCCGAACATGGTTCGCGCCCCTGACTATGAACTTTGGACTCGAGCGTTACGCGAAGGTTGCGGCATTGCCAACCTTCAAGAGAAGCTGACATTCGTCAGAGCACATTCAAGCGGCGTAACTCACGCCGATCCGCTCGGGACCTTATTGGAACTCACGTACGCAAAACTGCACAATCTTATTCCGCTGGCAGAAAAGCGCGCGCTCCACCCATCCATCGCACGTATCATCGGCTGGGCGGCCCACCATGAACAGTTGAGTCGACTGTCACCCACGGAGCGCTATCGCCTGCTTGGGATGCTGATGCAATCCACTTCGGTCGGCGACTTCGAGAGCTTCAAGGCCACTCTGAGAAACACTGAAGAAAACCCCGAATTGGTGACCGTCGGAAGACGATGCATGGCGTTGCTCGATAAGGGCATACCCATTTATCAGGAACTCAGCAAGCTTAACAAGGATGTAGAAGCATATATCAATGCTCGCGACTACTGGCAAAGCCAAAGCGAGAAATGGCAGCGTGCCTATCTCGAGGCGACCGGCCAATCGGCGTAATGTGCATTCGTCGGCATAAGTGTCGGCCCCAGTTCGCAACGCGCGTACTCGCCGGTCGCTCCCTCAACGAAATAACTCGATGCATGAATATCCATGACAGACAGCGACCAAGTTCGATTCAACTGCAATGTATGTTCGCACTCCAGTTTCTCTAAAACAGTAACTCGGGGCGATGGACGACGGGTTCTATTCTGCGAAAGTTGCGGAATGGGTGTTATCGAAGCCCCCCCCGACGACACGAGCGTCTTCTATGGCGACGACTACTACGGCAAAGACGAGAGCGAGACCATTGGCTACGCAGACTATGCTTTCACCGCTGAACACGGACTATTGTGGGTTCAACTGCTCGTTCAGGCTCTCAAGCCAACTGGACGGGTGTTAGACATTGGCTGCGCCGATGGCTTCCTTCTTCGCAAGCTCGGCGACGGCTTTGAGAAATTCGGCATCGAGGTGAACAAGAAGGCAGCTGACAAGGCTGCCGAAGCTGGCGTCACCCTTGTTGCAAACGATGTACTTGCTCCCGTCGTCGCAACGCAACTTGGACGTTCGCTCGATGTAGTGACATCGATCGCAACGTTCGAGCACGTTCTGGATCTGAAACGCGCATTTACGGTTGCTCTTTCCCTGCTGAAGTCTGATGGCGTTCTGGTGTTTGAAATTCCGTTGATCTCCGATACTCGCGACAACAGCGACTGGTTCAACGGATCGTACGAGCACATCTACTACCCCACCATACCTGGACTTCAACGTCTGTTTTCTGGTTTCGATGACCTGTTTGTCAGCGGGTTCGAGTCCGATATCAAAGGATACGGGTCTACATATATCGGAGTCGCCACCCGGAACCGCGAATTAAGCGCGAGCGTGGACCACCTTGTCAAAGCCATGACGCAGTCCGACCTGCAGGGCCTTACAGAGGCGGAAAAGGCACTCAACCTGGCTTATAACGTCGTGCACTCATTCCATCCGAATCCGGAAAGGGTTCTCGCATTGCCCGTTTTGATTGAGAGGGCTTACAGCGTTGCATTGATAACACGCCTTACCCAACTGTGGTACGACGACAGCGTCAATGCCGTAAATGCCAAATGGTACGAAAACCAAGCTAGCAACTGGCGTACCGCCTACGAGCAACTGCAAAAAGTAACGTCCAGTGATACGGGCGAGCAATCTTGAAACCAAGCAAGACACGATGACCTAAGCGCAGCCATGAAGAAACCTACTATCCTCGCCCTGCTGCCTTTTCTGGTCAAAGGCGCCCTGTCCATCGCGGTGTTGCGCGAAATGCGCAAGCGCGGCTTCGACGTTACGGTGGCGTATTGCGCAGATGCATCAACCGTCTACACGCCCGATCCGATGGACGACTTTCGTTCCACCGACCGGCTTTTGGATCTTAGCAACATCTCGGCCCATGACCATCGCGACCTTGTTTGGAAAGAGATCCAACAGCGCAAGGTGGATTTGATTCTTCAAATAGGCGCATATTCTTTGTATTCGCATTTGCCGTATTGGAAGGAACGTAAGCCTGAACTGCGAATCGTCGACACTCTGTATAACGAGGTCGGGCATGTTGTAAATCATTTTCTTTACGAGCGCTGCATGGATGGCGTTATCGTTGAAAGCGAATACATGCAACGCTTTGTCCAGTCTTGTACGCATAAAGAGGATCCTGGAATCGCTGTGGTGCGCAGCGGCATCGATCTGGATTGGCTAACTCCAGATGTCGATCGGAAGCCACGCGACGGTATCGTGGTTGGATATATCGGACGCATGTCGTCGGAGAAGAACCCTCTTGGATTCATTGATCTTGTAGAAGCAGTCCATGAACTCGTCCCAGGAGCAACCTTCCGAATGAGCGGCGAAGGCGATCAGGCGGCGTTAGTGCGCGGCCGCGTCGAGGCAAGCCCCGCTGCCGGGAAGCTCATCTACGACGGCTATGTGGAAGACCTGCCGGCCGCTCTACGTTCGATGGATGTGCTTGTGCTGCCGTCCAAGATTGATGGCCGGCCTAACATCGTGATGGAGGCCAACGCGTGTGGCGTTCCTGTGATCGGCGCTCCCGTCGGCGGCGTTCCAGAGTTAATCGAGGATGGTCAAAACGGTTATCTCATCGGACCGAAAGATACGCTGCGAATTGCCAATGTGTTGGCCGGATGGGCCAGAGACAGTTCGACGCTGCGCGAAATTCAAAGAACATCCCGACTGACGGCTGAACAGAAATTCAGTCGATCACGTATGATGGATACGTATGCCGAAACGTTTATACGATTTGCGAGTTGATTGAGATGGCACGATATCGTGCCGCCAACTGGCTGACCGCATTCCTCACAGGCTAATTGCAAGATATCAAATGCTCCGCCCTCCGTGCGCTTTTCGACGCAAATGACTATTCGGCGATAATTTGTGGGAGGACGTGCTTCGCATCCGAGCGCGGATACATCGGGAAGTTGCTTAGCGCACGCCTTTGATTCCGTTTCCGGCCGCTAACAGCACGCCCGTAAATCTCACGATCCGATGGGCGAGTGACCGGCATCTGTAGTCACGAATCAATGGAACGCTCAGCGCGCGTCGCAGCGAGCACTTTCCGAAAAAAATCAGAAGGCCGCGGAACGCTATCTGCTGCAGAAGTTTGCTTTACCAACGACACTCTGCGCGTTCGTATTGCATGAGCGGTGTTGGGAACGATTTTATGAATTCCACCGCTATTGACGACGTCGACATTCCAGCACCAATCTTCATAGCCAATACCATTTTTCAGGTCGGTGCCCACGTACGGCACTGACCGCAAAAGATCGGCTGATGTAAAGCACAACGATGTCCATAGATTCGTAAACCCGAGATCCGCAATCCGGAATGCGGGATCCTCCATGTCAATATGCAGAAAGATATTAGGCGTCACACCAAAATACGCATTGACCTCGGGATGCCATACAACCTTTCTCGGATCCGACTCGGCTGCAGCGTGTGCCAGGACGAGCCAGTCTGCACTCCAGATATCATCCGCGTCCAGAAAACCAATCCACTTGCCGCGCGCCTCCTCTACTGCGGTATTGCGCGAAAACCCCAAATCACCATGCTGGGCAACCTTGATGCGCAAACCCGGCTCGACCCGTGCGAATTCCGCGAATACTTCCTCCGTTATGGCATTCGGCTTATCGAGGATAGCGAGGAGTTCCACGCGCAGGCCAGTTGCTCTTGCGACGGCCGCGCATTTGGCAAGACTTCGCAAGGATGGCTGCGCAACCAGACCTTCAGCATGCCCATTGATAACCGCGGTGATGTCGAAATCTGCCATGGCTTCAGTCGATGAATGAAGGAGACGCGCGCAGCGTCCTCATAAATGTAGCCTGCGAATGTTGCTCTTGGACATGTTCGACCATACGAGTTGATTTAGACGTTGTCAGCTGAGAATCCTCTCTGATTTGTCGAAGCGCTTGAATATACGATTCGGGGTCTTCGTAGCGGTCGACGGGCCAACCCGTCTTCGACGTGACAAGTTCGGCAATCCCTGAGACTGCCGGTGCGACAACTGGGATTCCCGTCGCACATGCCTCAACAAGAGCGAAGGGCAGTCGATCAGAAAATGACGTATGTAGGAACGCGCAATAGTTGTTGACTGGCAGTCGCGACACGGAGACAAATGAGCCTCGTAGCGTTACGTTCGCACTGGAGAGCGCAGCATCGCGCAAGTACGCAATCTGGTCTGAGCTCCCATTGGCGAATACGTCGAACATCAGATCTGGCGCTCGCGCCGCTATCTGCAATAGCAGATCGACACTTGCTTGCGAGTCTATTTGGCCGCCCCAGACAATAGCGCTCTGAGTTGAAGAAGTTGCTTTATACGTCGCGATCCCCTCGCCTCGCAAAGGTCGATAAAGTGTCGCCAGTCGGCTTCTCAACGAAGGAGGCACACCATATACGGATGCGAGACTCTCCTCAAAGTGAAGGTTGTCGAAATACACCTTTCGCAGGAAAGGAAGACACTCGCGAAAATGGGAGTGCGCGAAGTTCACGGTGCTGCCGTCTACAAAAACATTGTCAGAATGTAGACAGGCGTAAAGGTCGCTGGCCATTTGCAGTGCGGCACCCTTTCGCAAGATCGCGTCCCAACATGCAGCGCTATCGACGTTGAGCACCGCCTTCGGTCGAACCGACAGGATAAGCTTCTCAACAATCGATGCACGCTCCCCACCCGTCAAAGACTCTCCAAAGTTGGATAAACTACGCGTGCAAACATCTTGACCGAAGCAGTCGCACGCTTCCATCTCTTCGTAGTCGGTAAACACGACGAGCGCCGATTCCGCTCCATGCGCTTCTACAGCCGCTTGTGCCGCACAGGCAGCCATTTGCACATCGCTTTCCCGAAGCGGACTCCCGACGAAAATAACATAATCGAACGGACGATCGAGCGATTCGAACAGTGCACGCCATACGCGAAGCGCTGGCCAATCTTGGCCGCCTCCGTGGATATCCAGAAGGTGAGGTGTGTTCAGCGATGCGTCAAGTGCTATAGCCGGCTCAAAGTCAGCTGCCTCCTGATACATTGACGCAACAGTAGAGAGAATTCTGGAGTCGAGACCGCAACGCCGTCCTTCCTTCTTGCCAATCGTCAGGTAGTGAATAAGCGGATGAATTCCGCTCTGAGCAACATCAGGATACTGGGTTGTGTACCAGCGCGGATCGAAAGAAGGATGCGGCCGCCGGCCTTCCTTTCCGCCCCATTCTATATAGTGCTCAAGCGGATCGAGGCCGGCCTTTTCCACATCGGGATATTTACGACGGTAAAACGCCTCATCGAAGAGTCCGGCTTCCTCGATGATTCTTCGCTCCTCGGCGAAGCGAGCCGCGCGCGTCTCCACGCTATCCCCGTTCGTGGACCGGCGGTTATTCGAGCGCGGCGTGACAAGCCTCGTCGCTCGCCGCAGCGACGAAATCAACATATTGAGGAACATATAAGCGGCCCAAAATTCTCCGGGTGTCCTGCTTCACTCAAAGGCGAACAGCATTCGCTTAGACTAGTGGTACATATCGAGCGGCTTTTTCTATCACCATTGCTTCGTTTCGTTGCCGCTTTTGGGGCCCTGATTTCATCACGGCGATCGGATCGCATCCGTCACTTCGAGTTACGCATCCGTACGCCGTCTCGCAACCCTAGCATCATCTTTCCGAGTGCCTGCAATCGTTTCGGATGGAACATGGTTACGAACACCGCCAATTGCAACAGGCGTATCGTATCCAAACGCCTCCACGCCCAGCAAGGATAACCGCGCCGGTGCAACAGCACACTATTCCGGAACATGTAATAGTACCGAAATGGCTTATGCAACGGGATTTCCCGCCAGCGGCCAAGCCATACTCGGCGCCGCCATTCGCCAAGCGAATGGGCCATCGCGGCATCGCAATGCCCCCATGCCATGTACCCCTTCGCACGCGCCCGCAGCACCCATTCCGTGTCGACCTGATCGATGAACAATTGCTCGTCCATCTCACCGACGGCGGCAAGCGTATCCATCGAGATCAATGAGCCGGACGAAATCAGAAGGTCAGTCATGACGGCGCGTTGCCCGGCTTCGCACGCGACAGGAGCAAAGCGCGTCTTGCCGAAACGTACATGCGGCGCGAGATGACCCGTTTGACGGTCTCTGCTTCGCGGGCCTATCGCTGCTACCTGATTCCCCGCCGCCACCAGATCCTCATGTGCTGACTTCAATGCGGCCACCATGCCAGGATCTGGCTCGCTGTCCTGATCCATCAGCAGCACATATTTCCCACCCTGCTTGCGCGCCCAGTCGATGCCTGCGTTGTGAGCGGCAGCAATCCCACGGTTTCTACCGAACGATATGACATTGAGCCCTGACTCCCCCAACGAAGCCGCGAGGCCACCGACATCGTCGGCCGAACCGTTGTCCACTACGACTACACGTTCAGTCTGCAGTGCAACGGCCTTCAGGAGCGCGCGCAGACGATCCGGATCGGGCTGGTACGTGACCACCACTGCCACCACTCCCGCAACGGGCGATGTCGAAGATTCAACGTTCATGGCCGCAAGGGAAGCCGAAAAGCCTCCGGTTCTGACACACGTCGAGAGCCGTGGGAAACAAATGTCGACTCCACGAGTTCAGTCAAACTGCAGCGCGGCGAGGATCGTTTCTCGCTGATTGAACCAACTGTACTTTGAACGCGCATCCTCGCGAGCGTTTTCGATCAAGGCAGGCCATCTGGAATTGTCATCAATCGCCGCCTCGATCACCGATAACCACTCCTGCGCCTGCGCGAGGTATCCGTTCTCGCCATTGCGAATGGAATTAGCATATGTGTAAGACGGTGACGCGATGCTCATGGCACCCACGACGGCGGCCTCGAAATACTTAAGCTCGGATTTGCAGTTGGTAAAGTCATTTGACTGCAGCGGCATCAGATTGAACTCGACGGTACTGATAAGACGCTGCAAGTTCACATAATCGTGAAAGGGCTGGCGTTTGACCCGATCACCGAATTTGCTCAGCGCCGGGCCAGCCTCGATATATCCCACGATCATCAGTTCGATTCTGCGATCCTTCGCCAGCAGAGCTTCGATAGCCGGAACGATGATCGCATAGTCGAGCTTGTGCGACGGCGAGCCGCTGAAGTAGCCGAGGTGAATCTTGTCGTCACGTGCGAATCCTGCCGCCTGCTTTTGTCGAAAGAGCGCATCGGAATAATCGAGTTGCTCTTTGTTCATGAAGTTCGGCACCACGCTTACCGGCAATCCGGAAAATGCCGCAATTTTGCCGGCCAGAAAATCATTCGTCGTGATAGCGCCGTCGCACATTTTCAGCGCCGCGCCCAGCCGGCCAATGTACGAAAACCAATAATCCCATCGGCGCGGATCACCGACATCTTCGTCAAGCGTGTTCATGATCAGGTGCGCATAGCTCGAATCGAAAACGAAATCGTCAATATCGAACAGTACGCGTTTGCCTCGCAGGCGGAACTTCAGCACGAGCTGATTGATGCGATGACAGTACCGGGATCGGCAAATCACAAGCACATCGGCGAAATCCGCTATCTCGTCGATTCGCGCCCAGTCCTGAAGAAAGAAAAAGCTCGCCGACACGCCCCCGCTTTCGTCGTCGTTCAGCACCTGCGCCATGTTGTAGGCACGGTAACGAAACGTGCTGTTATTCGGCTCTTCGTAGAAGTAGGCAACCCGCCGCTTACCGCGCGTCAGCATTCGTATCCGCTCACTCAACGGCAGAATCCACGGGTCCGAATACGCTATGGGAGCAATATCGACTTTAAACATTAGAGTTCTTCGGACAACTGCTTGATGATCGTGCCAAAGGCCTGCTGCCAATCGCCAGCAAGTCCGTTGTTACGGAAATTCTGCTCTCTCAACTGCGTGTTGGATGCCAATGTCACGGCCGAGCGCAGTGCTTCTACCAACGCATCACGTTCGAGGTCCGCGCAGATCAGGTTATGCGAGTAGCCGGACAAATCCGTCTTGTTGCCGAATCGATTGGTCACGACGACGGCACCGCTGGCAGCCAGATCCAAAGGCGGATAGCTCGGGTGCGGCGTGCTCATCAGGCTCAGGCCAACATCGATTGTCCCGGCGAGTTCCGCATACTGCGACCATGTGAGATTCTCGAATTTTTCGGGCACATAGCCGCCGTCGAAGACCACGGCTGGTATGTCCTTGCCCACAAGACAGATCTCCCACTCCAGTGGGTCCAGCACCTTTTCAGCAATCGCCCGCTCGATGACCTCTACCCCAAGATAGAAGAGGTTACGCCCGTTATTCGGCCTGGCATAAAAGAAGAATCGCTTCTTTTTTGACGCCTGCTTGTCGCGCGGATAGAAAATGGCTGCCGGGAAAGCCGGTTCGAACCACTTTCCTTTGGCGGCAATATTGCTCAGGCCATCCGTCGCGAGATGATCAAACAGTAGCTTCGTATTGATCAGAAAACGGATATCGCCATTACGCAACGTGTCTTCGCATTTGACGCGATCGTCGCCGAACGCATAGAACATACGTTCGTCTTCTTGCAACAGATAAATGATCGACTCGCGCGGCACGCTTGGCAATGTTGCTGCAGTCGTCCACCATGATGTGGTCACGAAGAGATCGCCTTCCTTGACGTCAAGTTCGTATTTCTGATCAAAGAACGCTGCAAACTTGAATTGCACTTCGTGCTTCAGCTTGATGCCGTACAGCGCGAGAATGTGATCGATGTTTTCGGGTTGAGCCCGCTGCGTTCGCGTGACGATCCGTAGCTGCGCATTGAGCTCATTGGCAAGCAACGCCGAAAAAATCAGAGCAGTCCCCACTCCGCCGAACAGGCTGCCGCTCGACACACTATCCGTCACGATGCTGACGCGCCGGACGCTAGATGCGGGAATCGAATATGTCAGCAAAGGTGCAAGCGACTCAAAACGCTTGCGACAAAGTTGCGTCACGCTCGTTTGCGACGTATCGCCTTCGCCCATTGAATTGGACGAAGCATGAAGTTTGTTGGCCAACTTACGGTAGACAAGTTGCTGCAACGCCGAAGTTCCATGGGTTTTCCAGTAGCAGTAGACCCTGTAGGCTCGATCAATCATTGGAAGTCCTCGTTGCGCGCCGTTAAGCGTCACTCGTCATATTTTTAGACCGACTATCGTTAAACAGCGACGTCGGCAATTCGACACGGCTGCGTCGAAGGCTGGAAGTGAATATTGCGTTTAGTCCCAATCTTCTATTGCAGGCGGCGTTGCTCGCTCAAACCTGAGCCTCATACTCCGATATAACTTCTTCTGTCGGTCCAAACGCTCGAACACGCCCGCGCTCCATCCACAGCACCTTGTTGCACACCTTGCGGATTTCCGCATTCGAGTGCATCGCCAGCACGACGATCTCCGCACGGCTGTGAAGATCCGCCAGTCGCTCTTCGGCCTTGTGCATGAAAGACGCGTCGCCGACCCCCATCACTTCGTCGAGCAGGAGAATCTCCGCATCGACTGCGGTCGATATGGCGAAGCCCAGCCGCACGCGCATGCCGCTCGAATAGGTTCTAAGCGGCAGATCGAGATAGTCGCCCAGCTCGCAAAACTCCGCTATCGACTGCTGCTTTTCACGAATTTCCGTATCGGACATACCCAGCAACAAGCCCCGCAAGCGTATGTTCTGCATGCCCGTCGAGTTCTCATCCATGCCAAGACTGATATCGAGCAGCGGCACGATCTTTCCGTCGCTCTCGACCGTTCCGTACGTGGGTGCGTAGATGCCGGCCATGATCCTGAGCAGTGTCGATTTGCCCGCGCCGTTATGGCCGATCAGGCCGATCCGGTCTCCGCTTTCGAAGCGCAGGTCGACACTGTCGAGCGCTCGCACTACGACCACGCCGTCGTTGCCCTCGGCGATTGAATTGCGACGGCCCATGCGCATGACCTGCTTCTTGAGCGATCGTCCTTGAACGTCGTAGATGGGCAGGTCGAGCGTCGTGTTGTTAAGTTGGATGTACGCCATGATGTGCTCTATCAGACCCAGTATGGGATGCGTTTCAGGTAACGGCCCGTCAGTGCGAGCGCGAAAAGCCAGCCCACGACGGCAAGCCCCACGGCCACGCCCCACGTGGTCGCACTCGGCCATTCACCGATCAACGGCGCACGAACCAGCTCGATCAGATGCGCGAGAGGATTCAGTTCGACGATAAATGAAAAGCGCGTCAACGAATTCGGACGATAAATGATTGGCGTAACGTAAAACGCGATCTGCATCAGCGCGGCGACAATCTGCGGCAAATCGCGAAAACGCGCGGATAGCAGACCCGCGACCATCGCGATCCACATCGCGTTAGCCATATACAGAACCAAAGCCGGAATGAAGACAGGCAGCGTCTCCCAACTCTTGATTCCAAAAATTGCCAGCAGCACCACCACGATCACGAAGTTGTGCGCGAGGATGACGAGGTTACGCCAGGCAACCTGCAACATGAAGATCAGCTTCGGCGTCGCCGCTTGCCGGATGTATTGGCCGCTGCTGATGTAAGCGGTGCTGCCCTCCAGGACGGTGGCCGAAAACGCCGTCCACAACACGAGGCTGACGGCAAGGTACGGAAGATAGTCGCTCATCTTCATTCCGAACAGCGTGCCGTACACCACGCCAATCGAACCGATCATCACACCGGTGCTGATCGTCAGCCAGAACGGTCCTACGCGTGAGCGCGCATAGCGTTGGCGAACCTCGAGCCATCCGAGAAGTGTCCAAAGCCGCCACGAGGCGATGCTTTGTTTCAAATCATAAAGTGCCAGGTTGTACATTACAGACTTTGCAACTTCGCGTTAAAAAAGAGGACGCGTCGTCGTGTAACGACGCGTACCGTGTCATGGTCGATCAAGCCGGCCCATGCGGCCGGTCAACCCGTGCCAGATTCCCGTCAGCGCCATTCGCAAATGGCTTAGACGTGGCTGCAGAAACAAACCATAAATCGCCAGCCGAAACGGAAACTTGACGAGTTCCGTGGACTTCCAGGTCCACGGAATATAGCTTCGTTTGATTAAAGCAACTGCATTCCTGAAGAGGTAATAGTGACGCAGCGGACTGTGACTCGGATATTGCCGGCCGAACACCCGCACCGGTTCGCCGCCCAGTTCATGCGCTAGCCGCAAGCCCGGCGCACCCAGCACCGCATAGCCTCTCGAGCGCGCCCGTATGCACCATTCGAGATCGACAAAATCGATAAACAACGCATCATCCATCGGGCCGATTTCCTGCCAGGCGGCCAGATTGATGCACGAGCCCGAGCTAATCAAGAAATCGATCTCGATCGGCTGCGTGCCGACGGGCGCGACCCGCTGCAGCTTCAGATAGCCAAAGCGAACGAACGGCGCCACGCCACCGAGGCGCGCATCCTCATAAGCCGGACCGATCAATGCTACGCGCCCGCGCTGGCGCCGCTCCTCGTCGAGCAGACGCGGCAACTCTTGCAGCAGGCGGTCTGACGGTTCGCTATCCTGGTCGAAAATCAGCGCGCTGGTGCATCCAGCGTTCAGGAGCACTTCGACGCCTTGATTGATGCCCGTCGCAATTCCCTGATTTGCGCCGTTCGCGACATACTCAATCCGCTTGTCGAGCCCCAACTGGTCGGCGCTCTGCGATTGCTCCGTGTTGTCGATGACCACGCAGAGGCCAGCATCCGCATAGCGATTCGCCCGACGCACACAAGCTGCATCGGGTCGATAGAATACGACGACTATTCCCGTCGATGCCTTATCAGGCAAGGCGAGTTGATCACCCAAGGTCATAATGGGCGGTTACTTTCCAGAAATAGTCGGGCAGAAAGCGCGCCATTTGCGGACGCGGACTATGCGCATCGATCGGCCATGCACAGACGCAATGCATCCTGCCAATCGGGCAGGGAAAGCCCGAATGTCTCAGTGAGCTTGCGATGAGACATCCGTGAATTCGCCGGACGTTTTGCCGGGACCGGGTAGTCGGCCGTTCCGATCGGTACGACTGACGGACCCTTCTGGCCCATCGCGAGATTGAAGATAGCTTGCGCAAAGCCATGCCATGACGTCTCGCCCGCCGCCGTCAGGTGATAGATACCTGAACGCTCGCGCCACCAATCGATATCGTTTGCAGCCAAACCCTGCGCGACGATGTGAGACGTCGAGGTAGCGATGGTGTTAGACCAGGTGGGCGCGCCGATCTGATCGGCCACGACGCGCAACTCCGGCCGCTCCGCACCGACCTTCAGCATCGTCAGCAAGAAGTTCTTTCCGCGTACTCCGTACACCCAGCTGGTCCGCAGGATCAGATGAGCGCAGCCGGATTCAGCGATGGCCTGTTCGCCCGCAAGCTTGCTCTTGCCGTAGACGTTTTGCGGATTGGTCGCGTCGTCCTCGACGTAAGGTGCGTTCTTCGTGCCGTCGAAGACGTAATCGGTCGAATAGTGAATCAGCACGGCTCCGCCAGCGGCTGCCTCCTCCGCGAGCACGCGCGGCGCGTCCCCATTGACGCGCATCGCGCCGTCCACGTCGGTTTCCGCCTTGTCCACCGCGGTGTAGGCAGCGGGATTGACAATGATGGAAGGCTTCAGCGCGCGTACCGTCGAACGCATCTGCTCAAGATCGGCCAGATCGAGTGCAGCGCGATCAAGCGCCACGACCCGGCCGAGACCTTGCAGGGTACGGACGAGTTCGAAGCCAACTTGCCCATTGACGCCCGTCACGAGGATGGTCGGTTGCGCACTCATTGGAAAGTCTCACGCATACAATTCGGCTTCGCTCAAACGCTTGCCGGCCGCATCTTTCGCCGCCAGCAGCGGCTCGAAATCGATCGGCCATTCGATGCCGATTTGCGGATCGTTCCAGATGATGCTGCGTTCGTGCTCAGGGAACCAGTAGTCAGTCGTCTTGTACAGAAACTGAGCCGAATCCGACAGCACGACGAATCCGTGCGCGAAGCCCGGCGGAATCCACAACTGGCGATGATTCTCAGCAGACAGAATCACGCCCTCCCACTTGCCGAAATTCGGCGAGTTCTTTCGGATATCGACGGCGACGTCGAAAACCTCTCCTTCGACAACACGCACCAGCTTGCCCTGCGCATGCTGAAGCTGATAGTGAAGGCCGCGCAGAACGCCTTTTGCAGAACGCGAATGGTTGTCCTGAACGAACTCGACATTCGCCTGCACCTGCTCGGCAAATTCGCGTGCGTTAAAGCTTTCGAAGAAAAAGCCGCGCGCATCGCCGAACACCTTGGGTTCGATGATCTTGACTTCGGGCAGTGCCGTAGTGATTACCTGGATGGCCATGCAACTTGGTCCTTCGGGAGATTCTGCAAATATTGACCGTACGCATTTTTCGCGAGCGGCGCCGCGAGTCTGAGCAATTGCTCCTCGTCGATCCACCTACGCCGGTAGGCGATCTCCTCCGGGCAGGCAACGACAAGACCCTGACGTTTCTGCAACGTCGCGATGAACGTGGCCGCTTCGATCAGCGAGTCATGCGTGCCGGTGTCGAGCCATGCATAACCGCGCCCCATGATCTCGACGTCCAGCTTTTTGTTCGCGAGATAGCGGGAATTCACATCGGTAATTTCCAGCTCGCCACGGGCGGAGGGCTTGATGTCCGCGGCGATCCCGCACACGTCGTTGTCGTAGAAGTACAACCCCGTGACGGCATAATTCGAGCGCGGCTTTGCAGGCTTCTCTTCGATCGACAGCGCGCGAAACGCCTGGTCGAACTCGACCACGCCATAACGCTCGGGATCGTGCACGTGATAAGCAAACACCGTTGCACCATCGGCCTGCGCATTCGCACGCTCCAACTGCTTTGCCAGATCGTGGCCGTAGAAGATGTTGTCGCCGAGAATCAGCGCCGACGGATCGTTACCGACGAACTCGCGGCCGATGATGAACGCCTGCGCGAGACCATCAGGCGAAGGCTGCACCGCGTACTGAATATTCATGCCCCACTGGCTGCCGTCGCCGAGCATAGCCTCGAAACGCGGCGTGTCTTGCGGCGTCGAGATGATCAGCACGTCGCGGATACCCGCCACCATCAGCGTCGACAGCGGGTAATAGATCATCGGCTTGTCGTACACGGGAAGCAGTTGCTTCGATACGACATGGGTGATCGGATACAGCCGCGTGCCCGACCCGCCAGCGAGAATAATGCCTTTGCGCGCCATCATTCCGCCCTTACGCGCGTTGCGCGTAGTTCGTTTCGACCCACTTGCGGTACTCGCCCGAGGCGACTTCGTCGACCCATTCCTGATTGTCGAGATACCACTGGACCGTCTTCGCAAGGCCCGTCTCGAACGTCTCGGCCGGCTTCCAGCCGAGCTCGCGCTCGAGCTTGCGCGCATCGATCGCATAGCGGCGGTCGTGACCGGGGCGGTCCTTTACATAGGTGATCTGATCGCGGTACGAACCCTGCGCCTTCGGACGCTGCTGGTCGAGCAGATCGCACAGCGTATGAACGACGTCGAGGTTCTTTTTCTCGTTCCAGCCGCCGACGTTGTATGTCTCGCCGGGCACGCCCCGCGCGAGCACTTCGCGGATCGCGCTGCAATGGTCGCCGACATACAGCCAGTCACGCACGTTCTGGCCGTCGCCGTATACGGGCAGCGGTTTGCCGCCGAGCGCGTTCGCGATCATCAGCGGGATGAGCTTCTCGGGGAACTGATATGGCCCGTAGTTGTTCGAGCAGTTCGTGGTCAGCACGGGCAGACCATACGTGTGGTGGTAGGCGCGCACCAGATGGTCGGAACCGGCCTTGGTGGCCGAATACGGGCTGTTGGGCGCGTACGGCGTCGTCTCGGAAAACTGCGGATCGGTCGCCGACAGCGAGCCGAACACTTCATCCGTGGAAACGTGCAGGAAGCGGAATGCCGCTTTGTCAGCATCATTCAGCGTATTCCAGTACGATCGCGCTGCTTCCAGCAAAGTGAACGTGCCGACGACATTGGTCTGCACGAAGTCCGCTGGCCCATGAATCGAGCGGTCGACGTGGCTTTCGGCGGCAAAGTGCAGCACCGCGCGCGGCTTGTGTTCGGAGAAAAGCGCGTCGAGCGCCGCACGGTCGCAGATGTCGGCGCGCACGAACACATGGCGCGGATTGTTCTGCTGCGATTTCAACGTGCCGAGATTGCCGGCATAAGTGAGCTTGTCCACGTTCAGGACCGGCTCGCCAGAAGTGTTCAGCCAGTCGAGCACGAAATTGGCGCCGATAAAACCGGCACCGCCCGTTACCAGGATCATGGGATTCCTTCTAGAAATTATCTCGGCCAAGCCAGGCCGGCGTGTAGCCGCGACGCGAAACTGGCAATTATTGCTCGACCGGTAAAACCGGCCGCGCGTCACCCAGCGCGTGGGTATTTAACCGGCCATTATAAAGGTGTCGATGAGAAACACCAGCGCACTAACAAACTGATGCAGTTTGTCATTCACGCGTGCGTGACCATCCAGTCGATCGTGTCTTCCAGACCGATTGATGGCATGTCAGGCACCAGACGGCTCAGCCGGTCCGCCGAACCAACCAGCAACTTGACCTCATTTTGACGGACGAAGGCCGGATTTACGCGAACTTCCAAGTCGTGGCCGGACGCCTCCCGGACGATGTCGACGATATCCGTCAATGTGCGTGGATTGCCGCTGCAGACGTTGAGCGTCTCGCCAGTAACGGACGACTCCAGCAACGCGCGATAGGCGCGCGAGACCATTCTGACATCAGAAAAGTCACGGGCGACGTCAAGATTTCCCAGTTCGATAAACGGCCTGCGCCGGACAAAATGGGAGACGATTTTGGGAACCAGGAAGCGCTCGGACTGCCCGCGCCCGGTGTAATTGAAAGGACGCGTGACCACGAGCGGCAGCCGGTCGAACCAGGTCCGCACCAGATGCTCCATCGCCAGCTTGCTCGCCGCGTAGTGGTTGACGGGCGCGGGGGCCGTCTCCTCGTCGATGACGCCTTCCGCGTTGCCGTAGATATTCGCACTGCTCGCGACGAGGATCTTGCGCGGCTCGTGTCCGACGTCGACGCACGCCTGCAGCAGGTTCGTCGTGCCGATCACGTTGACGTTGTACATCTCCAGCGGATCGTCATGCGCGACGAAGCTGATCGCGGCCAGATGCACGATGAAATCGGGCTTCAGTTCGCCGATCAGACGGCGGCAGTCCGGCAAGGAGGTGATGTCGAGCATGCGCTCCCCGGCCTGCGGCGCGCCGACGGATGTGCCGATGACCTCGTAGCCCGCATCGGCGAGTTCTTCGCGCACGTAGGCTCCAGTGAAACCGTTCGCTCCCGTGATGAGAACGCGGTGCATGACTGGTTGAGACGGATGCCGCAAATTCTTCCTCCCATGCAAAAAAGCATGCCGCAAAAGCAGCCGCCGATTATATCCGCTGATTAAATCGGCTCTGGCGATTGCCGGCCCTTAAAAGTGAGTTTGGCGGCCAGAAAATCGTCAAAAAAGCCGAAAAAAAATCAAAATAATTCCGCGGCCCCGCGGCACGAACGAGCCGGCGAGAGTCGTGACGAACGCGCGACGCGAACGCGCGTTATCATGTTGCGTTGCGCAGCGCGATTCGGCTGCATCACATCCGGATTCATTGCCGGGCGAGTTTCGACGGCGCCACAAGCGCCAACGCAGCACGCCCATCGAACCCACCCATTTCTTCTCGATGACCGTTTCCACCAGCTCCCCTCCTCTCGCTTTCGGCGATCTGCAGGGCTGCCGCACCCAATTCCTGCAACTCCTCGCGAAAGCAGCGCCGCCCGCCGACGCGTCGCTCTGGTTCGCAGGCGACTTGATCAACCGGGGCGGCGAATCGCTCGCAACGCTGCGCGACATCATCGCGTTCGGCGATCGCGCGGTTCCTGTGCTGGGCAATCATGATCTGCATTTGCTGTCGGTGTCGGCGGGCATCCGCAAGTCGAAGAAAGGCGACACGATCGACGAAATTCTCGCTGCGCCCGACGCCGCAGATCTGCTTCACTGGATTCGCCACCGGCCACTCGCCCATTACGAAAACGGCATGCTGCTCGTGCACGCGGGCGTGCTGCCGCAGTGGGACGTCGACCTGACACTGGAGCTCGCTGACGAGTTGCAACGCGCGCTGCGCGCGCCGGGCTGGAAGGAGACGCTCGCGGGCCTGTACGGCAACGAGCCGAGCCGCTGGAAGCCAAGCCTCAAAGGCATCGACCGGCTGCGCATCACCTGCACCGCGCTGACGCGCATGCGCTTTTGCAATGCCGACGGCGCGATGGATTTCTCGTCGAGCGGCGGCATCGGCTCCGCGCCGCCGGGTTACATGCCGTGGTTCGACGTGCCCGGCCGCAAAACGGAGGACATCACCGTCGTCTTCGGGCACTGGGCCGCGCTCGGCCTGACGATCCGCGACAACCTGATCGGACTCGATTCCGGCTGTGTGTGGGGCGAGCAGCTTTCGGCTGTGCGGCTTTCGTCGTCGCCTGCTGAACGCACGATCACGCAGGTGGAATGCGACGGCTGCCGGGCCGTCGCTGGCTGACGGGCGCGCGCTGAGCCGTTAGGCGTGACGCGTCAGATCGGCGTCGGAACCCGTCATCGGATCTGCTGCGCCTTTCGACGCCGCATCGATAAACTCCTGAGTCCGGTCGGCGATCTGGCCCGAGCGGCGCGCGTCCGGATCCTGCAACGCGGCAAGCGCCGCGCTCACTGAAGCCTGCGCCTCGGCCGCCAGCAGGCGCCGGTCGACGCCCGGCGCGAGCGGCGCGCCGACATAGACGTGCGCCGTGAGCGGCCCGCCGCGCAGCAGTGCATCCAGCGACTCGCCAAGCGACATGTCGCCGATATACGCAGGCGCCGTCGACTGCCGTCCCCACGCATCTTCGTACATCAGACACACCGGCTGCACAGGCCGCGACGCCGACACCGCGGCCTGGAACATGTTCGCGTGAAACGGCAGCAACTGCGCACCATCGGAGGTCGTGCCTTCCGGGAACACGCACATCAGTTCGCCCGCGTCCAGCCGCGCGGCGAGCTCATGCATGATGCGCTTCGCGTCGCTGCGCTTCTCGCGCTGGATGAACACGGTGCCCAGTTGCTGCGCGCACCAGCCGACTACGGGCCACTTGCGGATCTCCGCTTTCGAGACGAACGGTGTCGGCCGCCACGCATTGATCACGTAGATGTCGATCCACGAAATGTGATTCGCGACGACCAGCACGCCCTCGTCGAGCCGCGCGCCGTCGTTGTGCACGACGAGGCGCATCCCGCACAGCTGCAGCATGCGCAGCGACCACGCGCGGTTCAGCGCGAGGCGTTGTTGCGCGCTCGCGCGCGGAAAACGCGTCGCGACGACGCACATGCCGTACAGCAAATGCACGATCAGCCGGATCTTGCGAAACGCGAGCTTCATGTTTCAAGTCTTCCGCTTAACTTCTTGCCTGTCTTCCGCTTGTCTTCCGCGTCTCTTCCGGGTCGCTTCCGCGTCGCTTCCGGGTCGCTTCCGCGTCTCTTCCTGTCGCTTGCCGCTTACCGGCTCGCTCAGCGCTGCTCGTACGCGAGCTGGCCCGACACGATGGTCGCGCGCACCCGCGCCGGCAGCTCGTAACCGAGGAACGGCGTATTGTGCCCCTGGCTCTTCAGCGCGCGCGGCTCGATGCGCCAATGCGCATCGCGGTCGAACACGCACAGATCGGCGGTCTCGCCCGCCTCGATGCGGCCAGCAGGGAGCTTCAACACATCGGCGGGCGCGGCCGTGATGCGGTTGAGCGCCTTTGCCAGCGAAACGCCCGCTTCGTCGGCCCACTTCACCGTCAGCGACAGCAGCAGTTCGAGCCCCGTCGCGCCCGGCGTCGCCTCGGCGAACGGCAGCAGCTTTTCGTCGTCGTCGACAGGCGTGT
Source organism: Paraburkholderia sp. LEh10 (assembly GCF_017814945.1). Classification (GTDB taxonomy): domain Bacteria; phylum Pseudomonadota; class Gammaproteobacteria; order Burkholderiales; family Burkholderiaceae; genus Paraburkholderia. Next base: position 56,620 of record NZ_JAGIPX010000046.1, read on the forward strand.
GGTCCGAGCAGATCGCATCGATCGTGCCGTCCACGAGTCCCGCGCGGATCGCCTCGCGGTCGCGCTGTGAACGCAGCGGCGGATCGAGCCGGAACTGCGAATCGAAGTAGCCGATGTCCAGATCGATCAGATGCACGTGATTGATCGTGACGTCGCAGGTCACGGGCAAGCCTTCCGCCTTCGCGGCGCGCACGAGCTCGACGCCCGTCGCCGACGACACATGCGACAGATGCACGCGCGCGCCCGTTACGCGCACGAGTTCGCAGATCGTATGCAGCGCGATCGTTTCCGCCGACACGGGGACGCCCGACAAACCGAGCCGGGACGCCAGCGGGCCGCTCGCCGCGACGCCGCCCTTGGCGAGATACGCATCCTGCGGACGCAGCCACGCGGTATAGCCGTACGTGTTTGCGTATTGCAATGCGCGCAGCAAGACCTGCGTATCGACGATCGGCGTGTCGGCCTGCGAAAAGCCGACGCAGCCCGCTTCCGTCAGCTCGACCATCTCGGTGATCACCTGCCCCTTGAGGCCGACCGTCAGCGCGCCCAGCGGATACACGTGCGCACGGTTCAGATTGCGCGCGCGGAACTTGAGCATTTCGACGAGGCCCGGCTCGTCGAGCACGGGATCGGTATCGGGCGGACACACGAGACTGGTCACGCCGCCGGCGAGCGCCGCGGCCATCTCCGATTCGAGCGTCGCCTTGTGCTCGAAGCCGGGCTCGCGCAGCCGCGCGGACAGATCGACGAGACCCGGCGCCACGTGGAGGCCCGTCGCGTCGATCATCTTCGCCGCGTTGAAGTCGGCGGGCGCGCTGCCGAGCGCGACGATCTTGCCCGCGGCGATGAATATGTCCTGCGGCTTTTCCGTGTCCGCCGCCGGATCGATCAGCGTGCCGCCTTGGATATGAATCTTCATGCGCTGCCTTTTTGCCTGCTTGTACCTGAGGGAATGCGTGAGCCGTGCGCGGATCAGTCGTTGTTGCCCGCGACGATGCCCATCACCGCCATGCGCACCGCGATGCCAAACGTCACCTGGTTGAGAATCACCGATTGCGGTCCGTCCGCCACCTGCGAATCGATCTCGACGCCACGGTTCATCGGCCCCGGATGCATCACGATCGCGTCGGGCTTCGCGAGCGCAAGACGCTCCGGCGTCAGCCCCCAGCTCTTGAAGTATTCCTGTGCCGACGGCAGCAACGCGCCGCTCATCCGCTCGTTCTGCAGACGCAGCATGATGATGACGTCGACGTCCTTCAGACCCTCGTCGAGGTTGTGGAACACGCGCACGCCCATCTGTTCGAGACCGCCCGGCAGCAGGGTGCGCGGGCCGATCGCGCGCACTTCCGGTACGCCAAGCGTGGTGAGCGCGTGAATGTCGGAGCGCGCGACGCGCGAATGCAGAATGTCGCCGACGATCGCCACGCGCAGATTCGTGAAATCGCGCTTGTAATGACGGATCGTGTACATGTCAAGCAGGCCCTGCGTCGGGTGCGCGTGACGGCCGTCGCCGGCGTTGATCACGTGCACGTGCGGCGCGCAGTGCTCGGCGATCAGATACGGTGCGCCACTCGATGCATGGCGCACGACGAACATGTCGGCGTGCATTGCCGACAAGTTGTTGATCGTGTCGAGCAGCGACTCGCCCTTGCTCGTCGACGAAGCGTTGATGTTCAGATTGATCACGTCCGCCGACAGCCGCTTCGCGGCGATTTCGAACGTGGTGCGCGTGCGCGTCGAGTTTTCGAAGAACAGGTTGAACACCGACTTGCCGCGCAGCAGCGGCACCTTCTTCACCTCGCGGTCGGTTACGCTGACGAACTGCTCGGCCGTATCGAGAATGTGAGTGACGATCGCGCGCGGCAAGCCTTCGATCGTCAGCAGATGCTTCAGCTCGCCGTTCTTCGTGAGCTGCGGATTGCCCTTCAGGAAACCGTAGCGAAAACGGTCCGCTGACGCGGCGTTGTCGGTGGGGCCTTGGGAAACCGGGTTGGGCGTGTTCATGGTGTTCCTGAATCAGACTGGGGACTGCGGGGTGCCGCCGTTCGGTACTTTCGTTCGGTGCTTTCGTTCGGCACTTCACTTGCGAGCCGGATTCGCGGGCGCCGTGCGCCCGGATCTGCGTTGCGTGCTCGCGCGTTCAATGTGTTGTTGCGGTTGCTGCTTTCGATACAGAAACGCGCACGCTCAATCGGCGCGCGGCTCGGTGTGAAACGTGAAGCGCTCGCCGTCGCGCGTCAGCACGAGCGTCGAATTCGCGGGCACTTCGATCGCACCGCCGACGAAGCGCGCCGCCACCGGCAATTCGCGCCCGCCGCGATCGGCGAGCACGGCGAGTTCGACGGATGCGGGACGCCCATAGTCGTACAGTTCGTTCAACGCGGCGCGCACGGTGCGGCCCGTGTACAGCACATCGTCGACGAGCACGATGCGGCGGTTGTCGACCTCGAACGGCAGCGAAGTCGGACTCGCCTGCGTATGCAGACCCTTCTTCGCATAGTCGTCGCGATGCAGCGCAACATTGACGACGCCGTACGTCGGCACGTTCAGGTCTTTAGCAAGGCGCTCGGCGAGCCACGCGCCGCCGCTGTATATGCCGGCGAGCACGGCACCCTCCGGACCATCCAGCGCGTCGCCGTATGCGGCGCGAATCTGTTCGAGTACGGCGCGATACAGCGCCTCGGCGTCAATGGAGCTCATGATCGTCGGAAAGTCCGTCCAGATATTGCTGAAGAATGATGCAGGCGGCTTCGGCATCGAGCATGCCGGCTTGCCTTGCACGCCGGCCGCCGCTGCGGATGCCCGCCTCCGCCTCGACCGACGAATAGCGTTCGTCGACCCACGAGACAGGGAGATTGAAGCGCCCGTTCAACTGGTTGCCAAAGCGCTTCGCGAGCTGGGTTCTTTCGTGCGGGGTGCCGTCAGGATGCATCGGCAGGCCGACGACGAGGGCGTCGGGCTTCCATTCGTCGATCAGCTTGCCGACGACCTCGAAGCGATATTCGCGATTGCGGTTTTGCAGAACGACGAGCGGCCGCGCGCTGCGAGTGAGCGAATTGCCGACGGCGACACCGATACGTTTTTCGCCATAATCAAACGCAAGCACCGTTGCTGCTCCTCCTCCCAGACTCCTCATTGAACGTTGCTCCCAGTAATCCCCTCGTTCAAGGCAGGAGTGTAACCAATACAGCAGCAAGTTAGTGGCCTCATTGCGTCTCACACAAATACATACTATCGTGTGAAACATGAACGTTAAGCGCGCTTACCGATTTCGGTTCTACCCAACGCCCGAGCAGGAAGTGATTCTTGCCCGGACGTTTGGATGCGCGCGATTCGCTTACAACTACATGCTCCGGCAACGCACTGACGCCTGGTTTGAGCGTCAGGAGCGCATGGGTTATCACGAGACCTCCGCTGCGCTGACCGCGCTCAAGAAGACTGAGCAGCATGCGTGGCTGAACGAGGTAAGTTCAGTCCCAGTCCAGCAGGCGCTAAGGCATCTTCAAACGGCCTTCGCGAATTTTTTCGCGAAACGCGCGAAGTACCCGACCTTCCGACGCAAGGACAGCACGCAATCGGCTGAATACACGACAAGCGCGTTTAGGTGGGATGGCAGTCAGCTGCGGCTCGCCAAGATGGATGCGCCACTTGCGATTCGCTGGTCGCGTACAATTCCCAAAGGTGCAAAGGTAACGACCATAACCGTGTCGAAAGACATGGCCGGCCGATACCATGTTTCCATGCTGTGCGACGACGTAGTGACTCCACGTCCGAATGCAACAGGGAAGATCGGTATCGACCTTGGACTTACGCACTTTGCGATTCTGTCCACGGGGGAAAAGATCGCCGCGTCAAACGCGCTCCGGAAAAATGAAGCGAAGCTGGCGAAGTTGCAAAGGCGCCTCGCGAAGAAGCAAAAAGGCTCGGCCAACCGAAGGAAGGCGAAGCTTAAAGTCGCACGCATGCACGCGAGGATAGTAGATTCCCGCAGGGACTTCCTGCACAAACTCTCGACCCGGCTGATAAACGAAAACCAAGTCATCGCCGTAGAAAGCTTGTCCGTGCGAAACATGAAAAGGAATCGTTGTGTGGCGAAGTCGATCTCGAATGCATCGTGGTCCGCATTTGTCACCCAACTTGAATACAAGGCGCAGTGGTATGGGCGCTCACTGATCGGCATCGACCGCTGGTATCCCAGCTCGAGGCGCTGCTCGGATTGCGGGCACACTGTTGCCAGCATGCCGCTGAGTGTTCGGACATGGACTTGTCCTGAATGCCAAGCCATCCACGATCGCGACATCAACGCTGCGCGCAATATCTTGGCCGCCGGACTGGCGGTATCAGCCCATGGAGAGGCTGTAAGTCCCTTGTCTCTTTGAGACAAGGGCTGGGCTCTACGAAGTGGGAATCCTCTCCGTCAAGGAGAGGAGCAGTCAAGCGTGACCCGCTTCGCCGGAAAGCATCGAAGACGAGATGCCGAGCAGCGCAAGCGCCGCCTCGAAGCGGTCTTCGGCGGGCACGTCGAAGACGATCTTCGGGTCGGCCTGGACCGTGAGCCAGCCGTTTTTCGAAATCTCGTCTTCCAGCTGCCCCGCGCCCCAGCCGGCATGACCGAGCGTCAGCAGGAAGCGTTGCGGGCCCTTGCCGCTCGCAACGGCTTCCAGCACGTCCTTCGAGGTGGTCATTTCAAGCCCGCCCGGCACCTGCATCGACGATGTATAGCTGCTGCCTTCCGATGCATCGTGCAGCACGAAGCCGCGCTCGGTTTGGACCGGGCCGCCGAAATACACGGGGACATGCAGCAGCGGTTCGATTTCGAGCTTTAGATCGATGCGATTGAAGAGCGCCTGAAGATCGATGTCGGTCGGCCGGTTGATGACGAGACCAAGGGCACCGCGCTCGCTGTGATCGCAAAGGTAGACCACCGTTCCCGAAAACGTGGGGTCCGCCATGTTCGGCATGGCGATCAGGAACTGGTTGGTCAGATTGATGCGATCGTTACTCTTGGGCATAGGTCGAATTTTAGCAAAGACAGTGCGCGACTGCGGGGCTCGCGCCTTGCGCCCAGGATTCGTGCGGCATGCCGCTCGCAACCTGCGCAGGCGGTGCGCGACCGACGAAAACCGCAGTCCATGAAACTGCACTCTATCACGCGCTTCGGCCCTGCCGGGAACGTCGATCGTGCGCTATCGCGAAGCAGATGGCATAGGACAATGGACCGTCCCTGTTTCGTCGCGCGTGCGACGGGTCGGCTACGCGCCGCCCTGCTCGATCGCGCGCGTGAGCGCGGCCTGGGCGGCCGTCGCGGACTGCGGCGCGACGCCTGCCGCAACCTTGTGCAGCATCGCCCGCAACGTTTCGGCGGCGGCTTCGAGCGCGCGCGCGCCGGGCGCATCGACGACGACGTGCGCACGGACCGCGGGCGTCGATACGCCAGCGTGTGCTCGGCGGCGCCACGCGAGACCGAGCGCATCCGCGAGCAGCGCGACCTGTCCCAATCCGAGCGCCGATGCGGCCGCGCCGAGCCGGTACGCCGCATCACCCGCCTGCAGCGCGGCGCTGGGGTCGGCCTTCTGCGGATTGTCGGCGGCGCGCGCGTGATCGGCGAGCGCCGCGATCGCGGCATCGGCGGTCTGCAGAAAGTCTTCGTAAGCGTTGGCGTTGACGGTCAGCACGCCGAGCTCGCGCGTCATCCCGACGTGCGCCACCAGCGTTTCGGCCTGGTGAGCGCCCGCTTCCCACAACGCTTCCGACGCCTGCGTGCCCGCCACGTGCCAGTCCACTGTCAGACCGTAGTCGCGCAGCAGTTCGACATGGTCGGTGTCTTCCGCGGCGGCGCCGAAAAGCGCGTAGTCGCGCCACAACAGCGCGAGCGTCGCGCGCGCGAGCGAGCGCGGCGCGAGCGGAATGCCACGCTCCTCGTCCGCGAGCGCCAGATTGCAGCGCGCGTAGAAGCGCCGCGTATCGATGTCTTCGACCGTGCGGCCGGTGGAGCGCAACGCGCGAGCGCAGGCGGAGGCGAGCCGCCAGAAGTCGTATGGATCGGGGCCTGCGAGTTCGGCCAGGCACGCGTCGAGGTCGTCGAGCGCCGCGTTGACGGCGGCCGCCACCGCGCCCGTGCTGATATTGCCCTTCGAGCGCAGCACGAGCAGCAACGCCTGCTCATAGCGCGCCCGTAAATGCGCGAGCCGCGCGGCGGATTGCGAACGTAGCGTCACGGGGGGAACGGGCCGGGCGGCGAGCGCGACGTCCTCGAATGTCACGGTGTAACCGGGCGTATGTTGTGCGATATGCGTACTGAGCGCGCGATAGTGCGCAAAAAGCGCGGCCGAGCAAGCAAGCTCACGCAGATTGCGCCGCTCCAGCGCAGCGCGAAACGCGCGCAGCGCCGCGCCGAACGTGGCGCGCGCGGACGCCTCTTCGGCAACGCCGCTCGCGGCCATCGGCGATACGAGCAACAGTGCGTCGGTGAAGCGTTGCGCCGCGATCCAGCCCGCTTCGCGCAACGCGCGCCCAGCGCCTAACAGCAGTGCCGTCATGTCGCGCCGCTGCTCGAACGCATCGAGCGCGTCGGCAATGGCCTGTTCCGCAGGGCGGACGGCGCCGCCGCGGGGATTCGGTAAAGCGTCGAGCGTATCGGGCGGTGCGGATCGAAGAGTCATGGGCAGGCTGCATGAACGCCGGCAGGTCAGGCCGGCATCGGTGCTGCGCCGCCGGAACCGCCGATATGGCGAAAGTTGTGCAACTGCAAGGCCATTGGCCGCGTCGCCGAAAAAACGGCGCCGCTTATCAGGTAACGCTACAACCGGCCGGAACCGCTCGACGCGCCGCTCGCGTGGAGCGGCGAACGTCCAGACTGCCGATACAGCATCTGCTGGGCCAGCCGCGACAGACCGCAAGAAAGCCCGTGACAGGTTACCTTGCGACATCAGGTAAGCGCGGATGTTCAGTTCCGCGCGAAATCGATTCAGTTGAGTCGAGCCACGCCCCGGATGGCGGACACAAGGTATTCGTCACCGGAACGCGAGGGTCGCTCAGATCTGGACCATCTCGAAGTCTTCCTTGCGCGCGCCGCACTCGGGGCAGGTCCAGTTGATGGGTACGTCTTCCCAGCGCGTGCCCGGCGCGATTCCTTCGTCCGGCAAACCGGCTTCTTCGTCGTAGATCCAGCCGCAGATCAGGCACATCCAGCTCTTATATTCCATTCTTGAGTCGCGTCGAAAAGTCCGTGGAAACGGGAGCCATGATGGTACCGTGTTGCGCCCCCCATGCCTAGCAGATGCGGGGTCCGGACGGGGGCTGCGACACGATGCAGCGTTAACTGTGGCAAGACACGCTGACAGATGCGAAATAATGCCCCATAGCCCGATAAGGCCGCATAATTGAGCCGTCCGCCCAGACGCGCGGGCGCTTCGCGCGCCCATGCGGCTCGCACATTTTCAGCTTATCGATTCATCAAACGATTTCATGGCCAGCGACACCCCTCCCATCGTTCTCACCTTCGGCCTGTCCGACCCGACGGGCGGCGCCGGATTGCAAGCCGATCTCATGACGCTTGCCAGCATGGGTTGTCACGGCGTTTCCGTGCTGACGGGCTACACGGTGCGCGACTCAGCGACTTGCGACGAGGTCACCGGGCTCGACCCGGAAGTCGTCGCGACCCAGGCGCGGATGCTGCTGGAGGACATGCCGATCGCCGCCTTCAAGGTCGGCGCGGCCACGCGCGCAGAAGTGGTCAGCGCGATCGCCGAGGTGGTCGCGGACTACGACGACATTCCGCTCATCCTTGCCCCCGACTTCACGCTCGACGACGAGCATGTGCTCGCCGCCGACGAGCTTCGCGAAGCCATCGCCGATCTGCTCGCGCCACAAACCACACTGCTCGTCGCCGACCACAGCGCCCTACTCGCGCTCGCTCAGCCAGACGGCGACGCCGAGGCACCGTCGCTCGACGCGGCCATCTCGCATCTGCTGGCCCAAGGGTGCGAATACATTTTGTCGACGGAAACGGGCACGCACCGGCTCGTCAATACGCTCTTCAGCGAGGACGGCCAGTTGAGGCAAGACATGTGGGATCGCGGACAACAGCGGATCATGGGCATCACCGATACGCTCGGCGCCGCCATCGCCGCCCTGCTCGCCAACGGTCAGGAACCCGCCGAGGCCGTGCGCGAGGCGCAGGAATATCTGTTTCAGGCGACCCAGGCCGCGTTTCGGCCCGGGATGGGCGCGTATCTGCCCGACCGGTTCTTCTGGGCGCGCAGCAGCGATGACGAAGTGCCGCTTGCGGGTGGGACGGAGTCGTCGCCGGGGGAAGCCCGGCATTGAGTCGCAACGCAGCCGCAACGCAGCCGCAAGCGCGTCGCGCGATCGCCGGCTTCGTTGAACATACGCGCGTGCGTTGAACGCAGCGAAATCCACGCGATTGCCGCACGCATAAAAAAACCCGCATCGCTGCGGGTTTTTCTCTTTTGGCAATCGGGAGGCACGCCTTTCGGCGCGCCTCCTGCATGCAATCCGGTTACCCGGAAATTACATGTCCATGCCCATGCCGCCCATGCCGCCGGGCATGCCGCCAGGCATCGGTGCATCTTCCTTCGGCAGTTCGCAGACAGCGGCGTCCGTCGTCAGCAGCAGACCAGCAACGGAAGCTGCGTTCTGCAGTGCCGTACGGGTCACCTTGGTCGGATCGACGACGCCGGCTTCCACCAGGTCACCGTACTCGCCCGTTGCTGCGTTGTAGCCGTAGTTGCCCTTGCCGCCGGCAACTGCTGCCACCACGACGCTGGCTTCTTCGCCACCGTTCGTGACGATCTGGCGCAGCGGCTCTTCCATCGCGCGCAGCACGATCTTGATGCCTGCGTCCTGGTCAGCGTTGTCGCCCTTCACGCCGCTGATGGCGCTGCGAGCGCGGATCAGCGCGACGCCGCCGCCAGCCACGATGCCTTCTTCCACAGCTGCGCGCGTTGCGTGCAGTGCGTCTTCGACACGTGCCTTCTTTTCCTTCATTTCGACTTCGGTCGCGGCACCGACCTTGATCACTGCAACGCCGCCAGCCAGCTTGGCCACGCGCTCTTGCAGCTTTTCACGGTCGTAGTCCGACGTCGCTTCTTCGATCTGCGTGCGCACTTGCTTCACGCGCGCTTCGATGCTTGCTGCTTCGCCAGCGCCGTCGATGATCGTCGTGTTTTCCTTGCCCACTTCGATGCGCTTTGCCTGACCCAGCTCTTGCAGCGTTGCCTTTTCCAGCGACAGGCCGGTTTCTTCAGCGATGACCTGGCCACCCGTCAGGATCGCGATGTCTTCCAGCATGGCCTTGCGGCGGTCGCCGAAGCCCGGAGCCTTGACAGCAACCGTCTTCAGGATGCCGCGGATGTTGTTGACGACCAGCGTAGCCAGCGCTTCGCCTTCGACGTCTTCAGCGATGATCAGCAGCGGACGGCCAGCCTTTGCGACCTGTTCCAGAACCGGCAGCAGATCGCGGATGTTCGACACCTTCTTGTCGTGCAGCAGCACGAACGGGTTGTCCAGAACGGCGACTTGCTTGTCCGGGTTGTTGATGAAGTACGGCGACAGGTAGCCGCGGTCGAACTGCATGCCTTCGACGACGTCCAGTTCGTCTTGCAGCGACTTGCCGTCTTCGACGGTGATGACGCCTTCCTTGCCGACCTTGTCCATCGCTTCAGCGATGCGATCGCCGATCGACGTGTCGCTGTTCGCCGAGATCGCGCCGACCTGCGCGATTTCCTTGTTGGTCGTGCAGGGCTTGCTGATCTTGCGCAGCTCTTCGATTGCTGCGGCGACGGCCTTGTCGATGCCGCGCTTCAGGTCCATCGGGTTCATGCCCGATGCGACGTACTTCATGCCTTCGCGAACGATCGACTGGGCCAGAACCGTTGCCGTCGTCGTACCGTCGCCGGCGTTGTCGCTGGTCTTGGAAGCGACTTCCTTGACCATTTGCGCGCCCATGTTCTGGAGCTTGTCCTTCAGCTCGATTTCCTTCGCGACCGAGACACCGTCCTTCGTGACCGTCGGGCCGCCGAAGCTGCGCTCGAGAACAACGTTGCGGCCCTTCGGACCCAGCGTAACCTTCACTGCGTTGGCGAGAATGTTCACGCCTTCAACCATCTTGGCACGGGCGGAATCGCCGAACACGACGTCTTTAGCTGCCATCTTCTAACTCCTTGAATTCTTGAGAATGAACCGGGACAAGTGCTTACTTGTTGACAACGGCCATAATGTCTTCTTCGCGCATCACCAGCAGTTCGCTGCCCTCGACCTTGACGGTCTGGCCAGCGTACTTGCCGAACAGGACGCGGTCACCGACCTTCACGTCGAGCGCGATCGGGTTACCCTTGTCATCACGCTTGCCCGGGCCGATAGCCAGCACTTCGCCTTGATCCGGCTTTTCTGCTGCTGCGTCGGGGATCACGATGCCCGATGCGGTCTTGGTTTCCTGATCCAGACGCTTGACGATCACGCGATCATGCAAAGGACGAAGGTTCATGGATAGATCCTCTCTTGATTGGGACTGAAGAACGCTGAGATATGCCGGCTGGCCGGGCCAACCAGCGAAGTTGTTAGCACTCTCGTGCGGTGAGTGCTAATTATATGGACGGGGAATTACAAATTCAAGAAGGTGCGCCGCCGTATCGGGCGACGATCGAATTTCGCCAGGTTACGGACTTTGTTGACCTTCGGGGTCCGGAGCGGCTGAACGACCGGTCGAATTTTCTTCTGAATTCCTGCCAAAACAATGATTTAGCATCGAATTTCCCGACAGCCACAGGGAAGCCGTCCGTGCCCGAATGTCTCAATCGAGGCCGGCACGCCCCAAACGATCTTCCGGCCAACCAGGGGAAATCCCGTGTTCCGGGACCTTCGGCCCTGATCCGCCCGCAGTAGCAATCCGCGATGCGGGCCGATTTTAGTCTCCTCCGATGCGTCCGAAGTGTGTCCATCCGCGCGGATCGGCGCATTTCGCCCGTGCTAGGATTTTTCCTTCAGCAAGGTCCGCGAGGCTGTCGTCGAACTCTTCGCTGCTGGGCATCCTGACGGGAGGTGTCTACGGATGAATCGGCTAATTGGTTATAGCGTTGTCGCCGCGAGCTTCTGGCTTTTACCCAGCGCGATGGCCGCCTGGACGCCGTTCGGTAATGAAGTGACCGTCTACATGCTGTCCTGCGACGGCGAACAGGCAAACGGCGTTTGCCACGGCACGGAAAAGACCGACGCCCCGATGACCTACAAGGTTCTCGTCGACCAGCATTCCGTGTCGTACTGGCGGACGGACGACGCCGATCAACCTCAGCGCTTCCCGTACTGTTCCGTCCGTGACACGCGCAGCTGGTGGTGCCAGTGGGATGACAACGAGGTTCCGCGCGCCAGGTTCGGCATGGTGGGGGGAAAGTACGTGGAAGTCGCGACCTGCATGTCCGTCACGACGACCCAGCTTTTCTATCAGGTACCCATGTGGCGCTGGTGGCTCGTCCGCTTGCACGAGAAATTCGCCTGATTCGCGTCAACTGTCCCCGCGAATCGAACTCACATCCCTTTCCCCACGACATCCGGCGTTTTCAGCGCATCCTGCAGTCACTGCCTTGTATCGCGATGTAATCCGCCGCGATACGTGTGGAAACATGCGCATACACATGCCGCCTCGCAGGAAACATACGGGATACATCCGCGCGTTCCAATACGTCACATTCACTGGAGCAAGCCAACATGACCCGCATCGAAAACGTACTGTACACAGGCAAGACTCACACGACGGGCGGCCGCGACGGCGCTTCGCGCAGCGCGGACGGCCGCCTCGACATCAAGCTGTCGTCGCCGGGTTCCTCGGGCGCCGGCACGAATCCCGAGCAACTGCTCGGCGCGGGCTGGTCGGCATGCTTTATCGGCGCGATGCGCGGCGCGGCGCGTGCGATGAGCGTCTCGCTGCCGGCCGACGTCAGCGTCGACGCTGAAATCGATCTTGGCACGACGGACGGCGCCTACTTCATCCAGGCTCGCCTGAACGTTAGCCTGCCTGGCCTGCCGCGCGACGTCGCCCAGGCGCTCGTCGACCGCGCGCATCAGACCTGCCCGTATTCGAAGGCGACGCGCGGCAACGTGGACGTCACGCTCACGCTCGTGTGAGCGACACCGACGCCTCACCGTCCCAAAGCCGTCTTGCGCCACATGAGTTCGAGCATGCCTTCCGATCTTCGGCATCAACCACGCGATGCAGTGAGCAATGAGATCGCCAGCAACTGTCTGCTTACGCGTTCGCGGCAGATTGCCCGGGTGCTGACGGCGATCTACGACGAGGAACTGCGGCCGTTCGGCATCAACGCACCGCAGTTCTCGCTGCTCGTTCTCATCATGGAATTGGGACCGCTCAGCCGTGCGGACCTCGGACGCAAAAACCATCGCGATCGTTCGACACTGACAAGGAACCTGCAACCGCTGATCGCGCGAGGATGGGTGCAGGAAGGCCTTCCCTAAGCGAACGGCCGCAGCCGCCCTCTTTCGCTCACGGGACAGGGCAAGACGTTGCTGCACGGCGCTGCGTCCGCGTGGTCGGTCGCGCAGACCGAGAGCCAAGGCGATGCTCGGAGCCACCGGCGCCGACGCGCTCATGGGGATCGCAGGTGAGTTGGCGCGCGCCGCATGAGCTGATTTTTTTGTCGTCGATGTTGCATATGCAACACCACAAGGGTCTTCGTGCCCGTCTCCACCGGTAAAAAGGAGTTCTCCTTCCGCAGACACGACCGCGCTTGTGGCGCAATGTATTCGCCAGCTGCGTCGAGATCTGCGCTTACAAACTCACACATTCAGGAAACAGGCGGGATACATCCGCACGTTCCAATGCATTTACACCGGGCGCCTGACGCCCATCATCGTTGCCGATGGCCATGACATGACGTGGCCATTGATCGGGACCCCGGCTCTCATCGTCAACCGGAGCACTTATGTCAGACAACATCTCTCCTTCATCGCCGTCTCGCCGTCGCTTCGTCGGTGTGGCGACGGCGGCCCTTGCCGCAGGCTCGCTGGGCCAGCTCGCATTCGCACAAACGAATCAGGCCATGACGACCGTGGGGCAGGCAGCGGGTGGCGACAAGACCGCTATCCGTCCACTTCGCGTGCATGTGCCTGACGCGCAGCTCGTCGACTTGCGGCGACGCATCAAGGCGACGCGGTGGCCCGAACGGGAGACGGTCGACGACGACACGCAAGGCGTGCCGCTCGCGCTGATCCAGGAACTCGCGCGCCATTGGTCAACCGACTACGACTGGCGCAAGTGCGAGGCAAAGCTCAATTCGCTGCCGAACTACGTGACGGAGATCGACGGACTGGACATTCACTTCATCCACGTGCGCTCGAAACACGAGAATGCGATGCCCCTCATCGTCACGCACGGGTGGCCCGGCTCGATCATCGAGCAGTTCAAGATCATCGATCCGCTGACCAATCCGACGGCATATGGCGCGAGCGCGTCGGATGCGTTTCATCTCGTCATTCCGTCGTTGCCGGGCTACGGCCTTTCAGGCAAGCCGACCACGACGGGCTGGGGTCCGGAGCGTACCGCTCGCGCGTGGGTCGTACTGATGAAGCGCCTCGGCTACGACAAGTTTGCAGCGCAAGGGGGCGACCTGGGCGGCGTGGTGGCGAACGTGATGGGCAAGCAGGCGCCGCCCGAATTGCTGGGCATACACGTGAACTTCCCCGCAACGATTCCCGCTGATATCGCGAAGGCGCTGGCAGCCGGCGATCCGCCGCCCGCCGGACTGTCGGACGACGAGAAGCATGCGTACGACCAGTTGAGCAGCGCAGCGAAAAGGCGCCGTGCGTATGCGCTCGAGATGGGAACGCGGCCGCAAACGCTCTATGGACTGTCGGACTCGCCCGTTGGCCTCGCAAGCTGGCTGCTCGATCACGGTGACGGATATGACCAGCCGGCGCTGGCGCTGAGTTCCGCCGTGTACGGGCGCCCCGTGAAGGGAGAATCCGCGGGCGCGCT
>NZ_JAGIPX010000047.1 GCF_017814945.1 Paraburkholderia sp. LEh10
CGACTCAACACTCAACGGAGGTTAGATCGCATCAAATCGCTGGCTGCAAATCCGTCCGTCGAACCGGGTCAACCTCACCTCATGACGCGGTTCGCGGCGCTGAACCTCAAACCTACACATGAGATGCTCATCATCTCGCCTTATTTCGTGCTGGGGAAAGAAGGTGTTGCATGGATACGCGATCTGACCGCGCACGGAGTGCGCGTCACGGTGTTGACCAACTCGCTTGCTGCAACCGATGTCGCCGCAGTGAATGCTGGATATCAAGACTACCGCCAGGATCTGCTCGCGGCAGGCGTACGACTCTATGAGCTGAAGCCGGTTGGCGCGCCCGGCGTCAAAACGCAAAAAAAGCTTTTCGGTTCGTCGAAAGCCTCCCTGCATGCGAAAACGTATGTGTTCGACCGGCAAAGCATTTTCATTGGCTCGATGAATCTCGACCCTCGCTCAAGCAAGCTCAATACAGAGATTGGCGTGCTTTGCGACAGTCCGGCGATTGCCGGCCAGGTTATCGACGGCGTCGAACCGAAACTGGACCTGATCGCCTGGCGAGTTGAACAACGCACTGACACGAACGGCAAGAGCCGGATCGTCTGGGTCGACACCGAAGGGAACGGAACGGTGACGGAATATGACTCGGAACCAGATGTATCTTTCATGCGGCGCGCGAGCATCTGGTTCCTTGGACTGCTTCCGATCGAATCTGAGCTATGAATGGAATTCTTATCGAATGTTACCGTGGCAGCAGCACTCTTCGCGTGCGCTGCGCGACCACCGGCTGGCGCGCAGTCCGTCGCATCGTGATGCAGATGCTGGCCGTCATCTTCGTTGGCTGCATACTGGCGGGCTGTACTGCAACCCGGCCAACGGATTCCATTCCCGGCTATCAGAACCGTGCCCTGACACGCACGGAGGGCGGCATCGAGGTTTCGACCGCCGTGCTGTCGCCGGAGGAAAGTGTGGCGATTTACGGTGTTCCGCTAGCCGACAGAAACATCCAGCCCGTCTGGGTTGAGGTCCGAAATCGCGAGGACCGTAGATACTTTCTCCTGTCGCCGGGCCTCGATCCGAACTTCTTTCCAGCGTCGGAGGCGGCCGAGGCGTTTGCCGGCACTACTTCAGCCGACCAGCGGGCCGACCTCGACCGCCGCTTCCGTGGCCTGGCCTTTCATAACCCTATCCGTCCTGGAGAGACAGTCTCCGGGTTTGTCCTGACCAATCTCAACGAAGGTGCGAAGCTCGTACAGATTGACCTCGTCGCCAAGGAGCGCGCCCGGACGTTTTCGATTTTCGTGGCCGTACCCGGGTTTGAAGCCGACTTCAAGCGCAGCGAGGTATTCAAACGTATCACCGATCCGCAAGAGCCCACCGTGAACTACACGGATGACGCGACTTTCCGCGCCGCGCTCGAGGCCCTGCCATGCTGCGCGACCAACGAGGACGGCTCGAAGAATGGCGACCCGCTCAACCTGGTGATCGTCGGCGGCCGCGACGACGCCCTTCCCGCACTCGTGCGGCGGGGCTGGAGCCTCACGGAGCAGAAATGGTCCGGCGCCATCCGGCGGATGATCGGCGCCGCACTGTCCGGCGAAGCGTATGTCAACGCACCCGTGAGCGACCTTTACCTCTTCGGGCGCGCACAGGACCTCGCCTTGCAAAAGGCGCGGGGCGATATCCACCAGCGCAACCATATGCGCCTGTGGCTCAGCAACATGCGTTACCACGACAAACTCGTCTGGGTAGGACAGATCAGCCGCGATATCGGTATCCGTCTGACCTGGCATTCTTCTACATTCACTACCCACAAGATCGACCCGGACGTGGATGAGGCGCGCACCGCGCTGGCCGAAGACATGGCGTATTCGCAGAATCTCATGACGATGGGTCTCGTGGCGGGCGTGGGTGCCGTACTGGAAAGCGCGCCACGCAAGAACCTGACGACCGATCCGTATTACACCGATGGCGATCGTGTCGTGCTGGTATTCGACCGGACGCCGCGACCGCTCTCGGACATCGAGGTCTTCCCGTGGATCACGCCTCACGGGGTCATGCACCTGGCGCCCGGAGCGAAACCATGAGCATTTTGCAGATCCTGCATCGTGCACTGCTCCACGCGGGACGCGCGCTATGCCTCGCGCTTGCCCTGGCCGGCTGTGCGACGTGGCACGCCCCGCCTGAGGCCGACGACGGGCCGCTGCGTCAGCGTGAGGTCAGTGCGACCAGTCGCGGCGTGCGCGCGAGCGCCACTGTGCTCGGTAGTGAAGACAGCCAGCGGATGTATGGCGCCGACATCAACAGGACGGGCGTCCAGCCGCTATGGATCGAAGTGCAGAACGGGACTTCGCAGCCGCTGTGGCTGTTGCGCTCGGGTACCGACCCGGACTACTTTTCGCCTCACGAAGTTGCGTGGTCCATGCATACTCTGTTTGGCGGTGCAACGAATACGCGCATGGACCACTATTTCCGAGACCTCGGATTCGGCAACCCGATTCCGCCGGGCGCAACACGGTCGGGCATCCTGTTCACCAACCCGGATCAGGGTATCAAGCTCGTCAATGTCGATCTGCTCGGAAGCCAGACGCTGATTCCCTTCTCGCTTTTTCTGCGCGTGCCCGGCGGCACGGTGGATCCGCGTCTCGCGCAGATCCCTTTCCCGTTCCCCGAAACGGCGATCACGGACTGCCAGGACCTCGCATCGCTGCGCGCCGCGCTCGAGCGGCTGCCATGCTGTGCGACGGACGCGAGCGGGACGGTTCAGGCCGATCCCCTGAACGCCGTTGGCATCGGCCAGCTCACCGACATCGGGGCGGCAATGGTGCGGCGCGACTATCGGCGCGACGCGCGCGCGTCCGACCTCGCGCAGCGGGTCTTCAGACGGGAACCGGACTTCGTCATGCGCAAGCAGGCGCAGGCGGGGGCGCCTGCAACCTGGATACGGGGCTGGCTCGCCCCGATCCGCTTTCAGGGGCAACTGGTCTACGTCGCGGCAGTCGGTCGCCCTGTCGGGGGGCGCTTCGCGCCACGCGGCGAAACACACCTCACGCTGCACGAGAACGTCGACGAGGCACGCAACCTCCTGGTCCAGGACCTGATGTACTCGGGTGGTCTGGACAAGCTCGGATACGTGAACGGTGTTGGCGTGGCACCGCCGACCCGGCCCCGTACGACGCTCGATGGCGCGACCTACTATACGGACGGATTGCGTGCGGTCGTGTTCTTCGCGACCCGGCCGCGCAGCCTTTCGGATGTGGAGTTTCTCGACTGGGTGCCCTATCTGGACGAGCCGGATGCCCGTCAACCTACTGGAGCGACCGGCGATGCACGTCAGTGACGCGAACCGGAGACCGTCGCCCGTATTACCAGGACGGCGGGCAGCCGCCATCTTCGCGTGGCATCGGATCTGCGTCGTGCTGGCGACGATGGCGGCGTGCGCCCTGTTCGGCTCATGCGCGACGAAGCCATTGATCCCGTACTCGGCCGATACGCCGCCGATGGCTCTCGTGCCCGCATCCCAGGCCGGGGTCGTGGACAGGCGCGGACGCTTCCGGGAAATCTATTGCGCGGTGCTGGAGGCGCGCGGACCTGAGGTACCCGATTACCGGCCCTGCGAGGAGGCGCTGACGCGGGTAGGCACAGAGCCCCCTGGCACCGGCAAAGCCGTCGAACTGGGTCAATCGAGACGGCACCTCACCGCCGCAGTCGTGTCGGGAATCGGCTATGACTGTTTCAAACCGTGGCTTGATCCACCAAATACTGTCATCACGCACCTGCGCCAGTTCGGCTTCGACGCAACGCTGATCGATGTCGATGCGCTGTCCGGTTCAGCGAATAATGCACGCCAGATTCGCGACGCGATCATGGCCATGCCTGCGCCCGAGGGCGCGCCGCGCATCGTGCTGATCGGTTATTCAAAAGGAGCGCCCGACATCCTCGAAGCGCTGGTCGCCTACCCGGAAATTCGAAGCCGCATCGCGGCGGTGGCGAGTGCAGCCGGCGCAATCGGCGGCTCGCCGCTCGCCAACGACGCCGAGCAGTACCAGGCCGATCTGCTGCGATACTTTCCGGGCGCGACCTGCACGTCGGGCGATGGTCGCGCAGTGCAGAGCCTGAGACCGGCGACCCGCAAGGCGTGGCTTGCGCAGCACCCTCTTCCGGGCGACCTGCGGTACTACTCGGTCGTGACGTTCCCGCAGCCGGAACGCATCTCGTCAATACTGAAATCGAGTTATGACAAGCTCTCGCGCGTCGACTCGCGAAACGACAGTCAGGTCATCTTCTACGATCAGGTTGTGCCCGGCAGCACGCTGCTCGCCTACGTCAATGCGGATCACTGGGCGCTGGCGGTGCCAATTGCCCGGACACATCCGACGATCGGCGCACTGTTCGTGACCCAGAATGCCTACCCGCGGGAGGCCCTGGTGGAGGCTATCTTGCGCTTTGTGGAGGAGGATCTGGCAGAGCCCATCCGCTAATCCCGTGCACGCGCGTGGGTGTCCGATCCTGAAGGCTGTTGATTTGCATCGACTTCGCGCGCGATCGCGATCGCGTTGGCTGAAGCAGGCGCGACGGTCGCCATCTGCGATATCGATGAAGCCGCGCTCGCGGATACGCGCAGAGCGGTGCAGTCGTTGGGCGGGCGGTGCCTGGCATTGCGCTGCGATGTGTCGTCGAGCGAGGAGGTCGCAGCCATGTACCGCCACATCGTCGACGCGTGCGGCACGCTGCACATTCTCGTCAACAACGCGGCCGTCGTGCCGAATCGTCCGGTGGACGAGGTGCGGCGCAACAAGCACTACGCGTATCTGACCACGCCGGTTCCACGGCAGTCGCTGCAATTCACCAGTCAGATGAGCGACGAAGAGTGGATGCGATATTGGGGTGTCAATGTGCACGGCGTCTTCTATTGCACGCGCGAAGCGCTGAAGCTGATGGAGCCGCAACGGTACGGTCGCGTCATCAACATCGCGTCAATCGCCGGCCTGTCGGCGATGAGCGCGCACAGTCCGCACTACAGCGCGACGAAGGGCGCGGTCATCGCGTTCACGAAAGCTGTCGCGGCCGAAGTCGCGGGAGCGAACGTATTCGTCAACGCAGTTGCACCCGGCGGCGTGCTGACGCCCGATTTCGAGCAGTACTTTAAAACGGCGGGAGAGAAAAAGTGCCGGCAGTTCTGGCAGGTCTGTCCAGCAGGCAGGCTCGGCACGATGGACGAATATGCGTCGCTCGTGACCTATCTGGCGGGCAAGCACTACCTCGTCGGCCAGGTCATCAGCCCGAACGGAGGAGCGGTGATATGAGCGGTACGTGCCACGCGGATCAGGGTCCAGACATTCCGGATCCATGCGTCAACATCCCTCGACGCGCACGCCAGCGATGTCAGCTGCGAAATCAAGCGCAGCCATATCGGAAAGCGTCTGCTGAAGTCGCTATTCATCAGTGGACAAATCTACCTTGCCGGTCAGGTACCCAATGAGGGGTTACCCACGATATGGCGGGACAGACGCGTCAAGTACTCGCGTCGATGGGACAGGCTGCTGACGGAACACGGGTCGGACAAAGCTCGCATCGGTCGGGGCGATCATCAGCGCGGCGATGCATCCAGGGTGCCGGCGCATCAATCGGCCTTGATTTCGTTCTCGAGGCATGTCGAACCAGAACGCGTGTTCAACGCTTTTGCAGCGCCCAGTCGGTCTTCCCTGTGCCGCAAAAGACAGGATGCAGGTTCATCGACTGTCCTTTCGCCGAGAGCACGATGGCAACGTGACGACACGTCTTCTTGCCGTCATGGCTTGTGTCGGACGGCGTCATCATTGCGTCGATCTTCACGCTATTGCCGGTGCCCGCGTTGGTCCATTGACTGGCTTCGCCATCGCTCTTCGTGTTGAGCACGTCGGTCAGCGCGCGCTTGATCGAATCCATATCGCGCGGCTTCATGTATGACAAGGGCGTATCGTTGAGGAAGTTGAGATTGCTGGCCTGTACGGCAACGAAGTTGAACAGGAACGCCGCGGCAAACACGGCACGCGCGCAACGCGTCCGAAGCAGACGTTCAGGGCCGAGAAATGGCATGCCAGCCTCCAATAGCTGTTTCGCAAAACCATGCTTGCTATCTGGTGCCACCGGGCGTGATGGTAATGGCGACTGCTTGATGCGGAAGACCTGATGAGCGTGGCGACGGCTTTCCGCCTCCGCGCGTAGACCCACGCCTCGCGCTCCGTGCTGACCAGTTTAGTTGCCGCGTCTCGCCGCCGGTATTGGACTTTGGTCCCATGTAACGTGTCGTATTTCAAAAGATTTATTGCGGTCTACGACTTGGCGGCGGCGCGGATGATCGCGAGGGTTTGACACTCTTATGCACTTTGCCAAACGGCGGTTTGAACGGCCCTCCTCGTAGATGAGAGCGTGCAAAAGTTGTAGGTAGATTTCATCAGGCCTCCCTGGCTCACGGCATGGATGAACGGTCTATCCTGTCCGTTGGCCGCTGCCTGCCGACGCTGCGCCGATGCATTTTCCGTAACGCGAGTCTGCAATCTTGGGCGGCAGGATGCGACGGGGCGAAAATTCCCCGTTCAGAACCACAACCCCTTGACCCGCGCCATGCTGTCGATCAACAACGGCGCCACCGGTAACCCCGGCTTCGGCCAGACGCAGTTTGGCGGTGGCTTCACGATCAGCAACTCGTTTCCCTTGGCGGCTGTGGGTCAATCAGGGACGGCCGGTCAGGCACGAGTCTCGCGAACTTCTATCATTCGCGAGAATGACGTCGGAGAGGGGTTTCGGACGCACGGACGGGCATTGGATCGTCGCCGTGCAAGCTCGAAGACGGACGCGAGACTGGCGAAGCTACGTCGCATATCGACGGCAAAGTCAGTTCGCCGCAACGGCAGCGTGATCGGGCCCGGGAAACATTTCCGGAGTTTACGACTGTCAAGACGTTTGTCCGAATGAACGCGTGGGGCGCTTCATCGTCATAAGCTCAGTTATCTCATGCCGATCGTTTGCGGATGAGATAGGAACAATCAACCACTTACCGTCAGGGTATGCTCGGGCGTCATCGTAGAGCTTGACCAACTGTGGGCTCCAGGAATAACGTCGCTCCTCAAACTTGTCGCGCTCAGTTCGCCCCAAGACCACCAGAACCGAAAGCTGCCTGTACGCCGGCAGCAGTGTACACAAGGCCCTGGTCTTCTTGTAGCGTAGCGACCAACCGCGTTTCTTACCACCGTAAAGCCAATCTGGCTCGAAAACACCGGGGTACGACGCCTCGATCCAGCTACGCAGTTCGACCCAATGTGTGAACGCCTCAGGCCCCAACCAGTCACGCACTGCACGCTTGTCGGGCGGTGAAGATTTGTCAGCGATTCTGTCGCCGATCTGGTTGCAATGGTTCACGTTGCTTTCCTCCTTGTGTTCATCCGTCCACTCTCTCTTGCCCGGGGTGACTACTTCGGTCGCGGCTCGCATCTCGTGTCTCGCCGAATATCCCGGTCTTGATGTCTTGCCTTCTATCTGGCTCACGACTTACTAACGCCAGGCCTGGTGGCTTGAACGGATGCGAGGAGCAGTGAAAGCGACGCGGCCAGCAGAACGACATCCTTGAGAAGAAACTGACCGGGCAAGGCTGAAATTGCGGGAAACCCGCCCGCTGTCGCTTCGGCGACCCCCGGCGTGCTCAAGAAGAACGTGAGTGTGATCAGATAGGTCGCAGCCGACATCGCCGCTCCCAATGCGGAGAAAATGGGCTGGAACGCTCCGATAATCAGAGCCGCTGCGGTCGACAACTCCAGTGCACCTATTGCGTAGCTTGCACCCCGAATTCCCAATAGGGAGTGCAACCAGCTCATGATGGGGCTGTTGATGATGAATGGAGCGATGCCGTTGGCTTCGTAAGCGGTGAATTTCATCGCACCGAACCAGATGAAGATGACGACCAGGGCCCATCTGAGCAAGGCTAGACTCGAGAGAGATCCAGCGCTTCGTTCAGCGATCTGAAGACGAAACTGATTTACGCGGACGTTCATTTTGGTTTCCCATCCAGGTTGTTCGTGGAATAGTTGGCAGTTTTAATTTTGGCTGCCAGATGTTGTTTCGAGACTGCATGTGCTCAATAAAACACAACGAAGGATTCAAAGTAACAAGGGTCTGCTCGACGCCGATCACCCGTCGCATCTCGCCCGGCAGACGACAGATCGGAAACGTCCTGAGGGTCGCCGCAATGTGCGTTTCACGCTATTGCTTTCCGGTGTGAACGAAACCAGAGCGATCAGCCACGCTGTCGTAAAGCCGCATGGCGGTATGGCGTCGGCGCTGATTTCAATCACGGACATCCTCCTTGAAAAGATTTGGACGGCGCCATAGGTCGCTTTCCTGACTTGTCTCGCGGTATTGCTTCAAGCCGCGGTGACGACCAACCCGCGCTGCACCGCCGGACGCCGGAGACCACGCTCGAACCAGCGCTGGACATGCGAAAAGCGGTCAAAGCCGACAAGCTCGCGCGCTTCGTAAAATCCGATCAGGTTGCGTACCCATCCAAGCAGTGAAATATCGGCGATGCTGTAGTCAGCGCCCATCAGCCAGTCGCGGCGCTCGAGTCGCTCGTCAAGGACACCGAGCAGCCGTGCCGATTCCATTGCGTAGCGCTCGCGCGGGCGTTTGTCCTCATAGGCTTTGCCAGCGAACTTGTTGAAGAAGCCGACCTGACCAAACATCGGCCCGACACCGCTCATCTGCCACATCAGCCACTGAATCGTCTCGTAGCGGGTGTGAGGGGCGCTGGAGAGCAGCTGTCCCGACTTCTCGGCGAGATAGATCAGGATCGCTCCCGATTCGAACAACGCAAGCGGCTGTCCGCCCGGACCGTCCGGATCAAGGATCGCCGGAATCTTGCCATTGGGGTTGAGCGCGAGAAATGCCGGATCATGATGCTCGTTCGCCATGATGTCGATACGATGTGCCTCATAGGCAAGGCCCGTCTCCTCCAGCATGATGCCAACCTTCACGCCATTGGGCGTCGGTAAGGAAAAGAGCTGGAGCCGATCGGGGTACTGCGCCGGCCAGCGCGTAAAAATTTGATGATCGAGTGTCATGTTTTTCCTGTTGAGCGGGACGAGCCAGTCCTAAAGGGAACATGGTCGTCTGTTCCGCCTGGCTCTGTGCCTGGCCACCGCCGCCCGGCAAACGGACATTGATGTTTCGCAGGGAGGGCGGAGCTATTCGCGCTCCCTGCTTCTCGCGGACGAAAGCGGAGCGTCGGAGTTCAGATCGAGCCGGCCGGCGTAACGGCGGGAAAGTCCTTCTCGGGATCGAACACGTTGTTGAAAAAGTTCGTCAGCGAGTACATGGCCACCAGCGCGACGATCTCCATCACGTTTGCATCTGTGTAGCCCGCATCGCGGACAGTCCTCAGATCGGCATCAGTGACCTGTCCTCGGGCTTCGATAACCTTGCGCGCAAACTGGACGGCAGCGTTCCGCTTCGGCTCGGTGGCATGGCCCTTCCGCGCGAGAATGATTTCATCGGCCGGCAGCTTTGCCATGTGCTCGGCCGTAAAGCTGTGCACCGTCAGGCAGTAGTTGCAGCCGTTCACTTCCGAGACAGCGAGGCCGATGCTGTCACGCGTCTTCACGTCGAGCGCTTTACTCAGCGAGCCGAGCAGAGTTGACCACGCGTTAAACGCTATCGGGCTCTGCGCGAAGGCCGCCATCATATTCGGAGTGAAACCGATGTTTTTGGTAAATGCATCGAGTGTCGGCTTCGAATCTGTCGGCACTTGATCCTGCTTTAAAATAGTAGTCCTTGTCATCATGGTCTCTCTAAAGTCACTAGTTAAACTGCTTGGGGAAAGTTTCTTGCGGAACGATTTCCGGTAGTTCGTATATAGTCCTGGTTCGAAGCCGGACAGGCGTTCGAGATAGAAGGTACTTTCCTTGCCTCCCATGTTCGCGGCCGCTTGATCGTTCCTTGCGATGAACGCGGCGACGACGCACCTAAACGAACGCCAGCACCTCGGCCACCGGACGGCGTGGCTTCTGCGTCCAGTTTCCCGGACGCTCCGCTCCGATGGACAACAGCATGACGGGCACTTCGTCCTCGGACAGTCCGAACTCGCGGTGTACCGCGTCGGCATCGAAACCGATCATCGGCGTCGAACCAAGGCCCAGCGAGCGGGCCGCATAGATCATCGCCGACGCACCGAACGTGGCCGTGCGTACGGCCTCGTCGCGCCGGCGCTGGGGGTACGCCATGTACAGCTCGCGTGCGGGGTCTTCCCATTCCGGCACCATCGCGGCAGGCATCACGCCCGCTTCGACCAGCGGAGCGAGGCGCTCGGGTATGACGCTGGTATCGACCAGCTGGCCGCAGACGATGAAGGTAACGGCCGCATCGGTGACGGCGGGTTGGTTCCAGGCGATCGGGCTCAGCCGGGCTTTCGCTTCAGGCGTACGTACGGCGATGAAGCGCCAGTTCTGCAGGTGGAAGGATGTCGGCGCGGTGGTGCCGATGCGTACGAGCTCGCGGATCTGGTCGTCGCTCAAGGTCGCGGAAGGGTCGTAGTACTTTGCGGCGCTGCGGCTCAGAATACATTCGATGACTGCATTGGTCATGCTTGTTCCACTATTCATGGTGCCTCCTTTGGGTATGAAGATAGATTGGGGTACACGAATGATTTCGTTCTAGACTTCGTCAGCTGGTTTTGAGCCTCCACTTTAGGCCTGCCGGACAGCTGTTTCGAGACTGGATTTGCTCAATAAACTATCGAAAAGGATCAAGTCGAGGCAGACAATCGATTCCTCGGTTCAACAAGGGGGACGGGACATGTCGTCCCGTCTCGTCGAGATCCAGGTCCACCTGCCGCAGGTAAAAGAAGAATGCGGTGAAGCCCGGGCTGCGGATGAGCGGCGCGCCTCGCGCCAAAATCGATGGCGCCTCATCCGGGCTTCGCGCCGACCGCGAAGCGATAATTCGCATCCCTTACTAGGCGTTGCGCGCGAGACGGCGCCATTGACCCGGCGTCATGCCCATCCTGTCGGCAAACAGGCGCCGGAATGACGAAACGGATTGATACCCTACCGATTCGGCGACGGCCTCGGTGGTCATCGTGGGCTTCTTCAACTCGTTTGCGGCCAGGCTCATGCGGATATCGGTCAGGAAGTCGATGGCCGAGCGCCCCAGCGTGTCCTGGAAGTGCCGCATGAAGGTGGCGCGCGACATGCTGCACAGGCCGGCCAACTCGGGCAGACTCCAGGGGCGCGCGGGATCGGTGAGCATGGCCGAAAGAGCCGGAGCAAGTCTCGGATGGCCGGCGAGCGCCAACAAGCCTGCCGGGGCGTGGTCGGACGTGCTCGCCTCGCGCAGTACGAGGGTGAAAAGCACCGAACTTAGGGCGTTGAGAATCGCGTATCCGCCCATCTTGTCACCCGTGGACTCGTCGCGCATCAGCCGCACGAAGGCGGCGAGGTGATTCGGAGCAGCCCCGATTGCTGTTTCACCATCGGTGTCCACGGTCCGTACCACCAGACTCGCGGGCAGGTAATTGCGGATGAGCCGATCATGGGGCGGTCTGATAAAAAATCGCCCGCACAACATGTCCAGACGCTCGCCCTGGCCGTCATTCTCACTGACCGTTAGTCCGGCAGCGCCTTGGCTTTCGTGGGTTGCGCGAGCCTTGTGTCCACTTCCATCGTGCAAAACATGCGCCGAGCCGTGCGGCAGCAGCACAATATCGCCGCCGACCAATTCGCGCGCCGTCTGGGTGTCAGTATCCTCGATGATCGCCCGGCCGTTGAGCACCACGTGGTAGGGGATCTCATGCGTCGCGGACTGCGGCCACGCCACGCGCCACGGCGCACCGTAGATGCAACGCACCTCCGGTCGGCCGGTCACGGTGATCATTTGCAGCAGGTCGCTCAGCCAGTCGACTTGGGACATAGCACTCCGTTAGGCCTCGCAGGAAAAAATGTCGGGGACCAATCTGGCGAGCGCGACGGCACGCGCATGGAAAACGAATGCTTGACCGTCACGTTGTTCCTCCTTCACGATCAGCGCCGCCGCATCTCGGCGACCAGCACTTTGGCCGCCGTCGACGTGCAAAATCTCTCCCGTGATGAACGGCGCGGAATCAAGAAAGAGAATTGCGTCCGCGATATCGCTCATCTCGCCTATGAGGCCCAGCGGGGAAAAAGCGCCGAGTGCATCATGAGTTTCCGGTGCTTGCATCGGTGATTTGATGATTCCCGGAGCAACGGCATCCACGCGGATACACTTTGCTGCGTACTCGATCGCGAGCGACTTTTTAGCGGCGTTCAGGCCGCCCTTCGTCAATGCTGCCAATACCGAATATACGCCGGCATAAGCAGTGTCGGCGACGCTGGCGGGCACGCTAACCACGTGGCCGGTCGAACACTTCTCCATTTCGGCAATGGCGAGTTGCGTGATGTAAAAGAAGCCCGCCATGTTCACGTGCGCAACGGCAAGGTAGTCTTCGGCGGTGTGTTCGGTGAAAGGCTTCCCGATGTAGATGCCCGCATTGTTCACCAGCGTGTCGATCCGGCCAGATCGGGCGATTCCTTCGGCAATGACGCGTTGCGCCACAGCTGGATCGCCGATGTCGCCAGGTACTGTCAGGACGTTCGGGTCGTCCGACGGCTTGATCGCGCGTGATGTCGCAACGACGGAATAGCAAAGTTTGCGAAATGCACGAACAATCGCGGCGCCAAGCCCTCGCCACGCACCCGTAACGACGACAACCCTTCTTGATGTGCTCATGTTCTCGTATCGTTTAACGTGACGGATCGTGGAAAAAGCCAGCTACTACGGAAGCGAGAATCATCCGGTGGCGATTGATGGGCACATGCGATCCATAGGCGCGCGGCCGAAATATCGAATCCCCGCGGCGTATTGGCTGACCGGACAGGACACAGATGGCATCCGCGCGCGCAAGGCCGATACCCAGATCTGACTCTCATAGTGACCGAGACAAGGATCGCTCCAGCGGATGCTGATCGTCGATGACGACAGCTTCTCCACGATTGACAGGGTCATGTATTCGCCCCTCGTAGATTACTGGTATTCGTTTTCGCCGATGCGGCTCCGGACGAAGCGGACCATCGCCGGTTCAATCGTTGCGATGAGCAAGCGGCGAAGTTCCGCCGCGCGGGCATCATCGATGAATGCCGTTGCTTGCAACGGCAGGTAATGGACTGTATTGAGACCAATGCAGCCAAGTGCGGCAGAAAGGTAGGGCGTAAGAAAGTCTGGCTGATTGGCGCCATCACCAGCGAACACGCCACCCGAAGCGATTCCGATGAATACGGGGCGGTCCCGAAGCATTCCGATCTTGCCGGTTGGTGTCGACTTCATTGTGCGGCCGACACGGAGGATCTGATCGATCCACGCTTTCAGGACGGACGGAACCGTGAAGTTATTCATAGGTGTACCGATGACTACGACATCGGAATGCTCGACTTCCTCAATGAGTTGCTCGGCCAGCAGTATCGCGTCGGCGGACCGTCCTGCCGCGGCTAGCGACGCGGGCGTAGCGAGCGCGGCGGCATAGGCGGCGCCTGCATGAGGTATCGGTTCATATCCCAGATCGCGGCGGCTAATATGCGCGCTGGGCAGCATCGTGAGAAGCTTTTCGACGATCGCCGACGAGAGCTGGCGACTGTGGGACTCCCGTCGCGGACTGCAATCGATGTGCAGGATGTTCATACAATTTTCTCCGACTGACTCACAACGGCGATAGCGACATCGTGCATGACGGGCACTTCGTCGTACGAAGCTCCCGGTTGTCACGCAAAAGCGGGCAGAATCGGACGAATGCTCATGGCCAGCTATCTCCGTATTGGCCTTACGCTTGAATAAACGCTGGTGCAAATATTCTGTACCATCGATGGTATGACTAGAAGAACCAAGATCACCCATTTTCGTGTGTACCAAGAACATGGACTCAGACTTGCAGATTCGGCTCGACCGGACAGCGAAGCTGTCTTTGGCCGAACAAATTCGTGAGAGCATCAGTAGGGCCATCGAGTCGGGCGTGCTCGCGCCTGGCGCCCGGCTGCCCTCGTGGCAGGACCTGGCCGTGCAACTCGGCGTGGCGCGCGGAACAGTTCAAGCGGCATATGAACGTTTGTCCGACGCGCAAATGATTGAAACGTTCGGGGCAGGGGGGACCCGCGTGGCGCCCCGGCCCCTCGTGGCGGCGGCTGAACCCAAAGCCCCGCGGCTGGGAGCCTTTATGAGGGCTTATGAGGAAATGAACGCTGGGCCGGCGATCTTTCAGTTGGGCATTCCGGCGTTTGAAGGGTTACCGGAAAAGCTTTTTTCGCGGGCCCGCTCGTCCAATTTACTGAAGACGGGATGTTTATCGTCCCTGCTCTATCCCGATCCGCGAGGCGAACTCGAACTGCGCACGGAGATCGCGGGCAATCTTGCCATCTCCAGAAACTTTCACTGCCATCCTGAGCAGGTGTTTATTACTTCAGGATATAGCTCCGGCTTAGGCCTGGCGCTGCGGGTGTTAGGTTTGGACGGCAAGAAAGTATGGATGGAAGAGCCTGGTTTCATGGTCACCCGGAAAGGCCTGGAGCTTGCTCGCTTGAATATCGTGCCGATACCGGTGGATGCCGACGGTCTCAACGTAGACTATGGTATTGAGCAGGCCGCGGACGCTGCGTTAGTCGTCTTGACGCCCGGTCAACAGGCACCCTTGGGCTCGACCCTGTCGTTGAGGCGACGTCTTCAGCTGCTTGAGTGGGCGGCTTCAAGCGACGCCTGGATCATTGAAGATGACTACCTTGGCGAGCTACAACTGCAAGGTAGGCCGGCCCCTGCCATGGCATCGCTGGGCGAGGGAAAGCGGGTCATCCACATCGGTTCTTTCAGCAAGACTGTTAACCCGGCTCTGCGGCTTGGATTCGTCGTGGCGCCGACTGAACTGGCCAACGCATTCTCCGAGGTCGCTGCAACACTTGCTCCCGCGCCATCGCCAGTCATTCAACTCGCCACGGCTCAATTCATGCGTGACGGCCACTACATCCGGCGCGTTCGCCGGCTCAAGCGCATCTACTCCGCGCAGCGTGACGCACTATGCGAGCAGTTGCGTATGCGCGAGGCGGAGTGGGTTAATGCCGGCCTGGCAGTACTTCTCCGACTGCCCGAGGGCGCACCAGATGTGCGGATCGTTCGCGATGCGATGACCGTTGGCATGGCACCATCACCATTGTCCGTCTGGTTCGCGAATCCGTCCTGGACTGTGTCAGGCCTTCTGCTCGGCGTCGCTACGGCGCCTGAACAGCACGTCGCTACATCATGTCGGCGTCTGTTCGACATCATTGACCGATATAGGTGATGACAGACGCCGGGCGTCGCTGCAGGGTTTGATGAGCATGGTGGATTTCTTCGGCAGCCGATTTGCTGCGCGTCGTAGTGTCGGTCCCGTTTGGATCGTCAGCCATGCTCCGGACACCGTCGGCTTCGCTCCACGATGCCAGCCCGAGGCACTCGAGCTACGAGAACTCGCGACCGACCGCGGCCAAAATGGACTCTGCCCTGCGCGAGGACGGTCGGCTCGGTCGCATTGCGGGCTCGGTTTTTTTTCCTGGTTCCCCGGAAACACCGTCTGTCTAAAACGCGCCGTCGGCTATACGGTCGCATCCGGACGTTCCACTGTTGGAATTGAATGATCGAGAAGGGTCGGGAGTACGCACTGCCGGCGGGCCGTTTCCAGGCAGCGGAATTCCACTGGCCCCTTTGCAGCGATGAGTTTGAAGAGCGGACTGGCGCAGCCCGACCCGTTTCCGTCATTCAGTGCTCGACTTCGTGAGCGTCCGCAATGGCACGCATGTCAGACACCGGAGCGGCCACGAGCAACGGTACGAAAGTCGCACGGTTCCGGAAAAATCGCCAGTCTTGTCTTCGTCCTTAAGCACTTCATATCGATGGACGATCGGCGTGCACTTGATACCACAAGTGGGCACGCCAGTGCTGTCATCGGACAGGCGATATCACCCACGCGAACAATCGGTTTGAGTACCGCGCGCTGATCAGCAACAGTATCGTCGCGACGCCGAAATTCCAGGCCAGGATCATGACCGTCGCGTCGAGCGGATGAAACATCGAGAGCGCTACAGCCGTGAGCGCGGCAACGGCCAGGCTGCCCGTCATCACCACGGGAGCGGGCGCGAGTCGCGCAACGTGACGCAGCATGATCAGCAGGGCGAGTGAGAGAGGGATACCCGTGAGGCCGAGCGTCGCGAAGCAGCGCGCGGTCTCCCCCAGTGACATGCCGTCCGGGCCGATCTCCACCCAGTTCGTCAGACATCCATAGCCTATCGTCGATACCCAAGCCGCCAGCGCGGGCAGCGGCAACAGCGCCCAGCGCAGCGACCTTCCCGGCACGCTCGCAACGAACGACGCGACGGCAGCAAGAATCCCCGTCAACGCGGCCGCAGCCACGCCGGTCACGAATACCGGCTGCTGGAGCTTCGCCGTCAGGTCGGGCCGCAAACCATGCGCCACGCCGACCAGAATGAGCACGAGTGCGGCGAACAGCAGCCAGCCGGCCGCCCGCCTGGCAGGCGCGCGCAGAGGGCGCAACGGCTTCGCGTCGGCAACGAGCGCTTCGATCAGATCGGAGGTTGGACTCATTTGCGGTCTCCCTGCGTCAGGAGCTTGCGCAGGCCCTTCAGCCCGCGATGCACCGCAACCTTCAACGCGGCAACAGTCATTCCACTCGCCACAGCCGCCTCTTTCAGTGACATTTCCTCGAGTTTCAGCATGCGTATCGCGTCGCGCTGCCCGGCAGGCAGGCGCTCGATCGTCTCGCGCAGCATGCGCGCATCCGTGGCCTCTTCCATCAGATTCGCTGTGGGGTCGGCCAAGGTTTCATGCTCATCGTCCAGCGGCACTTCACGGGCGTCAAGACGTCCATCGCGGCGCAGCGTATCGACGATGCGGCGCATGGCGACCGTCAGCAGCCACGGGCCAAACGGTCGGCCGGGATCATAGGTGTGGCGTACGAGGTGCACGGTGGCGAGAACGTCCTGCACGACGTCTTCAATGGTGTCGTGACGGACCCCGTTGCGGCTCGCGAGACTGCGCAGGTACGGTGTCATGCTCTGTAGCAGGTGTCGGTAGGCGTCGCGATCGCCTTGCTGCGCCCGCGCCATCAAAACGGACCAGTCGGGCGTGCCATCGGGCCGGATCGCGTCATCCAGCCTGGCGGCGCGCGGCCCCTTGCCGGCGGGTGCAGTTCGGTCG
Organism: Paraburkholderia sp. LEh10; assembly: GCF_017814945.1. GTDB lineage: Bacteria > Pseudomonadota > Gammaproteobacteria > Burkholderiales > Burkholderiaceae > Paraburkholderia. The sequence goes on from NZ_JAGIPX010000047.1 coordinate 17,263, forward strand.
GGCTGCATGTGCGCGGCGCGTCGGTCTCGGTAGTCGGACATCGTTGCATTTCGTGGATGAGGCAAGCAATCCAAATATCTTCGACGCGGCGCGTAACCTTTGGCGGCGACGGATCGAATCTGGTTGTGTGGTCGCATCTTCGCGACCCCAACCCTTGGAGAAGATACTATGAGCAAGTCCGCTTTGACCATCTCGTCGCTGTCCGCAGCGATCGGCATGGCGCTCGCGATGCAGGCGCTCCCCGCGCAGGCGCAGGGTATGGGCAACCCGCCGCAGGTCGTGAAGGACAACATGGCCAGAATGGCACAGAACCACCTCGAGAAGTGCTACGGCATCAATGCGGTGGCGAAGAACGACTGTGCCGAAGGAGCACACTCTTGCGCAGGCCAGGCCACGCAGGCGCGCGACCCGAAGTCATTCGTGCTGTTGCCGGCAGGCGATTGCAGCAAGATCGCGGGCGGCCAGACCAAGGCGGGTTGAGAGGTGTTGCGGCCATGAATGCAACCGTCGCCCGCGCACGCGTGCCAGCCGGCCCGATTCCCACGCGGGCCGGCGTGGGGCTGCGCTTTCGCCACCATCGGGCCGTGCTCGACGAACGTCCGGCCGTGGCGTGGTTCGAGGTGCATACAGAAAACTACATGGGTGGTGGTCCCGCTACGCGCTATCTGAATGCCGTCCGCCGCGACTATCCGGTCTCGCTGCACGGCGTGGGCCTATCGCTCGGCAGTGCCGATGGAATCGACCCAGTGCATCTCGCGCGCGTGCGCGACGTCGCCGCGCGCGTGCAGCCAGGCCTCATCTCCGAGCATCTCGCGTGGAGCGTGACGGGCGGCACGTACCTCGCCGATCTGCTGCCGTTGCCGATGACCGAGGAGGCGCTCGACGTGGTGTGCCGGAACGTCGATCAGGTGCAGATGGCATTGGGGCGGCGCATTCTCATGGAGAACCCGTCCACCTATCTTCGCTTCGCGCATTCGACCATACCGGAGTGGGAGTTCCTCGCGCATCTCGCGCAACGCACGGGGTGTGAACTCCTGTGCGACGTGAACAACATCTACGTGAGCGCGTGCAATCACGGCTGGAATCCGCACACGTATCTCGACGCGCTGCCGCCGGCAGCCATCGGCGAAATCCATCTTGCCGGCCACAGCGAGAGGCACCTCGAGGGCGATCGCGTGTTGCGCATCGACGATCACGGCTCGCGAGTCGCGCCGCAGGTGTGGGCGCTCTATGCGGCTGCGTTGCAACGCTTCGGCCCGGTGCCGACGTTGATCGAATGGGACACCGATGTGCCGCCGCTCGACGTTCTCATCGAGGAGGCCGCAACGGCGGATTCGGCACTGGAGGCGGTTCGACATGAACATGCGCACGCCATCCCTGGCTGATCTTCAACAGGCCATGCGCCGGAGCCTGCTCGAAGGTGCCGATAGAGGCGCCGATGAAGACGCGGTCTCTGCCGTGCTGGCCGACGGTCTCGATCCGCAGGCGCGCCTGAACATCTACCGCAATACGGCGGAAGGCGTGCTCGTCAAAGCCATGCGGCTCGCCTTTCCCGCCGTGCGGCGTCTGGTCGGCGAGGACTTCTTTGAAGGTGCGGTGCGTCTGTTCGTGGGCGTCGCGCCGCCGCGCAGCGCATGGCTCGACGAATATGGCGAACAGCTTCCGGACTTCCTCGCGCAGATGCCGCAAATTTCATCGATGTCGTATGTGGCGGACGTCGCGCGGCTCGAATGGCAGGTGAATGGCGTGCTGCACGCGCCCGACGTCCCACTGCTCGATCCCGCGTGTCTCGTACGACTCGACGATGACGCGCTCGGCTCGCTGCGATTGTCGCCGCATCCGGCCGCACGACTGCTGCGCTGCGATTCTCCCGCCGACGCTATCTGGCGCGCCGTGCTCCAGGAGGACGACGCCGCGCTGCGTGCGATCGAATTCGCGCACGGTCCTGTCCGTCTGCTCGTGCAACGCGTGGCCCAAGGCGTCGATACGCTCCGCTTGAGCGCTGGAGAGTGGCGCATCAGCCAGGCGCTTTTTACGGGCGAGACGCTCGGCGAGGCGCTGGCTCGTGCGCCCGAATCGGATGGATACGCACTCATTGCCGCATACATGGCGCGCGGATGCTTTGCTCAGGCGTCGCACATTGCCGGCCGCGCCCGGATCGACCAGGGATCATCGACATGACTCTCCCCTCCAACCATGCAGAAGGCCGCAACGTCTTTGAGCGGGCGGTCCAACTGCTGGAACGCGTGCCGTACTGGCTGCTGGCCATCCCGCTGCGCCTCGCGGTTGCAACGGTCTTCTGGAATTCGGCGATGACCAAGCTCGCGAACTGGGATGCGGCACTCGAACTGTTTCGCGACGAATACCGGCTGCCGGTATTGCCGCCGGATGTGGCGGCATACATTGCCGTATCGATAGAACTGAGTATGCCGGTGTTGCTGGTGCTCGGCCTGGGCGTCAGGCCCGCCGCGCTGGTTCTGCTCGGAATGACCGCCGTGATCGAGATTTTTGTTTACCCGCAGGCGTGGCCGACGCATATTCAGTGGGCAGCCATGCTGCTCGTCCTGCTGTGCCGGGGAGCCGGAGCCTTGTCGCTTGACCAACTGATACGTCAGCGATGGTGGAGGGACGCTTCGTCGGAAGTCCCCGGGCGTCAGCGCGGTGACAGTTGAATTCGACAGGAAGACACCCACTGTGAACAGAATCGTTCTCACATCTGTCCCGACCTGCCCGCAATGCGGGGCTGCTACGCCCGAAGCCATGCCCACGGATGCATGCCAGTTCTACTGCCAGTGTCCGGCCTGTCATGCGCTGCTGCGTCCGAAGCCGGGCGACGGCTGCGTATTCTGTTCTTTCGGCTCGGTACCGTGTCCGCCTATTCAGTACAAGCGCGCGTGCTCCGAACCTCAGACAAGGCGACGATAGATACGAACTCAGCGGTCGATGGATCGACCACGTTAGTCACACGTCGCCAAGGTTGCCCGCCTGGAGGTTGTCCTTGTAGTTCTTCTTTGCCGGAGACCAACGAGACTTTAGACACGGTAGATGAGTCGATGTCCGCGCTGTGATGCATTGCCGACGCTCGAATGCCAGTGAAAATGAAAGGACCAGTGACCGCAGATGGCCGATTGGGTGAGATCTTAACGGCCGCTTAGCGATGCGTCCCGATTGTTCGACCCGTCCTCGGCGAACGCCAGATCGACTAAGAACCTTGGTGCCCGAGCAGACGAGATAGTCTTGCAGAGGCCTCCTTGAGCAGTTCCGCGAACTGTTCAACTCGCTGTTCCGTAACCCGGACGCTCGGGCCAAAAATACATATCGACCCCGCTACCTGATTGGCGCCGTTGAAGAACGGCGCTGCGACGGCGACGGCGCCTTCGATCAATTCGTGATGGCTCGTGCCAAACCCCTTGGCGCGAATTCGTTCGATGTCGCTCATCACCGCCCCCACGTCCTGTTCGGGATCGACGAGATAACGCCGCAATTCCTCGGGCGTGAGTCGCATCTGCGAAAGGATGGTGCGGCCGCTCGCGCCGCGCACGAGCTTCTCGCGATAGCCGATGCCGCGTCGAAAGCTGAGCGGCTGATTGCTTGCCAGTTCCGCGACGCAAAGCCGGTAAGTGTCGTCGGGGACGAAGAGTGCGACGGTTTCGGACGTCGCTTCCCAAAGACTCCGCAGCACCGGCTGCGCAAGCTCCGCGATGCTGTGGTCGCTCAACCAGACATGAGCCAATTGTGCGACCGAGCTACCGAGACTGAAGCGCTGCGGTTCTCCCGACGATGCCAGAAAACCAGCCTGCTCCAACGTATTGAGCAGCCGATACAACGTCGGACGGCTCAGATCCACGCGCGTAACCAGCTCCGCGACGGTCAGCGATTTGTCTCCCGGTCTGAACGCGAGAAGTATTTCCAGCGCCCGCTCAACCGCACGAACGCTTTCGTGCGCCTTCTTTTCTTCCATTTCTTCCTGTCCCTTTTTGCCCCTCGGGCCGCGCCGCAAGCGTCAACCTCACATACGAATTGGAGCTTGAGCATGGACAAGAACATGTCGGAAACGCTGGTGCGCACCGGTCCCGGCACCGCAATGGGCAATCTGATGCGGCGCTATTGGGTGCCGATCCTGCTCGCGAGTGAAATCGCCGAACCGGATTGCCCGCCGGTGCGCGTGCAGATCCTCGGGGAAAAGTTGCTGGCCTTTCGGGACTCGGACGGGCGTGCGGCGCTGATCGACGAGTTCTGCTCGCATCGAGGCGTATCGCTCTATTTCGGGCGCAACGAGGAAAACGGCATCCGTTGCTCGTATCACGGCCTCAAGTTCGACCGCAACGGCAACTGCGTCGAAGTGCCGTCGGCGCCGCAGGCATGCAAGCACATGAGCATCACGGCGTATCCGTGTATCGAGCGCGCGGGAATCGTCTGGGCTTACATGGGGCCAAAGGACAAGCAACCGGCGCCGCCGGACCTCGAATGGTGCAACCTGCCGGCGGACCACGTATTCGTCTCCAAACGTCTGCAGGAGTCGAACTATCTGCAGGCGATGGAAGGCGGCATCGATACCAGCCATGTCTCGTACGTGCATCGCTACGAAGTCGACGAAGACCCGATGCACCCGGGCACCAAGGCGCTCGAATACATCAAGGCAGACGGCAACGTCATCTTCGAAATCGAGAAGCAGCCGTTCGGGCTCACGCTGTTCGGGCGTCGCAATGGCGAGCCGGATTCTTACTACTGGCGCATCACGCAGTACCTTTTCCCGTGGTACACGCTCATTCCCCCGTTCAGCGATCTACGCGACTGGTAAGGACCACGCTCGCCTCTACGTTATGCGCGTCGGCGAGCATGGCCGCTCACGCTCAGTTGTCTGTGACGCTCTACGGCATTCTCGACTCGGGCGTCGAGTACGTGACGCATGCGGCGAAGCAAGGCTCCGGCACGCTGTTTCGTCTCAACACCGGCAATCGCATCAATTGGTCAGATATTTTGCCCTTGGGGTTGCACAAGTGAGTGAGCCGCTGCCGGCTATTGCCCGTCCTCAACCGACCCGTGTTCCTTGGAGGCGCTCGTCGGAGCGATGATACCGAACAATCCATTGACCTCCTTGTTAGGACCTGCCGAGAAGTACACCGTGTCCGGACTCGAGTTGCGGCCGCCGCCGAGTGTCAGAGCCCACAGGCCGTCGATAGCCAGTGGATTGCCGAACTGATCCTCCAACTGATCGACGAATCTGCCGTCATTGTTGAAAACATTGATTCGGCCATTACCGAAATTGCCAATCAGGATTTTGCCGCTGAAGCGGCCGAATGCAAATGATGCACGCGTGATTCCCCAGGGCGAGTTGAGTGAACCTCGGCTGGCGAAGCGGCGCAGCAGGTGACCGTCTGTATCGAATACGTCGACGAATCCATGACCGTTGCCTGCAACGTCATCCTCCTTGTCCTTGTCCTGCTTTGCATAGGTAACGAAAAGGTCGCCATCGATGTTCGCGATGCCAAACGGCGCGTATCCCGCTGGGATGTGCTGGTCGATGAAGCCGCCGTCCGTCGTCGCGGGCATGAACAGACCCTTCGTGCCGCCGCTCGGTCCGAATACATCGATCCGCCCCGAGCGAAAGTTCGTCGCAAACAGGAATACTCCTTTCGCGTTCACACCGACGACAAGACCCTTGTATCTGGCCCCAGAGGACGAGTTATCGACCGCGAGCACGGCGTGGTTGGGCGGATTCAGCCCAGGAGCCCAAGCGGAAATCGTGCCGTCCTCGGTCGCGAAGATGAATGCGGCCGGGATCGTGGTACCTGGCACGAGAAACGCCGGCGAAGGATTCCACACTATTCCGGTCGGCTTCGCGGGCGCGGTCTTCGGCGGATTGTTGGGAAAGAAGGGGCGACACGCGCTGTCCGGTATGACATTGCCTGGCAGCGGGATGGAGACCTGCAGCGCCACCACCTTTGTCCCCGCGCCGTCGTACAGCGTGGAGCAGCCTGTGGCGTTGTCGTTGACCCAGAATGGACTTGCCGCCGGAGTAAACGCGATACCCCAGGCGTTCTGTAGTACCCCGTCGACCTTCGGGGCCGCGCCCGCCACGTTGGACACGAGTGGTGTGACGACGTAAGCATCGTCTTCATGGGCATGCCCGATTGTGAAACCGGCGGCGAGGACAATCACGGCCGCCGCTTTAAGACGCCAAGAGACCTGTGACATGACTACCCTCCTTACTCTGTCTGGTGAGAAATTGCTCCGCAAGTGAGCGCCAGAGAAACGAACGGTGCGCACCAAATATTCCGCTGTACTCCCAAAATGCTGGCTATCGCCGCTGCAGTGGATCCCGGCGAGGGCCTTGAAATGCTCGACGATGCGATGAAGGTTGTCGACCTCGCAGAAGGGGCCAAAAGGCGGCGTCAACGTGACGAGCGTTGGCCGTCAGCGATATGTACATGTCTTCGCGAAAGGTTCAGCATGACTACATGCGAAACACGCTTGAGAAGAATCAAGCGCACCCGGCGCATGACATGAAAACGGGAAGCAGACCTTATGTCCCAATCACTTAACGCAATCGGCGCATCGGCTTCGCGTGTAATGCCTGGCCACGCCGTCCCTCAGCCGACGAGTCCCACAGACTGGCTTGCCATCGGGCGAGCCTTGCTCGCGCAAACCCGGCGCGAATACGGCATTCCCGATTCGGCGCATACGGTTGCCGTCGGGTGGACGGGTATCGATGGACTGAGTGCCAGAAGATTCGTCGGTGCATCGCCGACGATTCGCGCGACGACGCGTATTCCTGACCCGACCGATCATATCAACGCCCCTCGCGAAAACGCCGCGTTCCGGGACCACGCCGAGCAGGATGTCGCCAATGCTTTCATCGACGCAATGGATAGTCTTCCGCACAAACCGCATACAGACGGCGAATGGCTCAGAATCATCGTCTCTCAGCGGCCTTGCTCGCCTTGCGTTCAAGGGCTCAACGAGAGACTCGTCGCACCGGGCGTGCTGGGTCAGCTGAGCCGGTTGTATCCCGGTTTGACTGTTGTGGTTGCATGGGAAGAAGCACATCGGCTTCAACACTTGCTGATCCAGAACGGCATACGGCTGTAGCCAGGATGCCATCTCGCAGTTGAAGACGAGCGCGAAGCAGCACAGCGCATCGCTCAGGGCGCATCGTCGACGCAAAAATCGGGATCGCTGACGAGGCAATCGGCACCCGACACGGGCGCGCCGCCGCCTCGCGTCTTCATCGACGCATCCTGCGCGGCGACGGGCAGCCCTTTCGGCAACAGCACCCACATGCGGATGCGTTCCTTCGTTCGGCTCGCCTGGGCCTGGGCGCTTTGGCCAAAGCCATAGAAATAGTCGGCTCGTATAGCGCCCTGGATCGCGCCGCCTGAATCTTGCGCCATCATCAACCGGTCGATTGCGCCGGGTGCTTGCGGGTCGTCGCGTGTCGAGACGAACACAGGCGCACCGAGCGGCGTCGTGCGCGGATCGACGGCGACCGACCGGCCCGGCGACAGTGGCACGCCCAGCGCTCCGACGGGTCCGTACGGCGAATCGGGGATTGAACGGAAGAACACATAGCTGGGATCGGAGACGGCGAATAATCGCTTGACGGGCGCCTTGCTCACGGGTGTACCTGCGGTTCCCGCAGCGGCCTCGCGTGTCTTCGAAACGGCGAAACCATTCGAAGTCGCGCCCGCCTTGCTGCTGCCGGCCGGGCGAATGGCGGGCGTCACCGATCCGCCGCTTTGCGGTGTCGCTGCCGCCAGCTCGAAACCGCGCAGCAATGGCGATGACGGCTCGTCATCGTCTGCACGCGCGGTCACGGATGGATCATCGCCAGGACTGACAGTGCCTGCGCTGTCCATCGATGGCGCATCCTCGACATCGATCTCCACATCCATGCCTCGCACGGTGATCCGTTGGCCGCTGCCGCCGCTCGCGCGCGCGACGGGCGGCATGAACGGACGGCCGTTCTGCTCGGCGTAAGCGAAGCGCCGCACGCTGCCGTCGCGCATGCGCACCTTGCCTGCGCCTTGCACCTGCATCGAATAGAGCATCACAGGATCGTCGACGTACGCGAGAACGGGCGCCTTGAGCGCGCCGCGCTCGATTTCGGCCCGCGTGTAGTAAGGCACGATGCGATCGCGATCGAGGCGCAGACGGATCTTCTTGTCGCGGATGTCGGGAACGCTGCCGCGCAGGTCGAGCGCGTAGACGCCCTTGACGCCATTCGCCTCGACATCGCTGACGGGAATGACCACGCGCCCGTCGACGCGGGCCGCGCTCACGGTGCCGCGCGCTCGCTCGGGCAGGCGCCGCGCATCGAGATACAGCATGTCATCCGGCGTGCCGTAGATCGGATAGACGAAGGCGCCGCCGAACTGGTCGCTGCCGTTCAGAAGCGGCTCGTAGTAGCCCGTTAGCGTGCCTTCGCCGCTCTTGTCCGTATTGCGGATCTGGTACGCGTTGAAGTACTTCTCGAAGAACAGCCGGACCGCGGCGACGTTGCGCGCATCCACGGCGCGCGACGCCGCGCACGGTTCCGACCAGCCCGTGCGTGAGCCGAGCGCGGCGCAACTGCGTTTGAACGCATCCCAGCAACTGCCGAGGTCGTCGGTGTTCCACCCGGGCAGGTCGGCGAAGCGGGATGCCTCGTAGTACGCATGACGCGTCGCGAACGCGACGGTGGCGATCGAGTTCGCGTTTGCGTTCGCTTGCGGCGCAGCGGCCATGGTGACACTCGCGGGCGCAGGTGATGCTGGCGGCATCGCCTGCATCGGGGCAGATTGCGCCCGAGCCTCAGACGACGGCAACGTGACGGGGGCAACCCGCTGCTCGGATTCCTTCGCCTGCACCTGAGCAGAGGATGGCAGCGGACCAATCGTCGTCGTACTGGCGGGTTGGTCGCTGGCGCAACCTGCGAGCATCGCTGCCGCCACGAGCATCCCATCTGTCTTGCGCATGCCGCCTCCTTCATGCCGCTGCGCGGGCGCTTGCGTGGTCCGCTATGTCGACGGTCCGATCACGTCGATCGTGAACGTTGCCGCGCCGAATGTATCCTTGCAGTCCGCCGCGCCAGCCGTGCAGCGCGCCTGGCCGGCAAAGGGTGAATAGCTGCCGGTGCGGCGCGCCGCAGCCGTGCGCTGCGCCATTTCGGGAAAATCGGCGAACACCGTCCCGCGATGCAGGCCGCCATCGGAGAAGTCCCGCCGAGCCGGCGACACCAGCACGAGGAAGTGATTCGGGCCCGCCGGCGCACCCGCCGTCATCGGCCAGCTCGCTCGCGGCAACGAAAGCGACTCGCCGGCGTTGATTGTGTTGTTCTTGTCGAGTCCGTTTGGGAACAGCATCAGATATTGACCGGCGGGATCGACCATGAACACGTACACATATCCCGCGCGGTTGCTGCTGACCGTGAACTGCAGACGATCCTTGTTGATCCGCGCGGTGGTGTTGCGCGAGGCCGCCGTCACGCGAATCGACGGATCGGCCAGGGCCGCGATCCGCTCGAGTTCGCCGTCGGGCGAATAGGGCGGAAGTGCGGTGGCGGCTTGTCGCGCGGCCGTCGCGCCTGTGTTCGCCGCCGGGTTCACGTTTGCGGTCGATGTTGCGGTCGATGGCGGCGGCGCGGCGCTCGCTAGCGGCGCGGAAGCAGCCGTCACGGATGCGGACTGCGCCCGTGCAGGGGCGCTCGATGCAGCCAGACCATTGCTTGCCGCGATGCCATTGGGTGCATTGCCGTTTGGCGCAACTGTCGCACGAGCGTCGGCGGAGGGGCTGGGCGTCCCTGCGGGACGCAGCGCGAGCCAGCCGCCGAGCGCGGCGAGCCCTGCGATGACCACTGCACTGGCTGCGATCGATATGGATCGCCGGTTTGCTTCACGCGGCGCGCCATCCGTCGCGGATCGCACGGATGCTTTCGGGCCACCCGCTTTCGAATCTCCGCGCAGACCCGGCGCGCTGTCCCCGGCATCGCGCACTCCTGCGTTGCCGCGCGTCATGGCGAGCGAGGGAGCGTCGGCGTCATCCTGATCGCCGAGCGGCAGGCCCAGTTCGGCAGCAAACACATGAACGCTTTGCGGACGCTCGTCGGGCCTTACCGCGAGCGCGTGATCGATCGCCTGCAGAAAGGCGGGCGTATAGCGTCCCACGGCTTGCTTCGCGAGGGGCACATAGCTGTCGCTCATCATGCGCCCAACGGATGGCGGCGGCGTCTTGCCGAGAATCGCAAAATAGACGACGGCAGCGACCGCGTACAGATCAGTCCATGGTCCCTGCTTGAGAGACGGCACTTCCGCATATTGTTCGACGGGCGCATAACCCGGTTTCAGGATCACAGTCAGCGCCTGTGTCATGTCCCCGATCACGCGTCTTGCCGCGCCGAAGTCGAGCAGCAGCGGGCGGCCGCTGCCCTTGAGCAGCAGGATGTTGTCCGGTGCGATGTCGCGGTGGAAACACTGCGCGGCATGCATCACGCCGAGCGCGCTGAGTAGCGGACCCAGCAGCGCGCGCAGACCTGCTTCGTCGGGCGGCGAACTCATCGTTCGCAACGTATCGCGCAGCGTCAAGCCTTCGTAGTAGGGCATGACCATATACGCGGTGCCATTCGCTTCCCAGAAGCGGTACACCTTGACGAGCGACGGATGATCGAACTGCGCGAGCAGCCTGGCTTCGTTGACGAAGCTCTTCATGCCCGCACGAAAGGTTTCCTCGTGACGCCCGGAGCGCACGGTGACTTCGTCATTGGCGCCGCGCGAAGCAAGCGCGGCAGGCATGTATTCCTTGAGTGCGACGTTGCGGCCCAATTGAGTGTCATAAGCCAGATAGACGATGCCGAAGCCGCCTTCGCCGATCAGCCCCTTGATCTCGAAGTCGGCGACGCGCGCGCCGATCGCCAGTGCGTGATGCGACTCGACGTTCGCGGCCGACGATGGCATGACAGCTGGATTGCCTGCGACTGCCGTGTCGACGTTCGCGGGACGGGTGGCGGACGCGCCCGGCTGCGACACGATTACCGTCTTGTCGTCGGGACTTGTCATCGGGGCGTGATGTTCATGTGAGTCGAGTCGCGCGGCGCAGCGAACACGCATGCGGCATCCTCACGCACGCACGTGTACTTACAAGACGAATGACAAGGTCGATTTTGAAGCGCTTTGCGAAGCGCTTTTCCAGCCATTCGCACGATGGCTTGCGCGATGCCGCGTCGCCGCACGCGCCGCGCGGCTTTCAAAATTGCACATGCTGATTCGTTTAGTTGTATGTCGTTGCGGGTCTTCGCGCGGCGTGCGTTTTTGTCAGCATGCCGACGCTTTCAGTCACAACGGCTCTCCGGTCGCGTCGCAGGACCGTCCAGCAGGAAGACGATGTGGACGAACTCGAAAGAATCCGCTTGTCCAGGAGAGCGAAGAACGCGTGGCGAATCGTACCGGGCGCCATGCTGCACATGCGCTTGTCCGAAGCGCGCTTTCATGTCGTCCGGGTCAGTGCGTGCACAATTGCGCTGATCGCCTGCCTGACGTTCGGCGTGTGCGGCCACTCATTGGCCGCCAATGCGGGCGCGGCTTCCTCAGGCGCCGTCACACCAGGCCTCGCACCCGAATCGTCCGGCTTTCGCCAGGCAGCCGAGCGCGAGCGCGACGCCGAAACCCTGCAGACGCTGACGGCCGAAGGGCGCTTGCTGCTGTCGCGTGACCGCGTCGCTCTGCCCGCATACGACTATTGCAGCATGGCGGTGTCGGCGGCGGAGCGCGGCGACTTCCGCGACAGCGTCGAGGCGGCGGCCCGTGCGCTGGTGATGGCGCAGCGCACCGACAACGCGGATCTTGCCGCGCTCTCCAAGCGCGACCTGGCCATCGCGTACAGCTACGCGGGCGATCTCGACAACGCCGGAAAATACGCGCAGGAAGCCCTCGCCTCGACACCCAAAGCGCCCGAGCAGGTATTCGCGCCCGCCAACAAGGTGCTCGGCGATGTCGCGCTGCGCCGCGGCCAACCGCAGGATGCGATCGCTGCCTATCACCGCGCACTGGAAACAGCGTCGCCGCGCTACCGGCCTCTGGTGTTGCTGTCGATCACAAATGCGCAGATTGCCGCAGGCGACACGGCTGACGCGCGCAAGACATTCGACGCGGCGAGCCCTTCGCCGACAGCCGAACTCGCGCCCGCCTATCGCCGCATCGAAGGCAATCTGCTGCTGGCCGAAGGCAAGCCGGAAGACGCACGCAACGCGTTTGGCGCGCTGCTGAAGGAGAGCAGTTCGGGCGATGCGAACTACGATCGGCTGTGGGCGCACGAAGGCATCGGGCGCGCCGATCTCGTACTCGGCAAACGCGGCCAGGCACGCGAAGCGTATCTGCTCGCCGTTGACGATTCCGAAAGCATCCGCGCGCGCTTTCGTAGCGACGAGTTCAAGACGGGTCTTTTCGGCGACACGCAGGCGGTGTTCGAAAAGGCCATCGCGCTCACGGTCGAGGTCGGCGACTATGCATCGGCATGGAGCCTGTCCGAGCGCAGCCGGGCGCGCGCACTGCTGGACGTCGTGCGCAATCGCGTCGACGCGGGCGTCGACGACCGGAAACTGAACGGCGACGTGCCGGGTCTCGATGTGGTGCGCAACGCGCTGAAGCCGAACGAGGTGATCGTCGAATATCACAGCCTCGAGAAGTCGATCATCGTCTGGGTGATCCGCAACGAAGGGCTCAAGGGCTATACGCTGCCGATTGCGCGCGCCGACATGGATGCCGCCGTCACCGATATGCGCAATGCGATCGTGCGCCGCCGGCAGACGGCCATCACCTACGGCGACAAACTTTATGCGCTGCTGATCGCGCCGCTCGGGCTGCACGACAACGAGCGGCTGATCATCGTTCCGCACGGCGCGCTTCACTACCTGCCGTTTCAGGCGCTGCACGATGCCGATGGATTTCTGATCCAGCGCCATCCGATTGCGCTCGAACCGTCGGCAAGCGTTGCGGTGCAACTTGAGACACGCGAGCGGCAGGTCGCGAGCAGTCTCGTGGCCTTCGGCAATCCGACCATCGCGCCCGCCTTTGCGTTGCCGGGCGCCGAGGCCGAAGTGCGCGGCATCGCGCCGCTGTTCGCGCGCAACGAAGTGTTTCTGCAAGCCAGCGCGACGCGTGTGAGCTTTCGCGACAATGCGCCCGCCGGGCGCGTCCTGCATGTGGCCACGCACGCCGAAGCGGACACGATCGACCCGCTGCATTCGCGTATCCTGCTCGCGCCCGCGACGCAGCCTGCCGATGGCCCCGACTCGCTGCTCGCGAGAGACATCTACAACCTGAAGCTCAACGACGTCTCGCTCGTCACGCTGTCGGCCTGCGAGACAGGACTAGGGAGGATCGCGCGCGGCGACGAGATACTGGGCTTCACGCGTGCATTTTTCTATGCGGGCGCAAGCAGCCTGATCGTGTCGATGTGGCCCGTGGCCGACGAATCCAGCGCGCTGACGATGCGCACGTTCTACGCCCAACTCGCCGACGGCCATGAGGCGATCGACGCAATGCGGACCGCACAGCTCGCGGTCATGCAGAATCCGCGCTTTGCGCATCCGTTCTTCTGGGCTCCGTTCGACCTGATGGGAGGTTGGCGCCTGAGCATCGCGCGCTAAGAACAACAATGAAGACACCACTTCGACTGATTGCCGCGGCACTGGCCTGCAGCGGAACATTCGCGTGGGGCGAGACGCTGCCGAACGCCGGCAGCATTCTCCAGCAAGTCGAGCCGCGCGAAACGCGCCCGGTGCCGCCGGGCGGCGGCGAGGCGCTGCCCGCCGTGCCGCCGGCAACGCCGCCCGCCGTCGGCGCGCCCGGTCCGACGTTCACGCTCAAGGGCATCACGTTCAAAGGCAACGATACGATTGCGTCCGACGCGCTGCTTGCGCCCGTGCGCGACCAGATCGGCAAGCAGGTCGGCTTCGCGGATATCGAAGCGATCGCCGCGAAGGTGACCCAGGTGTATCGCGCGCGCGGCTACCTGCTGGCGCAGGTGGTGATTCCGCCGCAGGACGTGAGCGCGGGGACGGTTGAGCTCACCGTTCTCGAAGGGCGCGTGGGTCATGTGCGGCTCGATATCGCTGCAGGCACGCCGATCCGTGAAAGCCTGTTGCGCGAGCGCGTCGCGCAGATTCCCGTGGGCAAGCCTCTGCAGCAGCACGAAATCGAACGCACGATGCTGCTGCTGTCCGATTTGCCGGGCATCCAGGTGACGTCGGCGATTGAAACAGGCTCGGAGCCAGGCACCGTCGATCTGACCATCAACGTCGCGCCCGCGAGGCGCTGGATCTTCGCTGTGGACATCGACAACTACGGCGCGCCGGAAAGCGGCACGTGGCGGCTCGGAACATTGGCCCGGCTCAATTCGCCATTCATGATCGGCGACAACCTGGACTTGCGGCTGCTAGCCAGCGAGCGGCTCGATACCGTGTACGGCCGGATCGGCTACGAGGCGCCTGTCAACGCATCCGGCACGCGCGTGGGCGTCGCCTTGTCGCGGCTCAACTATGCGCTCGGGAAAGAGTTCGCGTCGCTCGACGCACAAGGCGAGGCGACCGTCGTGGACCTCACGCTCACGCATCCGCTCGTGCGCACGCGCAGCCAGAACCTGCTTGCGCGGGTCAACCTCGAGTATCGCGATCTGATCGACAACATCGGCGTGGCGGACGTGCACAACCCGCGCTCTCTGGTCGAGGGCAGCGTCGGTCTGAGCTACGAAAGCCGCGATGCATGGCTTGGCGGCGGCTTTAACAGTGCGGACGTGGAGCTGCTGATCGGCAGCCTGCATTTCAGGAATGCGCAGGCCGAGACGCTCGACGCGTCGCCGTTCGGCCGCAACACCCAGGGCACCGAAATGCGGACCACTTTTTTTGCGAACCGGCTCAATGCGATCACCGAACGCGTGAGCGTCTTTGCCGGCATTTCCGGCCAGTGGGCGGGCACGACGCTCGACAACTCATCGCGCTTTCTGCTCGGCGGGCCGCACGCGGTGCGCGCCTACTCGCCGTCGGAAGCGCTCGTCGACGAAGGCTTCGTGGCCACCGTCGAAGGACGTTACGCGGTCAACGCGAAAACCACGGTGTTCGGCTTCTTCGATTTCGGCACGGGCCGCTACAACGCGAACCCGCGGCCGAACCAGGGCGCAAACACGATCACCAGGAGCGGCGTCGGATTCGGCGCGTTCTGGTCGGCGCCGGGCGGCATCACGCTGCAGGGCACCATCGCGTGGCGCACGACGGGCTCCGATACGACGGGCAACGACAAGGTGCCGCGCTTTTATGTGCAGATGACAAAGACGTTCCAGTGACGTCGCAGAAGTCAGAAGTATCTTTACCTCCGCAGGCGAGCGAAAGGCGGGCGAGCATCTCGCATTCGGAGAACGGGATCGTTGGATCGTGAATCGAGCCGGGCTCGGTCCGGCGCTGAGGTGTGCGATGAACAAGCCCTGTTATGTGCGGCCGCGGCGTGCGGGCACGATTGCCAGTGCGGTAGCCGCGCTGTTCGCGGCGTCGTGCGGACCGGCGGCGCTCGCGAACCCGACTGGCGCGCAAGTGGTGTCGGGAACGGTGAGCGTCGAATCGCCCGGCGCGGGGCAGATGAACATCACGCAATCGTCGCCCAGAGCGATCGTCAACTGGAACACGTTTTCGATCGGCGGGAGCGAGGGGGTGAGAATTGCGCAGCCGTCGTCGAGCGCGGCATTGCTGAACCGCGTGATGGGCAACGATCCGAGCGTGATCGCGGGACGCCTCCAGGCGAACGGCAAGGTGTTTCTCGTCAACCCTGCGGGTGTGATCTTCGCGCCAGGCTCGTCGGTAAACGTCGGCTCGCTGGTCGCGTCGACTCTCGCCATCTCGAACGCGGACTTTCTGGCGGGCAACTACCACTTCGTCGGCAAGTCGGTGGCTCCTGTCAGCAACGCAGGCTCGCTGACGGCGAGTCCGGGCGGCGCGATCGTGCTGCTTGGCGGGACCGTTAGCAACACGGGTACCGTGAACGCGCGTCTTGGCACCGTGGCGCTTGGCGCGGGCAACGACATCACGCTCGACTTCGCCGGCGACGGACTGACCACGCTGAAGATCAACGAGGGCGCGGCGCACGCGCTGATCGGCAATACCGGCTCGCTGGCAGCCGATGGCGGGGTCGTCATCATGAGCGCACAGACGGCCGAAGCGCTGGCCGGCACGGTGATCAACCAGCAGGGGATCGTGCGCGCGCGAAGCCTTGCCGAACGCAACGGACGCATCGTGCTGGACGGCGGCGCGAACGGCGTCGTCATCGCGAGTGGCGCGCTCGACGCCACGGGTGGCGCGGGCATGACGGGAGGACGGGTAGATGTGACGGGCCATGATGTCGCGCTGCAGGACGGCGCGCGCGTCGACGCGAGCGGCGCGGCGGGCGGCGGCACGGTGCGCTTCGGCGGTGCCGCCGCGGGCCGCGATGCCGATATCCGCAATGCGAACGCGATCTGGATGTCGCCGGGTGCGAGCATTCATGCCGACGCATCGGAAAACGGCAACGGCGGACATGTCGTCGCGTTCAGCGAAACTGCGAGCCGGATTTACGGCACGTTGTCGGCGAAGGGCGGCGCGCAGGGTGGGAATGGCGGATCGATCGAGACGTCGGGCCGTTATCTCGATACGGCGGGTGTGAAGATCGATGCGTCGGCAGTCAGAGGGAAGGCCGGAACCTGGCTACTCGATCCGTTCGATATCTACATCGAGCCGGACAACACCGAACTTGCGATTATCACGACGCCAGTCACGCCGTCGACGGCCAATAACACGGCGACGTTCACGGCAGGGGGGAACAACAGCATCGTCTTTCGCAGCGACATCGAGACGCCTCTCGGCAACGGCACGTCGGTCGCGATCTCGACGGGAACGACGGGCGGGCAGCCGGGCAATATTCTCATCGAGACACCGATCACGAAGACCGCGTTGTCCCCGGCCGGCAACAACGCGACGACGCTGACCTTCAGCGCCGCGGGCTCGATCACGGACATCGCGCAAAACATTACGTCGCAGGCGGGCCCGCTCAATCTGGTGTTCGACGCGAATGTGGGCGGCGTCGCCCCCGCGAATGCAGTGAATCTCGTCAATGTCTCGATCGATACCAACGGCGGGGCGCTGACAATCGGCGGCACCGGCAGGAGCGCGGTGATCATCAACGGCGCGACGGTGAACACGGAAGCGGGTGCGATGAATATCGCCGGCGTGGCGGGGCCGGGGAATGACGGCGTCGCCATCGGCTATTCGCGGCTCGCGACGACCAGCGGCAACGTCACGCTCTTCGGGTCGAGCACGTTCGCGAACGGCGTCAGCATGCAACAAAGCACGATCGAGACGGGCGGCGCGGGCATATCGGTGACGGGCTCGGTGTCCACCAACCGGCAGGTCGCGATAGGGTACGGGTCGACCGTGGCGGCCGGCGTGGCGCTCGGCTATGCGCTGCTTGGCACGGGCGGCGGCAGCATCGGCGTGGCCGGTTCGTCGAACGTAACCGGCGCGTCGAACATGGAAGCGGTCGGCGTCGATATGGAGCATGGCGGCATGCGCACGAGCGGGCCCGGCTCGATCTCCGTCGCAGGCGTCGCAACCAGTTCGGCCGCCGGGTCCGCGACGGGCATGATCGTCAACGGCGATTTCGCCAGCCTGCCTGGGCAGGCCACCACGCCCGCCTTCGCGGCGACGGACACGGGTTCGATTTCCGTCAGCGGCAACGCACAAGCCACGACCAGCACCGGTCTTTCCGTCATCGACGCCACCTTCGACGCCGGCTTGGGTGCGATCGGCGTGGCGGGCACCGCGACGGCTAGCAATTCGGCCGAGGCGGCCTTCCTGCAAAATACGCTGCTCAGCGCGAGCAGCGGCAATGTGACGGTCAGCGGCACTGCGAATGGCGCCGTTAGCGGCTCCGGCGTCCTGCTCAGCAACATGTCGATGCGCACCACGAGCGGCAACGTCTCGGTGAACGGCGTCGTTACCGGCGCGACGCAATTCGGCAATGGGGTCAGCACATTCGGCGGATTCCAGCTCACCAACGCCGACGCAAGCGTCACCCAGTTGCCGCTGATCGCCACCGGCAGCGGCAACATCGTGGTGGCGGGGAGCACGCCTGCCACGACGTCTGGCAGCACCGGGTTCGACCTCAACAATGCATCGATATCGTCGACGAGCGGCTCGATCGCGCTGTCCGGCACCACCACGGGTGCGCCCGCGTCAACCCTTGCCTCGACGGGTGTGGTCCTCGAAAGCCAGACTGAATCGTCGGTGCCGACGCCCTCGGCGATCACCACCGGCAGCGGTCAGTTGAGTATCTACGGCAGCGGGTCTGGTTCGAACTCGCAAGGCGTGCTGATTGCAGACGGCACGCAGATCACGTCGAACAACGGCGGTGTAATCGATATCCGTGGCGTGGTCACCGGTCCTGCGACGGGCGCGAGCGGCGGCGTCGTTCAGCTCGACTACGGCACGCTGATCCTGAACGGCAGCGTGAGCGCGACGAAGCCCGGCAGCACGGTCTCGCTCGCCGGATCGACCAATACCTCCGACGCGGGCCTCGCGTTCGGCGCGGTGCCGGTGCCGGACTTCGCCCACGTGGCCGGTCCCGTGTCGGTCAACGGCGCGCCCGGCGGCGCGATCGCGCTGCGCGCGTCGAACGACAACACGTCGCAGAGCATCTTGAGCCGCGGCGCGAGCATCTCGGGTGGCGGCGGCGTGCTGTCGATCCTGCCGGCCGGCGTCAGTCCGTCGACGTTCGCCTTCACGCCGCAGGACGCGACGCCGATTACGTTGTTCGGCACGAGCGGCGGCATGAGCATCGACGCGCAGACTTTCGCGAGCTTCGTGAACTTCCAGAGCCTCACGCTCGGCTCGGACACGCACACGGGGCTCATTACCGTGAACGGTGTGTGCGGGTCGGCGAGCGGCCCTTGTCAGCTCGTGAAGCCTGGCCTGAACATGAACCTCGCCTTGTCGAATCCGGGCTCGGGCAGTCAGGGCATTCGACTGGCGTTCGGACTGTCGCTTGGCACCGGACACACATTGTCGCTGGCGTCGGCGGGCGCCGTGACCGACCCTGGAGGCATCCAGGCCGCGAATCTCGTGTTGTCGGGTCCCGGCACGTTCACGCTGACCGATCCGCAAAACGACGTCGGGGTGCTTGCGCTCGTCAACGCGGGCAGCGTGAGTTTCGTCGACTCGCATGGCTTTGCGATCGGACCGGTTTCGAGCCCGACGTACAACGCGACCCTGGGTACGTTGACCACGATCGACGGCACGAACTCGGCGATGACTGGCAATCTCGTGGCAGAGGCCTCGACGGGCAACGTCGCGCTCAATACGGGGCTGACCTCGGGCGGCACCGTCGATCTCGTGGCGGAGAACGGCGTCTTCACGGCGGGCAGTTCGGGCGCGCTGAGCGCCGCGAACGGATGGCGCATCTGGACGGGCACGTGGCAACAGGAAGTGCGCGGTCATGTCGAGCCGAACACGGCGCAGCCCAATTTCTACGGATGCACGTTCGGTGCCGGATGCAGCTGGGGCGGCACCGTGCCGACGACGGGCAACCACTTCGTATATGCCGCGAGGCCGACCGTGACCGTCACCGCCGACGGCGCGACGCGCTTCGCCGGTGCCCCCAACCCCGCGTTCACTTTCACTGCCAGCGGACTCGTCAACGGCGATACGGCGGCAGGCGCGCTGACGGGTTCACTGACGACGCCGGCTAACCAGAACTCGCAGCCCGGACAGTATCCGATCAATCCGAACTTCGTTTCGAACGTCGGGTATATCGTCAACGAGGTGCCCGCCACGCTGACCGTGACCACATTTCAGAATCCGGTTGTACGGGCGGGCTTGCAGTCGTTCTTTGGCAACGAGGAGCAAACCTTCGTCTACGAAAACAACCTGCAGGGCGCGAACATCTGCATTGGTTCGAATCAGCCGCTCTTCACGACGGCCGCACCGGGCGACAACCAGGACATTCTCGCGGTCGAATGGAAGCGCGTTCGTTCGCAACCTAATTTGAACAGTTGCATGTTGTTGAGCAGTCCGCATGGTTGCGGCGATTTTTAACCATGTTCAGGGCCGGCGTGGATCGACGGCTGAGCGCGGCGAGCCGCGTCGTCATGAAGGCGCGCGGCTGACCTGCAACAGGGTTGCCTGCGTGTCGTCGTTCGCGTCGACGATCCATACCGCCATCGCGCTCAGGTTGTCATGGTTTCGGGCCGCCGTCACGCGTACTTGCGCGGCAAGCGCGCCAAGCCAGGCGTCCGGCGTCGAGGCCTGGTGCAACGCGTCGCGCATGTAGGTTTCGTCGACGTACTCCCACAGTCCATCGCTGCATAACAGGAAAGCGTCACGATCGAGCAGGTCGAAGGTGCCGTCGGACCCCGTGATGTGAAGTTCGCCGCGCGTGCCGAGCGCAGCGAGCAGCACGTTGCGGCGCGGATGATGACGCGCGGCCTCGGGGGACAGCAGGCGCGCGTCGACCATCTCCTGAACCATGCTGTGATCGCGCGTCTGCGCGCAGAGGTTGCCGCCACGGAAGCAGTAGAGACGCGAATCGCCGCAATGCGCCCACGCGGCCGTGCGCCGCGCGCAATCGATGGCGAGCAGCACGGCCGTCGAGCGCATGTCTTTCAGCGAAGCGCCGCCGCGCGCCTGCTCTTCGACGATGTTGTCGTTCGCATGCGCAAGCGCGCTCACGAGGCGTTGCCCCGTCGGCGGCAGCTCGCTGACCGTCAGATAACGCAGATCGGCAAGCACGGTATCGACGACGATCGCGGACGCTGTATCGCCGCCGCCGTGTCCACCCGCGCCGTCCGCGAGCACGCAGTAGTAAAGACGCTCGCTTGCCCATTGGCCCAGCGAGTCTTCGTTGCCTTGCCGGCCGCCGCGGTCCGTCAGGCTTGCTGTGGCAAGTTGCACAGGAAGCCTCTTTGCGCAATGGGTTCGGCCGCGGGGGCATGCGATTGCTCGGACAGGATGCCCAGCACCAGCAGAATCGCGATGCGGTTGTCCGGGGCGATGTCGATGCCGAGTGTCTTTTCGATCCACGCGCCGATGATCGTCGCGGCGAAATCGGCGGGCAGCGATCCTTTCTTCAGCGTCACGCCGAGCTTGCGGGCGCGATAGTGATACGACGCTATCCGATAGCGCGCGGCAATTTCAGCCAGTCCGCCTTTTTCGTTCGACAGCCAGCCGAGACTCCCCCCAAGCAGCAACTGGTCGGCCTCGTCGAGTCCTGCAATGAAACGCTCCGCCGATTCCCGCACAATGCGCTCGTCGAGCCCGTATTGCAGCAGCACCGAACCGACAGGATCGCTTTGCTCGGCCGTCTGCTGTTCAATCTGCGCGAGCACGCCTTCGCTGTCGAACAGGACGTTGCGCTGATGGCTGGCATTGCGCAGGCAATCGATCAGATAGCGGCGAAAATACGCGCACACTGCGTGCCCATTGGAGGGCGCGCTATGGAGTGGAAACGCTTCCGTGTGAGCATGCGAGGCTTCGAGGCGGAAAACCTTGCAATAGATGAACTGCGAGATCAATTCTTCCTTGTCTTCGCCCAGCGCCTGTAATTCGAAGGGGTAATACGTCTGCAGCGCGCGGCGCACGATCAGATAGATCGATGCCATTTCGTCACGACTCAGACATGTGCGGCGTTGCCACAGGTCTGGCAACGCTGCGTCGCAGACCCGATCAGTTGCGCGTGCGCTTTTGATGTGTGTCACACGTCACCCCGCATAAAAGCACAGCGTCACACTGTGCGGATTCAGTACCCGACAGGCGTTGGTCCGTCGAAGCCGGGAGCCGGCTTGCGTCCAGCGCTCAGTCCGCTGCCGTCAATGCTCGATTAATAGAGTAAACGGCCATTAACCGCAATACTGCGAAAAGAACTTCAATAGTTATGGCATACGCGGCGACAAAGCTATATGAGTGTTTACCGTATTGTGTCCAAACGTGCTTTTTTCAATTTCGCGAGACTTAAACGTTTACTAGATAGTAACGGTTCGAGCGGATGTGCATGCCGTCATCGACGCAAAACAGCGAATCTGTGCGCATCTTGCGTTTTTTTAAGGTACTTAGAAACTCCATTTTTAATTGAATTTTTGAATCGACTTTGCTAAATCCAGAGCATGGCGCACTGCCTTTAATTTTAAGGATTGCGTGCTATGCTCAGATCGGTCTTCTGCAGCAGATACCTTGTCGCAACATGGCGGCAGGGTCGCGTATGTCCATAAGTAATCCAAATCGTTCAGGTTGACTCTTCCGTTCGGAGGAGTCCAGTTTCGGCGGGTTAACGTGGCGTGAGTCGTCGCGAAGGGCAAGCACGCTAGAACTATTCGTCTCTGACCGCAGCGAATACAAAAATGGCCACGCTCGATGCCGGGGTACTGCTTGCCGGGATATCACCAGAACATCCCTGTGGGGATGACGTGGAGTACGACCCGCTGTTTCTCGAACTCGAACAGGTCGTGCACGGCAAGCCCGACGTCCAGTACGGCGATACCGTCGTCGCTGCGACGCCGCCTGACTGGAAGTCAGCCCAGGCGCTTTCTCTTGAGCTGTTCGGCAAGAGCCGCGACTTGCGCGTGGCTGCGTATCTTGCGCGCGCCTTGCTGCATCGGGAAGGCTTCGAGGGCCTCGCTGAAGGCCTTGCGCTGGTCGAAGGCCTGCTCGAAATGCACTGGGATCATGTTTACCCTCAACTCGATCCTGACGACGACAACGATCCGACTGCGCGCATCAATGCGCTGGCCGTTCTCGCCGATCCATCCGGCATGCTGCCAGACGTGCGCGACACACCGCTGGTCGCCTCGCGCACGCATGGTGTCGTCAGGCTGCGGGACATCGAATATGCGAATGGCGACGTGCCCGTTCCCGATGCAGTCGAACCGCTGTCGCTCGCATCGATCGATGCGGCGATCGCCGACATGCGCGACGACGCCGCGAACGTCCTTGCTGCATTGCAGGGCGCGCGCAGCAGCAACATACGCATCGAAACGCTGTTGACGGAACGCGTCGGCGCGGCCCGGGCAATCGACCTGGCGCCATTGTCTCGCCTGTTGCAGCAGGCGGCGGGATTCCTTGCAGAGCGTATCGGCGAGGCTGCGCCGCACGCCGGGGAAGCGGCGCAGGCGGCCGGCAGCGCGATAGATGCGCCCACACGAAGCGCTGCGCCCGCGCCGCAGACGGGGGACGTCAACAGCCGGCAGGATGTGATCCGCCTGCTGGACAAGATCTGCGCGTACTACGAAAAGCATGAGCCGTCGAGTCCGGTGCCGCTGTTGCTGAACCGGGCGAGGCGTCTCGTTGACAAGAGCTTCATCGAAATACTGGAGGACCTGGCGCCGGAAGGTCTCGGCCAGGCTCGCCAGGTTGGCGGTATCGAAAACGAATAGTCGTGGGAGTTGAGCAGCAATGTAACTGATACGCCGCCCCGCCTTTCGAGGTGCGGTGTCAACCAGGGGAACTGTCGTGGCCAAGGAAAGCAGCCAGAAATTCATTGCACGCAATCGCGCGCCGCGCGTGCAGATCGAGTATGACGTCGAGGTGTATGGCTCGGAAAAGAAGGTGCATCTGCCTTTCGTGATGGGCGTGATGGCAGATTTGTCCGGGCAGCCTGCCGATCCGCTCGCGCCCGTCGCGGATCGCAAGTTTCTGGAGATCGACGTCGACAACTTCGATGAGCGCCTGAAGTCGATGAAGCCGCGCGTCGCGGTGCAGGTGCCGAACATGTTGACGGGCGAAGGCAACCTCGCTGTCGACATGACGTTCGAGAGCATGGACGACTTTTCTCCCGCGGCCGTCGCGCGCAAGGTCGATGCGCTGTCGAAGCTGCTCGAGGCGCGCGGCCAGTTGCAGAACCTCATGACGTATATGGACGGCAAGACCGGCGCAGAGGAGCTGCTCGCGAAAGTACTGAGCGATCCGGCCCTGCTGCAATCGCTCGCATCCGCGCCGAAGCCACAGGAATAAGCGCGACTATCAGTGGAGTCTGACCATGGCCGAACCCACCCCCCAGGAGCAGACGCAGCAGGCAGAGGGCGCGCTCGAAATGAGCGACTTTGCGAATCTGCTGCAACAGGAATTCAAGCCGAAGAGCGAAAAGGCGAAAGAAGCGGTAGAGACGGCCGTGCGCACGCTTGCGGAACAGGCATTGCGTGAGACCGCCGTCATTTCGAATGACGTCCTGGCGACGATCGAGGGCATGATCGCGCAGATCGACAACAAGCTGTCCGAGCAGATCAACCTGATCAT
The DNA here is from genome assembly GCF_017814945.1 of Paraburkholderia sp. LEh10. Classification (GTDB taxonomy): domain Bacteria; phylum Pseudomonadota; class Gammaproteobacteria; order Burkholderiales; family Burkholderiaceae; genus Paraburkholderia. Next base: position 41,534 of record NZ_JAGIPX010000047.1, read on the forward strand.
CCACTCGGAAGAATTCCAGAAAGTGGAGAGCGCATGGCGCGGACTGCACTATCTGGTGAACAACACCGAGACCGACGAGTCGCTGAAGATTCGCGTGATGAATATTTCGAAGGGCGAGTTGTACAAGTCGCTCAAGAAATACAAAGGCACCGCGTGGGACCAGAGCCCGTTCTTCAAGAAGCTCTATGAAGAAGAATATGGCCAGTTCGGCGGCGAGCCTTACGGCGCGCTCGTGGCCGACTATTACTTCGACAACAGCGGGCCGGATGTCGACCTGCTGACGCAGATCGCGAAGATTTCGGCTGCCGCGCACGCGCCGTTCATCGCGGGTGCGGACCCCGCCGTGATGCTGATGGATTCATGGCAGGAACTGGCCAATCCGCGCGATCTGACGAAGATCTTCCAGACTCCGGAGCATGCCGCATGGCGCTCGTTGCGCGAGTCGGAAGATTCGCGCTATATCGGTCTCGCGATGCCGCGATTTCTCGCACGCGCGCCGTATGGCGCGAAGACCAATCCCGTCGACGAATTCGACTTCGAAGAAGACACAGCCGGCGCGGACAGCAGCAAATATGCGTGGGCCAACGCGGCGTATGCGATGGCGGCGAATATCAACCGCTCGTTCAAGATCTACGGCTGGTGTTCGCGGATTCGCGGCATCGAGTCGGGCGGCGCGGTCGAGGGCTTGCCGGTTCATTCGTTCCCCACCGACGACGGCGGCGTCGACATGAAGTGCCCGACGGAAATCGCCATCAGCGACCGGCGCGAAGCGGAGCTGGCGAAGAACGGCTTCATGCCGCTCGTGCACAAGAAAAACTCCGACTTTGCCGCGTTCATCGGCGCGCAATCGCTGCACAAGCCTGCCGAATACGAAGATCCCGATGCCACGGCCAACGCGAATCTCGCCGCACGCCTGCCTTATCTGTTTGCGTGCAGCCGCTTCGCTCATTACCTGAAGTGCATCGTGCGCGACAAGATCGGCAGTTTCAAGGAGAGGGACGACATGCAGCGCTGGCTGCAGAACTGGATTCTTCAGTACGTGGACGGCGACCCGGCCCATTCCAGCGAAGAGTCGAAAGCGCGCCGGCCGCTTGCCGCCGCCGAAGTCGTGATCGAAGAAGTCGAGGGCAACCCCGGCTACTACACGTCGAAGTTTTTCCTGCGTCCGCATTACCAGTTGGAAGGCCTGACCGTGTCGTTGCGGCTGGTCTCGAAGCTTCCGTCCGCCAAGGCGGCATGACGGAATTCCGTTGTTACTGACGAAACGTTTTGAGTGGAGAGGAACATGGCCGTCGATATGTTCATGAAGCTGGGCGACATCAAGGGCGAGTCCCAGGACAAGACTCATAAGGAAGAAATCGAAGTGCTGGCATGGAGCTGGGGGCTGAGTCAGAGCGGCACGATGCACATGGGCACGGGTGGCGGCGCGGGCAAGGTGAACGTGCAGGATCTCTCGTTCACCAAATATACCGACAAGGCGTCGCCCGCCATCATGGCGGCGTGCTGCAAGGGTTCTCACATCGACTCGGCGGTGCTGACCGTGCGCAAGGCGGGCGGCGACAATCCGCTCGAATACTACAAGGTCACGCTGACTTCGCTGCTGGTCAGTTCGTATTCGACGGGCGGCTCGGGAGGCGAGGAGCGTTTTACCGAAAACGTCACGTTGAACTTTGAAAAGTTTCATATCGAGTATCAGCCTCAGAACGCGAAGGGCGCGAAAGAAGGCGGCGTCGTCGAGGTGAAGTGGGACGTTGCGAAGAACGACGCGAGCTAGACCTGGGCAGGACGCCGTGCCGCAGTCGAATGTCGCTGCGGCACGGCGACGCGACGGCGAAGCATGGCGCCGGGCGCCGCGAAACAGCATTGACCCAGCCAGACGGAGCGTACCGACATGACGGCAGAAGAGAGCTTGCGCGAAGGCGATCTGGACGAGAGCCTGCGCCAATTGCAGATGCAGGTTCGCAACGATCCGTCGAAGGCGGCCCTGCGTGTGTTCCTGTTCCAGTTGCTCGCGGTGCTGGGCTCATGGGACCGCGCGCTGACGCAACTGAACGTGGTGGGCGATCTCGACGCCGCGGCGCTGCCGATGGTGCAAATCTATCGCGAGGCGTTGCAATGCGAGGCGCTGCGCGAAGACGTCTTCCGTGGCGCACGGGCGCCGCTGATTTTCGGCGAGCCGACCGGCTGGCTCGCGTTGCTGGTCGAGGCATTGCGGCTCGATGCCGCGGGCGACGGCGCAGCCGCCGCAGCCGCGCGCGACACAGCACTCGCCGATGCGCCAGCCACATCGGGCCGTATCAACGGTGAGCCGTTCGAGTGGATCGCCGATGCCGACAGCCGGCTTGGCCCCACGCTCGAAGCCGTGCTCAACGGCCGTTATTTCTGGGTGCCGTTCTCCCGGATCAGGCGCATCGAAATCGACGCGCCCACCGATCTGCGCGACCGTGTGTGGACGCCGGCGACCTTCACATGGGCCAACGAAGGCCAGGCCGCGGGTCTGATCCCAACGCGTTACGCGGGCACGCTGGCCGAGAAAAAGCAGGCACTGTGGCTCGCGCATCTGACCGAATGGGTCGGTGGCGATGCGGCGGGTGCGCGCCCGGTCGGGCAACGGATGCTGACCACCGACGCGAACGACTATGCGTTGCTCGATATCCGCACGGTCGAACTGGCGGTCGATGCACCGCCCGGCAGCGAGGGCGGCCCCGGCGCCGCGCCGGATCATGGCTGAGGCAGGCGCGCGCGACCGGTTGCAGCCGTCTTTGCTCGACCGGTTGACCGACCACGAGCCAGAGCTCAAGCAGGAAGCGCGCGAGCGCCGCGTGCTGTCGATGCGCGCATTGCGCCAGAGCGTGCAGCGCGACCTCGCGTGGCTTCTCAATGCGAATGGCCTCGCTTCCGTGCAGGATCTGTCGGGCTATCCGTACGTGAGCACGTCGGTGTTGAACTTCGGCTTTCCCGATATTGCAGGCAAGACGGCTTCAAGCATGGACACGGCCAAGCTGGAAAAATACGTGCGAGACGCGATCTGGGCCTTCGAGCCGCGCATCCTGCGCGAGACGGTGCGCGTGACGGCCGTCCAGGCCGAAGAGACCACGGCGCGCCACAACACCGTGTCGTTTCTGATCGAAGGAGACTTGTGGGCGCAGCCTTACCCGGAGCGGCTGTATTTCCGGACCGAGCTGGATCTGGAGGCGGGGGAAATCAGGGTGATCGACCAGAGCGGGGGGCGCTGAACTCATGAATCCCGAACTGATCAGGTACTACAGCGAAGAGCTGCAGCATGTGCGGGAGATGGGCGGGGAGTTCGCGAAGGAATACCCGAAGGTCGCCGCGCGGCTCGGGCTGGAGAGCCTCGAATGCGCGGACCCGTATGTCGAACGTCTGCTCGAAGGATTCAGCTTTCTCGCCGCGCGCGTGCAGATGAAGATCGACGCGGAGTTTCCGCGCTTTACCCAACATCTCGCCGAATTGGTCTATCCGCACTATCTCGCGCCGACGCCATCGATGGCCGTCGTGCAGATCCGTCCCGACCTGAGCAACCCCGGGCTCGCGGAGGGGGTGAAGATACCGCGCGGCAGCGCTTTTCGCAGCCTGCTCGACAAGAACGGCTCGACGCGTTGCGAATATCGCAGCGCCCACGACCTCACACTGTGGCCGCTCGAAATCGCCGAGGCGAAGTTCTTCACTCATTCCGGATCGCCCGGCGGCGCCGACATCGCGCTGCCGCCAGGCGTCAAGGCGGGCCTGCGGTTGCGTCTGCGCGCGACGTGCGGCTTGAAGATCAGCCAATTGAAGCTCGACAGGCTGGTCCTCTATCTGCGCGGCACCGACGCATTGCCGACGCGCATCTACGAACGCCTGCTGGGCTCGGTAGCCGGCGTGCTGGTGATGCCCGTCTCGCGGGCCGCAACCTGGCATGCGCAATTGCCGCGGACGGCCGTCGCGCCCGTCGGCTTTGCGGAGGACGAAGCGCTGCTCCCTATCGGCAAGCAGTCGTTCCAGGGCTATCGACTGCTGCAGGAGTATTTCGCGTTCGCGCAGCGCTTCATGTTCGTCGCCATCGAAGGCTTGCAGCCGGCGCTGCGCCGCTGCGGCGACAACGAGGTGGAAGTGATCGTGTTGCTCGAGCGCGGCGATCCGATGCTCGAACAGACGCTCGACGCGTCCAATTTCGCGCTCTTCTGTACGCCGCTGATCAACCTGTTCCCGCGCCGCACCGACCGCATCGCGCTTTCCAGCGAGCAGTTCGAATATCACGTGGTCGCCGATCGCACGCGGCCCATGGACTTCGAAATCTACCGGATCGAGGAAGTGACCGGCTATGGTGCGGGTGCGGCCGCCGAGCAGACGTTCGAGGCGTTCTATCATGCGCACGATCTCGGCGCGGGCCACGGCGCCAATGCGTACTATCAGGTGCGGCGAGAGAAGCGCCTGCGCTCGTCCCGGCAGGCCGAACGCGGACCGCGCACGAGCTATCTCGGCAGCGAGACGTTCATCGCGCTCGTCGATGCGGCGAACGCGCCGTTTCGCGGCGATCTGCGCCAGCTCGGGTTGCAGGCGCTGTGCACCAATCGCGACCTGCCGCTCATGCTGTCGATGGGCAGCGGCCAGAGCGACTTCACGCTCGACGTCGAGGCGCCCGTCGACGGCGTGCGCTGCGTGAGCGGCCCGAGCCGTCCGCTGCCGTCATACGCGCATGGCGCGGTCGCGTGGCGGCTGCTGAGTCATCTGTCGCTGAACTATGCGTCGCTGGTGGATAGCGGCGCGAAAGAGGGCGCCAGCGCGTTGCGCGACCTGCTGAGCCTCTATTGCCCCGTCGGCGACCCGGCGACACAGCGGATGATCGAAGGTGTGCGCTCGGTCGACTCGCATCCCGTCACGCGCCGTCTGCCGTTCGCCGGGCCGATCGTGTTCGGCCGTGGCCTCGCGATCACGCTGACCCTCGACGAAGCCGCTTTCGAAGGCGCGGGTGCGTTTCTGCTCGGCGCGGTGCTATCGCATTACTTTGCGCAATACGTATCGATCAATTCGTTCGCCGAGACGGTGGTGAAAACGCTGTCTCGCGGCGAGATCATGCGCTGGCCAGCGAGAGGCGGACAATGCCGGACGCTCTGACCATGCTGCGCGAGCTCGAAGCGCAAACGTGGCGCTTCGACTTCTTCCAGGCCGTGCGGCTCATCGAAAACGCACATCGGGACAAACCGCGCATCGGAGAGTCGCTGCGCCCGCGTGACGACGCCGTGCGCTTCACGCAGGAGCCGGAACTGATCTTTCATCCCGCCACGCTCGCCACGCTGATTGCGCCGCGCGACGGGCACGCGATGCGGCTCGCGGTCAACTTCATGGGCCTGCTCGGGCCGAACGGGCCGATGCCCGTGCATCTGACCGAATATGTGCGCGACCGCGCGCGCAACGCGAACGATCCGACCTTCGCGCGTTTTCTCGACATCTTCCATCACCGGATGGTGTCGCTGTTCTATCGGGCGTGGGCCGACGCACAGCCGGCGGTGAGTCTCGACCGCCGGGAGCGCGACCGCTTTTCCTTCTATGTCGGCAGCACGTTTGGCCTCGGCGAAGCGGCGCTGCGCGAGCGCGACGCCGTGCCCGATTTCGCCAAGCTGCATTTCGCCGGACTGCTCGCCGCGCCGACTCGCCCCGCCGCAGGGCTGCAACTGATTCTTTCGCGTTTTTTCAGTCTGCCTGTGCGCATCGAGCAATGGATCGGCCATTGGATGGCGCTGCCGCGCGACACGCTATCGCGGCTCGGCGCGCGTGACGGGTCGTCCGCACTGGGCGTCTCGACGGTGCTCGGCGCCCGCGTGTGGGACTGCCAGCACAAGTTCCGCGTCGTCATCGGTCCATTGACGTTCGCCGACTACGAGCGCTTTCTGCCCGGCGGCGAGAGTCTGCGCCGTCTGGCCGACTGGGTGCGCAACTATGCGCGCGACGGCCTCGACTGGGACCTGAACCTGTGGCTCAAACAGGAAGAGGTGCCGCGTCTCGCCCTCGGACGCGGCGCGCGGCTCGGCTACACGAGCTGGGTGCTCAGCGGTCCCGCCGCGCAGGACGAGCGTCAGCTCAGGCTGCATCCCGCTTCGTTGTCCCGACGGTCCGGCGAACCCGCGCGCGGCGACGTGCGCACGCGCCAGTCAGCATCCCAACATTCTCGCAAGGACTAGTCAACATGGCCGAAATCAAACGTGCAGCGTTGTTCGGCAAGCTGAACAAGGTGGCATATCGCGCGATCGAAAGTGCGAACGTGTTCTGCAAGCTGCGCGGCAATCCGTACATCGAGCTTGTCCACTGGTTCCACCAGATCCTGCAATTGCAGGATTCCGATCTGCATCGCATTGTGAAGCACTTCGGCGTCGAGCCGTCGGCGCTGGCGCGCGATCTGACGGATGCGCTCGACCGGCTGCCGCGTGGCGCGGGCTCCGTCGTCGACATCGGCTCGCAGGTCGAGGAGGCCGTCGAACGCGGCTGGGTGTTCGGCTCGCTGATGTTTGGCGAGTCGCAGGTGCGCACGGGCCATCTGGTCGTCGGCCTGCTGAAGACGCCGTCGCTGCGCAACGCGCTGTATGGGATCTCGCGCCAGTTCGAACGGGTCAAGCTCGAAGTGCTCGCCGACGAATTCGACGCGCTGCTGGGCGGCTCGCCCGAAGCGGGAATGAGCGCGAGCGACGGCTTCCAGGCAGCGGGCGCGCCTGCCACGGGCGACAGCGGCGGTGGCGTGCCGCCAGCAGCGATGGGCAAGCAGGAGGCGCTCAGGCGCTTCACGACCGATCTGACCGAGCAGGCGCGCAACGGCAAGCTCGATCCGATCGTCGGCCGCGACGAAGAGATTCGCCAGGTGGTCGATATCCTGATGCGCCGCCGTCAGAACAACCCGATCCTCACAGGCGAAGCGGGGGTGGGCAAGACGGCGGTGGTCGAGGGCTTTGCGCAGCGCATCGTCGCGGGCGACGTGCCGCCGACGCTGCGCGACGTGCAGCTGCGAACCCTCGATGTGGGCCTGCTGCAAGCGGGCGCCAGCATGAAAGGCGAATTCGAGAACCGGCTGCGCCAGGTGATCGAGGAAGTGCAGGCTTCCGAAAAGCCGGTCATTCTTTTCATCGACGAAGCGCATACGCTGATCGGCGCAGGCGGTGCAGCGGGCACCGGCGACGCCGCCAATCTGCTCAAGCCCGCGCTCGCGCGCGGCACGCTGCGGACCGTCGCGGCGACGACATGGGCCGAGTACAAGAAGCACATCGAAAAGGACCCGGCGCTCACGCGGCGCTTCCAGGTCGTGCAGGTGCCAGAACCGGACGAGACCAGGGCCATCCTGATGATGCGGGGCATCACGTCGACCATGGAAAAACATCACAAGGTGCAGGTGCTCGACGAAGCGCTGGAGGCGGCCGTGCGGCTGTCACACCGCTACATTCCCGCGCGCCAGTTGCCGGACAAGGCAGTGAGCCTGCTCGACACCGCGTGTGCACGCGTCGCGGTGAGCCAGCACGCGACGCCGCCCTCCGTTGACGATTCGAGAAAGCGCATCGCCGCGCTCGAAACGGAACTGGAAATCATCGGGCGCGAGACGGCTGTCGGTATCGAAACGGGCGAACGGCTCGCGGCGGCAACGGAGCGTGTAACGGCGGAACGCGCGCGTCTCGCCGAACTCGAAGCGCGCTGGCAGGCGGAAAAAGAACTTGTCGAACGCATCCTCGCGTTGCGCGCCGAACTGCGCAACGAGACAGGCAAGGTCGAAGGCGCGGCGGGCGCCGCATCCATCGAACCCGCTGCGTCCATCGATCCTGCCGCGCGCGAGGCGCGCCTCGCCGAACTGCGGGAACTGCAAGCGAAGCTCGTGCAGCATCAGGGCGAAGACCCGCTGATTCTGCCGACGGTCGACCAGCAGGCGGTCGCGTCCGTCGTGCAGGACTGGACCGGGATTCCCGTGGGACGGATGGTGCGCAACGAGATCGAGAACGTGCTGAAGCTCGCGGAAAGCCTGAACAAACGGATCATCGGCCAGGCTCACGCCACGCAGATGATCGCGCGCCGCATCCAGACTTCCCGCGCCGGTCTCGACAATCCGGACAAGCCGATCGGTGTGTTCATGCTCGCGGGCACGTCCGGCGTGGGCAAGACGGAAACGGCGCTGGCGCTCGCCGAAGTGCTGTACGGCGGCGAGCAGAACGTCATCACGATCAACATGAGCGAATATCAGGAAGCACACACCGTCTCGTCGCTCAAGGGCGCGCCGCCGGGATACGTCGGTTATGGCGAAGGCGGCGTGCTGACGGAGGCCGTGCGCCGCCGCCCATATAGCGTCGTGCTGCTCGACGAAGTCGAGAAGGCGCACCCCGACGTGCACGAGATTTTCTTCCAGGTGTTCGACAAGGGCTGGATGGAAGACGGCGAAGGGCGCGTGATCGATTTCAGGAACACGCTGATCCTGCTCACGACGAATGCCGGCACCGATCTGATCACGAACCTGTGCAAGGACCCCGAGCTGATGCCCGAGCCGGAGGGCATTGCGAAAGCGCTGCGCGAACCGTTGTTGAAAGTGTTTCCGCCGGCGCTGCTGGGACGCCTCGTCGTGATTCCGTACTATCCGCTGTCCGACGAGATGCTCGGCGCGATTATCCGCTTGCAGTTGGGGCGCATCGAAAAGCGCGTGCGCGCTTCGCACAAGATTCCGTTTTCGTACGACGATGATGTCGTGAAGCTGATCGCGAGCCGCTGCACCGAACTGGAGAGCGGCGGCCGCATGATCGATGCGATCCTGACGAACACGCTGCTGCCGCACATCAGCAATGAGTTCCTCGCGCGGATGATGAATGGCACCACCGTGTCGAAGGTGCAGATCGGCGCGCGCAACGGCGAATTCGTCTATACGTTCGATTGAGCGCCCGCACTTGGATGGAGGGTTCATATGCCGCAACAAGTCAGCATGGGTGCGACGCTGCAATGCTCGTTCGGCGCAGCGCCTTCGGCGCTCGTCGTGCTGCCGGTGAACCGCGTGATGGGCGAAGGGCCGCCGGCGGCCAACATCATGGACCATGTGCCCCTCGTCAACATCATGCCGTTCGGCATGTGCAGTTCGCCCGGCAATCCGACCGTGGCCGCGGCGACGGCTGCCGCGATGGGCGTGCTGACGCCGATGCCGTGCGTGCCCGCGACGATGTCGCCGTGGGTGACGGGTGCGCCGACCGTGCTGCTCGGCAACCAGCCGTCGCTCGACAATGTTTCGAAGTGCATGTGCAACTGGGGCGGCGTGGTCACGATCGTCAATCCCGCCACGGTCAAGACGATGATTCCCTGATAAGTCGACGCAAGGCCATGCGACCATGACCACTCAAGACCCGCTCCGCCACGTCACCGTCAGTTGCGCGCCTGCCGGCGGCGATCTGTTGTTCCTGCGCCTGACAGGTCACGAGGAGCTGGGCCGGCTCAGCGAGTTCCGTGTGGACCTGCTTGGCTTGAGCAACGATCTCAATGCGGGCGACCTGCTGGGCCAGGACATGTCGATTGCCGTGTCGCTGCCATCCGATGGCGAGCGCCAGATCAACGGCATCGTGACCACGTTTCGCCTCATCGCGCCCGGCGACCGAACCCGTAACCGGATGGCGCGCTACGAGGCCGTCGTGCGGCCCCGGCTGTGGCTGCTCACGCGTGCGTCGCACAGCCGCTTCTTTCACGATATGACGGTACCCGACATCATCGCCAGGGTATTGCAGGACTACGACATCGATCTGAGTAACAAATGCGCGGCGGCCTATCCGTCGTTGCAGCACTGCGCGCAGTATCGCGAGACGGATTTCGACTTCGTCAGCCGGCTGATGGAACATGAGGGCATCTACTACTACTTCGAGCACAAGGGTGGCAAGCACACGCTAGTGATGACCGATTCGGCGGACGTTCACACGTCGATCGAGCACTACGCGACGATCTCCTACGACGGGTGGTACGAACCGCTCCAGGAGAAGGAATGCGTGTATCAATGGTCGTCGGGCGCCGAGTTGCAGACGGGCAAATACGAAGTCAACGAATACGACTTCGAGAAGCCGTCGTCGAGCAACCAGCAAGGCTTGCTCTCGCGCGCGACACGGCCGAAAGTCTACGATCCGCCCGTCTTTACGATGCAGGAACATCTGAGCGGCCACGTCCAGTCGGGCGACGGCGACCGTTACGCGAAAGTCGGCGTGGAAATACGTCAGGCGCGAAACGAAAGCATCAGCGGACGGACGAGCGCGCGCGGCGTGTGGCCAGGCGGTCTGTTCGCGCTGCAAGGCCATGCGTGCGAGTCGCAGAATCACGACTATCTGGTTGTCCGCGCCGACTACGAAATCAATTCCGACACCTACGTATCGACCTATAACGACAATCGCGCGCTGCCGTTTTTCGATTGCAGCTTTACCGCGCTGCGCAAGGAAAACCAGTTCCGCGCCGAACGCATCACACCGCGCGCCGTCATAGGCGGGCTGCAGACCGCGACGGTGGTCGGCCCCGACGGCGACGAGGTTCTCACCGACAAGTACGGCCGCATCAAGGTGCAGTTTCACTGGGAGCAGTTTGCGCCGCCTGCCGACGCGGGCGAACGGATGAAGCGCTGCTGGGTGCGCGTCGCGCACAGTTGGGCGGGCAAGCGCTGGGGCACATTTTTTATTCCGCGCATCGGCCAGGAAGTGCTCGTCGATTTCGTCGAGGGCGATCCGGACCGGCCGCTCGTCACCGGCTGCGTGTACAACGCCAACACGATGCCGCCGTACGACCTGCCGGCGAATTCCGCCCTCTCAACGTGGAAGAGCAACTCGACCAAGGGCGGCGGCGGATTCAACGAGATGCGTTTCGACGATACGAAGGGCAGCGAGCAACTGTTCTTCCATGCAGAAAAAGACCACGAAACGTGGATCGGGAACGACATGCTGGCGAACGTCGGCAACGACCGGCATCTGAAGGTGACAGGCAACGAGTTCATTGCGGTGACGGGTGCGCGGCACGATAGCGTGACGGGCGACCGGAACGCGAAAGTGGCGGGCAATGATTCGCTGAACGTCAGCCAGAAGCTGCAGGAAAAAGTGGGGATGGACTATGCGATCGACGCGGGCATGAACGTCCACATCAAGGCGGGCATGAATATCGTGATTGAAGCGGGCGCGAGCATTACGCTTAAGGCAGGGGGCGCATTCGTCGTGGTGGGACCGGCGAGCGTCGCGGTATCGGGCACACCGATTCTGTTGAATTCGGGCGGCTCGGCGGGGTCAGGCAGCGGTTCGTCGCCCACCGACCCCACCGATCCAAAGGACGCCGACGACGGCACGAAGAAACTGAAATGATGACGTGATGCCTGGTTGACTACGCAGCAACCATCTTGCATTCGGCCAGAGCAAGGCATGCGACGGCAAGCAGGCGCCAGGGCGCCGGCTCCTGTCGACATCCCGCTTTGGCCGACAGGGGAGTCAGGTGAAAGGTCCGATTCTTTCGTTGTGCGTCGCGCGCTTCAATGACGAGCCCATCGCCGAGCCAATCGTGGTCGAGTTCGGCGCGGCGGGTGGCACCATCGGGCGCGCAACCGACTGCACCCTGGTGCTGCCCGATCAGCAGCGCGCGATTTCGCGCGTGCATGCACGCATTGAGTTCCGCGACGGCGAGTATCTGTTGTGCGATCTCGGCAGCAATCCGAGCGTGCTGAACCAGCACGCGCTGGGCGGCACGCGCGAGGCGCGGCTCGCGAACGGCGACCGGCTGATGATCGGCACGTATCTGCTCGAAGTGTCGATTGGAGAACGCGTCGCGGGTGTGCGCAGCATGACGGGGCTACCCGATCCGCTGGCGGCCGTGAAGGTGCTCGGCGAACGGTCGCCGGCCGACATGCAAAGCGATCCGTTCGGTCTGGGCGCGCTCGATCCGCTTGGGCAACCCGCCTTCGGTGAGCGCAAGCCCATTGCGTCGGGACCGCGCTATGCAGGGTCCGAAAGCGATCATGTCGCGCCGGAGTTTCAGGCGTTCTCCGCGCCCGAGCCTCGGGTGCCGCCAGTGCCCGTCGTGCCGCACCTCGCGTCGGGCAGGTCCGGTTCGTCCGGCTCGTCCGGCTCGTCCGCGGTGCGTGCCGCGCAGCCGGGAGGCATTCCCGCCGATTACGATCCACTCGCCGATGCGCTTGCGCAATGGGAGTCGTCGCCGCGTCCAGGCGGTGCGTCCGGCGCGGCCGCGTCCGCGCCAGCGTTTGCCTCCACGCCGTCGCAGGCATTGCCTCGAGCGCATCCCGTCCACGCTCCAGCCCCAGGCGCGCCCGTTCCCGCAACACAACATGGACCGACAGGCCTGCCAGCCAGTCTGCTCGGCGATGCCGCTGAAGGCGCAGCCGCGACGCCATTCGACGATCTTCTCGCACAGCCAGCACAGCCAGCACAGCAGGAGGTTTTCGAGGATCCCACCGAGCTCGCGCCCGTTCACGAACCGGAACCGGCACCGGCTCCCGCCGCTTCAGCGCCCGCGCAAGCTGCCGTGCCCGCGCCGCAAGCCCCGACGCATGCGCCGCCGCCGGGTGCTGCCGCGACGCCTGCATGCGCATCTGCGTCGCCCGGTGCGCGCGAAGAAGCCGCCACACCGCGCGTCCCGTGGGCGGAGGGTGACGCCTACGCCGCGCTCGTCGAAGGACTCGGCCTCGATCCTTCGCGCGCGCCGAATGTTCCGCCTGCGGAGCTGGCGCGGCTCGTCGGCGCGATGTTGCGCGAGGCGTTGCGCGGCACGATGGGCGTGCTGCGCGCCCGCTCGATGACGCGTCGCGAGGTGCGGCTCGACATCACGCTGATCGTCGCGCGAGACAACAACCCGCTAAAGTTTTTCCCCGATGTCGACAGCGCGCTCGAGCAGATGCTGACGGGCCGGGGCGCCGGCTATCTGCCGCCGGCGCAAGCGCTGGAGTGCGCATTCGACGACATCGAGTCGCATGAGCTGGCCGTGATCGCCGGCATGCGCGCGGCACTCGCGGAAGTGCTTGGACGTTTCGATCCCGCCCACATCGAGGCTCAGTTGAAGGAAGGCGGCATGATCGAGAAGGTGCTGTCCAATCGCAAGGCCAGGCTGTGGGACCTGTTTGTCGAGCGCCACGAGAACGTGTCACGCGAGGCTCAGGACGACTTCCAGCGGCTGTTCGGCAAGGCGTTCAACGACGCGTACGAAGCGCAGATCGACGCGCTGCGCACCGCGCGCAAGAGCGGCAGGACAGACCCGTCACGCAACCGCTGAACCTGGTCGCTACGAGAAAACCACTGGATACGACGAGACAACATGTCCTGGAACAGCAAAGTCATCTGGTCGGAGGGGATGTTCCTGCAGCCGCAGCATCTGCAGCAGCACGACCGCTATCTGCAGACTCAACTCGAGACTCGGGCTGCGGGACTGCGTGCGTATAGCTGGGGGCTGACCGCGCTGGAGATCGACGAGCAACTGCTCAAGCTCGGCAAGGTCGCGCTGCTGTCGTGCGCGGGCGTGATGCCCGACGGCACGCCATTGAACCTGCCCGCCGACGACGATCTCCCCGAGCCGCTCGATATTCCCGAAGGCACGCGCAACGCGCTGATCTGCCTCGCGCTGCCCGTGCGCCGACCCGGCATAGCGGAAACGGGCGATGACGGGAGTGAAGAAAATTTCGCGCGGCATCGCGTGTCCGAACTCGAAGTCGGCGACAGCAACGATCCGAATGCCACGCCCGCGCTTATGCAGATCGGCAAGCTGCGCGTGCGCCTCGCGCTCGAATCCGATGTGGCGAATGCGTATGCGGTACTGGGTGTCGCGCGCGTCGTCGAACGCTTGCCGGATAACCGCGTCGTGCTCGAAAGCGACTACAGCCCGCCATGTCTCGACTATCGTGTGGCGCGCCGGCTCGCCGCATTCGTGGACGACCTTGTCGGCCTGCTGCACCAGCGCGGCGAGGCGCTGGCCGCGCGTCTTGCGCAACCCGGCGTGACGGGCGTCGCGGAAGTGGCGGATTTCCTGCTGCTGCAACTGATCAACCGGCACGAGCCGCTCGCCGCGCATCTGTCGACGATGACGGGGCTGCACCCGGAGACTCTCTACGGGATCGCGTTGCAGCTTGCAGGCGAACTGGCCACGTTCAGCCAGCCGACGAAGCGGCCGTCCGCGTATCCCGTGTACCGGCACGACCGGCTCAAGGAGACCTTCGCGCCCGTCATCGACGATCTGCGCGCGTCGCTCAGCATGGTGATGGACCCGCATGCGGTGCCGATTCCGCTCGAAGAACGCAAGTTCGGCCTGCGTGTGGCGCTCGTGCCGGACCGGAACCTGTTTGCTTCGGCGATGTTCGTGCTGGCCGTGCGCGCGCAGATGCCGGCGGAAAACATTCTGACGGGCTTCGCGCCGCAAGTGAAGATCGGACCGGTCGAGCGCATCCGCGATCTCGTGAACCTGCAGCTGCCTGGCATCGGGCTACGTGCGCTGCCTGTCGCACCGCGCCAGTTGCCGTTTCATGCGGGGTTCACGTACTTCGAGCTCGATCGCGGCAACGATCTGTGGAAGCAGTTCGCGACTTCCGCCGGAATGGCGTTGCATGTCGCGGGCGAATTCCCGGGGCTGGCGATGGAATTTTGGGCCATTCGCCGGTGAGGGATTGATCGAGGACATACATCGTGACTCCAGATGAACCGCGCGGCCCGCTCGACGATCCCGGCGCGACGATCCTGATTCCGACACCGGGCGGCTCCCGCACAACATTCGTGGCGGCCGCCGCGACCGCGGCGCCGATTTCGCCGGATACGGGCGGCCTGAATCCGCTGCTGCGCGCGGCCAATCCGCTGCTCGAGCTGGCCGTGCCGCTGCGCCAGTTGCCGACCCATCCGGACGTCGAAGCGTTGCGCACTCAGCTCATGCAGATGATGCGGGCATTCGAGACGCAAGGGCGCGCGAACGGTATCGACGACGAGAAACTCGGCGCGTCGCGCTACTGTCTGTGCACGTTCCTCGACGAGGCCATTTCGAGCACGCCGTGGGGCGCGGGCATGTGGGCGAGCCGCAGCCTGCTCGTGACGTTTCATAACGAGGCGTCGGGCGGCGAGCGCTTCTTCCTGATCTTGCAGCGGCTCGCGCAGAACCCCGCTGCGAACATCGATGTGCTCGAACTGATCTACGTGATTCTCGGGCTCGGCTTCGAAGGCCGATACCGGTTGATCGACGGCGGACGCACGCAGCTGGACACGATTCGTGAACGGCTCGAAACGATGATCCGTTCGCAACGTGGGGCGGCCGAGCGCGATCTGTCCGTGCACTGGTTGCCCGTCAAGGGAGAACGCAAGCCGCTGCTGCAACTGGTGCCGTTGTGGGTCGCGGCCGCCGTCGCGGGTGTGCTGCTCGTCGGCGCGCATCTCGTGCTGAGCCTGCGTCTGAACGACGAGTCCGATCCGGTGTTCGCCGCCTTGCACAGCGTGCGCGTCGCGCCGCCGCCGCTCGCCGCGGCGAAGGCCGCGCCGCCGCCCGCGCTCGCGCCGAAGCTGTCGCAATTCCTCGCGCCGGAGATCGCTCAGGGCCTCGTGCGCGTGTCCGAAAGACCGGACAGGACGGTCGTCGAAATCAACGGCGACGGCCTGTTCGCATCGGGCAGCGCCGAACTCGCGTCGGAGTACCTCGGCTTGATCCAGCGCATCGGCGACGCGTTACGGGATGTGCCGGGCAATGTCGTCGTCGCGGGACACACGGACAACCAGCGTCTGGTGTCAGCGCGTTTTCCGTCGAACTGGCATCTGTCGCAGGCGCGCGCCGATGTCGTGAAAGACATGCTGGCCGCGCGCGCGGGATCGCCTGGCCGATTCACCGCGGAAGGCCGCGGCGATACCGAGCCGATTGCGCCCAACGACACACCGGCGAACCGCGCGAGGAACCGTCGCGTCGACATCACCATTCTCGCGCCCGGAGCGGCATCGTGACCCGGCCTGCTATCCGCGCGCATCTCTTCGGGGATGACCGCCCATGAAACTGACAGGCTGGCTGCGCCGCCCGATCGTGCTGACGTTCCTTGGCGTGCTGGCGCTCGCGCTGGTCGTCTGGATCGAGGGGCCGTTGCTCGCGTTTGCGGGCAAGGCGCCGCTCGAAACGGCCGGGAGCCGCTGGGTCGTGATCGCCGTGCTGTTCGTGCTGTGGGCGCTTTACTGGGGCGTGCGCTGGCTGATTGCGCGGCTCGCGAACGTGCGCTTTACGCGAGTGGTCGCCGAGGAGACGCCGCAGCCCGGCAAGAAGGAATCAGAGGCGGAGGTTGCCGCGCTCAGGCAGCGCTTCGAGGAAGCGATGGCGATCCTGCGCAAGGCGCGCGTGAAGGGCCGCTTCGGGAGCCAGTACGTCTATCAGTTGCCCTGGTACATGTTCGTCGGCGCACCCGGCACGGGCAAGACGACGGCGCTGCTCCATTCGGGCCTCAAGTTTCCGCTCGCTGACCGGCTCGGCAAGCAGGCAGTCGGCGGCGTCGGCGGGACGCGCAATTGCGACTGGTGGTTCACCGACGATGCCGTGCTGCTCGACACGGCCGGCCGCTACACGACCCAGGACAGTTTCGCTGAAGCCGATCAGGCCGCATGGAGCGGATTCCTGCAACTGCTGCGCAAGTACCGGCCGCGGCGCCCCTTGAACGGCGTGATCGTCGCCTTGTCGGTGCAGGACCTGCTGCAGCTGTCGGACACGCAACGCGCGCTGCAGGCAGCCGCCGTGCGCGAACGGCTGAAGGAACTGTACACGCGCCTTGGCATGCGGTTTCCCGTTTACGTCGTGGTGACGAAATGCGATCTGCTGGCGGGCTTCGCCGAGTTCTTCGACGACCTCGGCCGCGACGAGCGTGAACAGGTGTGGGGCATGACCTTCCCGTATGTTGCGCAAGGTGCGCCGGACGAAGCGCTGGCGTCGTTCGCCGGCGAGTTCGCGGCGTTGGAGAAGCAGTTGCAGTCGCGGGTGCTCAGGCGCATGCAACAGGAGACGGACATGCGGCGGCGAGCGCTCGTGTATGGCTTTCCGCAGCAGTTCGCCGGCCTCGAGAATGTGTTGACCGCTTTCCTGAAGGAAACCTTCAGCGCGTCGCGCTTCGACGAGGCGGCGCTGCTGCGCGGCGTCTATTTCACGAGCGGTACGCAGGAAGGCCGGCCGATCGACCGCGTGATGAGTGTGGTCGCCGCCGCGCTCGGCTTGCAACGCGAGGTCGTGGTGCCGGACCCGGCAAGCGGGCGCGCGTACTTCATCACGCGGCTGTTGCGCGATGTCATTTTCCAGGAAGCGGAGCTTGCGGGCACGAACCCCAGGCTGGAGCGGCGCCGGACATGGCTGCAGCGCATCGCACTCGGATTGATCTGCCTCGGCGTGGTGGGGGCGCTGGTACTGTTTTTCATCAGCTATCAGCGCAATCGCGCGTATATCGCCGATGTCCAGCAGCATGTCGCCCAATTGCAGAAGCTCGCGCAAAACACCAGGCCGGGCGACGACCCGCTCGCGCTGCTGCCGCTGCTCAATGCCGCGCGCGACGTGCCAGGCGGCTTCGAGGATCGCAAGAGGAACGTGCCGTGGCTTTCGCGTCTCGGGCTGTATCAGGGCGACAAACTGGGTCTCGAAGCGCAGGCGAGTTACCGGCGGCTTTTGCGTCAGACGCTGCTGCCGCTCGTCGTGCGCAGGATGGAGGAGGAGTTGCGGCGGGGCGACGCGAACAATCCAGACTTTCAATACGAGGTGCTGCGCGCGTATCTGATGCTCGGCGATGCGTCCCATTTCGACGCGGATGCGGTGCGCCTGTGGGCCGACATCGACTGGCGGCGCGGACCGCTGCACGATGCCAGCGACGATCAGCGCAACGATATCGACGCTCATCTCGCCGCGCTCTTTCAGCCCGCGCAATTCGACGCGTCGTTGCCGCTCGATAAGGACCTGATCGCGCAGGCGCGCGCCAACCTCGCGAAGATGCCGCTGGCACAGCGGATGTTCAATCGGGTCATGCGCGATCTCGAACAGGTGAAGCTGCCGGAATTCACCGTGGCGGCGGCTGGGGGACGCAACGCCGCGCTGGTGCTCGTCAGAAAGAGCGGCTCACCGCTCACGCGCGGCGTCTCCGGCGCCTATACGCGGGCGGGCTATCAGAAGTTCGGCCAGTTGCGCGACGCCGCCGTGATCGATGTCGCGAGGGACGACTGGGTGCTCGGCCGCGAGGAATCCGTGCTGACGCCGAACGGCATCGACGACCTGAAGTCGGCGATGACGCGGCTCTACTACGATCAGTACATCGCGCAATGGGACGCGCTGCTGGCGGATGTCGCCGTGGTGCCGATCGATAGCGTCGCGAAGGGCGCGCGCGTGGCCAATCTGCTCGCCGCCCCCGATTCGCCGTTGAGGGCGCTCATGCTGGCCGCCGCCCAGGAGACCACGCTCGGCATGGCGAAAGCGGGCGGCTCGCTCGCCGAACAGGGCGTCGCGGCGTTGGGCAACAAGCTCGATGCGGTGAAGAAGCGGCTCGAAAGCGCGCTCGGCAATCAGCCGGACGAAGCGGCACCGCCGTCTGCGCAGGTCAATCCCGTCGATGCGCACTTCCAGGCGCTGCACGATCTCGCGGGCAAGCCCGGCGCGGCGGGTCCCGTGCCTCTCGATACGCAGCTCGCGGCGCTCAAGGATGCGGCGTCGTATCTCGAAGCCGCCGATGCCGCGCGCAAGCAGGGCCTGCCCGCGCCGCCGGGTGACGCGCTGAACAAGCTGAAGCTCGCCGCGCAGAGCGCGCCCGCGCCGCTCGCGAACGTGGTCGACGACATTGCGAACGGCGGCGCGATGCTGATGGTCGGCGGCGAACGCGCGCGGCTCAATGCGCTGTGGCAGTCCAACGTCGCGCAGCTTTGCCGGCAGGCGCTCGACGGGCGCTATCCGCTGGTGCGCAGCTCCCGTCGCGATGCCGCTTCCGACGATTTCGGGCGAATACTCGGGCCGGGCGGCCTGATCGATGATTTCTTCCAGAAGAACCTTGCGACGCTGGTCGATATGTCGGGGCCGCAATGGCGCTGGCGCAGCGGCGCTGAATCGCTCGGCATTCCGCTGGACGTGCTCGCGCAGTTCCAGCGGGCCGCGCAGATCAGGGATGCATTTTTCCGCGCCGGGGGGCGCGACGCGTCGATTCGCTTCACGCTGAAGGTGCTCGACATCGATCCCGCTATCGACCACGCCACCATCGATATCGATGGACAGCAGCTGGTTGCCGCGCATGTGGATCAGTCGATGGTGTTCCAGTGGCCGAGCGGAAAAGGCACTGGACAGGCGCATGTCGATTTCGAACCGTCGGGAGATTCCGCGCGCGCGGATGGACCGTGGGCGCTGCTGCATCTGGTGGACAATGCGCGTTTGCAGCCGACCGCTCAAGCAGATCGGTTCAAGATGACCTTCGAGTCGGATGGACATCCGCTCGTGCTTCAGCTCGATGCGAGCAGCGTGACGAATCCGTTTAGTCGAGGGGTGTTCGAACAGTTCCGCTGTCCTGACCGGCTATGAACGAGTTCGTCACGAAGGGGCCAGGTTTTTTCGGCAAGGTGCGTACGCATGGCGACTTTGTCACGCGACGCCTGCCCGCCGGGTTCGTCGCGCCGTGGGACGCGTGCCTGCAGCAGGGCACGCTGTTCGCGCAGCGGCGGTTGGGCGCGCAGTGGCTGCCCATGTATCTGAATATGCCTGTCTGGTGCTTTGCGCTCGGTGCGGGCATTTGTGGCGAGTCGGTATGGGCGGGGGTGTTGATGCCGGGCGTCGACAGGGTAGGACGCTATTTTCCGTTCACGATCGCCGCACCGGTTGCAGTGGGCGACGCGGCCGCGTGGCTCGGCGGCGCGCAGTCCTGGTACGACGAGGCGACGCGGCGTGCGTTGTCGACGCTTGCCGACGATTTCGTGCTGAAGCGCTTCGATATGGAACTCGATGCCTGGGGGCCGTTGCATGTAGCGCCTTCTGCGCGCGTCGCATGGCGGCTGGGTCTGGGGGGACAGGCTCAGCAGCAGGCAGGACCGGCGCTCGGGGAAAACGACGGGAGCGACGTCGAACAGCCCGGTGCGGTTCGCGATGGCTTTGCCGATGCGCTTGCCGATCACGCCGCAGCGGGATCGAGTGCGTGGTGGACGGAAGGTTCGAGTGCGGTCCCGCCGGCGCTGCTAGGCGGTCCGGGCTTGCCCGACGGAGAGCGCTTCGTCGGTCTGCTCGGCGAGGCACCCAATGGCTGGCAGTCCATCGTGAAGCTGCGGCGGTGACTGCCCGAGAAAAGAACAGAGAGTAGTCCGAAGCGACGGCTTGTGAATTCATTGATCGGAGGTCGCGCCATGTCTGGCTCAATCATTTCTATTCTGAACGCACGCAGAGCACGCGGGGCGTTGCTGGTCACGCTCTGTGTCATCGCATGCGCACGCGTTGCGCATGCTGCCGAACCGGTCCTCAAGGAGCAGGACATCGATGAACAGTCGGTCACACGGGCGCTGGCTCCCGAGGACAACGGCGACAACATCGTGACGCGCGGATTCGTGCTGTCGAACAAGCAACCCGGTGCAGCGGCGAAACCGGCGGGTCCCGCCAGGCATCCGTCGCTGCAGATGCTGATCACGTTCACGACCAACTCGTCGACACTCACCCAAAGCGCGCAAACCGCACTCGACAAGGTGGCTCACGCGCTGCAGTCGGAGCAGTTGGCGGCATTTCGCTTTCGTGTCGAAGGGCATGCCGATCCGCGCGGCTCGGCGGAATCAAACATGAAGCTGTCGGAGGATCGCGCTGCCGCAGTCGTCGCGTATCTGACGCAGAAGGACGGCATCGCACCGGAGCGTTTGTCGTCGGTTGGGAAAGGATCGACCGAGCCATTGAACCGGCGCAATCCGACCGCACCGGAAAACCGTCGCGTGACGATTGTCACGGTGACGGACTAGCTTGACGCCGCGCGCACTCATGAAGCTGGCTTGCGCACGCGGCATCGAAGTCACGGCGGCATGCGCGCTGTCCTTGTCGACGGCAGCATGGCTGGCGGACAACGCTTGCGCGCAAGCGGTCAGGCCATCGCTCGAAGTGCAGAGCGAGCACGTCGAGATACGGCGTATTCCGCTCGCCAGGCTCGATGCGTCGCTGCCGGCGGACAACCGGCTCGTCGTCTTCGCGATTACCGACCGGCAGGGCCTGTATGTGATGCATGCGCCGGGTATCGCCGATCAGGGCGCGATGTTTTCTCGCGTCGTCGCGTTGTTCGAGCGCCGCGACATGCCGCGCGATCACATCGTCACGATGGCTGCGATCGTCAATCACGCGCGGCGCTTCGGCACCGACGCCGCAGACCTGACGGCAGGCAACAATTTCAGCTCGGTCGAACTCGCTCGCTTCTTCGATCTGTCCCGGCGGCAGCATCTGGTGCTGACGCCGGGCGAGCGTGCACTGCAGCGCATCGTCGTGCGGATGGGCCTGATCGAAGAGCGCAACGGGAACTGGCAGGCGCGCAGCACGCATGATTTCCTGATCACCATTCCCGGTCGCGGCCCAGCGCAAGGCGGAGAGTCCATCGACGCGCCCGTGCGCGCTGCGATTCTCAGTCATGAATTGGGCCACTGGCAGTACTTTTCCGACGAGGCCTATGCGCAAGCGTGCCGGTCTTTCTGGTGGCGCGATCTCACCTATGAGGAGCGCGCGGAACTGACGCGGCAGTTGGAAAGCATGGGTTACGACGCGAGCGACCGGATCGTCATCGATGAGATGCAGGCCTATCTGTTGCATACGCCCGCGCCTTATATGCCTCTTGCCGATGTGCGCGGCGCTGGGGGCATCGATGTGGCGCGGATACGCGACAAGCTTAGACAGAAGGTGACAGAGGACGGGCGATGACGGCGGGTGGCTTTGCCGAGCTACCCTTGTCCACCCAGAAGTACAAGATGATCGAAAGCGAGATCGGGGGAGGGCGCACCGGGAGCCCGCGGCGTGTTCTTTATCCATCGGGCTGGCACAGCCTTATCCTGCTACGACTTCAAAAGAATTCAAGGAATTTTCGGCAAGAAGCGATTGGCAGTCGTGCCGGGCGAATGGTCTGTCCTGACGGTGCTCGTCTGCAAAAACGAACAGCGGTGGCAAAAGTTCGAGACTTGCCCAGGGCTTGCAGCGCGTTCACATTACGGGCACGGACGTCGATCAAAACATCGGGTACGAATCGGTGCAGATGGAGCATAAGGGCGGCAACGAATTTCTCGTGGCCATCAGCAAGCAGGTGTATCCCGAGTTCATGGTCTTCGTCGAACGAGACTGAGGTTGGCAGTCGGAACAGCGCCCGCTGAGGACGGTCAGCGTAGGTAGCGTCACGACGAGCGCCGGGGCCGCGATGTCAATCATCGCCGCGTTGGAGCCAGCGAGATCAGAAAATGTTCCTGTGAGCGGAGGCGCGACCGATAACAGGGCCTCGCGTATTGTCGGGACCCAGCTGGAAGACATGTTTATGGGGATCATTGGCTACATCTTTGGGTCCGCCCGTCACTTCGTTGTAGCCAACTACGACTGGGTTATAGCCTTTTTGCTCAGCCAGGAATTTCGCTTTCACTTCTTGCGCAAATCCGTTGACGCCAGAGAAGCACGCCCAGATCTTGACCGCAAGGATTTGACTCGGCAGGCCTCCGTCGACCAGGAATCGAACCAGCTGCTCTGCGGATAGCGTCTCGCCATCATTTGACGCAATGAACGATACGCCGCGTCCGCTGTGCGCCAGTACATAAAGCACTGTTTTGTGCGGCTGCGTAATGTCTTCAGCCAACTCACTTCGTTTTACCCGCCAGATACCGGCTGGTTCCCAAAAATCGCGAGCCTCGGCCCACAAGGCGTCGTCGTACCACGGCACGATGACACGGCCAATAGGCTTTTCGCCGAGCTGCTGAGTGAGACGTCCCATTTGTGCTCTCCAGTGATCCGATGGCTGGACTCATCGATCTAAACAGTGAATACACGCCATTCCACCGTGTCAAGTGGGGCCAGTTGGGCGTTTTCGCATCGGCCGAATTCGGGGGATTTCTAGCAACGCCGCGAATCTTCAAACGAGGTGCCGTTCATTCGTCTCTAAGGTAGGGTGTGTGGTTCAGGCTCGGTGCTCGCGATCCTCCGCGTTTTGCGACGCGTTCCGTCGGGTGGCGACCGCGGATACGTTTAAAGTGCGTTCGCGACGTATGCCGCTGCGGAAAAGTTGCCAGGATTCTGGTCGCGAGTTCATCCATGACTATCGGCATTGTCAAATCCGTCGGTGAGGGCGCCGCGAACAATAAAGAAGACGTCCTGCTGGTTCAAAAGCTGCTTATCGAGCACGGATTTACGAGTCTCTCTCCACCAACGGGCATTTGCGACCGGCAAACTATCCAGGCCATCGAAAGTTTTCAGCGGCAGTTCTCCAGGCTGCCGGACCGGCGCGTCGACCCGAACGGTCGCACGTGGCGTCATCTGGTGGCGTTCAAGCATCATCCGCCGGTGGTGCTCTCTCCTTTTCTGCGCCTTGTTCCGCGTCCCGCCGCGAATACCATCAATCACGGCCTGCGCGCTGTTTCGGACGCATTCATGAACAGCACGCTGGGCAAGCCGAGACAGAGCTATTCGTCCGACTGCCAGCCCTTGACCGATCCACGTCTAAAAAGAAACGTGGTCGTTGCGAGGATCGGCGGTTTTCGTGTGCAGGGGCTCGCGCCTGCTGTCGATAGCCTGAAGGCTGTCTACGCGGATGTTGAAAAGGAGTTGCCCGACCTTGCTATGCTGATCGGCACAGCGGGTATGTTGTGTTGCCGCTTTCGGCGCGGCAGCACGTCGAAGATTTCCAATCATTCGTGGGGCACCGCCATCGACCTGACTATCGCCGGTGTGCTCGACACGCGTGGCGACAACAAGGTTCAGGTCGGGCTGACGCTTCTTTGCCCGGTCTTCAATCGTCATGGCTGGTACTGGGGCGCGGGCTTTCCTACCGAAGACGGCATGCACTTCGAGGCGGGTCACGATCTGGTCGCAAGCTGGGCCACTGTTCTGAAATGAAGCGCCTGCGATTGTCATGAAACACGCACGATTGTCGCTACGGTGCTTGCGGCTGGCGATCGTTGGAATCGCTTCATCAATCGTGTTTCCACTGGGGGCTTGCGCGGCCGGGCCGAGTCAGGCGGATGCGCATTCCGGATGTCGCTTCGAGCCTCCTGCCTCATGGAACTTTACGGTCATTCGGTGGAGCGGTCCTTGCTCTGCGGATGGTGTTGCTGACGGCAGAGGCGTTCTTCGTGGCTATGCGGATGGCAGAGTCGCCGAGACATTCTTCGGCGAGTTGAGGCGCGGTTATCTGTCGATTGGCGTGATCGAAACAGAATCCGGCTACATCGCAGGGAAGTTTGTTGAGGGCAGGCTATTCCAGGACCAGGAACGTCGTGACGTAATAGCGGCTTTTGAAATTGCGGCGAAGGCAGCACAACAAATGAGCGAAATGTACTGGCGCAATGGCAACACAACTTCGTCGGGTTATTACGCCCGCAAGGCACGGGGGTTTCGGGAACAGATGGATTAACCGAACGGAGCGGCACGCGCGTGGGAACTTGATTTCGCGCGCCATCGCTTCGCGGCCTCAGTTGGAAAGAGAGATTTCGAAGACCGGGATACACTGGTGCTGACCTCGCGTGATCGACGAGACGTCCGCCACGGCGGCGTGACACTGGCCTTGGGTCGATCGCTGAGAAGGACTCCTACTATGAAAAATCCGCCTGGAACATTACTTCCCGCTCTGGTGATTTTGGTCGCCGGCTGTACCGTTGGCCGCATGGCATATACCGGGCCGCACCTCACTCCGGCAGAGTGCCGCGACGTGGCGGCGCTCAGGACAAACGCGGCCCCTACGATGGCGCAACACGAAAGCGAGCTCGCCGCGCTGAGGAAAGCGGGCTACAACCCGTCACCGTGGTACGACCCGTACTATCCAGCGGATCTACAAGCGGCACAGCGCCTGGTCGATTATTGGTTTCAAACGGAGTGCCCGCACCTTCAAACCGGCTGAGATAGACAACTCAAAGAGTGACACCACATAGGCGCCTAGATGATCTTGCATTGCGCCAGTCCATGCGGTTCGCCGAGACACGCATCGGCGACGGCGACGATGCGTTCGGTGTCGGCATGGGCTTCGGGAACACGATCGACACATCTGATCTGCGATAACGTCCACCAGATGCCTGGCGGATCGTGGCCGAGCCACATGACGATCGCGGCCGCTTTGGTTCGGAGGCTCCATCGCTGCCAGTCTGCGCCCGTGGGCGAGAACTGGGCGTGCCTGTCGGCGTATCGGGTCGGGTCCAGGCCGTAGCGTTTCAGGTAGGCCGGGTTGAGGCGCTCGTCGGGCGTAAGCTGCCCGTCATGGGCGATGCGCAC
The DNA here is from genome assembly GCF_017814945.1 of Paraburkholderia sp. LEh10. Lineage (GTDB taxonomy): Bacteria > Pseudomonadota > Gammaproteobacteria > Burkholderiales > Burkholderiaceae > Paraburkholderia. The sequence goes on from NZ_JAGIPX010000047.1 coordinate 66,920, forward strand.
CTGTTCAAGCCTTTCGACCTGAATAAAATCGCTCACCGCGCGGCTGACGACTGAAAACTCATACAGCAACGCCGCGCCCACCGCCAGAAATGTCGTGAAAGACAGGGCACGAGCACCCACACGATTCGTCGTCTCGCTATTCGTGCGTGGGCCATTTCGGTTCCTTGCACCGCATTCGTACTTCTTCAGACGCTTGAGCACCTGCGCTCACGCCAGGAATGCGCGGTCGAGCGCCGACCGGAGGATGCCCCGGGCCTTCGAGAGATCCGAATGACATCGCACGCTGGACGAGCCATGTAGTTATGCTAACAAAAGGCAGCCGGGCGTAGGAGTCCGCCGCAGCAGATCCTATGTCACAAGACGAATTGGAACAGCAGCTTGTTACGGCGCTTCAACTGGCTCGATATTGCATGGAGGCGAAGGCACCGGTTCGTCGTCGAAGGCGGTGCCGCACCGCGCGGCAAACGCGAGGGCTGATTGCCTGTTTGTAAGATGCCCCAGATCACCCAGCGAGGTGGTCTCGCCATCTTCCTCAAGAATGGACACGCGCGCGACGAAAGAATTTCCGCTTCTCGCCGCCGATAGTTGTATCGCTACACGTTGGTGATAGAAGTGCATAACGTCTCCAGTTGTTATATAGGTGCGACAGGGTGCGGCCTTGATGAACGAGCCGATCGCTTAAATGGAAGATCCTCAAATCCCTTTCAAGCGCACGCGGCTCAGTTGAGTGTTGCCCGAAGCGAAAAGACTTTGGTCAGCGTAGATTCACGCGCCTTGATGTGTTCCATCGCGCGTTGTTGGCGCTTCACCTGGCACGTCCGGGAGAAGCGCCGAAGTACATTGTGGATAGACCGCCGGTCAGGGGAACTGCTCCCAACCGTACGCTGATCCTTGGTTTTAAGCCGGCAAAAGAGGTGCCCGAAACGGCATCGTGGGTAGCTCCCCGAGCACTGCCTTGCACAACCTGGAGTCAATGCGACGGCGAATCCAAAGTATTATCTCGCGCAAGTGCACCGTCAACTTCGGGACGCTAAATCGGAAAACCTCCTTTACTGACGTTTCGCGTCGACAGTAGCAATGCCGCTAGAAGTTGCGATCGTAACCTTCGCTTCCCGGGGGCTTCGAGATTCCACAAACTATTTGCCTGGCGCGAACCATTTTCCATAGATCTGTTCGTAGGTGCCGTCCTCGTACATTGCGAGTAGCGCTTCGTTGATGGACTTGCGTAGTGGACTGCCGTTAGCTAAGGCAATTCCATATTTTTCCAGCCGGAAGATCGGTCCGACAACAGCCAGGACGCCGTTGCCGCGCTTTGCGGCCCAGTATTGAAGGGTTGGCGCGTCATAAACGATTGCCTGGACGTCACCTTGCATGAGCATACGGATGCCCTCGGCGGCCGAGTTCACATTGACAAATGGCAGGCCGCGTTGGGTCAGGTAGTCCGCAGCGGTGGTCGCTGGTACTGTGCCTATCGATTTGCCAGGGAGGTCGTCCGGGCCACGGATGTTTGACTGGAGGCGTGCTACGGTTTGAAATGATGTGATGGTAGCGGTGAGGTGAGCGATCAGCACGACACCGATCAGCCACATCGCCGGCACGAGGATGCGCTTCCCCACGTTAGCCGTGTCTCGTTCGCCGTGCTCACCTGTGGCGATGATCAGCATGGTCTCCCACAAACCTTCGCCGATCGCACGGAAATAGGGTTTGTGAAAATGAGGGTCGTGTTTTCGTTCGATCAGCCAGACCAGATTGGCGAGCAGGAATACAATCGCGATCGCTACGCCCATGATCTGAATGATGGCCAGCCACGGGATCGATCGGAACGCTGTCATGAATGCATTGTCGCTCCGCGCGCGCACCATGATCTGTAAACCGGAGTCGAAATAGGGCAGCGAGAAATCTATGACCTTTTCCCGTTCAGAGGTCATGGTGATGGCCGCTATCGCGACGTCTGCCTCGCCACGCTGCACAGCGGCCAACAGCTTGGCCTGTGTCGGAACTCTGGTCCATGTGAATTCGACGTGCATGCGACGAGCAACCTCGTTCCATAGATCGACGCTAAACCCTTCTGGAGTCGCCGTCTGTGGCAGCACGAAGGGCGCTGCCGGGGAAATCGCAACCCGCAACGACCGTTCCGCAATGGAGCCCGTTGGAGCATTGGGTGGCGCAACGGGTGCAACCAGAACGACCCTGCGTCGGACGGCGACCCCAGTTTGTATCGATGTCGTTTTAGCAACGCTTGATGTGCTCCTGGTCACTTCGAGCGGTTTAGAGGCCGCAGAAGCGGGCACCAAAAGGATCGAAGGTAGGGACAGACAAATCAGCGCGACCAACCAATGGGATGGATTGTGCATCGCCTCTAAGGTCCAGATTAATTTGATGACGTCGTGACATTAGCGGCGGGAGCGCGCATGCAGTTCACGCCCCCGCAGCGCCCCATACAAATATCTTCGTATCCGTGAGTGGCGACGCGCGATTTCGTCGGCTGTGCTGTGGCACCAGTTGGCTTCGTCGTCATCGGATTGCAAGTTCACAACAGCGCAAGTGCCATCCGCATGGCGCTCTCTCATCCTGAGGTTGACCCGGTTCGACGGACGGATTTGCAGCCAGCGATTTGATGCGATCTAACCTCCGTTGAGTGTTGAGTCG
>NZ_JAGIPX010000048.1 GCF_017814945.1 Paraburkholderia sp. LEh10
CCGTGTGAAAGTAGGTAATCGTCAGGCTCCTTACCCCATGCACCAACCCCGCCCTCAAAAGCGGGGTTGCTGCGTTTTAAACTCTTACTTATAAGTGAGAGCCTATGGGTTCCGAGCGATCAAGAGACACTTGACACGACGTAATCGCTCTCCCATAATCATCAGTTCTCTGCGGAGGGGTGCCCGAGTGGCTAAAGGGGGCAGACTGTAAATCTGTTGGCTTACGCCTACGTTGGTTCGAATCCAACCTCCTCCACCAGATTTCAACGCTGTAAAAGCGGCTGTCGGGAATCGATAGATCCTTGCGGGTGTAGCTCAATGGTAGAGCAGAAGCCTTCCAAGCTTACGACGAGGGTTCGATTCCCTTCACCCGCTCCAGCCAGCAGAAAGTAGATGTAGCGCCCATGTGGCTCAGTGGTAGAGCACTCCCTTGGTAAGGGAGAGGTCGGCAGTTCGATCCTGCCCATGGGCACCAGCCAGTATCAAAGTGATTGCTTGCGCCGGGCGCAACGTACGGAAAAATCCTCTTAGGAGTCGAAAATGGCCAAAGGTAAGTTTGAGCGGACCAAGCCGCACGTGAACGTGGGCACGATCGGTCACGTTGACCACGGCAAGACCACGCTGACGGCAGCAATCACGACGGTGCTGACCGCAAAGTTCGGCGGTGAGGCAAAGGCGTACGACCAGATCGACGCGGCGCCGGAAGAAAAGGCGCGCGGCATCACGATCAACACGGCGCACGTCGAGTACGAGACGGCTAACCGTCACTACGCGCACGTCGACTGCCCGGGCCACGCTGACTACGTGAAGAACATGATCACGGGCGCAGCGCAGATGGACGGCGCAATCCTGGTGTGCTCGGCCGCTGACGGCCCGATGCCGCAAACGCGTGAGCACATCCTGCTGGCGCGTCAGGTCGGTGTGCCGTACATCATCGTGTTCCTGAACAAGTGCGACATGGTCGACGACGCGGAGCTGCTCGAGCTGGTCGAAATGGAAGTGCGCGAGCTGCTGTCGAAGTACGACTTCCCGGGCGACGACACGCCGATCATCAAGGGCTCGGCGAAGCTGGCGCTCGAAGGCGACAAGGGCGAGCTGGGCGAAGTGGCGATCATGAACCTGGCCGACGCGCTGGATACGTACATCCCGACGCCGGAGCGCGCGGTTGACGGTGCATTCCTGATGCCGGTGGAAGACGTGTTCTCGATCTCGGGTCGTGGCACGGTGGTGACGGGCCGCGTCGAGCGCGGTGTCATCAAGGTCGGCGAGGAAATCGAAATCGTCGGTATCAAGCCGACGGTGAAGACGACCTGCACGGGCGTGGAAATGTTCCGCAAGCTGCTCGACCAGGGTCAGGCAGGCGACAACGTCGGTATCCTGCTGCGCGGCACGAAGCGTGAAGACGTGGAGCGCGGCCAGGTGCTGGCCAAGCCGGGTTCGATCACGCCGCACACGCACTTCACGGCTGAAGTGTACGTGCTGAGCAAGGACGAAGGCGGCCGTCATACGCCGTTCTTCAACAACTACCGTCCGCAGTTCTACTTCCGCACGACGGACGTGACGGGCTCGATCGAGCTGCCGAAGGACAAGGAAATGGTGATGCCGGGCGACAACGTGTCGATCACGGTCAAGCTGATCGCGCCGATCGCCATGGAAGAAGGTCTGCGCTTCGCAATCCGCGAAGGTGGCCGTACCGTCGGCGCAGGTGTCGTTGCCAAGATCATCGAGTAAGCCAGCTAGTTCTCGTTGATCGGTTGTTTCGGGGTTGGCGATGTCGCTGACCCCAATGGTTTAGGGGTATAGCTCAACTGGCAGAGCGTCGGTCTCCAAAACCGAAGGTTGGGGGTTCGATTCCCTCTGCCCCTGCCAATTCTCGCGTCGCTTGTGACGCTCTTTAAGGTGTTATGGCGAATCCTTCAGTCGAAACTGTTAATACTTCTAGCGACAAGCTGATGCTCGCTGCCGGAGTATTGTTGGTCTTCGCCGGGTTCGTGGGGTTCTTCTGGCTGAATGGCCAAGAGTGGTATGTCCGCGGAGCGGCCTTGGCTGTGGGACTGATCGCTGGCGTCGCAGTCGGTCTCCTGTCGGCGCCCGGCAAAGGTTTTATCGCGTTCGCGAAAGATTCATATAAGGAAGTCCGCAAGGTTGTCTGGCCGACGCGCAAAGAGGCGAGCCAAACGACTTTGGTGGTATTCGGTTTTGTGCTGATTATGGCGGTCTTCCTCTGGATTTGTGACAAATCCATCGAGTGGGCGATTTTCTCGGCGATTCTGGGTTGGAAATGATATGAGCGATATTCCGGCATCCCCGAGTGGAAAACGTTGGTATGTGGTGCACGCCTACTCCGGTATGGAGAAGAGCGTGCAACGTGCGCTTCAAGAGCGCATCGAGCGGGCCGGCATGCAGGACAAATTTGGCCAGATCCTGGTGCCGACCGAAGAGGTAGTCGAAGTCAAGGGTGGTCATAAGTCGGTAACGGAGCGTCGATTCTTTCCGGGTTACGTGCTCGTTGAGATGGAGATGACCGATGAAACCTGGCACTTGGTGAAAAACACTGCCAAAGTGACGGGTTTTGTCGGCGGTGCGCGCAATCGTCCGAGTCCGATTTCCCCGCGGGAAGTCGAAAAGATCATGTCGCAGATGCAGGAGGGTGTGGAGAAGCCGCGCCCGAAGACCCTCTTCGAAGTTGGCGAAATGGTTCGTGTGAAGGACGGTCCGTTTACGGACTTCAACGGCAGCGTCGAGGAAGTGAACTACGAAAAGTCGCGAGTCCGTGTTTCTGTGACGATTTTCGGTCGCGCGACGCCGGTCGAACTAGAGTTCGGCCAGGTCGAAAAGCTATAAATCAAGTTTTAGCGGATCGCGCCCAACGGCGCGATTCGTCTTTCGCGCTTACGGTCCGCGTAATGGCCGTTGAGGAGCGCCGGTAGCCGAAGTTCGACGAAAGCGCGCTACTACTCACCGAACGCAAATGCGTTCTAAAGAGGTTTTCCACATGGCAAAGAAAATCATCGGCTTTATCAAGCTGCAGATTCCTGCAGGTAAAGCCAACCCGTCGCCGCCGGTTGGTCCCGCACTGGGTCAGCGCGGCCTGAACATCATGGAGTTCTGCAAGGCGTTCAACGCGCAGACTCAGGGCATGGAACCGGGTCTGCCGATTCCGGTCGTCATTACCGCGTTCGCTGACAAGAGCTTCACGTTCGTTCTGAAGACTCCGCCCGCAACGGTTCTGATCAAGAAAGCGGCGAAGATCGACAAGGGTTCGAGCAAGCCGCACACCGACAAGGTCGGCAAGATTACGCGCGCTCAAGCTGAAGAAATCGCCAAGACCAAGATGCCGGATCTCACGGCAGCTGATCTGGACGCAGCGGTCCGTACGATCGCTGGCAGCGCCCGCTCGATGGGCATCACAGTGGAGGGCGTGTAAATGGCTAAGCTTTCGAAACGTCTGCAAGCATTTGCAAGCAAGGTCGATCGTCAGAAGCTGTACGCGATCGACGAGGCCCTCTCGCTCGTGAAGGAATGCGCAAGCGCGAAGTTCGACGAGTCGATCGACGTCGCTGTGCAACTGGGTATCGATGCAAAGAAGTCGGACCAGGTCGTTCGTGGTTCGGTCGTTCTGCCAGCAGGTACCGGTAAGTCGGTTCGAGTTGCTGTGTTCGCACAGGGCGAAAAGGCCGAACAGGCTCGTGCAGCAGGCGCGGAAGTTGTCGGTATGGAAGATCTGGCGGAGCAAGTGAAGGCCGGAAACCTGAACTTCGACGTCGTGATTGCTTCGCCGGATACGATGCGTATCGTCGGTACGCTGGGTCAGATTCTCGGCCCGCGCGGCCTGATGCCGAACCCGAAGGTCGGTACGGTCACGCCCGACGTTGCGACGGCAGTGAAGAACGCAAAGGCTGGTCAGGTTCAGTTCCGTGTCGACAAGGCCGGTATCATCCACGCAACCATTGGCCGGGCGTCGTTCGAGCCGACGGCATTGCGTAGCAACCTGAACGCACTGGTCGAAGCGCTGCAAAAGGCGAAGCCGGCTACGAGCAAGGGCGTGTACCTGCGTAAGATCGCACTGTCGAGCACGATGGGTGTCGGCGTGCGTGTCGATCAGGCTACGCTGGCAGCACAGTAAAGTTTTAGCCGCCTCGTTCGAGAGATCGAGGCGGGCTTTAAGGGCTTTGGGCGGTCGCGCGATTTCAGTCTGGTTCGCGCGGCCGGTTGTCAAAGACCGTTGGTGGAAGCTCAGCGGTTGGGTGTTTCCTTAATTCAAGCCAACGCAGATGGCGAACCCGAAAAGGTTTTGAAGTGATGAAGCCGTTTGAACCCCGCAGCCATGCGGACCTCGAATGGTCGAAATACTCCTGACTGGTCGGACGCCGTTGTTGAACGCGACGCATGAAGCAATCGCCCAATGCGTCGAATCTGGAGGTTAACCGTGCCACTGAACAAAGAAGGTAAGCAGGCCGTAGTGGCTGAGGTTTCCGCGCAAGTCGCGAAAGCCCAGACCATGGTTCTGGCCGAGTATCGTGGGATCACGGTTGGCGATCTGACCAAGCTGCGCGCGAAAGCGCGCGAGCAACAGGTGTATCTGCGCGTGTTGAAAAACACGTTGGCGCGTCGCGCTGTCGAAGGTACCCCGTTTGCTCCGCTGGCTGAGCAGATGACCGGTCCTCTGATCTACGGCATCTCGGAAGATGCAATTGCTGCTGCTAAGGTCGTCAACGACTTCAGCAAGGGCAATGACAAGTTGATCATCAAGGCTGGTTCGTACGAAGGCAAGGTGATGGACAAGGCAGGCGTGCAAGCGCTGGCCAGCATCCCGAGCCGCGAAGAACTGCTCTCCAAGCTGTTGTTCGTCATGCAAGCGCCTGTTTCTGGCTTTGCGCGCGCTATGGCCGCGCTGGCAGAAAAGAAGCAAGGCGAAGCTGCGTAAGCAGTGCATCGACGCACTTCAGTCGGGCGTAATTGATCGCTGGCTGTATCCGAATTCAATTTAGGAGTATTTCAAATGGCAATCGCAAAAGAAGACATCCTCGAAGCCGTAGGCGCGATGTCGGTTCTGGAACTGAACGAGCTGGTTAAGGCGTTCGAAGAAAAGTTTGGCGTGTCGGCTGCTGCTGTTGCAGTTGCTGGCCCCGCAGGCGCAGGCGGCGGTGCTGCTGCTGCTGAAGAGCAAACCGAGTTCACGGTCATCCTGTCGGAAGCCGGTGGCAACAAGGTTGCAGTGATTAAGGCTGTTCGCGAACTGACGGGTCTCGGCCTGAAGGAAGCGAAGGACCTGGTTGACGGCGCACCGAAGCCCGTTAAGGAAGCGGTGCCCAAGGCTGCTGCTGAAGAAGCCAAGAAGAAGCTGGAAGACGCAGGCGCGAAGGCTGAAATCAAGTAATTTCCGGCGCGCTGTGCGAAGGCTGGCGGTTATCCTACCGCCGGCCTTTTTGTGCTTTGTGGAAACGACGTTTTTGCCTGCTTGAATCGGTAAAAACGTCTGACTAGAAGCCAAAGAGAATCGCCGTTCGGCAAGTCCGACTGACGTTTCTCTTTGTCTTCTGAAGCGACTGCAGAAGGCAAGTTTGGTCGGGTAGCGGGCAACACAGGCATCCACTACCGTCAGCCAGCGGTTGGTAGCGGCCAACCACCAAGCTTCTAGGCTCGTTCAAGCCATCGGACGGCCAACGGGTCTCAGTCGGTGAACACTCGGGTTGTCACATCAAGGTATCCCGCCTCGACAACAATGCCCGCCGTGATTCGGAGATCGTATGCAATATTCCTTCACCGAGAAGAAGCGTATTCGCAAGAGTTTCGCGAAACGCCCCATCGTTCACCAAGTACCTTTCCTGCTGGCTACCCAGCTTGAATCATTCAGCACGTTTCTGCAAGCAGAAGTGCCAACGGTGCAGCGCAAACCGGAAGGTCTGCAGGCTGCGTTCACCTCCGTTTTTCCCATTGTTTCGCATAACGGCTTCGCTCGTCTAGAGTTCGTCAGCTACATGCTGTCGCCGCCGGCATTCAACATCAAGGAATGTCAGCAGCGCGGTCTGACCTACTGCTCGGCGCTGCGTGCCAAGGTGCGTCTGGTGCTGCTCGACAAGGAATCGCCGAGCAAGCCCGTCGTCAAGGAAGTGAAGGAGCAGGAAGTGTACATGGGCGAAATTCCGCTCATGACGCCGACTGGCTCGTTCGTCATCAACGGCACGGAACGTGTGATCGTGTCGCAGCTGCACCGTTCGCCTGGTGTGTTCTTTGAACACGACAAGGGCAAGACGCACAGCTCCGGCAAGCTGCTGTTCTCTGCACGTATCATTCCTTACCGCGGCTCGTGGCTCGACTTTGAATTCGACCCGAAGGACGTGCTGTACTTCCGCGTCGACCGCCGCCGCAAGATGCCCGTCACGATCCTGCTGAAGGCCATCGGCCTGACGCCGGAACAGATCCTCGCGAACTTCTTCGTGTTCGACAACTTCACGCTGATGCCGGAAGGCGCGCAGATGGAGTTCGTGCCGGAGCGTCTGCGCGGTGAAGTCGCGCGCTTCGACATCACGGATCGCGACGGCAAGGTCATCGTCACGAAGGACAAGCGTATCAACGCGAAGCACATTCGTGACCTCGAAAACGCGAAGACCAAGTACATTTCGGTCCCCGAAGATTATCTGCTCGGCCGCGTGCTGGCCAAGAACGTCGTTGACGGCGACACGGGCGAAGTGATCGCCAACGCGAACGACGAGATCACGGAAAGCGTGCTCGAAAAGCTGCGCGAAGCGAAGATCAAGGACATCCAGACGCTCTACACGAACGACCTGGATCAAGGTCCGTACATCTCGTCGACGCTGCGTATCGACGAAACGGCCGACAAGATGGCCGCGCGCATCGCGATCTACCGGATGATGCGTCCGGGCGAACCGCCGACGGAAGAAGCCGTCGAGGCGCTGTTCAACCGCCTGTTCTACAGCGAAGAAGCGTACGACCTGTCGAAGGTGGGTCGTATGAAGTTCAACCGCCGCGTCGGCCGCGACGAAATCGTCGGCCCGATGACGCTGCAGGACGACGACATCCTCGCGACGATCAAGATCCTCGTCGAGCTGCGCAACGGCAAGGGCGAAGTGGACGACATCGACCACCTCGGCAACCGTCGTGTGCGTTGCGTCGGCGAACTGGCGGAGAACCAGTTCCGCGCGGGTCTCGTGCGTGTCGAACGTGCCGTAAAGGAACGCCTCGGCCAGGCCGAAAGCGAAAACCTGATGCCGCACGACCTGATCAACTCGAAGCCGATTTCGTCGGCGATTCGCGAGTTCTTCGGTTCGTCGCAGCTGTCGCAGTTCATGGACCAGACCAACCCGCTGTCGGAAATCACCCACAAGCGCCGCGTGTCGGCACTTGGCCCGGGCGGTCTGACGCGCGAGCGCGCTGGCTTTGAAGTCCGCGACGTGCACCCGACGCACTATGGCCGCGTGTGCCCGATCGAAACGCCGGAAGGTCCGAACATCGGCCTGATCAACTCGCTGGCTCTGTACGCGCACCTGAACGAATACGGCTTCCTCGAAACGCCGTATCGCAAGGTGACGGACGGCAAGGTCACGGACCAGATCGACTATCTGTCGGCAATTGAAGAAGGCCGTTACGTGATCGCTCAGGCGAACGCGGCAGTGGCCGACGACGGCACGCTGACGGACGAACTCGTGTCGTCGCGTGAAGCGGGCGAAACGCTGATGGTCACGCCGGACCGCATCCAGTACATGGACGTGGCGCCGTCGCAGATCGTGTCGGTGGCAGCATCGCTGATTCCGTTCCTCGAGCACGACGATGCGAACCGTGCACTGATGGGCTCGAACATGCAGCGTCAGGCCGTGCCGTGTCTGCGTCCGGAAAAGCCGGTCGTCGGTACGGGCATCGAGCGTACGGTGGCTGTCGACTCGGGTACGACCGTGCAGGCGCTGCGCGGCGGTGTGGTCGATTACGTCGACGCCGGCCGTATCGTGATTCGTGTGAACGACGATGAAGCGGTGGCGGGTGACGTCGGTGTCGACATCTACAACCTGATCAAGTACACGCGTTCGAACCAGAACACGAACATCAACCAGCGTCCGATCGTGAAGGTCGGCGACAAGGTCGCACGCGGCGACGTGCTGGCTGACGGCGCTTCGACGGACCTCGGCGAACTGGCGCTCGGCCAGAACATGCTGGTCGCGTTCATGCCCTGGAACGGCTACAACTTCGAAGACTCGATCCTGATCTCGGAGAAGGTCGTGGCCGACGATCGCTACACGTCGATCCACATCGAAGAACTGAACGTCGTGGCTCGCGACACGAAGCTCGGACCGGAAGAAATCACGCGCGATATTTCGAATCTCGCTGAAGTGCAGCTTGGCCGTCTCGACGAGTCGGGCATCGTGTACATCGGCGCGGAAGTCGAAGCAGGCGACGTGCTGGTCGGCAAGGTCACGCCGAAGGGCGAAACCCAGCTGACGCCGGAAGAAAAGCTGCTGCGCGCGATCTTCGGCGAGAAGGCTTCGGACGTGAAGGACACGTCGCTGCGCGTGCCGTCGGGCATGAGCGGCACGGTCATCGACGTGCAGGTGTTCACGCGTGAAGGCATCCAGCGCGACAAGCGCGCGCAACAGATCATCGACGATGAACTGAAGCGCTATCGCCTCGACCTGAACGACCAGCTGCGCATCGTGGAAGGCGACGCGTTCCAGCGTCTCGCACGCATGCTCGAAGGCAAGGTCGCGAACGGCGGTCCGAAGAAGCTCGCGAAGGGCACGAAGATCGAGCGCGCTTACCTGGAAGATCTGGATCACTATCACTGGTTCGACATCCGCCTCGCCGACGAAGAAGCAGCGGCACAGCTCGAAGCGATCAAGGATTCGATCGAACAGAAGCGCCACCAGTTCGACCTGGCATTCGAAGAGAAGCGCAAGAAGCTCACGCAAGGCGACGAACTGCCGCCGGGCGTGCTGAAGATGGTCAAGGTGTACCTGGCAGTCAAGCGCCGCCTGCAGCCTGGCGACAAGATGGCAGGCCGTCACGGTAACAAGGGTGTCGTGTCGAAGATCGTGCCGATCGAAGACATGCCGTACATGGCCGATGGCCGTCCCGCAGACGTCGTGCTGAACCCGCTCGGCGTTCCGTCACGGATGAACGTGGGTCAGGTTCTCGAAGTGCATCTGGGTTGGGCCGCGAAGGGTCTGGGCTGGCGTATCGGCGAAATGCTGCAGCGTCAGTCGAAGATCGAGGAAGTTCGTGCGTTCCTGACCAAGATCTACAACGAGTCGGGCCGCGCGGAAGAGCTGGACAGCTTCTCCGACGACGAGATCCTCGAACTGGCGAAGAACCTGCGCGAAGGCGTGCCGTTTGCTACGCCGGTGTTCGACGGTGCAACGGAAGAAGAAATGTCGAGCATGCTCGACCTCGCCTTCCCGGACGCCATCGCGCAGAACCTCGGCATGACGAAGTCGAAGAACCAGGTGCGTCTGTACGACGGCCGCACGGGTGAAGCCTTCGAACGTACGGTGACGGTTGGCTACATGCACTACCTGAAGCTGCACCACCTGGTCGACGACAAGATGCACGCGCGTTCGACGGGTCCGTACTCGCTCGTCACGCAGCAGCCGCTGGGTGGTAAGGCGCAGTTCGGTGGTCAGCGCTTCGGTGAAATGGAAGTGTGGGCGCTCGAAGCCTACGGCGCGTCGTATGTGCTGCAGGAAATGTTGACGGTCAAGTCGGACGACGTGACAGGCCGGACCAAGGTCTATGAGAACCTGGTCAAGGGCGATCACGTGATCGACGCGGGCATGCCGGAATCCTTCAACGTGCTGGTGAAGGAAATCCGCTCGCTCGGTATCGACATCGACCTCGACCGCAACTAATCGGACTACGGAGAGAAAGCAATGAAAGCTCTGCTCGATCTATTCAAGCAAGTCCAACAGGAAGAAGTTTTCGACGCGATCAAGATCGGTCTGGCCTCGCCCGACAAGATCCGTTCGTGGTCGTTCGGCGAAGTGAAGAAGCCGGAAACCATCAACTACCGCACGTTCAAGCCGGAGCGGGATGGTCTGTTCTGCGCGAAGATTTTTGGTCCGATCAAGGACTACGAATGCCTTTGCGGCAAGTACAAGCGCCTGAAGCACCGTGGCGTGATCTGCGAGAAGTGTGGCGTCGAAGTGACGCTCGCCAAGGTGCGTCGCGAGCGCATGGGCCACATCGAACTGGCCTCGCCTGTCGCGCACATCTGGTTCCTGAAGTCGCTGCCGTCGCGTCTGGGCATGGTGCTCGACATGACGCTGCGCGACATCGAGCGCGTGCTGTACTTCGAAGCATATGTGGTGATCGATCCGGGCATGACGCCGCTGAAGGCGCGTCAGATCATGACGGAAGAGGATTACTACAACAAGGTCGAAGAGTACGGCGACGAGTTCCGCGCTGAAATGGGCGCGGAAGGCGTGCGCGAACTGCTGCGCGCGATCAACATCGACGAGCAGGTCGAAACGCTGCGCTCGGAGCTGAAGAACACGGGTTCGGAAGCGAAGATCAAGAAGTACGCGAAGCGTCTGAAGGTGCTCGAGGCCTTCCAGCGTTCGGGCATCAAGCCCGAGTGGATGATTCTCGAAGTGCTGCCGGTGCTGCCGCCGGAACTGCGTCCGCTGGTTCCGCTGGACGGCGGCCGCTTCGCGACCTCGGACCTGAACGACCTGTATCGCCGTGTGATCAACCGTAACAACCGGTTGAAGCGTCTGCTCGAACTGAAGGCGCCTGAAATCATCGTCCGCAACGAAAAGCGGATGCTGCAGGAAGCCGTCGATTCGCTGCTCGACAACGGCCGTCGGGGCAAGGCGATGACGGGCGCGAACAAGCGCCCGCTGAAGTCGCTCGCCGACATGATCAAGGGTAAGGGCGGCCGCTTCCGTCAGAACCTGCTGGGTAAGCGCGTCGACTACTCGGGCCGTTCGGTCATCGTGGTCGGCCCGACGCTGAAGCTGCACCAGTGCGGTCTGCCGAAGCTGATGGCGCTCGAACTGTTCAAGCCGTTCATCTTCAACAAGCTGGAAGTGATGGGCGTCGCGACGACCATCAAGGCTGCGAAGAAGGAAGTCGAGAACCAGACGCCGGTGGTGTGGGACATCCTCGAAGAGGTGATCCGCGAACATCCGGTGATGCTGAACCGCGCGCCGACGCTGCACCGTCTCGGCATTCAGGCTTTCGAGCCGGTGCTGATCGAAGGTAAGGCAATCCAGCTGCACCCGCTCGTTTGCGCGGCGTTCAACGCCGACTTCGACGGTGACCAGATGGCCGTTCACGTTCCGCTGTCGCTCGAAGCGCAGATGGAAGCGCGCACGCTGATGCTGGCGTCGAACAACGTGCTGTTCCCGGCTAACGGCGATCCGTCGATCGTGCCGTCGCAGGATATCGTGCTCGGCCTGTACTACGCGACGCGCGAAGCCATCAACGGCAAGGGCGAAGGCCTGACGTTCACGGGCGTGTCGGAAGTGCTGCGCGCTTACGAGAACAAGGAAGTCGAGCTGGCCTCGCGCGTCAACGTGCGGATCACGGAAATGGTCCACAACGAAGACAAGTCGGAAGGCGCGCCGGCGTTCGTGCCGAAGATCACGCTGTACGCGACCACGGTCGGACGCTCGATCCTGTCGGAGATCCTGCCGCCGGGCCTGCCGTTCTCGGTGCTGAACAAGCCGCTGAAGAAGAAGGAGATTTCGCGTCTGATCAACACGGCATTCCGCAAGTGCGGTCTGCGCGAAACGGTGATCTTCGCCGACCAGCTGATGCAGTCGGGCTTCCGCCTGGCAACGCGCGCCGGTATTTCGATCTGCGTCGACGACATGCTCGTGCCGCCGCAGAAGGAAACGATCGTCGGCGACGCCGCGAAGAAGGTGAAGGAATACGACCGTCAGTACATGTCGGGTCTCGTCACCGCGCAGGAACGCTACAACAACGTGGTCGACATCTGGTCGGCGACGTCGGAAGCGGTCGGCAAGGCGATGATGGAGCAGCTGTCGACGGAGCCTGTCGTGGACCGCGACGGCAACGAAACGCGTCAGGAGTCGTTCAACTCCATCTACATGATGGCCGACTCGGGCGCGCGTGGTTCGGCAGTTCAGATCCGTCAGCTGGCCGGTATGCGCGGCCTGATGGCGAAGCCGGACGGCTCGATCATCGAGACGCCGATTACGGCGAACTTCCGTGAAGGCCTGAACGTGTTGCAGTACTTCATCTCGACCCACGGCGCACGTAAGGGTCTGGCTGATACGGCACTGAAGACGGCGAACTCGGGTTACCTGACGCGGCGTCTCGTCGACGTGACGCAGGATCTCGTCGTGGTCGAAGACGATTGCGGTACGTCGAACGGCGTGGCGATGAAGGCGCTGGTCGAAGGCGGTGAAGTCGTCGAAGCGCTGCGCGACCGTATCCTCGGCCGCGTCGCGGTGGCTGACGTCGTCAATCCGGAAACGCAGGAGACGCTGTATGAATCGGGCACGCTGCTCGACGAAACGGCCGTCGAAGAAATCGAGCGTCTGGGCATCGACGAAGTGCGCGTGCGCACGCCGCTCACCTGCGAAACGCGTTACGGTCTGTGCGCGTCGTGCTATGGCCGCGACCTGGGCCGTGGCTCGCTCGTGAACGTCGGCGAAGCAGTCGGCGTGATCGCTGCGCAGTCGATCGGTGAGCCGGGCACGCAGCTGACGATGCGTACGTTCCACATCGGTGGTGCGGCATCGCGTGCGGCAGTGGCGTCGTCGGTCGAAGCGAAGAGCAACGGTACGGTGCGTTTCACCGCGACCATGCGTTACGTGACGAATGCGAAGGGCGAGCAGATCGTCATCTCGCGTTCGGGCGAAGCGCTGATCACCGACGACCACGGCCGCGAGCGCGAGCGTCACAAGGTGCCGTACGGCGCGACGCTGCTGCAGCTCGACGGTGCGCAGATCAAGGCTGGCACGCAGCTGGCCACGTGGGACCCGCTGACGCGTCCGATCATCACCGAGTGGGGCGGTACGGTGAAGTTCGAAAACGTCGAGGAAGGCGTGACGGTCGCGAAGCAGATCGACGACGTGACGGGTCTGTCCACGCTGGTCGTGATCGACGCGAAGCGCCGCGGCTCGCAATCGTCGAAGAGCGTGCGTCCGCAGGTCAAGCTGCTCGACGCGAACGGCGAGGAAGTGAAGATCCCGAACTCGGAGCACTCGGTTCAGATCGGCTTCCAGGTCGGCGCTCTGATCACCGTGAAGGACGGTCAGCAGGTTCAGGTGGGTGAAGTGCTCGCACGTATCCCGACTGAAGCGCAGAAGACGCGTGACATTACGGGTGGTCTGCCGCGCGTGGCGGAGCTGTTCGAAGCACGTTCGCCGAAGGACGCAGGTATCCTGGCGGAAGTCACGGGTACGACGTCGTTCGGTAAGGACACGAAGGGCAAGCAGCGTCTCGTTATCACGGACCTCGAGGGCAACCAGCACGAGTTCCTGATCGCGAAGGAAAAGCAGGTTCTGGTGCACGATGGTCAGGTCGTCAACAAGGGCGAAATGATCGTCGACGGACCGGCCGATCCGCACGACATCCTGCGTCTGCAGGGTATCGAAGCGCTGTCGCGCTACATCGTCGACGAAGTGCAGGACGTGTACCGTCTGCAGGGCGTGAAGATCAACGACAAGCACATTGAAGTGATCGTGCGTCAGATGCTGCGTCGTGTGCAGATCGTCGATAACGGCGATACGCGCTTCATCCCGGGCGAGCAGGTCGAGCGTTCGGACATGCTGGACGAAAACGACCGCATGATCGCGGAAGACAAGCGTCCGGCAACGTACGAGAACATCCTGCTGGGTATCACGAAGGCGTCGCTGTCGACGGATTCGTTCATCTCTGCAGCATCGTTCCAGGAAACGACCCGCGTGCTGACGGAAGCGGCGATCATGGGCAAGCGCGACGATCTGCGTGGCCTGAAGGAAAACGTGATCGTCGGCCGTCTGATTCCGGCCGGTACGGGTCTCGCGTTCCACAAGGCGCGCAAGAGCAAGGAACTGGCCGACCGCGAGCGTTTCGACCAGATCGCTGCCGAAGAGGCCTTCGAGTTCGGTACGCCAGAATCCCCGGCCGCCGAGCAGACGCCGCACACCAACGAGTAAGCGGGCTTGGCGGCGCAAGCTGCCATGTCAGGCAAACCTCTTTGCCAAAACCGCCCGGCTTCGACCGGGCGGTTTTTTTCGTCTGTCACTTGCGCGTTTTGCCTAGGTCATCTGGACTCTGCCGGATAGCGAATGCGTCGACAAAGCCCCGGCGAAACGCGGTTGCGTTGGTAAAATTCCGGTCACCCGCTCTGCGCTCTTCTTTCTTTTCTTCATGTCCCGTCCGCTCCAGATCCTCAACGAAGTTTTCGGTTATCCCGCGTTCCGAGGGCAGCAGGGCGAAATCGTCGAACATGTTTCGGCAGGAGGCGATTGCCTCGTGCTGATGCCGACGGGCGGCGGCAAGTCGCTGTGTTATCAGATTCCGTCGCTGGTGCGGCGTGAAGCGGGATTGGGCGCGGGTATCGTCGTGTCGCCGCTGATCGCGCTGATGCAGGATCAGGTTGCGGCGCTCACCGAAGTCGGCGTGCGCGCGGCATATCTGAATTCGACGCTGTCGGGCGCCGATGCCGCCGCCACGGAGCGCGCGCTGCGTGAAGGCGAGATCGATCTGCTGTACGTCGCGCCCGAGCGGTTGATGACCCCGCGCTTTCTGGACTTGCTCGAGCGCACGCGCATCGGCCTGTTCGCCATCGACGAAGCGCATTGCGTGTCGCAATGGGGGCACGATTTCCGCCCTGAATACATCCAGCTCTCGGTGCTTCACGAGCGGTTTCCTTCCGTGCCCCGCATCGCGCTGACGGCCACGGCCGACGCCATCACGCGCGACGAAATCATCCATCGACTCGCGCTCGACGATGCGCGCGTTTTCGTATCGAGCTTCGACAGGCCGAACATCCGCTACCGGATAGTCGAGAAGGACAATGCGCGCGCACAGTTACTCGATTTCGTCCGTGCGGAACACACACGTCCGGACGGCACGACGGATGCCGGTGTTGTCTACTGCCTGTCGCGTCGGAAGGTGGAGGAAACGGCCGAATGGCTGAAGGGGCAGGGCCTGCGCGCGCTGCCTTATCACGCGGGCATGGACTTCGATGTCCGGCAGCAGCATCAGGAGATCTTCCAGCGCGAGGAAGGCATCGTGATGTGCGCGACGATTGCGTTCGGCATGGGCATCGACAAGCCTGATGTGCGCTTCGTCGCCCACCTGGATTTGCCGAAGAGCGTCGAAGGCTACTACCAGGAAACGGGCCGCGCGGGCCGTGACGGATTGCCGGCGAACGCATGGATGGCTTACGGGCTAGGCGACGTCGTGCAGCAGCGCAAGATGATCGACGAGTCCGAAGCTGACGACGCTCACAAACGCGTGCAAACGGGCAAACTCGACGCGTTGCTTGGGCTATGCGAAACCGCGTCGTGTCGACGGGTGCGCCTGCTTGCGTACTTCGGCGAGGAGGGCAAGCCTTGCGGCAACTGCGATACATGTCTGGATCCTCCGGCGTCGTGGGACGCGACGCGCGAATCGCAGATGGCACTGTCGTGTGTGTTCCGGGTCCAGCGTGCAAGCGGCTTCAATTTCGGAGCCGGGCATCTGATTGATATTTTGCGCGGCAATCGCAACGAGAAAATTCTGCAGCGCGGTCACGAAAAGCTGACCACCTTTGGAATCGGTGCTGAATTGTCCGAACACGAGTGGCGCGCTGTGTTTCGTCAACTCGTGGCATTCGGATTTCTCACCGTCGATCACGAGGGTTTCGGCGCGCTGGTTCTGACTGAGGCGAGCAAGCCCGTGCTGAAGGGCGAGCAGAAAGTGATCATGCGCCGCTACGTGAAGCCGGTGCGCACGCGCCAGTCGTCGGGACGGACGAGCGAGCGCGCCGATCCTACGGCGGGCATGAATGCTCGCGAACGCGCCCGCTGGGACAGGCTGCGCGCATGGCGGACCGAAACCGCCAAGAGCGATGGCGTGCCCGCTTATGTCATCTTTCACGACGCGACTCTGGCGGAAATCGCGCGCAATTGTCCCGAGTCGATCGAGGACTTGCGTCACATCCCGGGTATGGGTGCTCGTAAGCTCGACCGTTTCGGCGACGAATTGCTCGAAGTCGTCGCCGCTGACTGATTAAGCTCCGGCTCCCCGCGAAATCCTCTTGGACCGACGCAAGCTATTGACTCGTTTGGGATTTTCGGAATATGATGCTAGGTTCCGGATTTTGGCAGGATTGCGTCTGGCGCACGCTGGCCGCTCGTCCTCCAATACCGGGAGTCAGAAGCGTGTTCGTTTTTGCTTTGCCCAAGAACGAACGCGTCGATTTTGTTCAATTTCAGGAATAAACAATGCCAACCATCAATCAACTGGTTCGCAAAGGCCGCACGTCGGAAACGACGAAAAGCAAGAGCCCGGCCCTGCAGGACTGCCCCCAGCGTCGCGGCGTGTGCACGCGTGTGTACACCACGACGCCGAAGAAGCCGAACTCGGCACTCCGTAAGGTTGCCAAGGTTCGTCTGACGAACGGCTTCGAAGTGATTTCGTATATCGGTGGTGAAGGCCACAACCTGCAGGAACACTCGGTCGTGCTGATCCGCGGCGGCCGTGTGAAGGACTTGCCGGGTGTGCGTTACCACATGGTTCGTGGCTCGCTGGATACCCAGGGCGTCAAGGATCGTAAGCAGGCTCGCTCGAAGTACGGTGCGAAGCGCGCCAAGGCTGGCAAGTAATCAGCCGGTCAGCAGTAACAGGTCGCTCGCAAGAGCGGTTTTAGCGGTGGTGCCGGATAGCCGGTGCTGTCGAGTAAGTGGTCACCCGACCAGGCTGGTAAGTCGTAATGGATGAATCGGGTTAGTTGGTGGCCGCGGGGTGGTGAACAAGCACTGCTCCAACTGAAAAGGTAAAGGAAGAAACATGCCGCGTCGTCGCGAAGTCCCCAAGCGGGAAGTGTTGCCGGATCCGAAGTTCGGTAACGTTGATGTAGCAAAATTCATGAACGTGCTGATGCTCTCCGGCAAGAAGTCGGTTGCCGAGCGCATCGTGTACGGCGCTTTCGAACAGATCCAGACCAAGGGTGGCAAGGACCCGCTGGAAGTGTTCACGGTAGCGCTCAACAACGTCAAGCCGGTGGTCGAAGTGAAGAGCCGCCGCGTTGGTGGTGCGAACTATCAGGTTCCGGTCGAAGTGCGTCCGTCGCGTCGTATGGCATTGGCGATGCGTTGGCTGCGTGAAGCCGCGAAGAAGCGCAGCGAGAAGTCGATGGCTCTGCGTCTGGCTGGTGAACTTTCGGAAGCGGCTGAAGGCCGCGGTGGCGCAATGAAGAAGCGCGACGAAGTTCACCGGATGGCGGAAGCCAACAAGGCGTTCTCGCATTTCCGTTTCTAAGCACCCATCCCGGGCTGGCAGTAAAGCGGAAAGAATTCCGGGCGGGTGCGCTTACAAAGCGCCTCGCCCGTTTGTGTTAGGGCGCGATGGGCAGGTTCCATCGTGTCATCCCAATAGAGGATCAAAGTGGCTCGCAAGACTCCTATCGAGCGCTACCGCAACATCGGTATTAGCGCTCACATCGACGCCGGCAAGACGACGACGACCGAGCGCATCCTGTTCTATACCGGCGTGAACCACAAGATCGGTGAAGTGCACGACGGCGCCGCCACCATGGACTGGATGGAGCAGGAACAGGAACGTGGTATCACGATCACGTCCGCTGCCACCACGGCGTTCTGGAAGGGCATGGCAGGCGACCGCGCAGAACACCGTATCAACATCATCGACACCCCGGGCCACGTCGACTTCACGATTGAAGTCGAGCGCTCGATGCGCGTGCTCGACGGCGCGTGCATGGTCTACTGCGCAGTGGGCGGCGTGCAGCCGCAGTCGGAAACGGTGTGGCGCCAGGCGAACAAGTACAAGGTTCCCCGTCTCGCGTTCATCAACAAGATGGACCGTACCGGCGCGAACTTCTTCAAGGTCTACGACCAGCTCAAGCTGCGTCTGAAGGCGAACCCGGTTCCCGTCGTCGTGCCGATCGGCGCGGAAGAGAACTTCACGGGCGTCGTCGATCTGATGAAGATGAAGGCGATCATTTGGGACGAAGCGTCCCAGGGCACCAAGTTCTCGTACGAAGACATCCCGGCTGAACTGGTCGATTCGTGCAACGAATGGCGCGAAAAGATGATCGAAGCCGCGGCTGAGTCGAGCGAAGAGTTGATGAACAAGTACCTCGAAGACGGCGAGCTGTCGGAGGCGGAAATCATCAAGGGTCTGCGCGACCGTACGATCGCTTGCGAAATCCAGCCGATGCTGTGCGGCACCGCGTTCAAGAACAAGGGCGTGCAACGCATGCTGGACGCCGTTCTGGACTTCCTGCCGTCGCCCGTGGACATCCCGCCGGTTACCGGCGAGCTGGAAAACGGTGAAAAGGCAGAGCGCCGCGCAGCTGACGACGAAAAGTTCTCGGCACTCGCGTTCAAGATCATGACGGACCCGTTCGTTGGTCAGCTGATCTTCTTCCGTGTGTATTCGGGCGTCGTCAATTCGGGCGACACGGTGCTGAACGCGACCAAGGACAAGAAGGAACGTCTCGGCCGTATTCTGCAGATGCACGCGAACCAGCGCGAAGAAATCAAGGAAGTGCGCGCGGGCGATATCGCTGCAGCCGTTGGCCTGAAGGAAGCGACCACGGGCGACACGCTGTGCGATCCGCAGAACCCGATCGTGCTCGAACGCATGATTTTCCCGGAGCCGGTGATTTCGCAGGCTGTCGAGCCGAAGACCAAGGCTGACCAGGAAAAGATGGGCCTGGCGCTGAACCGTCTGGCACAGGAAGACCCGTCGTTCCGCGTTCAAACGGACGAAGAGTCGGGCCAAACCATTATTTCGGGCATGGGCGAGCTCCACCTCGAAATTCTGGTCGACCGTATGAAGCGTGAATTCGGCGTGGAAGCGACGGTCGGCAAGCCGCAGGTCGCTTACCGCGAAACGATCCGCGCTACGGCTGCGGACGTCGACGGCAAGTTCGTCAAGCAGTCGGGTGGTCGGGGCCAGTACGGTCACGCGGTCATCACGCTCGAGCCGAACGAACAAGGCAAGGGCTACGAGTTCCTGGACGAGATCAAGGGTGGTGTGATTCCGCGTGAATACATCCCGGCGGTCGACAAGGGTATCCAGGAAACGCTGAAGGCCGGCGTGCTGGCTGGCTTCCCGGTCGTCGACGTCAAGGTTCACCTGACGTTCGGTTCGTACCACGACGTTGACTCGAACGAAAATGCGTTCCGCATGGCTGGTTCGATGGCGTTCAAGGAAGCAATGCGCAAGGCGAGCCCGGTGATCCTCGAGCCGATGATGGCCGTGGAAGTCGAAACGCCTGAAGACTACATGGGCAACGTGATGGGCGACCTGTCGGGCCGTCGCGGTATCGTCCAGGGCATGGAAGACATGGTGGGCGGTGGCAAGATCGTTCGCGCTGAAGTGCCGCTGTCGGAGATGTTTGGCTACTCGACGTCGCTGCGCTCGCTGACGCAGGGCCGCGCAACGTACACGATGGAGTTCAAGCACTACGCAGAAGCTCCGCGTAACGTGTCGGAAGCGATCATCAACGCGAAGTCGAAGTAAGACCTCGCACAGTCATTCATCGAACAATTTTTTGAAAGAAGAGAACCATGGCTAAAGGTAAATTCGAACGGACCAAGCCGCACGTGAACGTGGGCACGATCGGTCACGTTGACCACGGCAAGACCACGCTGACGGCAGCAATCACGACGGTGCTGACCGCAAAGTTCGGCGGTGAGGCAAAGGCGTACGACCAGATCGACGCGGCGCCGGAAGAAAAGGCGCGCGGCATCACGATCAACACGGCGCACGTCGAGTACGAGACGGCTAACCGTCACTACGCGCACGTCGACTGCCCGGGCCACGCTGACTACGTGAAGAACATGATCACGGGCGCAGCGCAGATGGACGGCGCAATCCTGGTGTGCTCGGCCGCTGACGGCCCGATGCCGCAAACGCGTGAGCACATCCTGCTGGCGCGTCAGGTCGGTGTGCCGTACATCATCGTGTTCCTGAACAAGTGCGACATGGTCGACGACGCGGAGCTGCTCGAGCTGGTCGAAATGGAAGTGCGCGAGCTGCTGTCGAAGTACGACTTCCCGGGCGACGACACGCCGATCATCAAGGGCTCGGCGAAGCTGGCGCTCGAAGGCGACAAGGGCGAGCTGGGCGAAGTGGCGATCATGAACCTGGCCGACGCGCTGGATACGTACATCCCGACGCCGGAGCGCGCGGTTGACGGTGCATTCCTGATGCCGGTGGAAGACGTGTTCTCGATCTCGGGTCGTGGCACGGTGGTGACGGGCCGCGTCGAGCGCGGTGTCATCAAGGTCGGCGAGGAAATCGAAATCGTCGGTATCAAGCCGACGGTGAAGACGACCTGCACGGGCGTGGAAATGTTCCGCAAGCTGCTCGACCAGGGTCAGGCAGGCGACAACGTCGGTATCCTGCTGCGCGGCACGAAGCGTGAAGACGTGGAGCGCGGCCAGGTGCTGGCCAAGCCGGGTTCGATCACGCCGCACACGCACTTCACGGCTGAAGTGTACGTGCTGAGCAAGGACGAAGGCGGCCGTCATACGCCGTTCTTCAACAACTACCGTCCGCAGTTCTACTTCCGCACGACGGACGTGACGGGCTCGATCGAGCTGCCGAAGGACAAGGAAATGGTGATGCCGGGCGACAACGTGTCGATCACGGTCAAGCTGATCGCGCCGATCGCCATGGAAGAAGGTCTGCGCTTCGCAATCCGCGAAGGTGGCCGTACCGTCGGCGCAGGTGTCGTTGCCAAGATCATCGAGTAAAATCGAGGATTGCTGTAACAGCAGTATGCAGTGCCCGGGTCCGGGCACTCGCTCTCGGCGGGCGTCCGGACCTACGTTCTTTTACTAGTCGGCGGTGCAATACCGCCTCGCTCTTTCCAAGGAATTCGTCATGCAGAACCAGAAAATCCGCATTCGTCTGAAGGCTTTCGACTATCGTCTGATTGATCAATCGGCAGCTGAAATCGTCGACACGGCAAAGCGGACTGGCGCAATCGTTCGTGGTCCGGTGCCCCTGCCGACCCGTATTCAGCGTTTCGACATCCTGCGTTCGCCGCACGTCAACAAGACGTCGCGCGATCAGCTCGAAATCCGTACGCACCAACGCCTGATGGACATCGTCGATCCGACGGACAAGACCGTCGACGCACTGATGAAGCTGGATCTGCCGGCTGGCGTGGACGTCGAAATCAAGCTGCAGTAAAGGTTTTGAGAGGCATCCAAACTATCGGATGCCGCTAAGTCTTTGATTGCTTGCGGAAAACGAAAAGCCTCGCTATAATGCTAGGCTTTTCGCGCATTTGCGTAAAAAAGCCGCTGTGCTTCGCCTTGAAGTGCGCGGCATTTTGTAAATTAGCCCCGACCAATCGCAGTCGGGAATGGAGAAAACGATGAGCCTTGGACTCGTAGGTCGCAAGGTTGGCATGACCCGTATCTTCACGGCTGAAGGGGATTCGATTCCCGTCACCGTGCTGGACGTGTCCGACAACCGCGTGACGCAGATCAAGACGGTTGAAACCGACGGCTACACGGCCGTTCAGGTTGCCTTCGGTACGCGCCGTGCATCGCGCGTGACGAAGCCGCTGGCAGGTCATCTCGCCAAAGCCGGTGTTCAAGCCGGTGAAATCCTCAAGGAATTCCAAATCGACGCCGCCAAGGCAGCCGAGTTGTCGAACGGCGCCGTGATCGGTGTGGATCTCTTCGAAGTGGGCCAGAAGGTCGACGTGCAAGGCACCTCGATCGGTAAGGGCTACGCCGGAACCATCAAGCGTTATAACTTCGGCTCGGGCCGTGCATCGCACGGTAACTCGCGTTCGCACAACGTGCCGGGCTCGATCGGTATGGCGCAGGATCCGGGTCGTGTTTTCCCGGGTAAGCGCATGACGGGTCACATGGGTGACGAGACGGTCACCGTGCAAAACCTCGAGATCGCGCGTATCGACGCAGACCGTAAGCTGCTGCTGGTCAAGGGTGCTGTTCCGGGTGCGAAGGGCGGCAAGGTTTTCGTGACGCCGGCTGTCAAGACGCGTGCCGTGAAAGGAGCGAAATAATGGAACTTAAGCTCCTGAACGCCAATGGTCAGGAAGGCGCGGCAGTCAGCGCGTCGGACGTCGTGTTCGGCCGTGACTACAACGAAGCCCTGATTCACCAGATCGTCGTCGCATACCAGGCGAACGCACGTAGCGGCAACCGCGCTCAGAAGGATCGCGAGCAGGTCAAGCACACCACGAAGAAGCCGTGGCGCCAGAAAGGTACGGGCCGTGCTCGTGCCGGTATGTCGTCGAGCCCGCTGTGGCGTGGCGGTGGTCGCATCTTCCCGAATTCGCCGGAAGAAAATTTCTCGCACAAGGTCAACAAGAAGATGCATCGCGCAGGTCTCTGCTCGATCTTCTCGCAGCTGGCCCGTGAAGGCCGTATCGCGGTTGTCGACGAGCTGACGCTCGAGGCGCCGAAGACGAAGCTGCTGGCCGAAAAGTTCAAGGCAATGGGTCTCGATTCCGTGCTGGTCATCACCGACACGGTTGACGAAAACCTGTACCTCGCGTCGCGCAATCTGGCCCACGTGGCCGTTGTCGAGCCGCGTTACGCCGACCCGCTGTCGCTGATCTACTTCAAGAAAGTGCTGATCACGAAGGCTGCGGTCGCCCAGATCGAGGAGTTGCTGTCATGAGCGAAGTTCGCAAAAACGATCATCGTTTGATGCAAGTTCTGCTCGCGCCGGTGATCTCCGAAAAGGCGACGCTGGTGGCTGACAAGAACGAGCAAGTCGTGTTCGAAGTTGCGCCGGACGCTACGAAGCAGGAAGTGAAGGCTGCTGTCGAGCTGCTGTTCAAGGTGGAAGTCGATTCCGTCAACGTGCTGGTCCAAAAGGGCAAAGCCAAGCGCTTTGGCCGCTTCATGGGCAAGCGCAAGGACGTGAAGAAGGCGTACGTCTGCCTGAAGCCCGGCCAGGAAATCAACTTCGAAGCGGAGGCCAAGTAATCATGGCAATCGTGAAAGTTAAGCCGACTTCGCCGGGTCGCCGCGCGATGGTCAAGGTGGTCAACAAGGATCTGCACAAGGGCAAGCCGTACGCACCGCTGCTCGACACGCAGAGCTCGACCGCCGGCCGTAACAACAACGGTCACATCACCACCCGTCACAAGGGCGGTGGTCACAAGCAGCACTATCGTATCGTCGACTTCCGTCGCACGAAGGATGGCATTCCGGCAAAGGTTGAACGCCTGGAATACGATCCGAACCGTAGCGCGAACATCGCGCTGGTCGTGTACGCAGATGGCGAGCGCCGGTACATCATCGCTCCGAAGGGCGTGACGGTTGGTCAGCAACTGATGTCGGGTTCGGAAGCTCCGATCCGCGCAGGCAACACGCTGCCGATCCGCAACATCCCCGTCGGTACGACGATTCATTGCATTGAAATGCTGCCGGGCAAGGGCGCGCAAATGGCGCGTTCGGCTGGCACGTCGGCGATGCTGCTGGCTCGTGAAGGCACGTACGCACAGGTTCGTTTGCGTTCGGGCGAAATCCGCCGCGTTCACATCGAATGCCGCGCGACCATCGGTGAAGTGGGCAACGAAGAGCACAGCCTCCGTCAAATCGGTAAGGCTGGCGCGAACCGCTGGCGCGGTATCCGCCCGACGGTGCGTGGTGTTGCAATGAACCCGGTCGATCACCCGCACGGTGGTGGTGAAGGCAAGACGGCTGCAGGTCGCGATCCGGTGAGCCCGTGGGGTACGCCGACGAAGGGCTATCGCACTCGTAGCAACAAGCGCACGACGAGCATGATCGTCCAGCGCCGTCACAAGCGTTAAGGAGTAGGCAATGGCACGTTCTATTAAAAAAGGTCCGTTCTGCGACGCCCATTTGCTGAAGAAAGTTGAGGCGGCTGCAGCATCGCGCGACAAGAAGCCGATCAAGACCTGGTCGCGTCGCTCGACGATCCTGCCGGACTTCATCGGTCTGACGATCGCTGTTCACAACGGCCGTCAACACGTTCCGGTGTATGTCACGGAAAACATGGTCGGCCACAAGCTTGGCGAGTTCGCACTGACCCGTACGTTCAAGGGTCACGCGGCCGACAAGAAGGCCAAGAAATAAGGGGCAATCAAGATGGAAGTGAAAGCAATTCATCGCGGTGCCCGCATCTCGGCGCAGAAGACGCGCCTTGTGGCTGACCAGATCCGCGGTTTGCCGGTCGACAAGGCGCTGAACGTTCTGACGTTCTCGCCGAAGAAAGCGGCTGGCATCGTGAAGAAGGTCGTGCTGTCGGCGATCGCGAATGCGGAGCACAACGAGGGCGCCGATATCGACGAGCTCAAGATCAAGAGCATCTACGTCGACAAGGCGGCATCGCTCAAGCGTTTCACCGCGCGCGCCAAGGGCCGCGGTAACCGCATTGAGAAGCAATCCTGTCACATCACTGTGACGGTCGGGAATTAAGGGGTCATACGATGGGACAGAAAATTCATCCGACTGGCTTCCGTTTGGCCGTCAGCCGCAATTGGGCGTCGCGTTGGTACGCGAACAACAACAATTTCGCGGCGATGTTGCAGGAAGACATCGGTGTTCGTGAATACCTGAAGAAGAAGCTGAAGAACGCGTCCGTCGGCCGCGTCGTGATCGAGCGTCCTGCAAAGAACGCGCGCATCACGATTTTCAGCTCGCGTCCGGGTGTCGTGATCGGCAAGAAGGGTGAAGACATCGAACTGCTGAAGTCCGAGCTGCAAAAGCGTATGGGCGTTCCGGTTCACGTCAACATCGAAGAAATCCGCAAGCCGGAAACCGATGCGCAACTGATCGCCGATTCGATCACGCAACAGCTCGAGCGCCGGATCATGTTCCGCCGCGCGATGAAGCGTGCGATGCAAAACGCGATGCGTCTGGGTGCTCAAGGCATCAAGATCATGAGCGCGGGCCGTCTGAACGGTATCGAAATTGCTCGTACCGAGTGGTATCGCGAAGGCCGCGTGCCTCTGCACACGCTGCGTGCGGACATCGACTACGCAACCTCGGAAGCGAAGACGACGTACGGCATCATCGGCGTGAAGGTGTGGGTCTACAAGGGCGACACGCTCGGCCGCAACGACGCTCCGGTGGTTGAAGAAGTCGCCGAAGAAAAGCGTCCGCGCCGCAACGCACGTCCGGGTGACCGCCGCCCGCGTCGCGATGGTGAAGGTGCACCGGCAGGTGCTCGCCGTGGCGCCCCGCGTCGTGGCGGTGCCGGCGACGGTAAGACTGGAGAATAACGATGCTGCAACCGAAACGCAGGAAGTATCGCAAAGAGCAGAAAGGTCGTAACACTGGTGTGGCAACGCGTGGTAACGCGGTGTCGTTCGGTGAATACGGTCTGAAGGCTATCGGTCGCGGCCGCCTGACCGCGCGTCAGATTGAAGCAGCGCGTCGTGCAATGACGCGTCACATCAAGCGCGGCGGCCGCATCTGGATTCGCATTTTCCCGGACAAGCCGATCTCGCAAAAGCCGGCTGAAGTGCGTATGGGTAACGGTAAGGGTAACCCTGAGTACTACGTCGCCGAGATTCAACCGGGCAAGATGCTGTACGAAATGGACGGTGTGTCCGAAGAACTGGCACGTGAAGCGTTCCGTCTGGCTGCAGCCAAGCTGCCGCTGAAGACGACGTTCATGGTTCGTCAGCTCGGCGCCTAAGGAGTGAATGATGAAGGCATCCGAACTTCACCAGAAAGATAAGGCCGCGCTCAACAAGGAGCTGTCGGACCTGTTGAAGGCGCAATTCGGCCTGCGCATGCAACTCGCGACCCAGCAGCTCACGAACACGAGCCAGCTGAAGAAGGTCCGTCGCGACATCGCACGTGTGCGGACCGTCCTGACTGAGAAGGCGAACCAGAAATGAACGATAGCGTAAAAACCTCGCTCAAGCGGACGCTGGTCGGCAAGGTCGTCAGCAACAAGATGGACAAGACGGTTACCGTGCTGGTCGAGCACCGCGTGAAGCACCCGATCTACGGCAAGTACGTCGTACGCTCGAAGAAGTACCACGCTCACGACGAAGCGAACACCTATAACGAGGGCGACCTCGTTGAAATCCAGGAAACTCGTCCGGTGTCGAAGACGAAGGCCTGGACGGTGTCCCGTCTGGTCGAAGCTGCTCGCATCATCTAAGGCAGCTGGGCAACAGAAGTAGTTGAAATCGCAGTAGATTTCGCTTGCAAGACCGGGATTATTTGTTATAATCTCGGTCTTCCCTCTTTGTGGGAGCCCCATCGCGGGCGAAGTTGTAGGTGGGGGAAGCGATATGGGCGCCAGTCCATGTCGGCAGAATCACCGGATTGCGATGGCGGGTTTCGTTTGCCGTCGCTGCTGTTCTAACCCAAGCAGCCGATTGGCTGACGGGACCAAGACTGACCGAGTGTGCCATGGTGGTGCAATCGGATTAAGTTGGGAAAGATAAACCATGATCCAGACCGAAACTCGGCTCGAAGTGGCCGACAACACGGGTGCGCGTGAAGTCATGTGCATCAAGGTGCTCGGCGGCTCGAAGCGTCGTTATGCCAACATCGGCGACATCATCAAGGTGAGCGTCAAAGAGGCAACGCCGCGCGGGCGCGTGAAGAAAGGCGAAATTTACAACGCTGTGGTGGTCCGCACTGCCAAGGGCGTTCGCCGTCAAGACGGCTCGCTGATCAAGTTCGACGGCAACGCCGCCGTGCTTTTGAATACCAAGCTCGAGCCTATCGGCACCCGCATCTTCGGGCCGGTCACGCGTGAGCTGCGTAGCGAACGCTTCATGAAGATCGTTTCGCTCGCGCCGGAAGTGCTGTAAGGAGCCGAGATGAACAAGATTCGCAAGGGTGACGAAGTCGTCGTCATCACCGGCAAAGACAAGGGCAAGCGCGGCGTCGTGCTGGCCGTTGGCGACGACCGTGTGACCGTCGAGGGCTTGAATATCGCCAAGAAGCATGTGAAGCCGAACCCGATGAAGGGTACGACGGGCGGCGTGGAAGCGAAGGCGATGCCGTTGCATATTTCGAACGTCGCGCTGGTCGACGCGAATGGCAAGCCGTCGCGTGTCGGCATCAAGGTCGAGGGGGACAAGAAAGTCCGTTTCCTGAAGACGACCGGTGCTGTGCTGAGCGCCTGACGCTGCGGAGTAAAAAATGGCACGTTTGCAAGAATTTTATAAAGAGAAGGTTGTTCCTGGCCTGATCGAGAAGTTCGGTTACAAGTCCGTGATGGAAGTGCCGCGCATTACCAAGATCACCCTGAACATGGGTCTTGGTGAAGCCGTCGCTGACAAGAAGATCATCGAGAACGCCGTTGGCGATCTGACGAAGATCGCGGGCCAAAAGCCGGTGATCACGAAAGCGCGCAAGGCAATCGCGGGCTTCAAGATCCGTCAGGGTTACCCGATTGGCGCAATGGTCACGCTGCGTGGCCAGGCAATGTACGAATTCCTGGACCGTTTCGTGACGGTCGCGCTCCCGCGTGTGCGTGACTTCCGTGGCGTGTCGGGCCGTGCATTCGACGGTCGTGGCAACTACAACATCGGTGTGAAAGAGCAGATCATTTTCCCCGAAATCGACTACGACAAAATCGACGCGCTGCGTGGGCTGAACATCAGCATCACGACGACTGCGAAGACTGACGACGAAGCAAAGGCACTGCTCGCCAGCTTCAAGTTCCCGTTCAGAAACTGAGGTTACCGTGGCTAAACTGGCACTGATCGAACGTGAAAAGAAGCGTGCGCGCCTGGCTGCCAAGTTCGCACCGAAGCGTGCTGAGCTGAAGGCAATCATCGACGACCAAAGCAAGTCGGAAGAAGAGCGTTATGCGGCTCGCCTCGAGCTGCAGCAACTGCCGCGCAATGCAAACCCGACCCGTAAGCGCAACCGTTGTGCTCTCACCGGTCGTCCGCGTGGCACGTTCCGTAAATTCGGGCTGGCGCGTAACAAGATTCGCGAAATCGCGTTCCGCGGCGAGATCCCTGGCCTGACCAAGGCGAGCTGGTAATAGGAGAAACGTAAATGAGCATGAGTGATCCTATCGCCGATATGCTGACTCGCATCCGCAACGCGCAGATGGTCGAGAAGGTTTCGGTGACGATGCCCTCGTCGAAAGTCAAGGTTGCAATCGCGCAAGTCCTGAAGGATGAAGGCTATATCGACGATTTCGCGGTGAAGGCTGAAGGTGCGAAGTCGGAATTGAACATCGCGTTGAAGTACTACGCAGGCCGTCCGGTTATCGAGCGCCTCGAGCGCGTCTCGAAGCCCGGTCTGCGCGTGTACCGCGGCCGCAACGACATTCCGCAGGTCATGAATGGCCTGGGCGTCGCGATCGTTTCGACGCCGAAGGGTGTGATGACCGACCGCAAGGCGCGCGCTACTGGCGTCGGCGGCGAAGTCATCTGCTACGTCGCTTAAAGCCGAAGGGAGAGAGAAACATGTCTCGAGTAGGTAAAAGCCCGATCGCGCTGCAAGGCGCAGAAGTGGCCCTGAGCGACGAGCGCATTACCGTCAAGGGCCCGCTGGGCACGATTACGCAGAACGCGAATCGC
This sequence comes from Paraburkholderia sp. LEh10, assembly GCF_017814945.1. Classification (GTDB taxonomy): domain Bacteria; phylum Pseudomonadota; class Gammaproteobacteria; order Burkholderiales; family Burkholderiaceae; genus Paraburkholderia. The sequence goes on from NZ_JAGIPX010000048.1 coordinate 28,670, forward strand.
CTGGTGAAGGTGGTGAACGACAACGGCACGCTGAAGTTCGAGCCGGTTGACGAAAGCCGCGAAGCAAATGCGATGTCGGGCACGATGCGCGCGCTGGTCGCGAACATGGTGCAAGGCGTGACGAAGGGTTTCGAGCGCAAGCTGACGCTGGTTGGCGTTGGGTATCGTGCGCAAGCGCAAGGCGACAAGCTGAATCTGTCGCTGGGTTTCTCGCACCCGGTGGTGCACCAGATGCCCGAAGGCATCAAGGCTGAAACTCCGTCGCAGACCGAAATCGTGATCAAGGGGATCGACAAGCAGAAAGTTGGCCAGGTCGCTGCAGAAGTGCGCGGCTACCGTCCGCCGGAGCCCTATAAGGGCAAGGGCGTGCGCTATGCCAACGAGGTTGTGATCCTCAAAGAAACGAAGAAGAAGTAAGGGTGCGCAATCATGGATAAGACTCAATCTCGCCTGCGCCGCGCTCGTCAGACGCGTCTCAAGATCGCTGAGCTGCAAGTCGCGCGTCTGGCCGTGCATCGCACGAACACGCACATCTATGCGCAAGTGTTCTCGCCGTGCGGCACCAAGGTGCTCGCCAGCGCATCGACGCTCGAAGCCGAAGTGCGTGCGCAGCTGGCCGACAAGTCGGGCAAGGGTGGCAACGTTGCCGCTGCAACCCTGATCGGCAAGCGCATCGCAGAAAAGGCTAAGGCTGCCGGCATCGAATCCGTCGCCTTTGACCGCTCGGGTTTCCGCTACCACGGCCGCGTGAAGGCGCTGGCTGATGCGGCGCGCGAAGCCGGGCTCAAGTTCTAAGGAAGGAATTCGTCATGGCAAAGATGCAAGCGAAAGTTCAGGCTGACGAACGCGACGACGGCCTTCGCGAAAAGATGATTTCGGTCAATCGCGTGACCAAGGTCGTGAAGGGTGGCCGTATTCTCGGCTTCGCCGCACTGACCGTGGTTGGCGACGGTGATGGCCGCGTCGGCATGGGCAAGGGCAAGGCAAAGGAAGTGCCCGTTGCTGTTCAGAAGGCAATGGAACAAGCCCGCCGCAACATGTTCAAGGTGCCGCTCAAGAACGGTACGTTGCAGCACGAAGTGCACGGCAAGCACGGCGCATCGACGGTTCTCCTCGCTCCGGCGAAGGACGGTACCGGCGTGATCGCTGGCGGCCCGATGCGCGCAGTGTTCGACGTGATGGGCGTGCAAAACGTCGTGGCCAAGAGCCACGGTTCGACGAACCCGTACAACCTCGTCCGTGCGACGCTGGACGGCTTGCGCAAGCAGTCGACGCCGGCGGACATCGCGGCGAAGCGTGGTAAGTCCGTCGAAGAAATTCTGGGCTAAGGTGGTCACCATGTCTGAAAAAACTGTCAAGGTTCAGCTCGTCAAGAGCCTGATTGGGACCCGCGAATCGCACCGCGCAACGGTGCGCGGTCTTGGCCTGCGCCGCCTGAACTCGGTTAGCGAGTTGCAGGACACGCCGGCTGTGCGCGGCATGATCAACAAGGTTTCGTACCTCGTTAAGGTCATCGGCTAAGCGGCCGTTCGGGCACTCAAGGAGTTGATAATGGAATTGAATAACCTGAAGCCGGCTGAAGGCGCGAAGCACGCAAAGCGTCGCGTTGGTCGCGGCATCGGCTCCGGCCTCGGCAAGACCGCCGGCCGTGGTCACAAGGGTCAGAAATCGCGTTCGGGCGGCTTTCACAAGGTCGGCTTCGAAGGCGGTCAAATGCCTCTGCAACGCCGTCTGCCGAAGCGTGGCTTTACCTCGCTGACGAAGGAATTCGTCGGTGAAGTGCGCCTTGGCGATCTGGAAAAACTGCCGGTCGACGAAATCGATCTGCTCGCACTGAAGCAAGCCGGTCTGATCGGCGAGATGATGACGAGCGCCAAGATCATCGCGACGGGCGAGCTGAAGCGCAAGATCGTCGTGAAGGGTCTGGGTGCGACGAAGGGCGCGCGCGCTGCGATCGAAGCAGCTGGCGGTTCTTTCGCCGAGTAACGTGCAAGTCGTTTGCCGTCACTAGCATTTGCATCGGAGAAGGTACTTGGCTAACAGCCCGAGTCTCGCAAAACCCGGTCGAAGCGCGGCGAAGTTCGGCGATCTGCGCCGGCGTGCAGTGTTCCTGCTGCTGGCGCTGGTCGTCTACCGTATTGGCGCGCACATTCCGGTGCCGGGTATTGACCCGGACCAGCTGGCAAAGCTGTTCCAAAGCCAGTCGGGCGGCATCCTTGGCATGTTCAACATGTTTTCGGGTGGCGCACTTTCGCGGTTCACGATTTTCGCGCTAGGGATCATGCCGTACATCTCGGCGTCGATCATCATGCAGTTGCTGGCGATCGTGTCGCCGCAACTGGAAGCGCTGAAGAAGGAAGGGCAGGCAGGTCAACGGAAGATCACGCAGTACACGCGTGTCTTCACGGTGGTTCTGGCGACGTTCCAGGCGTTCGGCATCGCCGTCGCGCTGGAGAATCAGCCAGCGTTGGTGATTGACCCTGGCATGGTTTTCCGGCTGACGACGGTTGTGACGCTCGTAACCGGCACGATGTTCCTGATGTGGCTCGGTGAGCAGATCACGGAACGCGGTCTGGGTAATGGCATCTCGATCATTATTTTCGGCGGTATCGCTGCGGGTTTCCCGAATGCGATCGGTGGTCTCTTCGAATTGGTGCGAACTGGCTCGATGAGTATCATTTCGGCGATTATCGTGGTTGCGCTGATTGCTGCTGTGACGTATCTGGTTGTGTTCATCGAACGCGGCCAGCGCAAGATCCTTGTGAATTACGCGAAGCGGCAGGTCGGTAACAAGATTTATGGCGGACAGTCGTCGCATCTGCCGTTGAAGTTGAACATGTCGGGCGTGATTCCGCCGATCTTCGCATCGTCGATCATCCTGTTCCCGGCAACCATCCTGAACTGGTTCAGTTCCGGAACGCGGACCGGCTGGTTCGCGGACACACTGCACAATGTGGCTGAAGCGCTCAAGCCTGGTCAGCCGGTGTACGTGTTGCTGTATGCGTTGGCGATCGTGTTCTTCTGCTTCTTCTACACCGCGCTGGTGTTCAACAGCAGGGAAACGGCCGACAACCTGAAGAAGAGTGGTGCATTCGTCCCCGGTATTCGCCCGGGTGACCAGACTGCACGTTATATCGACCGCATCCTGACGCGTCTGACGTTGGCCGGTGCGATCTATATCGTGTTCGTCTGTCTGCTGCCCGAGTTTCTGGTGCTGCGCTGGAATGTGCCGTTTTATTTTGGTGGAACGTCGCTGCTGATCATTGTCGTCGTCACAATGGACTTCATGGCGCAGGTGCAGTCGTACGTTATGTCGCAACAGTATGAGTCGCTGCTGAAGAAGGCAAACTTCAAGGGCGGCGGCGTCCCGATGCGTTGAAAGGACTTATGGCCAAAGACGATGTAATCCAGATGCAAGGCGAGGTTATCGAAAACCTCCCCAATGCTACCTTCCGGGTGAAGCTGGAAAACGGCCATGTCGTGTTGGGACACATATCCGGCAAGATGCGGATGCACTACATTCGTATTCTGCCGGGCGACAAGGTGACGGTTGAATTGACGCCTTACGATCTGTCGCGTGCGCGGATCGTGTTCCGGGCGAAGTGATTTGAAAAAAGGGTAATATCATGAAAGTGATGGCATCGGTTAAGCGCATTTGCCGCAATTGCAAGATCATCAAGCGCAAGGGCGTCGTTCGCGTGATTTGCAGCTCTGATCCGCGCCACAAGCAGCGTCAAGGCTGAACGCCGCGCTTTTGTTTGCGCTTTTTGTTTGAGGAAAAACAATGGCTCGTATCGCAGGGGTTAACATCCCGAACCACCAGCATACCGAAATCGGCCTGACGGCAATCTACGGTATCGGCCGCACGCGTTCGCGCGACATTTGCGTCGCCGCTGGTGTGGCATTTTCGAAGAAGGTTAAGGACCTGACCGACGCAGATCTCGAAAAGCTGCGTGAAGAAGTCGGCAAGTTCATCGTTGAAGGCGATTTGCGCCGTGAAACGACGATGAACATCAAGCGCCTGATGGATCTCGGTTGCTATCGTGGCGTGCGTCATCGTAAGGGCCTGCCCCTGCGTGGCCAGCGCACGCGTACGAATGCGCGTACGCGCAAGGGTCCGCGTCGTGCAGCGCAAGCGCTGAAGAAGTAAGCGAGACTGACAGTTACAGGAAAACGTAATGGCTAAGGCTTCGAACAACACCGCGGCGCAACGCGTTCGCAAGAAGGTCAAGAAGAACGTCGCCGAGGGCGTGGTTCACGTTCACGCGTCGTTCAACAACACCATCATCACGATCACCGACCGTCAAGGCAATGCATTGGCCTGGGCAACGTCGGGTGGCCAAGGCTTCAAGGGTTCGCGTAAGTCGACCCCGTTTGCAGCCCAGGTTGCAGCTGAGTCGGCTGGCCGCGTGGCGATGGAATACGGCGTGAAGAACCTCGAAGTGCGTATCAAGGGCCCTGGTCCTGGCCGCGAGTCGGCGGTGCGCGCGCTGCATGGTCTTGGTATCAAGATCACCGCGATCTCCGACGTGACGCCGGTTCCGCACAACGGCTGCCGTCCGCCGAAGCGTCGTCGTATCTAAGACGCTTGCTCCGCTTGCGCCTGTTGCCGCTAATGGCGGTAGCAGGCTGCTTGCGTTATTGAATTGACTAAGCCCACCGTTCGACCCAAAGGGTTCGGACTAGCGTGAATGAATGTTCACGTGATCAATCATAGAAGGAATGCAAAGTGGCACGCTATATCGGCCCTAAAGCCAAGCTGTCTCGCCGTGAAGGCACCGATCTCTTCCTGAAGAGCGCACGTCGTTCGCTCGCTGACAAGTGCAAGCTTGACAGCAAGCCCGGTCAACACGGCCGCACCTCGGGCGCACGTACGTCCGATTACGGCACGCAGCTGCGCGAAAAACAAAAAGTGAAGCGCATCTACGGCGTGCTCGAGCGCCAGTTCCGCCGCTACTTCGCCGAAGCCGACCGCCGCAAGGGCAACACGGGTGAAAACCTGCTGAAGCTGCTCGAGTCGCGTCTGGACAACGTCGTGTATCGCATGGGCTTCGGCTCGACGCGCGCTGAGGCACGTCAGCTCGTGAGCCACAAGTCGATCACGGTGAACGGCGTCGTCGCTAACATCCCGTCGCTGCAAGTCAAGGCTGGCGACGTGGTTGCCGTGCGCGAACAGGCGAAGAAGCAGGCGCGTATTCTCGAAGCGCTGTCGCTCGCCGAGCAAGGCGGTCTGCCGCAATGGGTTGCTGTCGATTCGAAGAAGTTCGAAGGCACGTTCAAGCAAATGCCGGAACGCAGCGACATCGCTGGCGACATCAACGAAAGCCTGATCGTCGAATTGTATTCGCGGTAATCGGATTGACGGCCGAGGTTCCCGGATTGCGTTAGGCAAGGGGGCGCCTCGGCTGTTTATTTTCAGGTTGTTACCGGTCAGCCTTATCGGTGTAACGAGCCGAGGGTATTGAAAAGGAAAACCTATGCAAACCAGTTTGTTGAAGCCCAAGATCATCGCAGTTGAATCGCTTGGCGAAAGCCACGCGAAAGTGGTCATGGAACCGTTTGAACGCGGTTACGGCCACACCTTGGGTAACGCGCTTCGGCGTGTGTTGCTGTCGTCGATGGTGGGCTATGCGCCGACCGAAGTGACGATCGCAGGCGTCGTGCATGAATATTCGACGCTCGATGGTGTGCAGGAGGACGTGGTCAACCTGTTGTTGAACCTGAAGGGCGTGGTGTTCAAGCTGCATAACCGTGACGAAGTAACGGTTACGCTGCGCAAGGAAGGTGAAGGCGTTGTGACCGCGGGCGACATCGAACTCGCGCACGACTGCGAAGTGATCAACCCGGATCACGTGATCGCTCATCTGTCGAAGGGCGGCAAGCTCGACGTTCAGATCAAGGTTGAAAAGGGCCGTGGTTACGTGCCGGGCAATGTGCGTCGTTACGGCGAAGAGTCGGCCAAGATCATCGGTCGTATCGTGCTGGACGCGTCGTTCTCGCCGGTTCGCCGCGTGAGCTACGCTGTGGAAAGTGCGCGCGTCGAACAGCGTACTGACCTCGACAAGCTCGTGATGAACATCGAAACCAACGGCGTGATTTCACCTGAAGAAGCGATTCGTCAATCGGCGCGTATTCTGGTCGATCAGCTGTCGGTGTTCGCCGCGCTGGAAGGCACGGAAGCAGCGGCAGAAGCACCGTCGCGCGCTCCGCAGATCGATCCGATCCTGCTGCGTCCGGTCGATGATCTCGAACTCACGGTTCGTTCGGCGAACTGTCTGAAGGCAGAGAACATTTACTACATCGGCGACCTGATCCAGCGCACCGAAAACGAGCTGCTGAAGACGCCGAACCTTGGCCGCAAGTCGCTGAACGAGATCAAGGAAGTGCTCGCTTCGCGTGGCCTGACGCTCGGCATGAAGCTCGAAAACTGGCCGCCGGCTGGTCTCGACAAGTAATTTCACGTCGAACAGAAGCTGTACCGCAACTGGCAAAGACGCGGATTTTCCTTTAAAATCCGCGTCTTGCCTTTTTTCCTACCGGCCCGTGCTTTCGGCATCATAGAAAGCGATAGAAGAGCTGGACCAAAACTTTGATTCAAGGAAACTGAAATGCGTCACCGTCATGGTCTGCGGAAACTGAACCGCACGAGCAGCCACCGTCTGGCAATGCTCCGTAACATGTCAAACTCGCTGATCGAGCACGAGGTCATCAAGACCACGTTGCCGAAGGCGAAGGAACTCCGTAAGGTCGTCGAGCCGCTGATCACGCTCGGCAAGAAGCCGTCGCTGGCAAACCGCCGTCTGGCATTCAACCGTCTGCGCGATCGTGACTCGGTCACGAAGCTGTTCGACGTGCTGGGCCCGCGCTTCGCGAACCGTCCGGGTGGCTACCTGCGCATCCTGAAGTTCGGTTTCCGTGTCGGCGACAACGCGCCGATGGCACTGGTCGAACTGCTCGACCGTCCGGAGGTCGAGGAAGTCGAAAACGTTGCAGAAGCTGAATAAGCGTTCTGACAACCGCGAAAAAGCCAGGCAAAAGCCTGGCTTTTTTTGTTTTCGTGTCCAAATTGCCTATGCGATTCGCCCGCGAGCGAGCTGTCTTGACATGGTGATACGATAACGACACCTTGTTGTCGATAGCGCTGGAGCGGCCGGTGAACGTGAATGTGAGTTTGGTTTTGACGACCGTGCCCGACGCAGCAACAGCGCAAAAACTGGCTCAAGACGTACTTTCGGCGCGTCTCGCCGCATGTGTGACGCAACTCGGCAGCGTCCAGTCGAACTATCACTGGCAAGGCAAGATCGAATCGGCGGAAGAGATCCAGTTGTTATTCAAGACGAGCGTTGCACGTGCGCTCGAACTCGAACGGTTCATCCAGTCTCAGCATCCGTACGACACGCCCGAAATCCTTTCCTGGCAAGTCACCGCGTCGGCCGCGTATGGCCAATGGGTGAATACCGAAACACAACGCCCGATCCATGTTTAACGGTTTATCCCGGCGCTGGCGCAACGTCGCGCGCTTTCTCACCCTTGTCGCAGGTGTCCTGCTGCTTTCGTTGTCCACGGCGGACGTCGTTCGCGCGGCGGACGATTTCCTCGATCCCGCGGTCGCGTTCAAATTCAGCGCGTCCGAGCAGCCGGGAGAAGTGCTGGTCCACTACAAGATCGCCGACGGTTACTACATGTACCGGGAACGGTTTTCTTTCACGACCCGAAATGGGACGGTGACGATCGGCGAAGCGCAATTGCCGGCCGGACATGTGAAATTCGATCAGACCTTTGGGAAGAACGTCGAAACGTACAGGAGGGACCTGACCGTCCGCGTGCCGGTGAAGGAGGCGAGCGGCCCATTCGACCTTGCTGTCACGTCGCAGGGCTGCGCGGACGCAGGCATCTGCTATCCGCCGATGGAACGCGTCTACCACGTGACGGGCGCGGCGTTGCATGCCGCTGGCGCAGGGGGAAAACAGGGCGTCCAGAGCGCGCAGGACACGCCGCCAGGTCCATCCTGGTACGAGCGCGCGACGAATGCGGACTACGCGCAATCACTGCTGCAAGGCGGAGGATTCTTCACAATCGTCGGACTGTATTTCGTGGCGGGCGTCGTACTCAGCTTGCTGCCCTGTTCGTATCCGATGATACCGATCCTGTCGGCGATCATCATCGGCGAAGGGCCGCGCGTGACGCGCGCGCGCGGTTTCGCACTATCGTTGGCCTATGTCGTCGGTATGGCGCTGGTGTATACCGTGCTCGGCATTGTGGCTGCGCTCGTTGGTCAGAGCCTCGGCGCCTGGTTGCAGAACCCGTGGGTGCTCGGCGCATTCGGGATTCTGCTGGCTGGTTTCGCCCTTACGCTAATTGCGGGGGTCGATCTTGCGTTGCCGCAGCGCTGGCAGAGCGGCGTTTCGAAGGCGTCCGAGGGGCGTTCGGGGGGCAAATTCGCGGCAGTCGCGGCGATGGGGGCGCTCTCCGCCCTCGTAGTCGGCGCATGCATGACGGCCCCGCTGTTCGCGGTGCTGGCCTTCATCGCGCATACGGGCAATGCGGCGTTGGGCGGCGCGGCGCTGTTTTCAATGGGGATCGGGCTCGGCGTGCCGCTGCTGATCATCGGGCTCGGCGCAGGCACCTTGCTGCCGCGTGCGGGCGCCTGGATGGACAGCGTGAAGGTATTTTTCGGTGTCGTGCTGCTCGCGGCTGCCCTGTGGATCGTGTGGCCGGTTCTCGGCGCGACGGCGCACATGTTGCTCGCCGCGTTGTGGATGCTGATTGCGGCTGCCGGGCTCGGACTTTTTTCGCCGCACGCGGGTACGGGCTCCATCTGGCGTAGTCTTGGCCGCGGAATCGGTGCGGCGCTCGCCATCTGGGCAGCGACGTTGCTCGTCGGGCTCGCGGCAGGATCGACGGACCCGCTTCGGCCGCTCGCCGTGCTTGCTGGACGAACCACGAACGCGCCGCCGACAGAGCCCGAGCAAGGGGATTTGGCCTTTGCGCCAGTGCGCACTTCAGGGCAACTCGACGAAGCCGTCAAAACGGCTGCACAGCCCGCTATGCTCGATTTTTATGCAGACTGGTGCGTTAGCTGCAAGGAAATGGAGAAGTTCACCTTCAGCGATCCGCGCGTCCAGGCCAAGCTGAAGCAGATGAATCTGCTCCGCGCGGACGTCACGGCGAATAACGCCGACGATCAGGTGCTGCTCAAACGCTTCAACCTCTTCGGACCACCCGGCATCATCTTTTTTGATCGCGGCGGCAAAGAGGTCTTGCGAGTAGTGGGGTACGAGTCGGCGGATAAATTCCTGAAAAGTCTGGATCGCGTTGCGGTGGGCCCGCAGACATAGAAAGTCGGCCTTTCGTGCAGGCTGTGAGCATTACAGATCCGATCGTTAGCGGGAAGAGCCCACAAATTTAACGGGGGTATCCAAGCGGCAACCCCCGTCTTTCAGCAGGCCGGGCCGTGCGCACGATGCACACGGCGACGACCGCAACTTTACTTCTGCGAGCGCAACACCCGCGCTGCATCCAGCGCGAAGTACGTCAGCACGCCGTCCGCGCCTGCCCGTTTGAACGCGAGCAACGATTCCATCATCACCTTGTCGTGATCGAGCCAGCCGTTTTGCGCGGCGGCCTTCAGCATCGCGTATTCGCCGCTCACCTGGTAGACGTAGGTCGGGAACCGGAATTCATCCTTCACGCGACGTACGATGTCCAGATACGGCATGCCGGGTTTGACCATGACCATATCCGCGCCTTCGTCGATGTCGGCTTGCACTTCGCGCAGCGCCTCATCCGAGTTGGCCGGATCGAGCTGATAGGTCATCTTGTTGCCCTTGCCGAGATTTGCCGCGGACCCCACGGCATCGCGGAACGGCCCGTAGAACGCAGACGCGAACTTCGCCGAATACGCCATGATTCGCGTGTGGATGTGACCCTCGCTCTCCAGCATCTCGCGGATCGCACCGATGCGGCCGTCCATCATGTCGGATGGAGCGACGATGTCAACGCCCGCCTCTGCCTGTGTCTGGGCCTGTTCGACGAGAATTTCGACCGTCTCGTCGTTGATCACATAGCCGTTTTCGTCGAGCACGCCGTCCTGGCCGTGGCTCGTGTACGGGTCGAGCGCAACGTCCGTCAACACGCCCAATTCCGGAAAACGCTTCTTCAGTTCGCGCACCGCGCGCGGAATCAGCCCTGCCTCATTGGCTGCCTCGCGGCCGTCGGGCGTCTTCAGCGACGGCTCGATCGCCGGAAACAGCGACAGCACGGGCACGCCGAGCTCCATGCACTGCTCGGCCACGCCCATCAGCAGATCGACCGACACGCGCTCGACGCCCGGCATCGACGGAACGGCCTGGCGCGCATTCATGCCGTCGATCACGAAGACGGGATAGATCAGATCGTTGGTGGTGAGGATGTTTTCGCGCATCATGCGGCGCGAGAATTCGTCCCGGCGCATGCGGCGCGGACGGTGATGCGGATAGAAGCTCATGTGGGGTGTCTGCAGAAGTCAAAAACGCTGGCCGTACCCTGCCAGAAACTTTTCGAGACAATGGTATATCATACCGATCGAGCAAGGCGCCTAGCGCTGACCTCCCCGCTTCTCCTCCCTGAGCGGGTGCCTGTCGTTTTTCGATTAGGCTGTTTAACCCGCCGTCACTAGCGGCGGGTTTTTTTCTGGGCGGACGAAACGCAGCGCCGGCGTCCGGCCGGGACCGTCGGCCGCGTTATTCGGCCGGTGTCGAAGCGTCGGCATCGCCCGCCGCTTCGGGCGCGACCCAGCTTTCGATCAGCTCGTGCGCCTCATCGAGGCCGATCCGCTTGAGGGCGGAAAAGAGCTGTGCAGTCAGTTCGCCCCGATATCCCGCCGCGCGATATTCATCCAACCCTTTCTTCGTTGCGCGCAACGCGTTGATGCTCTCCTGGCGGGTCAATTTGTCGCACTTGGTCAGCAAAGTGTGAATCGGCTTGCCCGTCGGCGCGAACCACTCGATCATCCGGCGGTCCAGTTCCGTGAGCGGGCGGCGGGAATCCATCATCAGAATCATGCCGCGCAGTTGCGAACGCGTTTGCAGGTAGGTCGACAGCAGCTGTTCCCAGTGTGCCTTCGCCGCGCCTGGCACTTCGGCGTAGCCGTAGCCCGGCAGGTCGACGAGATTCGCGACGGGCGCGGCCGCCGGACCCACCGAGAAATAGTTGATGTGCTGCGTGCGCCCCGGCGTCTTGCTCGCAAAAGCGAGCCGCTTCTGATTACACAGGAGATTGATGGCCGTCGATTTCCCAGCATTCGAGCGGCCCGCGAACGCGACCTCGGGCTGCGGCGATGGTGGCAGATCGCGCAAATGGTTGACGGTCGTGAAGAATCGGGCTTGGTGTAGCAGGAAAGACATGGATCGGACCAGGAGGACGGAGTAAATGGACGTCGAGCGGACGTCCAGCGAACACCGACGGATGTGATGGAATGCCGTGCAACGGCGACGCAGCCTCGCCGCAAAGGCCGGAGAGGCCCGACTGGCGTCGGCGCGATTAGCGAGTTATTGTACAATACGATGGTTTACTGAAAACCTGTGAGGCCGCCGCGCGGGCCTCCGCGGCTGATCGGTCGCTGTCGTATTTTGCAGAACCTCTAATTCCCACAAGACGAAACAGGGTGTGCGAATGAATCGACTGGGCAAGTTTCTGGTGGTACTTCACACAGCAGCAGGTCTTTCAGGTTTGGCGGTACAGGCGAGGGCAGCAGATCAGGCAAAGCCGGATTTGAATCGGGGGCAGGCAATCGCAGCGCAGGTGTGCGCTTCATGTCACGGTGCGGATGGCAACAGCGCAGGCGGCGCTTATCCCAAGCTCTCGGGCCAGCATCCGGAGTATCTCGTCAAGCAGCTCAAGGATTTCAAGACGCAAGCGGGTGCGAAGCAGCCCGCCCGCAACAATGCGATCATGGCTGGTATGGCGCAAGCGCTGACCGATCAGGACATGGTCAATGTGGCGGCGTACTTCGCGTCGCAGGCACCGAAGCCGGGGTACGCGCACAACAAGGACACGGTGCCCCTCGGACAAAAGATTTATCGCGCGGGCGTCGCCGACAAGGGCGTGCCGGCATGCGCGAGCTGTCACGGGCCGACGGGGCAGGGGATTCCGTCGCAGTATCCGCGCCTGTCGGGGCAATGGGCGGACTACACGGTGGCGCAACTGACCGCGTTCACGCAGGGACCGGGCGCGCGAAACAATAACGAAGCGATGCACGCGATTGCGTCGCGCTTGTCCGACGGCGAAATCAAGGCTGTCGCCGATTACATCGCGGGCTTGCATTAAGAGTCCATACGAAAGCGAAGCCGGCCATCAACAGGCTGGCGAAAAACAAGAAAAGGGTGAGGGAATCGCAAGCAGCGATATCCCTGCACCCTTTTTTGCTGTTAGTCGGAGTTTGAATGAGCGTCACCACGTCGGGTTTGGAGTTGAAGTCGCGGCAGCGCTTCGTGCGCACGTCGGTCGAACTGCTGAGTTCGATGCGCTTTGCGATCGCGTCGCTCGTGATCCTGTCGATCGCGAGCATCATCGGTACCGTGCTCACGCAGGACGATCCGTACCCGAACTACGTGAACCAGTTCGGGCCGTTCTGGGCCGACATCTTCCGCTCGCTGAGCCTGTACAACGTGTACAGCGCCTGGTGGTTCATGCTGATTCTCGGCTTTCTGGTCGTGTCGGTTTCACTGTGCGTGATCCGCAACGCGCCCAAGATGATCGCCGACACGAAAAGCTGGAAGGACAAGGTCCGCGAAGGCAGCCTGCGCGCGTTCCACCACAAGGGTGAGTTCGCGGTTCCGAACGCAACGCGCGCGCAAGCAGCGCAGACGCTCGGCAAGCTGTCGGCGAAGCTCGGCTACAGGTACGTGACGCGCGAATCCGAAGGCGCGACGCTGGTCGCCGCGAAGCGCGGCGCACTGACGAAGCTCGGCTATATCTCCGCGCACCTCGCGATCGTGATCATCTGTATTGGCGGGCTGCTCGACAGCAATCTGCCCATCAAGCTGCAGATGTGGCTCTTCGACAAGACGCCGATCCGCAGCAACACTGCCATCAACGAGATTCCGCCCGAGCACCGTCTGTCGCAGGGCAATCCGACTTTCCGCGGCTACGCATGGGTGCCCGAAGGCCAGCATGTATCGACGGCGATCCTGAACCAGCAGGACGGCTCGCTGATCCAGGATCTGCCGTTTTCGATCGAACTGAAAAAATTCATCGTCGACTACTACACGACGGGCATGCCGAAGCTCTTCGCCAGCGACATCGTCGTGATCGACCACAAGACGGGCGCGCGCATTCCGGCGCGCGTCGAGGTGAACAAGCCGTTCGAATATGACGGCGTGTCGATCTACCAGTCGAGCTTTCAGGACGGCGGCTCGCAGATGCAGATGACGGCGTGGCCGATGGCGGGCAGCAGCACGAAGACCGAGCCTTTCAACGGCGAGATCGGCGGCTCGAAGGTGCTGAGCGCGTCGATGCCTGGCACGGACGGCCAGACGGTCGAGTTCGCCGATTTCCGCGCGATTAATGTCGAGAACATCTCGAACGCCAATGGCCAGAACGACGCGCGCGGCGTCACCGCGCATCAGTCTTTGAAGGAGGCGTTCGACGAGCGGCTCGGCTCTGGCGCGAAGACATCGAAGCCGCTCGATCTGCACAACGTCGGCCCGTCGGTGCAGTACAAGGTGCGCGACAAGGACGGTCAGGCGCGCGAGTACAACAACTACATGCTGCCCGTCGACGTGGGCGGCGAGCGCGTATTCCTCGCCGGCATGCGCTCGAACCCGGATGATCCTTTCCGTTACCTGCGCATTCCCGCCGACGGCGGCGGAACCGTCAGCGAATGGATGCGCATGCGCGCCGCGCTGGAGGATCCGGCGATCCGCGCGCAGGCGGCGCGCCAGTTCGCGCAGCGCTCGGTGCCGTCGAACGCGCAATTGCAGCAGCATCTCGAGGAAAGCGCGTCGCGTGTACTGACGCTCTTCGCTGGCGATGACCCTGCGATTGGCAAGGCGACCAATGGTCAGACGGTTGGCGGATTCCAGGCGATCGCCGCGTTCATCGACCGGTCCGTCCCCAAGGGCGAGCAGGAGAAGGCGGCAGGACTCTTGCTTCGGATGCTGGAAGGGGCAATGTGGGACGTGTGGCAAATTGGGCGCAAGCAGGCGGGAGAGGCCCCGGCGACGGCCGACGCGACCACTAGCCGCTTTGTCCAGAGCTCGATCAACGCGATATCTGACAGCTTTCTGTACGGTTCGCCCGTCTATCTGCAGCTTGACGCCTTCAAGCAGGTGCAAGCTTCGGTATTTCAGTTGACGCGCGCGCCGGGCAAAAAACTCGTGTATCTTGGCAGCCTACTACTCGTGTTAGGCATCTTCTCGATGTTCTACGTCCGCGAACGCCGCCTGTGGTTCTGGCTCAAGGAAGCGGGCGGCGGTGTGAGCGTCGTGATGGCGATGTCGACGGCTCGCAGGACGTTCGACTTCGAGAAGGAATTTGCGCAGACGCGCGACGCGGTCGGCGTCGTGCTGGGCGCAACGCCTGTCGACGCCGATCCCGCCCGCGATACAAAGGGCGCCGTCCGCGCAACGAGCGAGGCGCCCGCAGATTCACCCGATTCGACCCGGTAAGAACATGGACTTGACTCAGGTTTCCTCATCTTCGCGCGGCAAGCCGCGCGCCGATACGGCGGCTCATTCGACCCCGCATCTGTCTGCACAACTGCCGGGTCAGTCGGCGCTGCTCGACGATCGTCCGTTTCTGAAGCGCCTCAGCGCTTTCGACTGGCTGTTCGCGCTCGCGATGGTCGCGGGAGCCGGGTTCGCGCTGTCGCGCTACCACGAGTACATGAATTACTACGACAAGCTGGTGCTGGTGTGCTCGGTGCCTGCTTTCGTCGTGCTCGGATGGCGTTGGAAGCCGGTGCGCCTGCTGATGGCTTGCATCGCCGTGCTGTCGCTTTTCGCCATTCAGCTGTACGGCGGCGATCTGACCCGCGCCGATCACGCGTTCTTCCTCAAGTATTTCCTGTCGAGCCAGTCGGCCATCTTGTGGATGAGCGCGCTGTTCGTGCTCGCCACGCTGTTTTACTGGATCGGCATGGCCACGCGGTCGGCGACGGGCGCCTCGATCGGTTCGAAGATGACGTGGGTCGCGGTGCTGATGGGCTTCGTCGGCATGATGGTGCGCTGGTACGAGTCGTACCTGATCGGCTCGGACGTCGGCCATATTCCCATTTCGAACCTGTACGAAGTCTTCGTGCTGTTCAGCCTGATCACCGCACTCTTCTACCTGTACTACGAGCAGCACTACAACACGCGCTCGCTCGGCGCGTTCGTGCTGCTTGTGATCAGCGCGGCGGTCGGCTTCCTGATGTGGTACTCGATCGCGCGCGACGCGCAGCAGATCCAGCCGCTCGTCCCCGCTCTGCAAAGCTGGTGGATGAA
This sequence comes from Paraburkholderia sp. LEh10, assembly GCF_017814945.1. Classification (GTDB taxonomy): domain Bacteria; phylum Pseudomonadota; class Gammaproteobacteria; order Burkholderiales; family Burkholderiaceae; genus Paraburkholderia. Next base: position 44,134 of record NZ_JAGIPX010000048.1, read on the forward strand.
GATCCACGTGCCAGCGAACTTCATCGGCTATGGCAGCTTCGCGCTATCGGCGATGGTCGCGGTTTCGTATCTGATGAAGGAGCGCGGCGTGCTGGCCGACCGTCTGCCCGCGCTCGACGTGCTCGATGACGTCATGTACAAGTCGATCGCCGTCGGCTTCGCATTCTTCACGATCGCGACGATTCTCGGCGCGCTGTGGGCCGCCGAGGCTTGGGGCGGCTACTGGAGCTGGGACCCGAAGGAAACCTGGGCGCTGATCGTCTGGCTGAACTACGCAGCGTGGCTGCACATGCGTCTGATGAAAGGCCTGCGTGGCGCGGCCGCCGCCTGGTGGGCACTGACGGGCCTGCTGGTGACGACGTTCGCGTTCCTCGGCGTCAACATGTTCCTGTCGGGACTGCACAGCTACGGCAAGCTCTAAGATTCGCCGTCGCCGGACGAGGATCGGAAAACCGCCGTGTGCATCGCACCGGCGGTTTTTTTATGGCTGCATGGAAGGATTGCGCGTCGGCTGTGTTAACAAGAACGCGACCGCAGAGCGCGAGTCGAACGAATATCGATCGGGGCTGCATGCCCGACAAGGAGTTACACCATGTGGATCAAGCGAGGCGAACGGGGCCTCCTGTATGGCGACGATATCGCGCGCAGCGAAATCACGCCGCAGCGCGTGTTCGAAAATCGCAGGCGGATTTTGCAGGCGGCGGGTGCGATGGCGCTCGGCGGTCTGATCGGCGGGCACGGCGAGGCGCATGCAGAGTACGCGTCGCCGGACGCGAAAGCGCAGAAGCTCGGTGCGAAGACCAACCCGAAGTTCGTCGTCACCGACAAGGTCACGCCCCACAAGGACATCACCACATACAACAACTTCTACGAGTTCGGCACCGACAAGGGCGACCCGGCGCACAACGCGGGGACGCTGAGGCCGCGCCCGTGGAAGGTGAGCGTCGAAGGCGAAGTGAAGAACGCAAAGGTGTACGACATCGACGAACTGCTGAAACTCGCGCCGCTCGAGGAGCGGGTGTACCGGATGCGCTGCGTCGAAGGCTGGTCGATGGTGATTCCGTGGATCGGCATTCCGCTGTCGGAGGTCATCAAGCGCGCGCAGCCGACTGCGAATGCAAAGTACGTGCAGTTCATCACGCTCGCCGATCCGTCGCAGATGCCGGGTCTGTCCGTGCCGATTCTCGATTGGCCGTACTCCGAAGGGCTGCGCATGGATGAAGCGATGAATCCGCTCACGCTGCTGACGATGGGCGTCTACGGCCAGGTGCTGCCGAACCAGAACGGCGCACCGGTGCGCATCGTCGTGCCGTGGAAGTACGGCTTCAAGAGCGCGAAGTCGCTGGTGAAGATCCGCTTCGTCGACAAGCAGCCGCCGACCAGCTGGAACGCCTACGCGCCCAACGAATATGGCTTCTATTCGAACGTGAACCCGAACGTCGACCATCCGCGCTGGAGCCAGGCGACTGAGCGGCGCATCGGTGAGGACGGCTTTTTCACGCCGAAGCGCAAGACGCTGGTGTTCAATGGTTATGGCGATCTGGTCGCGTCGATGTATCAGGGCATGGACCTGAAGAAGTACTTCTGACGGCGGCGCGCATGGCAACTGACACGACCCGAACCGCAACGGCTAGCAGCGGCACGCGCATGAATGCAGGCGCGATGAAAGCGATGGCTACGCCCCGCAACACGGCAGCGGCCGGCAGCGGGGCCGTCAGCCGCTGGATGGCGCCCGCGAAGATCGCGGTATTCATCGCGGCGCTGTATCCGCTTGCGCGCATCGTGCTGTTCGGCTTGACGGGCGGACTGGGCGCGAACCCCATCGAGTTCATCACGCGCTCAACGGGATTGTGGACGCTGGTGTTTCTCTGCATCACGCTCGCCGTGACTCCGCTGCGAAAGCTCACCGGCTGGAATGCGCTGCTGCGTTTTCGGCGGATGCTTGGTCTGTACGCGTTCTTCTACGGCGCGCTGCATTTCACGACGTATTTCTGGTTCGACAAATGGTTCGATATTGCCGAGATCATCAAAGACATCGGCAAGCGGCCGTTCATCACAGTCGGCTTCGCGGCGTTCATCTTGCTGATACCGCTTGCGATCACCTCGCCCAAAGCGATGGTGCGCAAGCTCGGCCGGCGCTGGCAGACGTTGCACCGCGTGATCTATCCGATTGCCGCGCTCGCGATCCTGCACTTCTGGTGGATGAAGGCGGGCAAGCACGATCTGATTTTGCCGAAGATTTACGGGGCAATCGTGGTCGCACTGCTTGGCTGGCGTCTGGTGGTCTGGGCGCGTGACAGGCTCAGGCAACGCACAGCGCGATAGCGCGCGTACGGGCCGCAGCAACAAAAACGGCGATGCGTCATGAACGCATCGCCGTTTCGTTTGGTGTGGATGAGGCCGGCGCTTTAGGCTTGATCCGGCAAAACGGCTTCGTCCGCGAACAGTGTCTTGACCTCTTCGCGCTTGCGCACGACATACGCGTTCTCGCCATCGACCATCACTTCCGCCGCACGCGGCCGCGTGTTGTAGTTCGAACTCATCGCGAAACCGTAGGCGCCAGCGGAATGGATCGCCAGCAGGTCGCCGGGTTCCACGGCCAGTTGCCGCTCGCGTCCCAGCCAGTCGCCGCTTTCGCACACAGGACCGACCACGTCATACACCTGCTTTGCGCCCTTGCGCTGCACGACGGGTTCGATCGCGTGATAAGCCTCGTACATCGCGGGGCGCGCAAGGTCGTTCATCGCCGCATCGACGATCGCGAAGTTCTTTTCGACGCCCGGCTTCAGGAACTCGACGCGCGTGAGCAGGATGCCTGCGTTGCCGACGAGCGAGCGGCCCGGCTCGAAATACACTTCGCGATGACCGTGGCCGCGCGCTTCGATCTCGTCGAGCAGCGTGCGCACGAACTCTCCGATATCCGGCGGCGTTTCGTCGTCGTACGTGATGCCGAGTCCGCCGCCCACGTCGATGTGCCTGATCTTCACGCCGTCCGCTTCGATCTGGTCGACGAGTTCGAGCAGCCTGTCGACGGCGTCCAGATACGGCGCGACCTCCGTAATCTGCGAACCGATATGGCAGTCGATGCCGACCACGTCGAGATGCTTCATCGCGGCGGCGGCGCGATACGTGGCGCGTGCGTCGTCGAACGCGACGCCGAACTTGTTCGACTTCAGGCCCGTCGAGATATACGGATGCGTTTTCGCATCGACGTCAGGATTCACGCGCAGCGACACGGGCGCCTTCTTGCTCATCTCGCCTGCAACCATGTTCAGCCGGTCGAGCTCGGGAATCGATTCGACGTTGAAGCATTTCACGCCCGCCGCGAGCGCTTCGCGCATTTCCGCGAGGCTCTTGCCGACACCCGAAAACACCGTGTTTTCCGCTTTTCCGCCTGCCGCGAGCACGCGCGCGAGTTCGCCGCCCGACACGATGTCGAACCCTGCGCCCATGCGCGCGAACACGTTGAGCACGGCGAGGTTGCTGTTGGCCTTCACGGCGACATGCACGGTGGCGCGCCGGCCGGCGCATGCGTCGGCGTAGGCATGCCACGTGGCCGTGAGCGCGGCGCGCGAGTAGACATAGAGCGGCGTGTCGAACTGCTCGGCAAGCGAGACGGCGGACACGCCTTCAGCGTGCAGCACGCCATCGACATAGGCAAAGGCGGATTGAGTCATACGGCGGTGTTATTGAGCATCGGATGCGCCGGATGCGGGCTGAGCGTGCGCAGTCGAATTGGGCGCAATGCGCAGTTCGGAATCGGGCGACAGGGACAAGGGTGTGCCCGACGTGTCCGGGATCGAACCTTCTGCGGTTTCGGCACCGGGCTTCACTTCGTCGGGTGATGGCGGCTGGGTTTGCTCGTTCGGTTTGGCGGGAAGAGGCGGAACGGTCGGCAGATAAAGCGAACCGCGCTGCCCGCAGCCACTGAGCGCGACACCTGCGACAATAGCCAATGCCGCTACAATCGCGCGGGGCGCGTTTGCGCCGGGCGCTGCCGCGCTCTCGCGGAAAACGACTCGCATGACTGTCCCTGAAAAATGAATCGTTGGAGTTTAGCATGTCCGACAGTGAATACCTGACCCGTGCCGAGGCCGTACTGACAGCCGTGGAGCGCGCGCTCGACGATACCGGCGCCGACATCGAATTCGAGCGCAGCGGCAACGTACTGACGCTCGAATTCGAGAACGGCACGAAGATCATCGTGAACCTGCAGCCGCCGATGCAGGAAATCTGGATCGCCGCGAAGTCCGGCGGATATCACTTCCGCTACGTCGATGGGGAGTGGCGCGATACGCGCAACGGCACCGAGTTCTATGCCGCGCTATCCGAATACGCGACACAACAGGCGGGTGAGCCGGTTCGGTTCGCTCCGTAGTGCGTGAGCGTCGGCGCGCTACACCTGGGGCGCGTCTGTCGAAACGAAAAAAGCCGCTGCGCGTCGCGCGCAGCGGCTTTGTCTTTTGAGCTCTCAGTACGGTTCAGCGGGATCAGTGTCCTTTGAACAGGTTCATGATGTCCTGCTTCTCCTGTTCACCGACCTGTGCCGGCGCGCCGCTCGCTCCGTTCGCGTCCGGCGGTGGCAACGTGACGCCGACTGTCGAAATAAAGCCATTGCCCGGCGTGAAATCGTCGAAGTACAACTCATCGCCGATCGACACGACGTCTTCCGGCATCGGCATCTTGTACTCGGGCACGCCTTTCAGCGAGCGTCCCATGTAGTCGATCCACACAGGAAGCGCGAGGCCGCCGCCCGTCTCCTTGTCGCCAAGGCTGCGCGGGTTGTCGTAGCCCAGCCAGGCGATTGCGCAGAGCGTGTGCTGATAGCCGGCGAACCAGGCGTCGCGCGAATCGTTGGTGGTGCCCGTCTTGCCCGCGAGGTCGGTACGCTTCAACACGTTCGACTTCGCGCCCGTGCCGCGTTGCGCGACGCTCGTCAGCAGGCTGTTCATCACGTACGCGTTGCGCGGATCGATCGCGTGCGGCGCGTTGCGGCCCGCGACGAGCGGGTCCGCATGCGCGACGACCATCCCGCGCTGATCGGTGACTTCCGCGATCAGATACGGATTGACGCGATAGCCGCCGTTGGCGAACACCGCATAGCCGGCCGCCATCTGCAGTGGCGTGACGAGCCCCGCGCCGAGCGCCATCGGCAGATAGGCGGGGTGGCGCTCCGCATCGAAGCCAAAGCGCGTGATGTACTGCTGCGCGTACTTCGTGCCGATGTGGTTCAGGATCCGGATCGACACGAGGTTCTTCGACTTCTGCAGCGCGGTCCGCATGGTCATCGGACCGTCGAAGCCGCCGCCGTAGTTCTTCGGCTCCCACGCCTGGCCGCCCGTTTCGGCGGCGCTGAAAAAGAGCGGCGCGTCGTTGATGACGGTTGCCGGGCCAAGGCCTTTTTCCAGCGACGCCGAGTAGATGAACGGCTTGAAGCTCGAGCCCGGCTGACGCCACGCCTGGGTCACGTGGTTGAACTTGTTCTTGTTGAAGTCGAAGCCGCCGACGAGCGCCCGAATCGCGCCGTCTTGCGGCACGACGGAGACGAACGCGCCTTCGATCTGCGGCAATTGCGTAATCGACCAGTTGCCGTCGTCATTCTTCACGATACGGATGATGGCGCCGGGCCGTACGCGCTGGTTCGGCTGCGCGCGCGCGCTCAACGCAAACGACGCGTAGCGCAGTCCGTCGCCCTGAATCGTCACGACGTTGCCGTCGATGAGCGTCGCCTGAACCTGCTTCGGACTGGCCGCCGTCACGACAGCCGCAATGATCTCGCCGTTGTCGGGGTGTTCGAGCAGCGCGTCGTCGATGGCCTGTTCGCGTTCGTCGGCATCGGCGGGCAGATCGATGAACGCTTCCGGCCCGCGATAGCCGTGACGCCGCTCATAGTCCATCAAGCCCTTGCGCAGCGCGTGATAAGCGGCGTCCTGATCGGCGGAATCGATGGTCGTCACGACGTTCAGGCCGCGCGTGTACGCCTCTTCGCGATACTGCGCGTACATCATCTGCCGCACCATTTCCGCGACATATTCCGCGTGCACGCTGAACTCCTTGCCCGCGCCCTTGACGATCAGCGGCTGTCGGCTTGCCGTCTCGTACTGGTCCTGCGTGATGTAGCCGAGTTCCAGCATGCGCTGGAGGATGTATTCCTGGCGGACTTTCGCGCGCTTCGGGTTGACGACGGGGTTATAGGCGGAAGGCGCCTTCGGCAGGCCGGCCAGCATCGCGCATTCCGCCAGCGACAGATCCTTCAGGTCCTTGCCAAAGTACACGCGCGCGGCGCTCGCGAAGCCGTACGCGCGCTGGCCGAGATAGATCTGATTCATGTACACCTCGAGAATCTGATCTTTGGTCAGCTTCGATTCGATCTTGTACGCGAGCAGCATCTCGTAGATCTTGCGCGTGTAAGTCTTCTCGCTGGAAAGGAAGAAGTTGCGCGCGACCTGCATCGTGATCGTGCTCGCTCCCTGTGTCGCGTGGCCGTTCGTGAGCGCCACGACGCCCGCGCGCACGATGCCCGTCAGGTCGACACCGCCGTGATCGTAGAAGCGCGCGTCCTCGATTGCGAGCACAGCTTTCTTAAGATTGTCCGGCACGTCGCGCATATGCACGATGTCGCGCCGCTCTTCGCCGAATTCGCCGATCAGCACGTGATCTGCCGTGTAGATGCGCAGCGGCACCTTCGGGCGATAGTCGGTGAGCGCGTCGAGCGACGGCAGATTGGGCGTCGCGACGACCAGCGCATAACCCAGCACGAGCACCGCGCAGACGATGCCGGCAAGGATCAGCCCGAAGAAGCCCAGGATGATCTTGAGCCAGAGAGGACGCTTGCGCTTCTGCGGTGCCGGAGGCGGAGACGTAGGAGTCGTGGATTGCATATGAACACCAAAAAACGGTCCCGCGATTATAGCCGCCCGATCTGACAGCTTTCGGCGTGCTTACGGCCACGGGAACCGCACGACTATGAGAACACTGTAGTTCCTTTGATTGTCGCCGGATATCGCTTGGCCGGCCATTAGCCATTCGGCCGAATTTCGCGCGCGCGCCGCGCTGCGCAGAATTCCTTCCGTTGCCCGCGTCGTACCGCGGGTCTTCAGTTTCGGTTGATACCTGAGGGGGAAGGAATGGCCTTGAAAAACTCGTTACGGTTGGCGATGCGGCGGCGGGCAGTCGGCATCGACATAGGCGCGCGGTCGGTCAGGATCATGGTGCTGAGCGGCAGCGCGCGAAGGATGGGCCACGTGCGCATCGAAGGCATCGCGTCCGGGCCGCTCGCACCCGGTGCAATGGCCGGCGCGGAAATCGTCGACGGGCAGGCGGTGGCGCGGGCGCTGTCCGAGGTGTTCGGCAATGTGCCGCAGCAATGCCTGTCGGCGGCGTTGTGTTGTGCGATGGCGATTCCCGGTTCGGCGACGTTCACGACGCATCTGTCCGTCGAGCACGTGGACGGTTCACACCGGCGGCAGGCATCGCTCGAACCGGCTGTGGTGATGGAAGCCGAGCGGATCGCGGGTCTCGAACGTCATGCGCTGGCCATCGACTGGTATCTCGAAGACACGCCGCCGCGTATCGGCGCAATGGCTATCGCCGCAACGGCGCGCGAGCATCTCGAAGCGCGCATCGGATGCGCGGCGATGGCGGGCATCACACTGACCACCGTCGATGTCGAGCCGCACGCGGCGTTGCGCGCGTTGCGCCACGCGGCCAGGTTCGAGCTCGAATTGCACGAACCGTATGTCGCCATCTGGATCGGCAGCGACGGCGTGTACGGCTGGCGCATCGAGGGCGAGACGATCGCGCAGGAGATCCGCTACCCGTCGCCGGAATACACATGCGTGGCCGATGCGTTGCGCGATCTCGCGGACGACAGCTTCAATGTGTGCGCGCTGGTGGGTGGCGAGATCGAACTGCTCGAAGGCGTCTGCTTTTCGCTCGCCGACATCGGCGATGTACTGGGCTGCACCGTGCTGCCGTTCGACTGTTCGTCGTTGAGCGACGGCGACGTGATCCCGCCGTCCGATCTTTTGCATGACCCGTCGTTCGCGGTCGCTTTCGGGCTGGCGCTGCGCGGGCTGGCGCAATGACGGCGGCCCGAACGGGAATGCGGGGCTTCAATCTGCTGCCGCATCGACAGCGCGACGCGCGACTTGCGCGCCGGCGCCGCTACGCCGAATGGGCGGGCGCGGCGCTTTGCGGATGCATTGGCGTGTCGATGCTGATGGGATGGCAGGCGATCGAACGGACGCGTGTCGACCGGCAGCGTGAATCGATTGAGCGACGGCTCGCGACGCTAGCGCCGCCGCTTGCGGAACATGCACGCCTTATCAGCGAAGCGCGCAGCGAACGCCTGCAAAACCAGCGCGCAATGACGCTCGCCGAGCCGCTCGTGCATCTGCTCGATCTGCTCGATGCGTTGAGTGAGGAGCCATCCGGGGCCGTGTTCCTCCGGCAAATGCGGCATCGGGAGCGCCACACGGAATTGCTCGCTGTGTCGGCGGATCACGCGGCGTCGGCGGCGTGGGTCAACCGGCTTGCCACGTTGAGAGGCGTGACGGATTCGGACCTGAGCGATCTGCGGCGCGCGGCGAACGCAGCCGATTCGCAGGATGCGATTGAAATCACCGCGCATCTGAAATGGGACGGGCCACCACCGGAAAAGCCTAAGGCGTCCGTTGCGGCTCATCAGAAAACAGGAGGTGAGAAATGAACATAACGATTGCCGGGCGCATCGGCGCGCCGACTGCGGGTGAGAGTCTGGGAATTTTGGCGCGCAGGTTCGTCGAACGTCTGCGCGTGCCACCCGAAGCGTGGAGCGTGCGGCGACGCTGGATCGCGGCGTTGTCGATCGCTGTCGCCACGTTTGCGTTCGGTGCGAACGCGTGGCTGGCGGCGGACATGAGCGGCGTGCAGGCGGGCAGTGAAGCGTTGTCGGCCGTGCAACGCAAATTGAGCGAAGCCGAACGCGCCGTCGCGCAACTGCCCGCGTTGCGTCGCGCGGCGCCCGTCGAGCATGTGCCGGCAAGCTGGAGCTCGGCCGACGACGTACGGGTGATCTCGCAACTGGCGGCGAACCATGACGTGGCGCTGCTCGGCATCGAACCGGGCAGTATGACGGGAGCCGGGCTCGACGCGATGCGCGTGCTGCATGTGACGGCACAGGCCGACTTCGATCACGTTGGCGATTTTTTCGAAGCGCTCGCGAGTTTGCCCGTGCTCGTCGTGCCCGAGGAGGTGACGTTGAAACGCCAGGGCGCGTCATTGGCGATCAGCGCGACGCTGCGGTCGTTCAGCGCGATACATCCGGTACGGAATGCCGCCCTTCCATCTGCGCGCAACGATCCGGATGCATTCGATCCTGACGAAGAGATCATGTTTTACGATCCCTTCCTGCCGGCTACGCTCGCGCCCGCCTTCGATCGCACATCAACGTCGATGCGCTTGGTCGGGCTTCTTGCGGATCATATGCGCGGGCTCGCGCTGATCGAAACAGGCGAAGGCGCGGCGATGCTCGAACCCGGACAGCGATGGGGTGATGAGCAGGTCGCGCATATCGACGCAACCGGCCTTACGCTGGCGAGTCGCGATGCCGCATGCATTCGCTGACGCTTGCGGAGGCTGTCGAATGATCCGCTTGCACAGCATACGGTGGTTGTTCGCCTGCCTGTCGTTCGTCGCGCTGGCGGCGCGCGCGTCGTTGCCGCCGCTTCCCGCGCACATGCCGCTCGATGACGCGATCACGCCTGCCGGCATGCCGCCGCTGCCACGCGCAATCACGACGGACGTAGCCAATCCCTTCACGCCGGACGCAACTAACGCTGTTGCAGCATCGGCTGGCGAACCGGCGTCGCCGGACGCGGCTCAGCAGCCTTCTGCCGCACGTGACGAAGCTGAATCCAGGCGTCAACCGAAAAGCGACGTGCAAGCGCAGCCGGATGCACTCGAAGGTCCGCCCATACCGCTCGCGCCCGCGGCGCGCCTGAGCACGAGCGCGTCCACCGTGCCTGCTGGCGAGAAGCCCATCACGCTGCATTTCCAGCACGCCGAACTGGGCGCCGTGCTCGGCGCATTCGCGCGTTTCACCGGGCTGAACATCGTCGCCAGCGATAAGGCGCGCGGCACGGTCACGCTGCATCTGGCTAATGTCCCCTGGCGCGCCGCGTTCGACACCCTGCTCGACGTCAACGGTCTCGCAATGGAACAGCGCGGCAATGTGATCTGGGTCGCGCCGCTCTCCGAACTGGCCGCGCGCGAGCGCCAGCGTTTCGAAGCGCACGCGCGCGCCGCCGAGCTCGAGCCGCTCGCGAGCCGCACGTTCGAACTGCACTACGCACACGCCGAGGAACTGCGCAAGCTGCTGACGGCGTCGGGCAATCAGCGCGTGCTGTCCAAACGCGGCGCGGCCATGGCCGATCCGCGCACCAATCTGCTGTTCGTCACTGATCTCGAAGCGCGGCTCGCGCAGATCGCGGAGCTGGTCGCGTCGCTCGACCGGCCGACGCGTCAGGTGCTGATCGAGGCGCGGATCGTCGAAGCGGAAAAGGGCTTTTCGCGCAATCTCGGGGTCAAGCTGTCGATGGCGGCCACCAGCGAAGACGGCAAGGGGATGGGTGTCGTCGGCGGCAAGGACGGCGCGATCTTCGATCTGTCGGCGCGCCCGATTTCCGGTTTCGACGCGGCAACGGCAGGCCTGACGCTGTTCGCGGCGCGGGCGACGCGGCTCCTGAACATCGAGCTGAGCGCGCTCGAAGCAGACGGGCGCGGACAGATCGTGTCGAGCCCGCGCGTCGTGACGGCGGACCGCATGAAGGCGGTGGTCGAGCAGGGCACGGAGCTGCCGTATCAGGCGAAAGTCGGGCAAGGCGTGTCGGGCGTGCAGTTTCGCCGCGCCAGCCTCAAACTGGAGGTCGAGCCGCAAATCACGCCCGACGGCCGGGTCGTGCTGGATCTCGACGTCGCGAAGGACAGTGTCGGCGAGCAGACGGCGGCGGGGCCCGCGATCAACACCAAGCACGTGCAGACGCGCGTCGAGGTGGAGGACGGCGGAACGGTGTCCATAGGCGGAATCTACGAGGCCGACGAACGCGATGATGTGACGCGGGTGCCGCTCCTGGGCAAAATACCGCTTCTGGGCGCATTTTTTCGTCATCGCGCCCGTCGCGATCTGACCAGCGAACTCGTCGTCTTCATCACGCCGAGGGTTGTGCAGACAAATTGACGGATCGCTGGCGAAGCGCCACGGGCGCGGGCCGGAAGCACGGCAGGGCGCAAGCGCGCCGGCCGTCAGGCTCGACAAGGCAGGCGCTTTGCCAGTAAGCTGCCGCACGAACTACACCGGATTATCCAGAGGAAAAGTTGCAAGCGCAGGACGCACACGCCAACGTTTTTTTTGTAGGGCTCATGGGGGCAGGCAAGACCACCGTGGGCCGGGCCGTGGCGCGCCGGCTGGATCGCCCGTTCTTCGATTCCGATCATGAAATCGAGGCGCGCACGGGCGCGCGCATCCCGGTGATCTTCGAACTGGAAGGCGAATCGGGCTTCCGCGACCGCGAAGCGCAGGTGATCGCCGACCTCACGTGCCGCGAAAACATTGTTCTTGCGACGGGCGGCGGCGCGGTGCTGCGCCCCGAAAACCGCGAGGCGCTGCGCCAGCACGGTATTGTCGTGTATCTGCGAGCCAACCCGCACGACCTCTGGCTGCGAACGCGCCGCGACAAGAACCGGCCGCTTTTGCAGACGGAGGACCCGAAAGGGCGCCTCGAAGCGCTCTATGAGATCCGCGATCCCCTCTACCGCGAATGCGCCGATTTCGTCATCGAAACGGGCCGTCCATCCGTCAACGGGCTCGTCAACATGGTGCTGATGCAGCTCGAGATGGCCGGCGTCGCCAAGCCTCCTGCGTCATAATGACAAGATGACTTCCATGATTACCGTCAACGTCGAACTCGGCGAGCGCGCCTATCCCATCCAAATTGGCGCCGATCTGATCGGCCAGACCGAGCTGTTCGCGCCGCATATCCGTGGCGCGTCGGTGACCATCGTCACGAACAGCACTGTCGATCCCCTGTACGGCAACACCTTGCGCGCGGCGCTCGCGCCGCTCGGCAAGGACGTGACGACAGTCGTGCTGCCAGACGGCGAAGCGCATAAGAACTGGGAAACGCTGAACCTGATTTTCGACGCGCTGCTCGGCGCGCGGGCCGATCGCAAGACCACGCTGATCGCGCTCGGCGGCGGTGTGATCGGCGACATGACGGGCTTTGCGGCCGCCTGTTACATGCGCGGCGTGCCGTTCATCCAGGTGCCGACCACGTTGCTGTCGCAGGTGGATTCGTCGGTGGGCGGCAAGACGGGCATCAATCATCCGCTCGGCAAGAACATGATCGGCGCGTTCTACCAGCCGCAGGCGGTGATCGCCGACATCGGCGCGCTACGCACGCTGCCCGCGCGCGAACTGGCTGCGGGGCTCGCCGAAGTCATCAAGACGGGCGCGATCGCCGACGCGAATTTCTTCGAGTGGATCGAAGCGAACGTCGAAGCACTCAACCGCTGCGAGCCGCAAGCGCTTGCGGAGGCGGTCAAGCGGTCATGCGAGATCAAGGCATCCGTCGTGGCGGCGGATGAACGCGAAGGCGGTCTGCGCGCGATCCTCAATTTCGGTCACACGTTCGGACACGCGATCGAAGCGGGCCTCGGCTATGGCGAGTGGCTGCACGGCGAAGCAGTGGGCTGCGGAATGGTGATGGCGGCCGATCTCTCCGTGCGTCTCGGTCATCTGGATGAAGCCGCGCGCGCGCGGCTCGTCGCCGTCATCAAGGCCGCGCATCTGCCGACGCAGGCGCCCATGCTAGGTGCATCGCGCTATGTCGATCTGATGCGCGTCGACAAGAAGGCCGAGGCGGGAGAGATCAAGTTCATCCTGCTGAAGCGTTTCGGCGACACACTGATCACCCGCGCGCCCGACGACGCAGTGGTCAAAACACTCGACGCGAGCGTCGGCACCTGAGGCGACGCGAACGAGCGAGCAGCGGGGCAGTCGTTCCTGATTCGGAGACATCGGTGAGTGAAATACGCAGCGACAATCTGATCGGATCACTCGACGCCCCGGCGACGCCCACTGCGGGTGCCGCGTCGTTGCCCACCATCGCCGCGCTCGAAGCGCATCTTGCGCCTTACGCCGCACACTCGTCGCAATCGCGCGGCCGGCGTCACCATGAACCGCCGCCGAGTGCGCGCACCGAGTTCCAGCGCGACCGCGACCGCATCGTGCATTCCACGGCCTTTCGGCGGCTCGAATACAAGACGCAGGTCTTCGTCAATCACGAGGGTGACCTGTTCCGCACGCGCCTCACGCACAGTCTCGAAGTCGCGCAGATCGCGCGTTCCGTCGCGCGCAATCTGCGCGTGAACGAGGATCTCGTTGAAGCGATTTCGCTCGCGCACGATCTCGGTCATACGCCATTCGGCCATGCAGGGCAGGACGCGCTCAACGAATGCATGCGCGACTACGGCGGTTTTGAACACAATCTGCAAAGCCTTGCCGTCGTCGACGACCTCGAAGAGCACTACGGCGCATTCGACGGCCTGAATCTGTGCTTCGAAACGCGCGAAGGCATTCTCAAGCACTGCTCGCGCGAAAACGCGCGGCGCCTGGGCGAGCTAGGCGAGCGTTTTCTGCAAGGCCGGCAACCGTCGATCGAAGCGCAGATCGCGAATCTCGCCGACGAAATCGCGTACAACAATCATGACGTCGACGACGGCCTGCGCTCGGGTTTGCTCACCATCGATCAACTCGCGCAAGTCGAGCTATGGCGCACGCACTATGACACGGCCCGGCGCGACTATCCGCAGATCGAAGGGCGCAGGCTGATTCACGAGACGGTGCGGCGGATCATCAACACGCTGATCGTCGATCTGATCGACACGACCTCGCGCAATATCGCGCAGCATGCGCCGCAATCCCTCGACGACGTGCGCCGCGCGCCGCCGCTCGTGGCCCACAGCGATGCCATCGCCGCGCAGGCCGCGGCGCTCAAGCGCTTTCTGTTCAACAACCTCTATCGCCACTACCGCGTGATGCGCATGGCGAACAAGGCGCGGCGCGTGATCGCCGGATTGTTCGACGCGTTCCTCGACGATCCCCGCCTGCTGCCGCCCAACTATCAGACGCCGGACGCGTCTCGACAGCCACGGCTCATTGCGCATTACATCGCGGGCATGACGGACCGTTACGCGTCGAAGGAGTACCAGCGGCTCTTTGTCGTCGACGGCAATTGACGCGCCGATGCGCGGCGCATCCCCTTTCCGGCATGCGCTTGTCGAAGCGCGTTCGTTTGCAAGCCGCGACGGGGCTACCGCACGAGAGCGTTTGCGCTGTCAAAGGCGGCAGGGCCGGCGCGTGAGCGCGCGCCCGCTCGCCGTCTTCACAGCACCGCTGTTTTCCTGCCGTGCGATGCGCCCGCCGCGCTGCGGAAATCCGCGCCTTCAGCGCGCGCCGCCGCGCGCGATCAACGCACCGGCGATCAGCGCGACGCCGCCGACGATTGCAATCGTGCGCCACGGATTCTCATGGACGTAATCGTCGGCATCGTGCATCGCAGTTTCGGCGCGCGCGCGCATTGCATCGCGCGTGTCGTTCAGACGCGTGCGGGCGTCGTCGAGACGCTTGCGCAATTGTGTCCGAAGGACCGTGGCATCGGCCTGCGTGCCGTCCGCGAGCGTGTTCTCGAGTTCGGTCATCAGTGTGCGCAGTTCGCTTGCAATATCTTCAGCGGCGTGTCGGCTATGGCGCGCGATGCGGCGCGCACGACGCCCCGTCGTCGTCCAGGATTCGCCGAGGGCATCTCGTGTATTAGGTAGTGCTGTCATGGTCGCTCCGTCGATGAGGCTGGTTGAAGATTCCCGCAAATACACCGTGGGAAGCTTCTTCTCACGCAACTTCGGTGCCCGCCAGGCGGCGCGCTTTACCGTCTGCTTTGCAGCGCGCCGGGTGCCCGCATGCGCCGCCCGACGACGCGCACCGCATCCGGCAGAAATTGCCCCGGCAGCGCGCGCGCCTCAGTCAAATTTACAACGGAAGACGCGCGCGAACGGCGCAAGGAGCGCAACAAACGTCGCGTGCAACGGGGACGATGGCGCGATCCGCCGAAGACGAAGACGCTCGCATACGAGTATCGTGAGGGCATTGAAAAATGAACGCCGTCGCGGTTTCGTGCGACGGCGTTGTTCAAGCCCGAAAATCTCGACTAACCTGTTGTGTTAGAACCGGTAGCCGATGCTCACGTACGTGACGATCGGGTTCAGACGAATCTTCGTTTCCGATTGGACATGGACGGGACCGATAGGCGTGTTCGCTTGCGTGTTCAGCTTGGCGGTCGTGCTGAGCGGCAGATAGGAAATCGAGAAGCCCCCGAACCAGTGTTCGGTGAACGCGTAGGTGAAGCCGGCATTAAACACGGGCTCCCACGAACTATCCGTCGACACGGTGGTCGGACCATGCAGTACGGTTTTCTGGAAGGTGCCGTTCGTGATTTTTTCGTCTGTGAACCAGACACGGCTCACACCGATACCGAGATACGGGCGGAACTTCGCTTGCGCCTGGTTGAAGTAGTACTTGAGCAGCAGCGTTGGGCTCCATTGTTTCGCCGAGCCGATCTTGCCGAACTGCTGAAATGCACCCGTGCCCTTCAGGTCGAATTGCGGCGGCACGCCGATGTCGAACTGGGTGGCGATATGGTCGGTGATGAAATAGCCTGCGGTGAAACCGATCGTGTCGCCGTCGCCGGCATCAGCGCCCGTATTGGGCAACGTGATGTTGACAGGTGTACCGTTGACGTTTGTTTCTCTCAACGGCTGACTACTGGACTGAGGCGCGAGATGGAACCAGCCCGTCGTAACGTAAATGCTTCCGGCCGATTGCGCGTGCGCAGTAGTTGTTGTTATGCAGGCAAGCGCCGCCACCCCCAAGGCCTGTCTTAATTTCATTTGTGCTCCTCCAAAAAAGGCCCGCTAATTATGACCACAACGTTTCAAACAAACCATACGCGCCCGCTAGAGCGTTCCGCCTAAGCTTTATGCTTTATGCGGCAGACCCGCTTGGCGCGTAAGGCCGCGCGGGCGCAGTTGTTCGGACCTTCGGGTATGTACCAACGCGACTTTGGATAATCCAGCATGGCACGGCTTGCACGTCTTTATGTCCCCGACCAGCCGCAGCATGTGATCCTGCGCGGACTCGACCAGCAGCCCGCATTCGTCGACGACCAGGATTACGAGCTGTTCATCGATTGCCTGAAGGCGGCTTCACGCGATCACCATCTGTCCGTTCATGCATACGCGCTGATGCCAGGCGCGGTGCAGCTGCTCGTCACGCCCACCGACGAGTCGAGCCTGCCTAAAGCCATGCAGGCCGTCGGCCGGCGCTACGTCGCGCACTTCAACCGCCGCTATTCGCGGCGCGGCACCTTATGGGAAGGCCGTTATCGCGCGACGGTCATTGAAGGCGAGAAATACTTCCTGCTTGCGAGCCGCGTCGTCGAAATGTCGCCGGTGCGCAACCAGCTCGTGAGCGCGCCCGAAGATTACCGATGGTCCAGTTATCGGCATCACATCGGGCTAACCTTAGACAGCCTGATCACCGACCATCGTCTGTACTGGTCGCTTGGGAATACGCCGTTCGAGCGACAGCGCGCCTACCGTGAGCTGTGCGAGCAGCCACTCGACGAACGCGAGGCGAGCCAGCTCCAGCAAGCCACATTGAAGGGCTGGGTGCTGGGCAGCGATTCGTATCGAGAGTGGGCGGCGCGGGCCGCGAACCGGCGTGTGTCGCCGTTGCCGCGCGGGCGGCCACGCAAGATCCGCGAGACGCCGCAAACTCAATAAAGCCTTTTTGATCAATGGTTTGTCGGCGAGAAGCGAAAGCGAACGGCATCCGCGCATGCCGTTTTCTTTTGCCCCGATTCGATGTGGCACCAATTAATAAGGCCGAAAATGCACCAGATTGATAATAGGGGCCTGACCATCACATTTTGTTTGCTATTCCTTTGATTCGTCGCGTATATTCCGATTTCCGGCGTCCCGATGTGCAACTGCAACATCCCGCATCGCATATCCAGCGGACGCACCGCGCGGTTGACCCGCAGACCGCGGCAACGAGAAAAATGGTTCAACGGCCCTAACGGCCCCTGACAGACGGTGTCCCCATGAACGACCACCAGCAGCCGATTTCCACGGTTCCCGCCGCGCAGGGTCTTTACGACCCGCAAAACGAGCACGACGCCTGCGGCGTCGGCTTCGTCGCGCATATCAAGGGCAAGAAAAGCCACGAGATCATCCAGCAAGGCCTGAAGATCCTCGAAAACCTCGATCACCGGGGCGCTGTCGGCGCCGATCCGCTGATGGGCGACGGCGCGGGCATCCTGATCCAGATTCCGGACTCGTTTTACCGTGAGGAAATGGCGAAGCAGGGCGTGACGCTGCCGCCCGCCGGCGAATACGGCGTCGGCATGATCTTCCTGCCGAAGGAGCATGCGTCGCGTCTCGCGTGCGAACAGGAGCTGGAGCGCACGGTGAAGGCCGAAGGCCAGGTCGTGCTGGGCTGGCGCGACGTGCCCGTCGACCACAACATGCCGATTTCGCCGACCGTGAAGGCGAGCGAGCCGCTGATCCGCCAGATCTTCATTGGCCGCGGCAAGGACATCATGGTGACGGACGCGCTGGAGCGGAAGCTGTACGTGATCCGCAAGACGGCGAGCCACCGCATCCAGGCGCTCAAGCTCAAGCACGGCAAGGAATACTTTGTGCCGTCGTGCTCGGCGCGCACGGTCGTCTACAAGGGGCTGCTGCTGGCGGGCCAGGTCGGCGTGTACTACCGCGACCTGCAGGACGAGCGCGTCGTGTCGGCACTGGCGCTCGTGCACCAGCGCTTCTCGACCAACACGTTCCCGGCGTGGGAACTGGCTCACCCGTACCGGATGATCGCGCACAACGGCGAAATCAACACGGTGAAGGGCAACGTCAACTGGCTGAACGCGCGTACGGGCGCGATCGCGTCGCACGTGCTCGGCGACGATCTGCCGAAGCTGTGGCCGCTCATCTATCCGGGCCAGTCCGATACCGCCTCGTTCGACAACTGTCTCGAACTGCTCGTGATGGCGGGCTACCCGCTCGTCCATGCGGTGATGATGATGATTCCCGAAGCGTGGGAACAGCACACGCTGATGGACGACAACCGCCGCGCGTTCTACGAATATCACGCCGCGATGATGGAGCCGTGGGACGGCCCCGCCGCGATCGCGTTCACAGACGGCCGCCAGATCGGCGCGACGCTCGATCGTAACGGCCTGCGTCCGGCGCGCTACATCATCACCGACGACGATCTCGTCATCATGGCGTCGGAAGCGGGCGTGCTGCCCATTCCCGAATCGAAGATCGTCAAGAAGTGGCGCCTGCAGCCGGGCAAGATGTTCCTGATCGACATGGAGCACGGCCGCATCATCGACGACAAGGAGCTGAAGGACAACCTCGCGAACGCGAAGCCGTACAAGAGCTGGATCGACGCAGTTACCATCAAGCTCGACGAGATCGAGCCGAACGCGGACGATGTCGCAACGGAACGCCGCGAAGCGGCTGCGCTGCTCGATCGCCAGCAGTCGTTCGGCTACACGCAGGAAGACCTCAAGTTCCTGATGGCGCCGATGGCGCAA
This sequence comes from Paraburkholderia sp. LEh10, assembly GCF_017814945.1. Classification (GTDB taxonomy): domain Bacteria; phylum Pseudomonadota; class Gammaproteobacteria; order Burkholderiales; family Burkholderiaceae; genus Paraburkholderia. The sequence goes on from NZ_JAGIPX010000048.1 coordinate 62,835, forward strand.
GCGGGCGAAGAAGCCGTCGGCTCGATGGGCAACGATTCGCCGCTCGCCGTCATGTCCAACAAGAACAAGACGCTGTACCACTACTTCAAGCAGCTGTTCGCGCAGGTGACGAACCCGCCGATCGACCCGATCCGCGAAAACATGGTGATGTCGCTGGTGTCGTTCGTCGGTCCGAAGCCGAACCTGCTCGACACGAACAACATCAATCCGCCGATGCGTCTCGAAGTGTCGCAGCCGGTGCTCGACTTCAAGGACATCGCGAAGATCCGCGCGATCGATCAGTACACGGGCGGCAAGTTCAGTTCGTACGAACTGAACATCTGCTATCCCGTCGCGTGGGGCAAGGAAGGCATCGAGGCGCGCCTCGCGTCGCTGTGCGCGGAAGCCGTCGACGCCGTCAAGTCCGGCTACAACATGCTGATCGTGTCCGACCGCCGCACGGACCGCGACAACGTCGCGATTCCGGCGCTGCTCGCCACGTCCGCGATCCACACGCATCTCGTGCAGCAAGGTCTGCGCACGAGCACGGGCCTCGTCGTCGAGACGGGCTCGGCGCGTGAGACGCACCACTTCGCGCTGCTCGCGGGCTACGGCGCAGAGGCCGTTCACCCGTACCTCGCGATGGAAACGCTCGCGCAGATGGCGGCGGGCATGAAGGGCGACCTGTCGGCGGAAAAGGCCGTCTACAACTTCACGAAGGCAGTCGGCAAGGGCCTGCAGAAGGTCATGTCGAAGATGGGCATCTCGACGTACATGTCGTACACGGGCGCGCAGATTTTCGAAGCGGTCGGTCTCGCCGAAGATCTCGTGAACAAGTACTTCAAGGGCACGGCGTCGAAGGTCGGCGGCATTGGTCTTTTTGAAGTGGCGGAAGAAGCGATCCGCCTGCACCGCGACGCGTTCGGCGACAACCCGATCCTCGCGACCATGCTCGACGCGGGCGGCGAGTACGCATACCGCGTGCGCGGCGAAGACCATATGTGGACGCCGGATGCGATCGCGAAGCTGCAGCACTCGGCGCGCAGCAACTCGTATCAGACGTACAAGGAATACGCGCATCTGATCAACGATCAGACGCGCCGTCACATGACGTTCCGTGGCCTGTTCGAATTCAAGGTCGATCCGTCGAAGGCGATTCCGCTCGAACAGGTCGAACCGGCGAAGGACATCGTCAAGCGCTTTGCAACGGGCGCGATGTCGCTCGGCTCGATCTCGACGGAAGCGCACGCCACCTTGGCTGTCGCGATGAACCGTATCGGCGGCAAGTCGAACACGGGCGAAGGCGGCGAAGACGAAAACCGCTATCGCAACGAACTGCGCGGCATCCCCATCAAGAACGGCGACACGATGAAGACCATCCTTGGGGATGAGGTCGTCACCGACATTCCGCTGAAGGAAGGCGATTCGCTGCGCTCGAAGATCAAGCAGGTTGCGTCGGGCCGTTTCGGCGTGACGGCGGAATACCTCGCGTCGGCGGACCAGATCCAGATCAAGATGGCGCAGGGCGCGAAGCCGGGCGAAGGCGGCCAGTTGCCGGGCCACAAGGTCTCGGAGTACATCGGCAAGCTGCGTTACTCGGTGCCGGGCGTCGGCCTCATCTCGCCGCCGCCGCACCACGACATCTACTCGATCGAAGACCTCGCGCAGCTGATTCACGATCTGAAGAACGCGAATTCGTCGGCGAGCATTTCGGTGAAGCTCGTGTCGGAAGTGGGCGTCGGCACGGTGGCCGCGGGCGTCGCGAAGGCGAAGGCCGATCACGTCGTGATCGCTGGCCACGATGGCGGCACGGGTGCATCGCCGCTGTCGTCGGTGAAGCACGCCGGTACGCCGTGGGAGTTGGGCCTTGCAGAGACGCAGCAGACGCTGGTGCTGAACCAGTTGCGCGGCCGTATCCGCGTTCAGGCCGACGGCCAGATGAAGACGGGCCGCGACGTCGTGATCGGCGCGCTGCTCGGCGCGGACGAATTCGGCTTCGCGACGGCGCCGCTCGTCGTCGAAGGCTGCATCATGATGCGCAAGTGCCATCTGAATACGTGCCCCGTCGGCGTCGCGACGCAAGACCCCGTGTTGCGCGCGAAATTCCAGGGCCAGCCGGAACATGTCGTGAACTTCTTCTTCTTCGTCGCCGAAGAAGTGCGCGAAATCATGGCGCAACTGGGCATTCGCAAGTTCGACGACCTGATCGGCCACAGCGAATACCTCGACATGAAGAAGGGCATCGAGCACTGGAAGGCGAAGGGTCTCGACTTCTCGCGCGTGTTCTATCAGCCGAACGTTCCGGCGGGCGTCGCGCGTCTGCACGTCGAATCGCAGGATCACGGCCTCGACCGCGCGCTCGACCATACGCTCATCGAAAAGGCGAAGGCGGCGATCGACAAGGGCGAGCACGTGTCGTTCATCCAGCCGGTGCGCAACGTGAACCGCACGGTCGGCGCGATGCTGTCCGGCACGATCGCGAAGAAGTACGGCCACGACGGCTTGCCCGACGACACCGTTCACATCCAGTTGAAGGGCACGGCCGGGCAGAGCTTCGGCGCGTTTCTCGCGAAGGGCGTCACGCTGGATCTGGTCGGCGACGGCAACGACTACGTCGGCAAGGGCCTGTCGGGCGGCCGCATCATCGTGCGTCCGACCAACGACTTCCGCGGCAAGTCCGAAGAGAACATCATCATCGGCAACACGGTGATGTATGGCGCGATCGAAGGCGAATCGTTCTTCCGCGGCGTCGCGGGCGAGCGCTTCTGCGTGCGTAACTCGGGCGCGACGGCGATTGTCGAAGGCACGGGTGACCACGGCTGCGAATACATGACGGGCGGCACGGTCATCGTGCTCGGCGAGACGGGCCGTAACTTCGCGGCGGGCATGTCGGGCGGCATTGCCTATGTGTACGACGCGGACGGCACGTTCGGCGCGAAGTGCAACAAGTCGATGGTCGCGCTCGAACCGGTGCTGCAACAGGCCGAGCAGGAACGCACGGTCGACAAGGCGTTGTGGCACACGGGCCAGACCGACGAAGCGCTGCTCAAGGGGCTCATCGAACGTCATTTCCAGTTCACAGGTTCGCCGCGCGCAAAAGCGCTGCTCGAAAACTGGGATGCGTCGCGCCGTCAGTTCGTGAAGGTGTTCCCGACCGAGTACAAGCGCGCGCTGGGCGAAATGGGCGCGAAGAAGGCTGCCAGGGAAGTGCTCGCAGCCTGATCGTTTCCCGCACAAGCCACTGACGACATAACGAAGCGCACCCGCCGCTCTTCATAGCGGCGGGCGCCGATCCCCTCACCGATTCAGATAGACATAGAGAACCATATGGGCAAGGCAACCGGTTTTCTCGAGTTCGAGCGCCGCCACGAGGCGTACGAAGCACCCCTCACGCGTGTGAAGCACTACAAGGAATTCGTCTCGGCATTGACCGACGACGAAGCGAAGATCCAGGGTGCACGTTGCATGGACTGCGGCATCCCGTTCTGCAACAACGGCTGCCCGGTGAACAACATCATCCCGGACTTCAACGACCTGGTCTTCCGTCAGGATTGGAAGAACGCGATCGAAGTCCTGCATTCGACGAACAACTTCCCCGAGTTCACGGGCCGCATCTGCCCGGCGCCGTGCGAAGCGGCGTGCACGCTTGGCATCAACGACGACCCGGTCGGCATCAAGTCGATCGAGCACGCGATCATCGACAAGGCCTGGGCAGAAGGTTGGGTCGCGCCGCAACCGCCGAAGCACAAGACGGGCAAGAAGGTGGCCGTCGTCGGATCGGGTCCTGCGGGTCTGGCCGCTGCGCAGCAACTCGCGCGCGCCGGCCATGACGTGACGGTGTTCGAGAAGAATGACCGCATCGGTGGCCTGCTGCGATATGGCATCCCCGACTTCAAGCTGGAGAAGTGGCTGATCGATCGCCGCATGCGCCAGATGGAAGCGGAAGGCGTGACGTTCCGCGCGAGCGTATTCGTCGGCAAGGACGCGATCCCGTCGCACATCGGCAACACCGCGAAGGAAACCATCACGCCGGACGAACTGAAGGAACAGTTCGACGCCGTGATCCTGACGGGCGGCTCCGAGACGCCGCGCGATCTGCCCGTGCCGGGCCGTGAACTGGCGGGCATTCACTATGCGATGGAGTTCCTGCCGCAACAGAACAAGGTCAACGCGGGCGACAAGGTTGCGGACCAACTGCTCGCGAAGGGCAAGCATGTCGTCGTGATCGGTGGTGGCGATACGGGCTCGGACTGCGTCGGCACGTCGAACCGTCACGGTGCGAAGGGCATCACGCAGTTCGAGCTGCTGCCGCAGCCGCCCGAAGAGGAGAACAAGCCGCTCGTGTGGCCGTATTGGCCCGTGAAGCTGCGCACGTCTTCGTCGCATGAGGAAGGCTGCGAGCGCGATTGGGCCGTGGCGACGAAGCGCTTCGAAGGCAAGAACGGCAAGGTCGAGAAGTTGATCGCCGCACGCGTCGAGTGGAAGGACGGCAAGATGGTCGAAGTGCCGGGCTCCGAATTCGAAATGAAGGCCGATCTCATACTGCTCGCGATGGGCTTTACGCAGCCCGTTTCGCCGGTGTTGGAAGCCTTCGGCGTCGATAAGGATGCGCGTGGGAATGTGCGGGCTTCTACCGAAGGAGACAAGGCATATTACACGTCGGTCGACAAGGTGTTCACGGCTGGCGATATGCGGCGCGGGCAATCGCTGGTGGTGTGGGCGATCCGCGAAGGCCGTCAGTGTGCTCGATCGGTCGATGCGTATCTGATGGGGCATTCGGATTTGCCAAGGTAGTTTTTTTGTCTGCTGCGCGGGCGGTTCATGTTGCCATTCGCGGGCATGCGCGGTGCGGTTCGCGTTGCCCTTCGCGAGCATCCGCGATGCGCCTACCGGCGCGTAGGTTGCCCCTGTGCGGGGCGGCACCTACTTTCTTTGCCGCGGCAAAGAAAGTAGGCAAAGAAAGCCGCTCACACCG
>NZ_JAGIPX010000049.1 GCF_017814945.1 Paraburkholderia sp. LEh10
GAAGCCCGTCAGGCAGTCACCCTCAAAGAGGCCGCCTGAGTTGCAAAACCGTGTCCAGACAATCCGAGCCGGTACATCGGTTAGCGCTTTCGAGCACCGAACTGCTGCTCATCGAGTTCGTACTTGCGGCGCAAGGACTTCTCGCCCCCGACAACTGCGCGCAGCGTTGTCGAGGTCGAACGCATTTGATGGCGGCGCGAAGTGCGCGGTAAGGCCTTATTCGCTATCAGGTCTATCAGGTCTGGTTTTCAGCCGGAAAGGCGCAAGCAGTGCCTGGACGTCGACCGATTGGCCTTGCAGGATCAACAGGCGGGCATGCAGAACAGTGTTTTCGAGGAGGAGTTTGGCCGTGCTCAGCAAATACATCGCATGGACGTCATCGACGTTCAGGTCATTGCGGACGTGATGGTGGCGCTCAACGAGTGAACCGACTACAAGCCGACGCAGTTCCTTCTCGCCAAACGGCAGGTCGGCGTAATCGATAGGATCTGCAGACTCGATTTCCTGCAGCATGTCGACGAGATTTTCGGTGCTTACCTGCATGTTCGCTCCTTTGTAAGGCACAAGCAGCATAGGTATCGCGGCAGCCGGTTTCGACCCCGTGCAAGCAGTCTACCAGACCAGCGCACAGCCCGTCGGCGCGCTTTCGCGGGCGGCATCGGCGTGCATTATGGCGCCGCGCTCTGCCGTTTCAACCGCACACCCGCCAAACGAAAGCACGCTTGCCAAGGACTTAATGGCGTCCTCGCAATTGTCGCGACGAGAAGCCGTACTACGGAGACAGACGGCAGCGATTCTGTGCTAGCCAGCCGGGTTGCCGTGCGCGCAGTGCGCCCGATTGACTAGCAGACAGTAATGCGTCCCCATTTAAAAACCAAGAGTGACGGGGCTGTCCGTAACTTAACCGATCCGTACATATACTCGTCTAAGGAATGAGATTCGTCCCTGTTAAGATGAACTTAACCGCGCGTCGCTTCACGGACAACTTCGAAAGAGATGGATATGAGTTACCGACAAAACCCTCCAACGGTGGGGTTGAGCGCGACCTCGGTCCAGGCGGGTCGTTATCGTGCATTGTTGTCGGTTGAAAAACGATATAACGAAGCGGAACTTGTTCGACGGTGTGCTTATACACACACAAGCCGCTTCAAATATCGTAAACGCGTATGTCCCGCATCGGTTTTGCTGTGTTAAAAAAACGTCTCTGCGCTAGACAATGGCGACATTTTTTCAACTCAACGGGTTATCGAAACTATGGCCTCAGGTACTGTCAAGTGGTTTAACGATGCAAAGGGTTTTGGGTTCATCACGCCGGATGACGGCGGCGAAGACCTGTTCGCGCACTTCTCCGAAATTCAAGGCAAAGGTTTCAAGTCACTGCAGGAACAGCAACGTGTGACCTTCGACGTCAAGCAGGGACCGAAGGGTAAGCAGGCAGCAAATATTCAGCCGCAGTAATCCGTCGTCACGTTGTGCAACACAGACAAGAATTTTTTTGAAGCCATGCTTCGTGTCGTCATGACCAGGAAGCAGCGGGGCGTATGAATCGGACTTCCAGCGAAACGCGCGGACATCCATGCCGCCCTAAGGGAGTGCTCAACTGGCGCTGGCTGCAGATACGTTTATATGTATTGAGCTGTATGCATGCGCACTGTTGGGCACTCCCCGCCTGCCGCCCCAAACGTGATGATGCCACTTGAAGTTGTCAATTGACTGGTTAGCTTTGTTGGTCGCCCAGCTGCGACGACTATAAGACATACGACTATAAGACACTGCTGAGAGACTTCAAACGCGATGAATCAACGCGCACAAACCATCGAGCATCTCGAGCGTATCGGTGAGGACAGTAGCTTGAGACGCGCTCTTGCCGCACGTCTTGACACTGCCCTGAAGCGTGCTGGCGTCACCTCCGCCCGGGCCGCCAGGTGGCTCGATGTCAGCGAATGCGACGTGCAATTCTGGCGCCGTGGAATCACGGTGCCACCGCTAAACGCATTCAAACGGATTGCAGTCTTTCTCAACCTGGACGTCTACTGGCTTTGTACTGGACAAATACCGGCATAGCCGGTTTCATTTCAGTTCGTGCAGGGCTGCGACGGATGACAATCAGGTTGTATGAAGCTGGTCAGCGAGCTTACCCATCACAAAGTAGTACTGCTATCAAGATATAAAGAGGCCACAATTCATTGCATGGCGCGGCAAATAGAACTAACCGTTAACAACGAGGAGTCGAAGACATGGCGAAGCGAATTGCTTATGTAACTGGTGGCATGGGCGGAATCGGAACTGCAATCTGTCAGCGCCTGCATAAGGACGGGTTGACGGTGGTGGCAGGCTGCGGACCGAACTCCCCTCGTCGGGAACGGTGGCTGGCCGAGCAGTCGGCGCTGGGCTTTACGTTCATCGCATCGGAAGGCAATGTCGCAGACTGGGAGTCGACTGAGGTGGCCTTCGCGAAGGTGAAGAAAGAGGTAGGTGACATTGATGTACTGGTGAACAATGCGGGCATCACCCGGGACGGCGTGTTTCGCAAGATGTCGCGGGAGAACTGGAACGACGTCATTGCGACCAATCTGACCAGTTTGTTCAACGTGACCAAACAGGTCATTGAGGAAATGGTCAGCAAGGAGTGGGGCCGCATTATCAATATCTCGTCCGTCAACGGGCAGAAGGGGCAGTTTGGCCAGACCAACTACTCGACTGCCAAGGCGGGCATTCACGGCTTCACGATGTCGCTTGCCCAGGAGGTAGCGACAAAAGGCATCACGGTGAACACGGTTTCTCCAGGGTACATCGGGACCGATATGGTCCGTGCAGTGAAGCCCGAAATCCTGGACGCAATTGTTCAAAGCATTCCGGTTCGCCGTCTCGGCGAAGCCTCGGAGATTGCGTCGATTGTCTCGTGGCTCGCCAGCGACGAAGCAGCGTTCGCAACAGGAGCGGACTTCTCGTTGAACGGCGGCCTGTACATGAGCTAGGGGTCTCCGACGCTTGAACCACGGCGCGAAAGCTGCTGTCTCCAGCGCTCTCGAGGGAACGCTGGACGATGGTGGCGTCGCGCTTGAATCGACGTGTTGCACCGGACCTGGGTTGATAGCCTGGCGTCAGGCGAATCCCACGCATCACTCACGGAGAACAGCATGCGCGATGTGCCAAGCATCGAATCATCTACATTCATGGTAGGGCAGAGGACGCTGCGCATGCTTGCGCGCGATGACAAAAATCCCAGCGCCGCACTCGTGTATTGGTTAGGGACAGCAGAGCCGTCACGCGAAGCGAACTTCTTCTACGCGACACGAAAATTCGGCGTTTTGATGCAGCTCGTTCTTCCCGACGAGCGCCCCGGCGTGTTTGTGAATCGGAGCGCGGTTCATACCGTTAAGGATTGTGGTGCGGTGAAACGACTTGTTTTCAAGGACAAGTCGTCGCTCGACGTCCGATACAGCGGACCTTGCAGCGACCTGTGCGACCCGTGACTGTCCGTTGACAACGACGGGTCCGCATACTTCGTCGCACCGCGCGATGACGAGCACGGGACGACAGCGTCATTGCGAAGAAAAGCGCATACTGGCCAGGCATCCCTGTTGCCAGTATGGGATTCGTCTGACTCGACGCGGACATCCATCGTCGAACGGTCTACCTCGATAACGAGGAGGTGACTATGGACCTGGAAGAAGAGTTGGGCGAACTCTGCGTGGCCGACAAGCACATCGCCAGAGGGCTGGAACTCGTTGAGCAGCAGCGAAAAAGGGTGCGCGCGCTGGATGGAGTCGGGTACGACTCTGCGTCGGCGACCCGATTGCTGGTGGCGTTGCAAGCGTCGCTGGATGCAATGGCCGAACACCGTGCGGTCATCCAGGAAACCATTGCAATGATACGGTCGGGTCTTAGGTAATCAGCGATCTTGAGACCTATGAAGTCCAGCTGCAAAGGTTCCACGTCGAGTCAATATCGGATTGGTGAACAAGCCGGACCAGCATGAACGGCTGGTCCAGCTACTAGCTGATTTCACGAGCCCGTCGCGCGCAAGCCCGGGAACGCCGCAAGGACCTACGCCGCGGCGCGTCACGACGTCGAGCCAGGCTGAGGCCAGGGCCATCCCGTCTTGTCGTCGGGCGCATCCCACTCACCGATCGGCGCTGCCTCGACGGACGCTTCGGCCGGACTGGCGTCCATAGCAGCGGCAGTGCGCGGCGATTCGCCCGCAGTGCTCTTTTTCATCTTGGGCAGCCCAGTTCCAAACCACGCGACCTTCTCGTGCATGTAGGCGACATACGCCTTCCAGCCGTCAGGGTTACCTTCGAAGAGGTCGTGCTGAACGGTCGACGCAAGCGCGGTGCGGTTGAGTTCCACTTCGAGCAGTTCCTTTGGCCACAAAAACAAAGCGCTGGCCACGCGAGCGCCGAACTCCGCCGTCAGCATTCTCGGGGCAACCATTCGGAGGAACTGGAAGTCCCGCAACGATTCTTCTTGTTTAGCAAGTTGTGCAACGGGTATGTCGGGCTGGCCAATCCTGGATAAACAGTTGACGGCTTCGAGCATGTCCCCGAGGTGAAGCAGCAACTCCCTTCTATCGAATCGGTCGTCCATTGCGGTATCTCCCGTCCATTGTGTCCCAGTTCGATGATACTCGCCGTTCTCGCGGCGGCGTTAAGCGGCCTTTGACGACAGGAAAGCAGCGACGCGACAAACAGCTCTGGTGAGCGCGGTTTCCGTTACGGGAATCGGGAGTCTATGCTTGCCCTCGGCCCTTGGCGGCCATGCTGACCCGGCGCGCAAAGCAGTGCGGCGGCTTCATATGACATTTGGTGGCACTGCCTTTTCCCGTGCGCTTCCAGGATGCCGAGGGGCCTTTTCCGCCTGATGCACCTGGGCGGTTTCAGTCCCGGCGTTTCATGGATTTCTCATGAAGACAACCTCCAGCAAGGTCGCGGTATCAATCACGTGAAGCCCGTCGCCATCGTCTCACGTAGAGTCACCGCTCGCCGCCGCTATAGGCCGGCGATATGCTTTTTAGCCGCCCGGATTCAGTTCAGGGTGACCGTGGGAGTAGGGCGCTTCGTGCTTCAGTTCGTAGTGCGCGCCGACACCCGTTCGTGTTGGCGGAAAGCGGTCGCCCTCGACGCATGTGGCTTCGAATGTCCTGCCCTCGCTGTCGCCGCCTTCAAGGACGACGGAGTAGATGCCCGAGATTTTCACCGTTTCGCCGGGTTTGAAAGTGTCTGCCATGGTGCCTCCCTCCTGGTTGCGTCCCTCATTGCTCGGGCAAATCATCGTCAGTTTCGTCGCCGTCTTCCGACTCGATGCGGGTCGTTCCGCCCGTCGCCGGCGGGTCGCTGGCGGGAAACGTATCATCGACAGTCCTGTCGATTTCGTCTTCGGATTTCGTATTGGTCGGGTACTGTTCCTTGGGCTTTCTGGCCATTTGCGTCTCCAGTGGTCTCGTGAGCGATTCAATCGAAGCAAGGCGTATTCCGCACCCGCGGCGACACCGTGCGAAGCAAACGCGATGGCATGCATGATGGGAAGCCTCAAGCCAACCCGGCATCTCGCTCCTCCCGCTCACTATCAGTGCGGATAGTGCGGGCCTGACCTTAGCACCAGCATTTTTCCGCTTGGCTTCGTTCAATCGATCTCTGAGGTGATGAGCGCGCGGACTTGCTGCGTCATCGTGCGAGAACTCCCATCGGGTATGTACGTGCGGACCGAACGGAAGGCAGCAAGACGCAAGGGCAGAACATAAGAGCGGCGGTTTTATGAACGCTTCATCAGCGAAGTTTTCGCCGGCCAAGAGTCACCAACGCTTTCGCTCGCTCGATGGGAGTCAGCTGATCGCGGACCGCCATGCCGTATGGAACGAGCTGAAACCGGCTGGCGTGCATCACGCTGGCGGCAAGCACCCGGCCGGCCCCGATCCGAGGCCGGCCGGGCCCGAACGCGCGCTGTTCAGGCAAGGCCCTTGTTAGCGAACGCTGCCGCCAGCGCCTGCAAACCGTCCCGATAGATACCTTCGAAGAGTCTCGATGCTTCTTCGTCGCTCACACCGTTCGGCGTGAACTCGCCGGACCAGTCGACCTGCGATGCACGGCCGCCCTCGATCTCCCGCACCTCTATCGTCGAGCGGTAGCCCGTGACTGGAAACGGCGCCTCAATGATCGAATAGGTATAGCTGCGCGCGCGGTTATCGAACGCTTCCAGACGTTCGACGATCACTTCGCCGCTCGGATTGGCCAGGCGCCGCACGCGGCCGCCTTCACTCAATTCGCTGGATGGAATATAGGGTAGCCAGTCCGGCAGCGAGTTGAAGCCGCCGATCAATTGCCACACCACGTCGGGCGAAACGGGAATCCGGATGGTTGAACTGGCGCGGGTCATGATCGATCTCCTTATGCGTTGGTCGGCAGCGGTGCATTCGCGGCGACGAGACCCTGCTCGCGCAACTCGCGCCAGAAGTCTGCCGGAAGCACTTCCTTGACGGCGGCATGGTCTTCCGCGATGCGTTCGGGCCTGCTCGCGCCCGGAATCACCGCCGCGACGACCGGGTTGGCCAGCACGAATTGCAGCGCTGCGGCCTTGACGCTCACGTTGTGGCGCGCGGCGATGGCCTCGATACGACCGACCTTCGCGAGGATCTCGGGCGATGCCTTCTGGTATTCGAAGTTCGCGCCGCCTGCGAGCACGCCCGAACTGTACGGACCGCCCGCAACGATCTCCACGGCTTGCGCGGCAGCGGCCGGCATCAGTCGCTGCAACGCACGGTCGTGATCGAGCAGCGAATAGCGGCCTGCGAGCAGGAAACCGTCCGGCTTCGATTCGGAGAGATCGAGGAGCAGTTCGCAAGGCTCGACGCGGTTCACGCCAAGTCCCCATGCCTTGATGACGCCTTCATCGCGCAGACGGGTCAGTGTACGGAAGGCGCCCTTGCGTGCCGATTCGAACACCGAGAGCCATTCGTCGCCGTAAAAGTCCTGCGCGACGTCGTGAACCCACACGATATCCAGATGGTCGGTCTTCAGTCGCTGAAGACTGTCTTCGACCGAGCGCAGCGTTGCGTCGGCCGAATAATCGTTGACGATCTTGTTGGGACGGCCAAATGCAAACACGCCGCCTTTCTCGCCCAGATCGCGCGCGCCCGCATCCTCGATTTCGTCGAGAATCACGCGGCCCACTTTCGTGCTCAGCACGTATTCGTCGCGCTTATAGCCTGCGAGTGCTTCGCCCAGACGGATTTCGGAAAGGCCGGCGCCATACAACGGGGCGGTATCGAAATAACGCACGCCTTGGTCCCAGGCGGCCTTCACCGTCGCAAGCGCTTCGGCTTCCGGGATGTTGCGGAACATATTGCCCAGCGGCGCTGCGCCAAAGCCGAGCTGTGTGCCTGCGGGCAATTTATCCTTGATGCTCATCGACTTGCTCCTTTTGGTGAGTCGGTAGCGCAAGTCTAGGGTGGTGATTTAAGTCTGTCCAAGACATAATAAGATAAACTTGAGACCCCGGAGGTCTTATGCTGGACATTCGCCAGTTGCACTATTTCGTGGCGGTCGCCGAGGAAGAGCATGTCGGCCGGGCAGCCGAACGGCTGCATATTTCACAGTCGCCCCTGAGTCGCCAGATCGCGCAGCTCGAGGAAAATCTCGGCCTGACGCTGTTCGAGCGCTCGCAGCAGCGCATTCGTCTAACGATTGATGGGCGCACGTTTCTCGCCGAAACGCAGGCATTCCTTACGCACGCCAAGCGCCTCGAATCGCTCGCGCGGCGACTTGGGCGCGGCGACGAAGGCGGCCTTTGCATCGGATACCTGGAAAACGCGATGCACTCCGGCGTGCTGCCCAATGCGCTACGGCAACTCCGGTCGGACAAGCCCGATGTGCACATCGCCCTCTACAACTATCAGTCGGCCGACCAACTGACGGGCCTGCGTCAGCGCAGCCTTGACATCGCGCTCGTATGCGAGCCCCCGCCGTCCGACGACCCGGATCTCGAAGCAGCGCAGGTTCTGGATGATCCGATGTTGCTCGCGATTCCTGAAGGCCATCCGCTGGCCAACGCGGCGTCCTTCACGCCCGACGACCTGGCGGCGCAGAAGTGGATTGGCGTGATGCACACAGAAGGAGCGCTGCGGCACGACAACTTCGTTGCGGCATGTGCGAAGGCGGGCTTTACTCCCGATATCGCGATGGAGGCAACCGAGCCGCTGGCCGCACTGGGTCTTGTCGCAGCGGGTCTTGGCGTGACCATGATCCAGCAAAGCCTGCGACATCAGGCACCGGCTGGCGTCGTGCTACACGAGCTTTCGTGGTTCAGCTATCGCACGGCGCTGTGGGCCGCATGGCATAGGGTCAACCTGAGACCACTTGTAGAGCGTTTCCGCACCACGTTGCTGCGTTCCAGCGGCACGTTGCAGACGTGAGCAGGCAATCATGCGAGTGGGTCAGGAAAATGGCAAAGAACATTCCGCTGCACCCGAAGCATCCCGAGCGGATCTGCTGGACGTGTGATCGTTTTTGCCCGACTGACCCGGTGGCCTGAGGCAATGGATGGAGCCGGACCCAGCATGATGTTGAACCGTTGGCGATGACTGGTTACTGCAGCGGGTCGATTTTTTCACGTTCAGCAGGAGATAGAACGCGCAAACGATTGCGTCGGGCACATTCCTCCGGTGTTATCGAATGACGCCGGTGAAATCGCGCTAAATCCTTCCACCCCGGGCCTCCAAGGCTAAAGACGGTCGACGCGGGTGTCGATAACCAGTGACCACTATCGCTGTCAAAAAGAGCCCAGGATTTCTGAAGGGCAAGACGGCGACGACTAAGGCACCACCCGGGGAACGGAATGAAACAGCAAGGTTCGTCCTGGTCACGCACTGCCGTGCCGGGAGAAGTTATCTATTCGGAAGGATTCGCTGGAGAATCGGTCATCTACATCATCGCAGATGGCAAGGTAGAGATCTCGACACAGTGTGACGATAAAAAGGTCGTCGTCGCGACGCTCGGAAAAGGCGAATTCTTTGGCGAAACAGCGCTGATCGGTTCCGAGCCTAGGCCGAATACCGCCAAAGCCCTCACATTCTGTCAATTCACCGTGGTGCGGGCCAACGTGGTCGAGGAGGAACTCGAGCGCGTCTCACCGCTGCTTCGGCATATCGTTCGAACAACAATCCGTCGCATCAAAAAGAAGGACGATCTTCTCGCGACCTATACGCACGCGGATTTCATGCCGGGCGTGCTGTCATACGCACATGTGCTTGCGCTGATGGCGAACGGCGTCGAAAGTTCTGGCGAGCGCGGATGGCGGGGGCAACCCGAAGAGGTGTCGGTGCCGTTGCGCGAAGTTATCAAAAAGTGCCGCGCAATCGCCGGTCACTCGCGACTGCACGTGATGGTGATGCTCAAGCGCATGGAGAAGCTGAACCTGATCACAATGGAAGCGGGCCGTTCGGAGTTCATGGGCGCTTCCGCGACCCGGCACACATCCTCTGAGGATGCAACCGAGCGTCAAGTCGTCACATTCGATCCGCAACGTATTACCGAACGCGCGCAAAACGTCGCTGATCAGGATCTTGAAGTCGCCGTAGCGAGCGAGCTCGAGCTAATCGAACTCACGGACCTCGAGGCGTTGATCGGCGTTGAGAAGAAGATGATTCTCAACAAGCTTTCACGGGCCGAAATTGCCGAAGACGTCTTTGCTTTTCGCAAGACGAAGGTACTGAACTACGTCGAGGAAAAAGGGCTCACCTATTTTTCGCGCCCGGCACGTCGGCCACTGGGCGAAATCGCTTCGCTCGAAGATCTGGAATTCGTCGACCAGCGTTCGCTATTCGACGCCGTCAGTGCTTTCGATACCTACGATCTGGCAAAAATGCTCGCGTCGATGGCGGACCAGACCATTGTCGACCGGTTGCTGGGAGTGATGACGGAAGCGCGAAAAAAAGAAGTGTCGTGGGTCATGCGACGGGACATCCGTATCGATCCCGTCGAGGTCGGCGATATCGAACAGCGCTTCCTCGAGACGCTCAGGACGATCAGATCGTCTGCCACGGCAGCGGGGCCGCTGTCGCAACTGGGCGCGTAATCACGTCGCGCGGCAAACAGATGTCGGGGTGCCGAACCCAGCGCACGGACGCGGCTACCCCGACGACCTGAGGAACTCATGGACCTTCTCACTGTATTCGGAGCACTGCTGGGGCTCGCGGCTATTGGCGTCGGCTTCACGCTCGAAGGCGGCCACTTCACCGCGCTGCTGCAGCCGCAAGCGCTCGTTATCGTTCTGGGCGGCACGCTTGCCGCCGTGATGATCCAGAACACATGGGCGCGATTCTTCGATGGCGTCTTACAGATTCGACTCGCATTCGTGAAGGCCCGCCAGGTCGACAGGGAAAACTTGTCGCTGCTGCTGGAGTGGGGCGATCAGGCCAAGCTCAACGGGATGCTGGCGCTCGAGTCGATCGATACGAGGGGGCTCAACCCGTTCGCACAGAAAGGTCTGGAACTGCTTGCGAATGGTCTGCCGACCGCCGTCATTGAAGACGCGTTGCAACGCGAGCTGGATGCATACGAACGCAATCACATGGGTGCGGCGCGCATCTGGCAGCAGGCGGGCGGCTACGCGCCGACGTTCGGCATTCTTGGCGCAGTGCTGGGCCTGATCCAGGTGACCGGGCACATACTCGAACCCGCGCAACTGGGACAGGGGATTGCCGTCGCCTTCGTCGCGACGCTCTACGGTCTTGCCGTGGCAAACCTCATTTTTCTGCCTTTGCACGGCAAGATAAAGGCGCAGATCGACAGCGAATTGCGCTTTCGCAGATTGTATCTCGATGGCCTGCTGGCGATATCGCGCAAGGAGTCGCCGCAGATGATCGAGACGCGTCTTGCCGGGGACGTGCGCAGGCGGGCTGCAGAGCTGCTCGCGTAGCAAACGCAGCAGAACAACGCTCGACCATCTTCGCAACGCATTGTGAAAGAAGACCTTTTGTCGATGGACATCCATCATCGCTACCGGCGACAACCCGCCAAAACAGCCAGTCACTTGGGCGAAGAGGAAGCCGACGGCGACGCGAGTTCGGAACGCTGGCTGATTTCATACGCGGATCTGATCACGACACTGATGGTGTTCTTCCTGGCGCTTTACGTGCTGCAGCTCGCGAAGACCCGGGAAGTGGAAATGAAGGCTTTGGCGGCACGCGTCAGTCACGACAACGTGGGAAACACTAACCGCGTCGTTACCGTCGCCGCGGAGCGGGAGGCAGCCCGAAAAAGTCTGCTGACGCAACTCGAGACGTTGAAGGACAACAAACAGATCACGGTCAGGAGCGAAAATCAGGGTGTCGAAATCGGCATCGATGCACGCATACTTTTCAATCCTGGCGACGCTCGCCTGCTACCGCAATCGCTTGACGTGCTCGGGGACATAGCCATGGCACTGCGAAAACAGCCGGACAGCCATGTACTGGTTGAGGGGCATACGGACAGCATCCCGATCTCGAATGCCCGGTACGCGTCGAACTGGGAGCTATCGTCGGCGAGGGCGGGGGCAGTCGTGAGACTTTTCGTCGACAAGGGAATCTCGTCGCGCAGGCTTGCTGCCGTCGGCCGCGCCGATAACTATCCGCTCGTGATCGGCAATGATGCCGCGGCGCGGGCGATGAATCGTCGCGTGACAATACTGGTCCAGTACTGACTTGCTTTGGCCGGAATCGTCTGCCCGCGCTGCTGCTTCAGTGCAAGACGGTAGTCTATGTTCGACGGTCGACGCAGGCTCAGGTCCAGATGAATCCTGAGAGCCAACGTCGCCGATATGAACTCGTGAGTGATGCGACGCGCAACAACGAAGCCGGTTGCCGACCATACGGCGCTGGCCATTGCCCGCCGTCATCTGAAGGACGAGGCGATGCCGGCTGCGAGACGCGTGCCGCTTGCGCGGACCGTTCGCAGATGGATCGCGCCGTGCTGGCGTCACTTGCTGCGCGGGCCACCACCTGGCCTTTCGCGGCGCTGATGACGGGAATCAAGCCGAGGACCATGCCGCACCACTTGCCGCTGGCGGGCGAGTGGGCGGCTTCGTCCGGCGTCCGATTGTCATGGCCCGGGGAGGAACTGGATGTCTCCGTACCAGGCTCGCGCCGTGGTACCGGTATTGTCGGTATCGGTCAGCAGACCGTAGCCGGTGATCCGTCCTGGCGGTTCGTGAAAGACCTTTTCATAGTCTTGCACGATATTGCGACGCAGGCTTTGCCATTGGCCCGCGTCACCGGGCTGACCGGAGACGACGATCATCTGTACGCGGTTGGTATGGGGATTGGCAATGACACTGCCCGGTGCGGCCGCGGTCGACCAGATGTACATTAGCGTGGCATAGGGCAGGTCCTGGCCACCCAGGCGCTTTGCGACTTGCATGCTCGCCCGGTCGAAAAGCGACAGCTTGCTCTTGTCGCCGTCAAATGCGAACACCAGTCGCGCGGGCGCGTCTTCCTTCGTTCCGTCGCGGTTGTCGGCCCCCTCGATCGGCTTTTCTGCTTTCCAGCGCCATACCACAACGGGTGTTTGCGCCAGATCGATATTGCCTTCATGCATCAGGGCAGAAGCGGAACGGTTCGCGTCTGCCTGCAGGACAGTGGTATGGGCGTCATGCACGATCGTGTATTGCGTCATCGCCTTGCCGTTCACCACGGGCAGGTTCTTCCACGCCGCCGGCAACGGTGACCCGGGCTCGATCATGGAAAAGGCAATGCCCGGTTTTTCGTCCTGAGCGAGAAGGGCGGGCGGGGACAGAAGGAGGGCGATGCACACAGCAATCCGGACCGGCCTGACTGCTGGTTTGCACGCTCGGAAGATTAGTGGAAGATGCATGGCTCGTTGCCTTCGGCTCCTGGGCAGGATTTGTTGTAGCGGTCCGGCTGACGGTAGTCGGGCGGTTCCCTTTATGCACTAGCGGTTGACGCTCTGGATTTGAATGCCGCACCGCGAATCCGAATCAACCCGACACGACCTGTCTGGCCATGCGAGCCTCATGCAATTATGCCTTCAGGGAACGGCTCGTGTCTCCTGCCGGAAGAGCGCTCCGCAAAGGCGCGTCGACGACTTAGCTATTAAGCGCTTCGTGCACTACGATTGGCTCTGTGACTTCTGCACGTCACCCGCGTGAGTAAAAGGACGAAAAGGACGAAAAGGACGTACTTAAGCACTCTACAGGAGACACCAGATGAGTGAGCATCATGGGCGGTTCTGTCCTTGCTGTAGCGGCGCCGCGCAAAAGGCAATGAGTCGCCACACGTTTCTAAACATGATCGCCGGCACGGCCGCCGGACTCGCGATACCGTCAGCCTTCGCGGACGAACAGGCGGCTCCTTCGATTGCTTACGACTCGGTTGCCAATCCCGTTGTGTTGCCAAAAGATTTCTACTTCGGAGAATGTGCGGGTGTGGCACTCAGCTCACACGGCCACATCTTTGTGCTTTCGCGGGGCAACACGACAGGCCCGGGCTATGGCGCGGCTGCCGCGCAACTGTTGGCGTTCTCGCCCAACGGGCGCTTCATTCGCGTCAAAAATATGCGTCAAGTGGCCTTGCGGCACGTGCTACCATCAACCATTGCCAGCAATGCTTCAGGTTTCCCAGAGACGCGTGCGACTGCACTCGCCACAAAATAAAAGCTGGTCATCTCGGGGGTAGCACTGATGGACATCATATCGATCGTCGGCACGGTCGGCGTTCTCGCCATAGTTCTTTTGTCTGTTGTTGCGATTCTGGAAGTTCTCGTCGGTGTCACTCGACGATCACGGGCGAGCATGCGCCGGAAAAGCCATGCAAAACGGGAGCGAAAGCAAAGGCCGGGCAGGCGTTCTCAGAATGCGCCACTGCCCGGGGACACGGGACGAACCCTTTAGTTTGTCGCTAAGCGAATTCCCAGCCAGCAGGCCGCGGCGTTAATCGTCGTGCGCCCCTGCGCGCTTCTGGCGGGCAGTTCGCCAGTGCCCGCCATCCGGATCCGCGATGGCGGTTTCGAATCGGTCCAGGAACCCGACAGCGCCGGGATGCAAGTGAAGCGGCAGGGACTCTCCCCGGCGCACCGGCATCGCGCGTCCCGGAATATCGCGACCGGGATATCGTTCGCGTCATCAACGACCACGTCGCGAGTCTTCCTGGGAGGCAGCAACGCATGCAACTCGCCATTCTGACGTGTATCGGCAATGACACTCTTTCAGCATGCGCCGGCCCGCGCCCCGCCTCCAACAGATCGATGCTGCGCTTCGAGCGGCGCAACAGTTGTGCACGGGCTTAACCCTCAAGGCAAATGAGATTAAGGTTCATTGGTTTGCGCAAGCGTGACGCATCAAAAAAGTGCCCATCTTAAGGGCGTTGTGCGTGTTTGTGCCCACAACGCTACGCGGTTATTGACACCCGTGACGACAGGAGAGAGACGATGTGGAAAAGAGGGAAAGCGGTGTTGCTGGCGAGCTGTACGGCATTAGCGGCGCTTCTGAGCGCATCGGCAAATGCTTCGCAGGCACAGTTGTCCGATGGTGTGGTCAAGATCGGGGTTCTAACCGACATGTCGAGCATTTATTCGACGCTCGGCGGCCGCGGTGCCGTGCAAGCCGTCAAGATGGCGGCGGACGACTTCATGAAGGAGAACCCCGACATCAAGGTGGAAGTCGTCTATGCGGACCATCAGAGCAAAGCCGACATTGCAGCGAGTAAAGCGCGCGAATGGTTCGACCGTGACAACGTTGACATGGTTACTGATTTGACGAATTCGAGTGTCGCCTTTGCGGTTATCGACCTGGCCCGTCAACGAAACAAGATTGCCATTGCGACAGGACCGGCGAGCTCAGAGATCACCAATTCGAAGTGCACGCCCGTCAGCGTTCAATATGTGTATGACACGTACGCGCTAGGCCGTACGACCGCACGCGAGATGATGCGGCAAGGCGGCAAGACCTGGTACTTCGTCGCGGCCGATTACGCGTTCGGCAAAGCATTGGTCGGCGATGCGTCGAATGCGATCAAGTCCGAGGGCGGCAGCGTTCTCGGGACTGCGTGGGCCCCGATGCATACCGCCGACTTCTCGACTTACCTGATGCAGGCGCAGTCCTCGGGTGCCAAGGTGGTCGGATTGGCCAATGCGGGCGGCGATTTTGTCAATGCGATGAAAGCGGCTCAGCAATTCGGGCTCACGCGTACCGGCGGGCCCCAGATGGCGGGCTTGCTGGTCTTTCTTGCGGACGTGCATGCAATCGGGTTGCAAGCAGCGCAGGGCCTCGAATTCTCCACCGCGTTTTACTGGGATCGCGACGAGGAGACGCGCAAGTGGAGCAAACGGTTCCTTGAATCGGCGAAGCGTATGCCGGAGCAGACGGACGCGGGGGACTATTCGTCGACCTTGCATTATCTGAGGGCGGTAAAGGCCGCCGGAACCGACGAAACCGGCGTGGTCATGAAGAAAATGCGCGAATTGCCGGTCAACGACTTCTTTGCCAGCAACGGAAGAATTCGCGAGGATGGCCTCATGGTGCATGACATGTATCTCGTGGAGGTCAAGAAGCCTTCCGAGTCGAAATACCCATGGGATTACTACACCGTAAAGGCGGTCATACCGGGTGAGAAGGCGTTCAGGCCGTTGGCTGAAAGCGCATGTACGCTGGTCAAGAAATAGTGTTGCCCGGCCCTGATCAGACTCCACCGCGCATGAAATTCAGCAAGAGGTCTGAAGCTCATGCGCTTGCCGGAAGTTCTATCACTGCGTCTGCGCTTGCCAGAGAGAGCGCTGATGGCAGATGCCCATCGCTGCTCGCAAGCGGCGATTGCCTTCGGTGCTCAGTTGTCTCGCGTCGGGCACTGCGCGCGTCGTCGTCTGCATTTCTGCGATGACGCCGCTCATCGGTTGACGCCGGCGAGGGCAGTTGGGCTAGACGACCATGGCAGAAGATTCAACGGCCGGCAGCTTTTTCTTCAAACGCTCGATACGCGCGAGATGGTTGGCAACGACGGCCAACCGTGTCAACGCTGAGAGCCTTGCTTCCCAGTAGGTGGCCGGGAACTGGACGGCGGTGCTCATGTGCGAGACGAGCCGTTCGAGATGGCATAGTTCCCATTCGACGAGGTGCGTAGGGTTCATAGTTCTTTTGGCGGTTCTTTTGCAGAAACTCGCCTATCAAGTTGTCAGGTCAAGGGGCTGGCCGGTCACCTGGGGTGGCGACGCGTCCGACGTCGCGCCGAACACTGCATCAGTCGGCGAGGCGCGCACGCGGGTCGGCAAGAGCGACGTGCAACGCGCTCCGCTCAGTTGATCTTGAGACAGTTAGCTGTTGCACTTACTCGTGCCGGCCGCCGGCAAGCGACGATCTGTCGCCCGTAACCACCGTGTCCGTGACCTGAGCCAGCCGGCAGGTATCGAGCAATCGCTGTGCCTGATAACGCGCGCCGTGGCGCGTTTGTCTCTCACCGCTGCGACGAGTCGAACAGAGTGCTTTGGGGCCGTGGCACAGCGACTAAATCTGTGGGCGCATCATCAGCGCTTGCGCGGTACCCTCGCATTGACCAATGGATTGAAACCTGTCGAAAGTGCAGAACCGGACGAAGGCGCCGACGCGCCTTCGCGGACGGCCGCCGCGTTTCTACGCCGCTTCGGACGGCGTGCGGCGCCAAGTTGGCGGATCACGGCTTCGTCCTCGTCGGATCGTTCTTCCCGGTCCTTGCTGGTGTCATGCTTCGTCGACGCGTCGGCGGCTTTGGAGCGTGCATCGTCGCTCGCGTCGTCCGCCCCGAGATGCGCGATGATCCGTGCGAATTCACGCGCCGCATGATCCGGCGCGTGGCCCGGCATCATCGTCGTCACAACGATGTCGTGAAACGTACGGCCATCGACGGATTGAATGTCGGCTTCCGTGTCCCACTTCACCCTCGCGCCGATGAATGCCGACAGCACGCGCTCGAGGACCGCCGGCGACAACACGCCGCCATCATATAGCGACACGACCGCCCGTTCGGCGACGCGAAATAGCGACGAGGTCTCGCGCGCGGCCATTATGTGAAGCTCGCCCGATCATCATGCTGAGCGGAGCGCCGGACGCTTTCCTTTTCTTCAGGCGATGGCGTGGGCGCAAGCGGGTCCATGTCCGGCGGCAGGCCGGGAGCGGGACGGGGTTGCTGCCCGGGATCGTCGATTGGCTGATTGGCCGGATCGGCGACCGGGTCGATTGTCGGATCGGTTTGCATCGCGTTAATTTCCTTTCCAGGTGGATAAGAAGAACCTGCCAACGATCTATGTCGAGAATGCGGGTGCCAGGCAGCATCTCTACGCGATCGCCGCTGCGGAAGACGTGGTCCGTTCTTTGAAGCTGGTTCGACGTCTTCCTGGCGACGTTGCATAAGCTGCGGGTTGCGCCGGCACGAGCGTCGGAATGCTATTCCAGCTTCACGAATTGTCGTCTTGGGACGGTGGTTTCGTTTCGGACAAGTCGTCCTTGCGAACTTCGGCCTGGCGGACAGTCGTGCCGTCTTCGCCCGTCTCCGAGATGTCGGTCTCGAAGGTCTCGTCCTCGTTCGACTCGGCAGTGTCGCGATCAGCGGGCGCGCCTTGTCCCCCTTGCTGCTGTTTCTGGCCATTAGTCATCGTGTGCTCCGTATGTGAACCGCGCGAGACGCAGAGGAAATGCGGCGTGCCGTCTCGCGCTCAATCGCACTGCCGCATATCCGATCAAGCATTCGTAGTTCCTGCCAATGCGCGTGAGCGCCGACGACCCGTTAGCGGCTTCACCAGCCGGCGCAGCGATAGCGCGTGCACACTGGCTGTGAACGTGACGGAGCAAACTGCACAAGTAGCGATTTCTACGCAACGGCCTTGACGAATCGCGCGAGGAAAGTGCGCGTGGTCCCGTCGGGAAACAGCACGGCCACTTGTTCCGCCGTCGCAAACGACACCTGACCCGTGCCGTATTTGCGCACGCGTACCGGCTGGCCGCGCGCGAACCCGCGTTGCGCATCGAGCGTCTTGCGAGCGGTAGCCATCATCCGGCCCTGCGCTGTCGCCGGTTCTTTCAGGGGCTCGACATGCGGCGGATTCAGACAGTTGTCGCATGTGCCGCAGCGCTCCACTTCTTCGCCATAGCCGAAGTATTCGAGGATCGTGCGCCATCGGCATCGCCCCGTCTGCGCGTAGTCGACGATCTGTTCAAGCGCCGCGCGGTCGCGCTCTGCCAGTTCGCTATAGCGCTCGAGCGACGCAATGAGCGCATCTTCTTCGACGGTTTCGTCGCGCAACACATAGCGGCGCGCGCGGTTGCGGATCACGAGACGCGCGTCGAGCATGATCTTCAGCACGACCTGAAGCTTGTTGCGTCCGACGTCGCTGAGCAATTGTGCGAGATCGCCCGCGCTCACACCCGTGCTCGACGCGTCGCGAACTTGCCGCAGCGCGTTGTGCACGCGTCCGACGAGGTCGCGATCCGGGTAGCGTCCAAGCATCAGGAACTGCTGCACGCGCCTGTCGCTCAGATCGAACAGCAGCATGCAATCGGCGGGCTCGCCGTCGCGTCCGGCTCGTCCCGTTTCCTGGTAGTAGGCGTCGATGCTGCCCGGCATCTGGTAATGCACGACAAAGCGGATGTCGCCTTTGTCGATGCCCATGCCGAAAGCGTTGGTCGCGATCATCACGCGCGCATCGCCGCGCATGAAAGTGTCTTGCGCGTCACGACGCGCGCGTGCCGTGAGGCGTCCGTGATACAGCGCCGTCGTCACGTCCCATTCGCGGAGCGTTGTGGACAGCCGCTCGGCTTCGCGCACGGTCGCCGTATAAACGATGCCCGGCCCGTCGCGTTCGGTAAGCAGCGTTTGGATGGTCGCGAGCTTGGCCTGCGCGGATCGTGCCGAAGCGCGACCCTTGCCGTCCGCAACCGAGGTTTGCTTCACGCTGTAGTGCAGGTTTGGGCGATACACGCCTTTTTGCAGCACGCGCGGATCGCGCATGCCCAGTGTGCGCACGATATCGTCGACGACAGCCTCGGTCGCGGTCGCGGTGAGCGCGAGAATCGGCGGGCGACCGAGGCTTTCGACGGCATCGCCGATCTGCAGGAAGGCGGGCCGGAAATCATGGCCCCACTGCGACACACAATGCGCTTCATCGACAACCACGAGACGCACGCGCCAGTCTTCGTCGCGTCTGGCGTTGCGCTTTGCCGTTTGGGATTCGACACGCGTTCGCAGCGCATCGATCAGCATCGGCTTGCCCAGTTGCTCCGGCGTGACGAAGACGATCGCGCGCACTGCGGTGCCAATCTTTTCGAACGCCGTGCGTTCTTCGTCCGCTTTCAGCGTGCTGTTGATCTGGACGGCTTCGATACCCGCATCGAGCAATTTATCCAGTTGATCTTTCATCAACGCGATCAGTGGCGAAACAACGAGTGTCAGGCCGTCAAGATGAAGCGCGGGCAACTGATAGCAAAGCGATTTGCCGGCCCCCGTCGGCATGATCGCGAGCGTGTCGCGACCTTGCATCACGCTCTCGATGATCTCGCGCTGGCCGGGGCGCAGCGATTCGATCCCGAACACGTCGCGCAACGTTCGGCGCATGGCTCGCAGGCTCGCGGTGGAGGAAGCCGTCATTGGATGTTCCTTCTTGCGGATAGCGAACCAGCCGGCGTCAATGGCGCCGCTTCCACGCGAGCAGGCCGAGCGCGGCCGCGCCGAGCGTCGGCGTGGCCGTCCATCCGGGATGCAATGCGGCGCGCGTGTAGAGACTGCTTTCGTGCACGTAGCGCTTGCGCGGCGATCGTTCGAGCATTTCGCTGCGACGGGCGGCGTCCGTTCCCCGGGCAGCCCGATCCGTCGACTGCATGCGGATGCCGAGTCGTCCCATGAACGCGTCGAACAGGCGCGGAGCGAGACGCGCGAATGCGACATTGCCGCGCGCTGCGCCGCCGACATAGATCGCGCGCCGGGGCGACACGGCCGCGTGCAGGATCGCGTCGGCAACGACATCGGGTGCGTAAAGCGGCGCAGGCAACTTCGGTTCGACATCGAGGTGGTTGCGTGCATGCTCGACGAACAGCGTGTGGATGCCGGAAGGCTTGATGAGCGTGATAGACACGGGCGCGCGCTCGTCGATCAGTTCGAGGCGCAATGCATCGGTGAACCCTTTGACCGCATGCTTCGACGCGACATAGGCGCTTTGCAGCGGCACAGCGATATCGGAGACCTCGCTGCCGAGATTGATCAGCGCGCCGCCATTCTTGCGCAAATGGCCGATTGCCACCGTCGAGCCGCGTACGATGCCCCAAAAATTGGTGTCGAACAGATCCTGTTGCTCTTCGATAGGGACGTCGTCGAACCGTCCGTAAATCGAGCCGCCGGCATTGTTGACCCACGTGTCGAAGCCGCCGAAGCGCTCGATGGTCCGCTCTGCGGCTGCCTGCATCTGCGACGTATCGCGCACATCGGCGATCACGTAATCGACTTGCGCGCCCGAGGCGTTGAGGTTTTCGGTGATCGTCTTCAACGCCGTTTCGTCGCGCCCCAGCAGCATGACACGCGCGCCGGCGTGCGCCGCCGCGCGTGCAGTGGCTAGGCCAATACCGCTGGTCGCGCCTGTGATGACGATGACCTGCTCGTTCAACGGTTTCAGTTTGATGCGGTTCATGAAGATGTTCCTTGGATCGCAATGGAGAAAGGAGGAAGCGCGTTAGAACGGCGGTTCCCTACGGCTCGGGATTTTTCAGGTCGGCTTCGATCAAGAACACGCCATGCGCGGTGGCGGCGGCTCTCGCATCGTCGACTGTGGCGAAAGGACCGATGGGCGATGCGCCCTCAAATGGAAAGAGCTTGCGTCCATCGGTGGTGCGTACCAGTAAAAGCTCGCCAAAGAAGCAACCTGTCGCGAAGAACTTCGTCGTGACGTAGATTACGTAGTCATCCGCCGTGTCCGGGTGAGACTTTCCTGTCTGTTTGACGAGCAGTTTGCGGCGTACCATTTCACGCTCCCTCCAGCTCGTCGTTCGTGTTATGGATGCCCAGGAGCGGCCCCGGAATGAGCCATGCAACGATCGCAATCACGGCCACGCCGAACGCAACGGGCGAACCCGGCCAGCGCGTGACGGTCGAAGCGAATCTGTCGACTGCGCGCGTGACGGGATGTCGCGCGGCATAGGCGCGACTCGAAGTATCCGGCACGGATTCGAGGCGGTCGGCGGCATGTCGGTCTGAGCGCATGAAATCCTCATCGAGCGTCGTGCCCCTTCAAGGCGGGGCGCTTTTAAGGCGCTCAGCAAACGCTATGCCGAAGTGCGGTTGCGGACGTGCCCCTGACCAGCTTCTTCGCGTGCCATGCAGAAGGGGCGGACGCGCACGCGGTACGATGCATGCTCATCCAATGGCGACAGTTCTGCAGACAATGCGCTTGCCGTCCGAAGCACTGGATCGGGCTGTCAGGTGTCGTTCATAGGGTTGTTCATAGGCGTGGGAGGGGTCCCGCCCGGCGGCCCCTCTTCGTGGATCGAGCCGCCCGATGGCGTCACGGTTTCAGCACGACCTTGATGCAACCGTCTTCCTTGTCGCGAAACGTCTTGTACATAGACGGCCCGTTCTCGAGCGCCACCGTATGCGTGATCACGAATGACGGATCGATCTGGCCGTCCTGTATCCGGTGCAAGAGGTCGTCGGTCCAGCGGTTCACGTGTGTTTGGCCCATGCGCCACGTGAGTCCCTTGTTCATCGCAGCGCCGAAAGGAATCTTGTCGATCAGCCCGCCATAGACGCCCGGAACGGAAAGCACGCCTGCGGGCCGGCAGACGTAGATCATTTCGCGCAACACATGCGGACGATCCGTCTCCAGCATGACCGCCTGCTTGGCGCGGTCGTACATCGAATCGAACGAGCGGGTTACGTGGGACTCCATCCCGACCGCGTCGATGCACTTTTCGGGGCCCTTGCCGTAAGTGAGGCCTGCCAACCGGTCGAGCACGCTTTCTTCCTTGAAATTGATCGGGATCGCGCCGCTCGCGCGCGCCATCGCGAGACGTTCGGGAACCCAGTCGATTGCAATGACCTGGCGTGCGCCCAGCAGGACGACGCTACGGATCGCCATCTGACCGACGGGGCCGGCGCCCCAGATCGCTACTGTGTCGGTGGGTTCGATGTCGCATTGCACGGCAGCTTGCCAGCCGGTCGGAAAGATGTCGCCGAGAAACAGCACCTGCTCGTCGCTCAGGCCATCGGGAATCTTCACGTGCGTCTTGTCGGCAAATGGAACGCGGACGAATTCCGCTTGCCCGCCGGGATAGCCGCCCGTCAGATGTGTGTAGCCGAACAGGCCGGCCGTCGTATGGCCGAAGAGCTTGTCGGCCGCATCGCGGTTGCGGTTGGTCCGTTCGCAGACGGAGAAATTGCCGCGTTTGCACTGGTCGCACTCGCCGCAGATGATGGTGAACGGCACGACGATCCGGTCTCCCACCTTGAGCGCTGAATTCTCCTTGCCGACGTCGACCACTTCGCCCATGAACTCGTGTCCCATGATGTCACCGGATTCCATGCCGGGCATGAAGCCGTCGAACAGATGCAGGTCCGAGCCGCAGATGGCACAACTGGATACCTTGACGATTGCGTCGCGCGGATGTTCGATGATCGGATCGGGAACCGTATCGCACCGAATGTCTTTCTTGCCGTGCCATGTAAGAGCTCTCATGCGTTTCTCCTTAAGCGGGGATGGGAGCGAACCAATGTGCTGCGAAGCGTTCAGAGGTTGGTCGGGTTGCCGGGATCGGTCTTGCCTTTTTCAGCGTTTTCTCGCTGGTCTCCAAGGTCCTTGCGGTTATCGCCTTCAGTGATCTGCGCTTCGCCTTTGACCTTCTTCGCATCGTTGCCAGTAACCGAGCCGACGCCCTTGTTGAGGTATCCCTTAAGTTCCTCCTTGATGCCTTCGGTTTTGTCGTTAGCCATTCCTCTCTCCGCAATGCGGTGATGTAACGACGCGCCCGAGCGCCTGCATGCACGGGCGCCGCTTCGCGCCGGCATGCATACGCCATGCCGGACACGCACAGCCCTGAGCGACGACATCCGCGGCGCGCGGTGCACAGTCGGCCGGCGAATGGACGACGCAGCAGAACATTGAAAGAAATACGTCCTCCTTCCAATCATGCTGCGTCCGATACTCCGACATCATGGCCTGACGTAACGCTCGCGCGCAGGGGCAGCCTCACGCTCGGACGTAGAACCGCTCTTTTCGAACGGTGGCTGGTGACGAAAACCTGCGCCACCGGAGACGATTGCGATAATCGCGCCGACGACCAGTGCCGCGAACGAGTACCAACTGGCCCGCGCAACTCCGCGCGCCGCCGTGTCGGCCGTCTGTCTGGCCTGTTGCTCCGCTGCGGGGCTCGACGCTATAGCTGCTGCGGAGGCGGCGGCGCCCTGGATCTGCTCTTTGGCGGCGTTCAGTACCGCCGCGCCCGATCCTTCCTGACTGGTGGCCGTCGCGCCGACCTGCGCACCCGTGGCGGCGATGCTGCCAGCAGTACTCACGGTCCCGGCGAGTATGGATGTCATGCCATACGCGACAAACAGTGTCATGACGGCCCATGACAGGAGACCATGTAGCCATCCCAGGACGGGGGCACAGCGTCCGGCGAAGTAAGAGCCAACGAAAACTGCAAGCACCGTCGTGACGATCATCCATATGCCCGAGCCCAGGCCAAAGCCCTGCAATGGATGTGGTTTCGACAGCGGCGCCAGCAGGGATGCGCCGACGGCCGCACCAAGCACGCTAAGGACAAGATAGACGATCATCGACAGGATCACGCCCGCGATGACAGGACCCCATGACAGCCGGGGCAGGCCGTCTCGAGTGATGAGAAGTCTCATGGATATCTCCTTGGAGGAAGGTTGAGCAACGTACGATTCCCGCCGACCGGTGTCCGGGAGGCGAAATGATCGTGCAATCGGTATGCCGCGTACAGGCTGCGGCCGTTGGTGGTCAGTTTGTAAAAGGGTGCAATGTAGAGATGACGGACGCGCTAATGAGGACATCCGGGTTCAGCGCGCCTCTCGGGGAGCGACGCATCGGATGCCGCATGACGGCCGGGTGAGACTCGCAATTTGCCGGACAAAGACCGACGCAATAGGGCCGCGGCGCTTTCGCGCTCGCGGCGTACGCACTGCGAGTGATCACTGCGGCGGCTTTAGGCCGGCTTCGTGGAATCGGGCGACGCCTCCATACCAAGCTCGGCACCCGTTGCCGGATCGGTCGACGGATCGGACATTAGCCGCTGGCTCATCGCTTCGAGCGCGGTCTTTTGCGTGGCATTGAGCTTGACGGATGCGGTGCCGTCGCCACCGTCCGCCGTCAAGGGCGGATCCTCGATGAGCTGCAGCCCTGTGCCCTGATTCCACGGCCCCGGTACGGGCGGCTGCCCATGAGACATCTTGTAGTACGCGCTCGCGAACTCGGGAACGGGCGGCATCTTGCCCGGCGGGAAATTGCCTGTGATCGAGTACAGCGCTTTTTCGAAAGACTTCTGATGCGACACCTCGCGTGTCATCAGAAAACCGAGTGCGTCGCGCACGCCGGGGTCATCACTCACATTGATCAGCCGCTCGTAGATGATCTTTGCGCGCGCTTCGGCTGCGATATTCGAGCGCAGATCGGCGGTCGGCTCGCCGATGGTGTCGATATACGCCGCCGTCCACGGAACGCCCGCCGAATTCGTGAGCGGCGTGCCCGCGCCGTAGAGCACCTGCGTCACGTGACTATCGTTGCCGGCACCGTTGATCTTGCGATACAGCTCGGCCTGTGCATCGACCGCTTCGGCCAGCTCGCCCTTTGCGCCACGGTTGAGCATCGCCACGATCGAGCCGATGATTTCAAGGTGACTGAGTTCTTCCGTGGCAATGTCGTAAAGCATGTCCTTGCGGCCGGGATCTTCTTCGGTGACGGCTTGCGTAAAGTAGCGCATCGCCGCGGCTAGCTCGCCTTGCGGTCCGCCGAACTGTTCTAGCAGAAGGTTGGCCAGACCCGGGTTGGTATCGGTGACGCGGACCGTGTACTGCAGACGCTTGTTGTGAACGAACATCGTGACCTCCGTAAGGTTGGCTTAAGCCAACCGTCACTGCGCAATCGATGTTCCACTGAAGCGTTTGGGAAGCGTGTGGCGACTGCGGGGAGCGCGTCCGGGGGTGAGCGTTCCTGCGGCATTCAGTGATATCCGCAGCCGCGCACCTTCTTGCGAGATACCCAATACGACCAACGCACGTACATGAACATTGCGCCGATTATCAGGAACTCGTGCGAGCGTTGCGCCGATGCGGCATCCCGCAAGCGCGGTTCAGCGGCGCCGTCCAGCACGGCGATGAAGGCGCCGCCGTGCCATTGGGGGAACTCCGTCTCGATCACATCGGCGCGTTAGCGTCCAGGCAGCGAGGGCGGGTCAAGGCGCTTGAACCGGGCCCACAGTGCCTTCATCGCATCGTGATCCTGTATCGCGCGTGATGCAAAGTAGCCCCGTGCAAAGCCTGCGCCCAATGCAGCATCGGGCTTATCGGATGCGAGTGATCTGAGCAAGCCGTCCGCAACGACAATATCATTGCGCCAGCCGAGATCGTCCTGGAGTTTGCTGAGTGCGTTGATATAGCGCTTGACATCACGTTTGTCGAAAAGCGACGCAAAAAACTCGGTCGCATAGCGAAGCTTCTTCGCAGCGATACGCGCACGATGTCGAGTTTCGTCGTCCAGTTCGGCGAGGCCCCGGCCACGCTTAAGCAATTTTCTGTGGCGACGGGACAGCGTCGCATTGGCGAACTCCGAAATGGATCGCTGGCAGCGTGCACGTTCCTTATCGGTTTGTCCTTTGCGCCATCCCATCGATTCAATCCAGAGCGTGAACTGCAACACCAGTCTCGTATAGCGCACGGAGTCCACCGCGGCCGCGGCTGTCTTGCGATTCTCTGTTGCGCGACCTTTCGCTGCTTCACGGGTCGCACGCACATCGTCACCGTCTCTTGCGGACGCAAACGCCTGCTCCAGCGTAGGCCCCGCCAGCACCTCCCAGTCACGTGCGCCGCCAAGTTCACCCGCGATCCATCTGAGATCCTTGTCGAAATGGGCGGGCGCGGAGATGACATCCGCGAACATGTCGAGCGCGGAGCGCAACCTGCGAAGCCCGACCCGCATCTGATGCACGCTTGATGGATCGTGTCCCGACACGACCCCACGTTCATTACCGTGGATCTGGGCGAGACAGTTCTTCGCGATGTGCTGGAAGGTCTCTTCCACGGTGTAACGCCTCTTGAGTTTGAGCGGCTGCGCCCGAACCGGGGCGCGGTGTTCCTGTACGAGCAGTTCGTACCCCCGATCGCCTTTGCTCATGTAGTCGATGCGAAGTGGTGTGGTTTCCAGCAAGGCGAGCGCCAGTTCGTAAAGCTGCTCCGGCGCGCCGTTTTTGAGTTCCAGCTCCACGGCGTGAATGGAAGTCGAGCTTGTCTGCGTTTCGATGACCCCGTCGTCCGCTGCCAATTCAACTTCTGCGTTGTCCGCGAGGCGAAGCACGGCCGTTGTGCGCTTGACCCGGGTCACAAAAAGCGGCTGAAGCTGCGATGCGAGTCCTTCCGTCTGCAGGAGCTTCACTTCCTTCCCGTCCTCGGGAAGCAATTGCTGGAGTGATCCGAGCTCCGGGGAGTCACCCCGTACCGGGCCCTCGAATTCATCACGTTCGAACAGTCCCGCCTCAGGTGCGCCATCGAACTTGAGCGTCTGCAAGCGCCTGTCGCCCGCCACGCGGACTCGCAATGATGCGCCGCGTTTATGCAAGCTCAGATCCGGCGTATCGAAGTATGTGCTTGTCAGCTCGTCGGTCCTCGCCGGATCGACCAGCAGACGACTGATGGCGGGAGCGTGTAAAACCTGGCTGGCGTTGCCAGCGGAAGCCAGCAGCTTCAGTTCGCTTTCCATTGCGCCTCCATTGAGCACAGGGATGATTGCGGCTCCTCCTTCAACCAGCATGAAACGTACTCAGGCAACACCTATTTCGATCGCAGCTGGTGCATTGCACAATTCTTGCTCGACGAACCTCTGCGCCAAAACCATTTTGACGACAACGGAGTGCTGCCGAACATGAACGACGCCGAAATTGCCATGACGTTACTGAACAGATGGGAGCGGGACACTCGTTCCTGTAGAACGACCTCAGTCGTTGACCGTCTCCGTGAGGGCGGTCTGCGTGTTGTCCATCGGCGCGGTGTTGTCGACGATGTCGAAGTCGACTGCCGGACGTTCGACGACGGCTCGTGCGCATTGCGGCTAAGCCACGCCAGACAAGGATGGCGTGTGTCTCCTTGGAAAGCGGTCTCTCCTGGCGTTACAGCGGACTGCGCGTAACCGGAGAACCTCTGATACCAGACGCGAACACGGGGCCTCAAGGCGGTCCGTGCAATCGTTGCCTCGGCCCAAAGCAAACTCGATCTGTGCCGGTTCAACGCAGAGGCTCATTCATTAGATCCCGAATGGCTCGGCGCGCGAGGCAGTCGCGCAGCGAACGCGACGTATCGGCCCCGAATATTGATGTTGCAACGCGGCGAAAACCCGCCTATAACCATCTGCATGGATGGTGTGAGGATGGAGAAATGAAAAAGCTGATAGCGCCGGGAATGGATCGTCCGAAGGGCGGCGACTCGGAAAAGATCACGATCAACCTGGGTCCAGTTGATCTCGGGCAGATCGACCTTCTGGTACAGGAAGGTTTTTATGCAAACCGGACCGACCTGATCCGAACTGCTATTCGCAACCAGCTTGCACTCCACGCGCAGGTCGTTCAGGACACGGTGACACGCCGCGCGCTCGTGCTCGGACTGCAACACTTCTCCAGACAGGATCTCGAGGCAGTGCGTGCCGCGCGCCAGCGGCTAACCATCCAGGTGCTCGGACTCGCCAGCATTGCCAGCGACGTCACGGCGGACCTTGCGCTCGCGACAATCGAAAGCGTCCAGGTGCTGGGCGCATTCCACGCTTCACCCGCCGTCAAGGCGGCACTCGCCGACAGAATCCACTAGCCACACGATGCTCAACTCAATCCGCTAATCGGACACAGACGATGAAACTCGATGAAAATTTTCTAGGCTCAATGCGCGAAGCGATGAACTTATTGCGTACCCGCGGTCCCGCCGAAGCGACAAAAGTGATCCAACGCGTGCTGCGTGGCAGCGCCGTTGATGGCGGGAGCGAAACCGTGTCACGACACGAGGCGCCAGTTTTCCCGTTCGCGAGGAATGGGGAGCGACACGTCGCACCGCACACAGTGCGAGACGGCAACGTGGACGCCGACGTCGAAGATCGGGGGCATTTCAGCACGCACGCGTATTCGAATGCGGCAGGCTCGCGGCAGTATCGTCTGTATGTGCCGGCGCGCGCAGTGGGCGAACCGCTGCCACTGATTGTGATGCTGCACGGCTGCACGCAGAACGCCGACGATTTTGCCGCGGGGACACAGATGAACGCACTCGCCGAGCGACATCGATGTCTTGTCGCCTATCCGGTGCAGCCAGAGCACGCCAACCCGTCGAAGTGCTGGAACTGGTTCAAGCCCGCCGATCAGCATCGCGAGCGTGGTGAGCCTTCGCTGATCGCAGGCATCACGCGCGACATCATCGCGGCCCACAATGCCGATCCGGCGCGCGTGTACATTGCAGGCATGTCTGCGGGCGGAGCCATGGCGGCGATCATGATCGCCACGTATCCTGAACTGTACGCGGCGGCTGGCGTCCATTCCGGTCTGCCCGCAGGGTGCGCGCACGATCTGCCTTCCGCGCTCGCGGCCATGAAAGGGGGCAGGCGTCATGGCAAGCGACATCACGCGCAGGGCGATCGCCGCGCACCGCGACGGCCACTAATCGTCTTTCACGGCGACGCCGACGCTACGGTTCACATCGCTAACGCCACGCAGTTGGTGCAGGGCTTCGAACCGCGGCGCGGCGGCGATGGACCGCGTCGCGTCGAAACGAGCCGACGTTCCTGCACCGTCGCGACGCTCGTTTCTCCCGACGGCATCGACGCAGAACTATGGACTGTTCATGGCGCACCTCATGCATGGTCAGGCGGCGATACACGCGGCAGTTATACCGATCCCACCGGCCCGGACGCGAGCGCGGAAATGCTGCGATTCTTTCTTGAGCATCCGAAAAAGGGCTGAGATGCAAGCGCAAAACAAAGCGCCTTTTGCGCTGGACGAATCTGGGTCCGTCGTTGCCTCAAACCGACTCAACGTCTTAAGACGCTTTGAAAAAGACGATGTTGCTCTCTACTGCATTCTGTTACTGTTGTACTTCCTCTATTGCGTCGTCACCTGATATTGAAGAGCCGTACGCGCAACAGTCCCCGAAAGCAGCGAACTTCGTCGGCGTCGGCCCTTTAGTGTCGCGATACTCAATTTTGTTTGGCGCGACGGAAATGTATTCACGCACCCTTGCGACGATGGGAGGATTGGCATCAATACGGCGCAGGTGTGCTGCGTGCCGCGCGGCGACCAGATTTGCGCGTGATGCGGCCATCTGCTCCAGCACTGACGCCTCGGCCCTGGCAAGCGCGCTAGCTTTAGAGATCATTTCAACGTCTCCCTGGCCACGCGGAGGTCTTCGCGGATCTCGTGATGAAGCACATGGAACGAGCGCGCCGGCTTCTGCGAGCGAACGGCAATGAGGGAAATAATGCAAAGCAGGAGCCACGCGCCCGCGCTAGCCCAGGACACCTGCACGAAGTAGGGTGTCGTCAGCGCCGTTGCAAGCACTGCGATGCAAGAGAACGACAGCGCGAACAGCGACCGCGAGCGCGACGAGCGCGATGACTTCACGCGCAAGCTGCATTCGCGCCTGCGCCAGTTCGATGGAAACAAGTTCACCGTAGTCGCTCATTCGCTCCATATAGAAGCGGCCCACGGCGCTCCACCGATTCACTTTTGACTGGATCGACATCGTACCGCTCCGTCGAACAGGAACGAGGCTGAGCAGTCGCCTGAAGCATCATGGATAAGCCTGACGGCGGGAGGCCCAAAGCGCGCCAACAAGGAAGCCAATCGCGCTGGCGCCTGCCAGCACCGCCAGCGGATTTGACGTCATTGTGTTCGCGGGCCAGCTCGCTGGCGTCCGCGTAGAGCTGTTGTGCCTTTCCGCGCAGCTCATCGGCTGAACCTTCAAGCTGCAGCCTCGTGTCTCCGACTATCGAGCCGACAGCATCCTTCACGTTTCCCGCCGTTTCGCGGAGGGTGCCTTCCGTCTTCGTGGTTTCCTTCGTGGTTTCCATCGTGGTTTCCATTTGTCACTCCAGTTAGCCGCGACGTATTCCCGCGCGGACGCGGCCGGTAATCGTTCAATCTTTTGCCCGTGCAACCTTCTGTCGGCGGGATCGACCTCTGGCATCGCCGATAGCGCAAGCGCCGGACCCGAGCGACACGCAGCGCCTGACACCACATTAACCAGCACAATGCCGCGCCCGGTTTCTCTGGAATACCCATTGCTCTCGTTTCGCAACGGGCGTCTCACGCCCGACCACTCGCAGCATTTTCCATGGAGAAAAGCATGAGTTTCATGGGGCCATGAGTTCATGGGCGAGGTAGTCGAGGTCGGTAAAGAAGCGGAACCTGGGCGACCGCGTGGTTGTGCCGTTCACCATCTTCTACGGCGATTGTGGGCAGTGCAGACGCGGCAACTTCTTGCTTTGCGAGCGTAGTAATCGAAACCGGGAATGTCATTACACATCCAGTGCCGCTGCGGGACGGGCCGGGTGTGTACAAGACGTTCCGCGAAAAGGCAGACGGCTGCCGCAAGGTGGCATTGAAACCGTGAGAAGCGGGGCAGTCGCGGTCGGACCGGCTCCTCATGGTCTGGAAGTCAGCGTCGCTGACTGTTGATAGTGAAGTTCCATCTGAAGGGAGTGCAAAATGGCACAACGTAAGACGGTAGACGATCTTTTTGTCCATATGCTGTCGGACATTTACAGCGCGGAGAAGCAGTTGACCAGAGCGCTCGCGAAGCTGTCGCGCGCCGCATCCAATCCAGAACTGAGCGATGCGTTCAAGACACATCTGGAAGAGACGCAAGGCCAGGTCGAGCGTATCGATCAGGTCGTCGACGTGTGCGGCATCAAGCTTAAGCGCATGAAGTGCGTCGCGATGGAAGGTCTGATTGAAGAAGGTGACGAACTCATCGACGAAATTGAAAAAGGCGCAGTACTCGATGCCGGCCTGGTCGCTGCCGCACAGAAAGTCGAACACTATGAAATCGCAGCCTACGGCAGCCTGTGTGCGCTGGGTAAGCAGTTGGGCTTCACGGAAGGCGTGAAACTGCTGAACGAAACGCTCGAAGAGGAAAAGGCCACCGATCTGAAGCTCACACAGTTCGCCGAGAAAGCGGGCAATGTGAAAGCGAAGGCTGCCTGACTCACGCGACGCCGTCGGGCCGCTGCCTACGCAGACGGCAACGCAGATTGGTCTGGGTACAGCCGGCATGTTTCGGCAACTGGCTGATCGCAACCAACGGGTCGACGCTGGCGTGACGCGCGCTGCGTCGACTCACTGCTCCCGACAGCTTCTGCACAAGGTGTCCCGTCCCATTCATAGCGATACGGGACTTCGATAAAAGTACCTCAGTTGCCAGCGCCATGTCCGAGCGTATGAAATCCTGTTCGAACGCCGACGCCGTCGAATTGGCCGCGCCGAGCTTGCCGGACGCATACCGGTCCGTTGCCATACCTGCAGGCCGGGTGGGCTGGCAGCGCTTTCTGGCCTTCATGGGGCCGGGTTATATGGTCTCTGTCGGCTACATGGACCCAGGGAACTGGGCAACCGACATTGCCGGCGGATCGCGGTTCGGCTACACGCTGCTTGCCGTTATCCTGCTGTCCAACCTGATGGCCATATTGCTACAGGCGCTGTCGGTACGCCTGGGGATCGCCACAGGGCTGGACCTTGCACAGGCCTGCCGCGCGCGCTACCCAAAGGTACTCAGCATTACGCTCTGGATTGCCTGCGAGTTGGCCATCGTTGCCTGCGACCTCGCGGAGGTGATCGGCACGGCGATCGCATTGCAGCTGCTCTTTGGCATTCCGCTGATCGGCGGCGCAATACTCACCGCGCTCGATGCCTTTCTGGTGCTGCTTCTCATGAACCGAGGCTTTCGCTTTCTCGAAGCGTTTGTCATTGCGTTACTGATCCTGATCGCCGGTTGCTTCATCGTGCAGATCGTGGCCGCCGCGCCACCCGTGGCTGCCGTGCTGCGCGGCTTCATACCGTCGTCCGACATCGTCACGAACCGGGAAGTTCTTTACGTGGCGATCGGCATCATTGGGGCGACCGTCATGCCGCACAACCTCTACCTGCATTCTTCTGTAGTGCAAACGCGCGCTTATCCGAAGACTTGCGACGGTCGGCGCGACGCGATCCGCTGGGCCACCATGGATAGTACGCTTGCGTTGGTGCTGGCGCTTTTCGTTAATGCGGCGATCCTGATTGTCGCTGCCGCAACTTTTCACGACACAGGCCACACGAATGTTTCCGAAATCGGCGACGCATTCCGTCTGCTGTCGCCGCTGCTCGGTGTCGCCATTGCCTCCACCCTGTTCGCACTCGCCCTGCTCGCATCGGGATTGAACTCGACCGTGACCGCGACATTGGCGGGGCAGATTGTCATGGAGGGCTTCGTGCAATTGCGTATGCCGGCGTGGGCGCGGCGGCTCATCACGCGCGGCCTCGCGATCGTGCCGGTGGTCGTGGTCACTGCTCTCTATGGCCAGCGCGGTACGGCGCATCTGCTGGTGTTAAGCCAGGTGATCCTGTCAATGCAGCTGCCGTTTGCGGTGATCCCGCTCGCGCAATTCGTCTCCGATCGGCGACTGATGGGCTCCTTTGTCATCGGCCGGCGGACAAAACTGCTGACGTGGGCCGTCGCGAGCCTGATCGTTGTTCTCAACGGGAAGCTGCTGATTGACATGATTGCAAAATGACCGATCGGCCTGGAGGAAAACATCAGCATAGCGAGGCAGGTGTGTCGTTTCCCGGCACCCGCGGCTTGGAGCTAGCAACGGCGCAATCGTGCAGGGCCGGCCTGATCGCATCGTGCCTGGCCGAGGTGCCGGGCAGTGGAGCAAGTCTGGACGTCGGCTTTGTCACCTATTCGCCATCTGGAACGTGAGTGGCGCGTCGCGTTTCTCAGCGACTATCTGTTTGCAAATGGACTGTTCTGCATTCGACAGCGCGCCGACGATCGGTGGCCTCCCTCAGGGTCCGCATCGTATCAACGCCGCCATCACTTTTTCGCTGGCAGACCGGGGGGAGCCGTTGCCATTTTAGACTCGTCATCATCATAAGAAGCGACGCCGCTCAGTGCGGCGACGACTTCCGCTCCAAGAAGGAAAACGGCGGCGCAGAAATACAACCACATCATCAGCACTGCGAGCGATCCGGCGGCTCCGAACGAGCCAGCGGTGCCCGCGTGAGCCAGATAAAGGCCAAAGAGGTGACGGCCCAGCGTGAACAGTACCGATGCAACCAGCCCGCCAATCAGCGCCGGGCGGATGGCGACATGTACGTCTGGCAGCCATTTGATCAATGCGCCCAGCCCGATGGTCAGGATCAAGAGCCCAAGCAGCGATTGGGCTACTTCCGCAAATACGGTGAGGGCAGTGCTGCCGAAGATAGCATGGCCGACCGTCTGTATCGCAGCGTCGAGTACAAGCGAGACGACCAGCAGAAAGGCCAGGCCCATCACGAGACCGAGCGAGACAAGACGGGCGCGCAACAGTAGCGCTACGCCAGCGATGCCCTTCGGAGACCTCGCATGGAACACCACGTCCAGTGCTGTATTGAGCGACGAAAATGTGGCGGAGGCGCCGACGGCGAGTAGCACGATCGATATCAACGCGGCAAAGCCGCCTTTGCCGGAGAAGTGCGCGTTCTCAACGATAGCCTGGATCGCGCTGGCCGCATCGGCACCCAGTATGCCTTTGACCTGCGTGAAGAGCCGGCCCTGAGCGGCGTCGCGCCCGAAAAACCAGCCGGCCACGGCAAGCACGATCACGAGAGTCGGCGCGAGAGAAAACGCCGAATAGAAGGCGATGCTTGCACCCATCATCGTGCAGCGGTCGCTGGAGAAACGCGCCACGATCTGTTTGGCCAATGCACCGAGGCCGCGGGTCCTGCCGGGCGACTGTCTCGAATGGTGGTGCAACGATTTTGAACCGGTCGATCGCATATTCAGCTCCCTGACGCCTGGTCGGAGATGAGCTGAATAGAGCAACGGCTGTGCCTCTGCGGCTGGTCCTGCACGCGCACGGCCTTCTTGTCAACGGAAGCGGCATGTATCGAGCTCGCGCGACAGACGAACTGCTGTCGTGCGGCACGCCGGCTCATATGCCCGAGACGAGCGGGAGCCGGCGCAAACAAGAGCAAAATTCGCCGAGGCATGCGACTTGCGGAGATGTGGGCTGCCAACGCGTTTGGTATGCAAGTCACGCCATGCTTTCGCGAACAGTACGCATGTTTTTATTCAATGCGGGTACCAGTGAGTTGCTCGCTGAGTTGCCAAAGACGTCCAGCGGCGACCCGGTCCGTCGCGCGCGGGCGCACGCCCACCAACTCGGTCGAGTCGTCGGAGGATAGCAAGGGCGCGATTTCGCAATCGGCGCAGTAGACGCCTCCCATACCGTCGAGCCTGGCGCTCGTCGCGCACCATACCGTCGTGGCTGCGCCCTGTTGCGGTGTCTTCTTGTTGTTCAGCGGATCGATGATGGGCACGCCCGCCTTGTCGATGATCTCGCTGGCGTCGATCTGAGCCTGGGACATGTGTCGAATGAGGTCCGTCACGATGCCTCCGGGGTGCACGGAGAACGCACGAACGCCTTGACGTCGCCCGATCGAGTCCAGCGCGACAGCGAACAACGCGTTTGCGGTTTTGGATTGACCATAGGCAATCCAGGGGTCGTACTCCCGCGTCTCGAAGTTGGGGTCATGGAAGTCGATCCCGGCGCGCCGGTGCCCGTAGGAACTGAGCGCGATGACGCGTGCCCCCGGTGCACGACGCAGAGCAGGCCAGAGTCGGCAAGTCAGATGGAAGTGGCCGAGATGGTTCGCGGCGAATTGAGATTCGTAACCTCGCGTATCCCGTGTAAGCGGAGGTGCCATCACGCCCGCGTTGTTGACAAAGATATCGATCGAATCGGTATTTCCGAGAACATGCTCCGCATATCTATCGATCGACGTCGGATCGAGAAGATCCATCTTGTCCAGAATTACGCCGGGAATATCGCGAAGCGCTTCCTTCGCCTTGATCATGTCGCGAGCGGGCACGAATACCGTCGCACCGGCTGATCGGAAAGCACGGACCGTTTCAACGCCAATTCCTGAATACCCACCCGTGACGACGATGCGCTTGCCAGTCAGGTCGATGCCTGCAATGACGTCGGCAGCAGTCGAAGCCGGGCCGAACCCGGAACCGATGGGGGCCTGCAAGGTTGTCATGTTGTCACTCCGTCTTGATGAAGGGAGGACTGTATCGGGCTGCGTCCGTACCAGGAATGCTTGAAAGGACGTGTTTTATGCGCGATAGTCCGAAGATGGAAACGGACCTTCTCTCAGACCTGCTCAACCTCGTGCGTGCACGGTGTAGTCTCTCCGGGCGGCTCACCGCCGGTGGAAGCTGGGGGCGCCGCTTTGACAATCTCAATGCCGTAAAATTTTGCGCTGCTGTCGAAGGAAGCTGCTGGTTCTTCATGGAGGGTATGGCGAGCCCCTTGCCGTTCGAGCGCGGCGGCATTCTCGTCATGAATGGCTCCCGTGCGCTAGTTCTGGCGAGTGAACCGGATCGCACCGCGGATGCGGTCATGACGCCGCTCGCTGCGGAAGGGAACAGCAATTATCGACTTGGCGAGGGCAACGACTTCGTGATGTTGGGCGGTATGG
The DNA here is from genome assembly GCF_017814945.1 of Paraburkholderia sp. LEh10. Classification (GTDB taxonomy): domain Bacteria; phylum Pseudomonadota; class Gammaproteobacteria; order Burkholderiales; family Burkholderiaceae; genus Paraburkholderia. Next base: position 35,920 of record NZ_JAGIPX010000049.1, read on the forward strand.
TGCAGATCGACAAAGGTCATCAGGCTCTGCTGCTCGGCGGCCTTCCGCCATTCATTCATGTAAGTGGCGCTCAACGGCAGGCTGCAAGCATTGCCTGGCTACTCGAACAGATCGTCCGCGAGATGGAACCGCCAATGCACCCCGGCCGCAACATCATCCTGGCGGAGCTTGCACAGCTTCTTTTTGTGCAGACGCTGAGGGCCTATGTGATGCAGTCGCCGACGAGCGACGGCGGCTGGCTAAATGCCCTGGGTGATCGACGGCTTGCTCCCGTGCTTGCCGCGATGCATGCGCGTCCCAGTCGCGCCTGGAATCTCGAGGATCTGGCCAGAGAATCCGGCATGTCACGCACGACTTTTGTCACCCATTTTCGCGAGGTGATGGGCATGCCGCCACTCACTTACCTGACCAACTGGCGCATGCGTCTCGCGCAGCGAGAATTGAGCGCAGGCGCATCGGTCGCGCAGGTCGCGCAAGCAATTGGCTACACGTCCGAAAGTGCGTTCGCCCATGCATTTAAGCGCGTAACGGGGGCAGCACCCGGGACATACCGCAAGACCTTCGAGGCACGGCGATCAGTGCGTCTACACGCCACAGTCGACGACGAGGCGGCAACAGCGTTCTAACGGCCGCATCGCTACACGAGCATGCTGCCCTCGCGGGAATAGGGGGCGATCTGACACACGCCCGCGATCGGGCACGCATGTGCGTGTTCACCCCTGTCCGCCTGATTGACTCAATATGCGGGACGACCCGAATTGCCGGACCGCAGAGCATCCCCTACGATCGACTCCCCGCGTCACTTGTAGCGGATGCGCTACCGGCAATGCACGTCAAAAGCGAGCAGTACAGCCGGCGCGATTGATACAGCACCTACTCGAGCTATCAGGAGACAAGCATGCTTAGCGCCCGTGAATTTGCGACATCGATGCTGGTGTGTGATTCCGCCGACCACATTGCTGAACGCAAAGAGCTGGATGCGTTGCTTGAGCGGCAGCTTGTCGCCATGGAAAAACTCGCTGTACCGTCGCATGTTACGCACGACGACGATGTACTCCTGTGTACCCACACGCGCATTCACTGACGCATCGAAACCTGCGGAACGTAGCGGGCTTGTATGCGTGCCCTAATATGCGTGCCCGTATCTTCCGCCCGATCGATAGCGACCTGGTCGACAACGCGTTAGCGGAAGGCGAAGTCGCCTTCACGTTCCTGAGTAGCCGTCGACGCACGCTTCGAACATCCCGATCAGAAACAGGAGCTTCCGCCCGTCGCCTCGCGCGACATCGCAGGCATGCGTGCCCGTCCGACACATGGACAAGTCAATAGCGAGACTGATACGTCGTTTCGGCGGATAATCGTTGTGCACCTGAACTCAGCGTTACTGCTATGAGTGAAGTCAATCCTCCTCATGTTCTCGTGGTTGATGACGATCCGGCGATCCGCGAACTGATTGCCGGATACATGCACGACAACGACATACGCGTGACCGCGGCCGGGAACGGAAACGAAATGACGGCGGCACTTAACGAGTTCGCGATTGATCTGATCATTCTCGATTTGCGCATGCCCGGCGAGGACGGCATGCAGATCGCTCGCCGCATCCGCGAACAGTCTTCGCTTCCCATCATTATCGTTTCAGGACGACGCGACGAAGCCGATCGTGTGATGGCACTCGAACTGGGTGCCGATGACTACATGACCAAGCCATTCAGTTCGCGAGAGCTTCTTGCCCGGGTGAGGGCGCTTCTGCGACGTGCCGCCGCGTTCAGCGCCGGTGCGGGCACGGGCCGCCAGTCGGACGCCCGCGCGTACCGCTTCGACGGCTGGGAACTCAATATCGGTTCACGGCGGCTCACTTCGCCAGCGGGTGAGCGCGTGTCGCTAACCAACGGGGAGTTTTCACTGCTCAATGCATTTCTCGCGTCGCCGGGACGGATACTCACGCGGGAGCAACTGCTCGAGTCGAGTCGTCTCTATGACGATGTGTACGATCGCTCGATTGACGTGCAGATCCTGCGATTGCGGCGCAAGATCGAGCCGGACCCATCGCATCCGAGGTACATCAAGACTGAACGCGGAGCGGGGTACGTGTTTGCAATGTCGGTAGAAAAACTCGACTCGGCCGCGACGTGGGGCGGCGAGGCCGCGCAACCCGGCTGACGGACAGCTCGCGTTTGCGTGGAAGCTTTTACGGGCAATCTTGCGCCGCGCCTGTCAGTTCCGTGACCACGTCAATTAACCGATCCATGCGCAACGGCTTCGGCAGCGTTCGATCGACACCCAGCTCAGCCGCCAGCGCGCCGCGCGCCGGGGTACTCGCGGGAAAGTACCCTGAAATAGCGACAAGCGTCGAAGACGGAAACTGTTTGCGCAGCATCTCGATGAGGTCGACGCGAGTCGACTTGGGGGAATTGATCGCTACGACGATGGCATCGGCTTTCATCGCCGTAAGGTGGCAGGCGGTTTTCACGGTGGTCGCGTTTACCCGAAAGCCGGCATCCGCGAGCGAACTCGATATCAGCTCGCGCATCGACGCGTCGTCTTCAACAACCAGAATGTCCCGTCGGCGTGTCATCGCTGTAACTCTCCCGAAGAAATGGTGATGTGACGCGCGGCCAGACGGCAACGCCGATTGCGTCTGCGCTTTGCTCAGTGAGCGAGCGCAAGATCTGGTGTCAGATAGCGGCGGCCCGCGCCGGCCAGGACCGGCTCCACGATCGATCGCCCGTTCAGGGCAGATAGCTGCGCATGATTGCGCTCGAGCGCCAGTGGCACGTAAGTACGTAGCAAATCAAGCCACGTCCTCGTTCTTGCATCGACGAACCGGCGTGAAGGATACACGGCGCAGATCTCTCTCAATCCGACCGTGTGGTCCGGCAACACACGCGCCAGCGAACCGTCGTTCAGCCCGGCCAACGCTGCATGAACGGGTAGCGCACCAATGCCGATTCCCTGGCGGATGGTGGCTGCAAGGGCTTCTGCGTTGTCCAGCTGCAGGGCGCTGTCGATAGTCAGCCGCTCGTTCCCGTGCGGCCCATCGAAGTGCCATTCCCGTTGCGCAAACGTGGGCGTGCTCAGCGTCAGGCACTCGTGCGCCCGCAGGTCGGCCGGTTCTGTCGGCACGCCATGCGTAGACAGATAAGCGGGCGACGCACACAGAACATCGAACGTTGAACCGAGCCGGACCTGAACGGCGTCGGAATCGGGCAACGACGAGACCGCGAGGATCGACGAATCACAAGAGCCGTCAAGCAGATCTGGAATGTCTTGCGAGAGTCGCAGCTCGATCTTGACGTCCGGGTAGCGCCGTCGATACTCGGAGATGGCTGGAACCACATAATGCTGGCCAAAGCTGGCGAAGCTGTGGATGCGTAGAACCCCGGACGGCGAAACGCGTGAACGCGCTATATCCTCTTCGGCTTTCGCAATATCCGCCAGGATTTCCCGGCACCGTTCGAGGTACTCGGCGCCCGCGGCCGTCAGCGCGATGCGGCGCGTCGTCCGATTTAGCAGGCGGATACGAAGATGTGCCTCCAGCTCGGTCATTGCGCGTGAGGCCGACCCTGGACTGATGCCGAGCGACTCGGCTGCTGCAGTGAAGCTTCGTGCGTCGACGACGCGGACAAAGATCTGCATGTTCTGCAAAGTGTTCATGCTCGGCCTCATTTACGGTTGGAAGACGTGCGTTCGGTTGGATGACAGGGATGCGACGCCTTGAATGCACAATTTCAAGTCTTATTTCCCGCAATTGCGGGAATGTTTCGTTCGGCTTCGCTGTGCATTTCAATTGAAATCATGCTTCTAGCCGGTGCACACTCCGGCCGATGCCCGTCGCCCGTACACGGCGCATTCCCCTTGCGGAGGGTGGGTATTCTGTGTTAAACGGGGATCGTTTTCCGCGCGCAGTCGACAGTCGAGCATTCTCATGCGTGGTTTCTTCGTGACCATCCGGAACTGGCGAACGATGACCTGGCCTCGCTCGGAGCGCGCCGTTGCGATAGGCGCGACGCTTGTCGTATTGCTGCTTTGCGTGACTTCGGGATGGGACCAGTGGAGAGCGCGGAATCTGACGCTGGCCGACAACGATCGCGAACTCGCGAGCCTCGCGAGTTCGATTGCCGAGCACACCGCCAGATCGATGCAGGGTGCCCAGCTGATACTGCGCCGCACGGCGATCGACCAGGACGTGATGCGTGCGCGGACTGCGCCGCTTCAGGCCGCCACCTTCTTACGCAAACAGATCGATGGTGCGCCGCAGCTGCGCGAGTTGAGCATTGCGGACGTTACCGGGCAACTGGTGGCGACCTCCGAGAAAAGTGACTACTCCCATGTGAATGTCTTTGCGCGGTCCTACTTCCAGCGTTTGCAGCGTGCAAATGGTGACGCAATAGCGATCAGCGAGCTGGTAGTGAGCCTGCTGGATCATAAGCTCGCGTTGCCCATGGCGTTGCGCCTGCATGACGCATCAGATCGCTTCACCGGGGTCGTCGTCGCTTCGATCGAACTCGGCTATTTCCGGAAGTTTTACGAGCAGATCGACCTGACGCCGGGAACCCGTATCCGTCTTCTAGGTAGCGACGGAGAGCCGATAGCCGGCTACGAGCGCCCGCCCGGCATCGTCGGAAGCGACCTGCGCTCGGTTGTCCACGCCGTCGAGGGCTATCCGTTGAAGATCGAGGTCGCGAGGTCGAACAGTATGATCCTCGCCGCGTGGAAAGCCACGGTTTTCAATGTACTAACCCGGTCGCTTCTGATTTCCGTTTTCATTGCGCTGCTCGCCAGGTTCCTCATCAAGCAGCTTCGCCGCGTTCGACAGATCAATGAAGAGCTGCGCTCGAGCGAGCACCGGTTACGCACCGTGTTCGAGCACGCCCCCATAGGCGTTGTCGTATTGCGTGGCCACCGCTACATCGCCGCCAATCCGGCATTTCAGCAGATGGTCGGATATTCGGAAGCGGAGTTGAAAGAGTTGCATATCGAGGACATCACGTACCCCGACGACGCGTACCTGACCCAACTTCACACCAGTGAACTCATATGTGGCGGCGCCACGAGCGTGCACTTCCAGAAGCGTTATGTCCACCGTGACGGGCACATCGTCTGGACGGACATACGCTCCGCGCGCATCTTTCCGTCACGGCAGGCAGAACACGTGCGCGATGTCGACCAGGAATACATGATGGCAGCCGTCGAAGACATCACGCAGCGGCTCGAGGATGAGCGGCAGCGCGAGCGCCTCGAGCAGCAGTTGCGACAGTCCCAGAAGCTGGAGGCGCTGGGCACCTTCGCCGGCGGTGTCGCCCATGACTTCAACAACATTCTTGGCGCTATTCTCGGGTTTGGCGAACGGGCCTTGTCCCTGCTTGAAGACGGCACCCCGGAGCGCCGCCATGTCGAGCAGGTCATGAAGGCAGGAGAGCGGGCGCGTCTGCTCGTCGAGCGAATTCTCACGTTTAGCCGCAGCGGATCGACCGCGCGTGTGGCCGTCGACGTGCGGTCCGTCGTGTTCGAAGTCATCGGACTTCTGAGGGCGACGCTGCCGGACTGCATCGCGCTAGAGGTGCAACTCGACGATGAAGATCTGTTCGTGCTTGGCGAACCGACGCACCTTCATCAGGTGGTGATGAATCTTTGCAGTAATGCGGTGCGCGCGATGCCGGAAGGGGGCAGGCTTCGGGTCAGTCTGAAGCGCTTGCGGATGGACGCACCGGTTACGCTGTCCCATGGTGCCGCGAGCGAAGGCAACTACGTGCAACTCAGTGTTGCCGATAGTGGGGTGGGTATTCCCCCGGAGGTCCTCGAGCGCATGTTCAATCCATTTTTTACGACCCGCAAGGCGGGCGAAGGTACGGGCTTGGGGCTGTCTCTGGTGGATGGGATCGTCCGCGAGTATGGCGGTGCGATAGACGTAAGAACTGAGGTCGGCAAGGGCACGTGCTTTCTCGTGTATCTGCCGTTGACCGATGCGTTGCCGGCGAGCGCGTCACCAGGCGGCGAGCCATTGCCGCGCGGCAAAGGACAGGTGGTGATGCTGGTCGACGATGAAGAAACGCTGGTCACGCTGGGCGAAGAGGTGCTGGCCGAACTGGATTACGAACCTGTCGGGTTTCAATCGGCTGTCGCAGCATGGCAAGCGTTCCGGGAGGAACCCGAGCGCTTTGATGTCGTCGTGTCAGACCAGACCATGCCAGATATGACCGGCCTCGAACTGGTCCAACGAATCCGCACTCTGCGCCCCGATTTGCCCGTCATCCTGTGCAGCGGGTTCAGTACTGTGGCACTGGAGGAAGCGGCTCGTGAGGCCGGTGTGCTCAGCGTGCTGCACAAGCCGCTTTCGCAAGCCGATCTGGCCAGGGAACTCGAGCGTGTCTTTCATTCCACATCGGCGCATTGACGATCGCCACCGCTCGCCGGGGACGGGCGGGCAACCAGCCCCCTTCGTCAGTCAACTGTTTCTTCAGAGGTGCTCGATTCCTCGTATGCCAGTCAGAACCGGTGCTGGATACCGGCGGTTACAACGGTTTGCGAGTTGCCCGTTGACGGAGCCACTGCCCAGGCTCGACGTTTCGACGCGCACGCGAATGCCGTTGCTTCGACGTGCCGTTGCACAAGGGATCATTACCTTGTGATTTGTGAGTCGAGGAAGGGCCAATGGCCGTCGCGGGTTGCACGACGGCCATTGGCCCGGTTGCGCATCAGATGAGATAGTCGAGATAGTCGCTTCCCAGCGGTGCCATCAGCTTGTGGTTGTCCGAGTAATCGACGGGAATGGCAACTACGGCGGGAACGTCTACGGCCAATGCCGCGCGCAGCGTGTCGCGCAACGTATCAGCGGACGTGACGGCGAAGCCTGCGGCACCGAACGACTCAGCGTAGGCCTTGAAATCAATCGGCCCGAACTCGACGCCCGAGCGACGCTTATACTTTTGAACCTCCTGGATCTCGACCATGTTGTACATGTTGTCGACCCAGATCACATGCACGATGTTGCTCTTGAGGCGAACGGCCGTTTCGAGTTCCATGCTCGACTGCATGAAGCTGCCGTCGCCCGAGACCGAGATCACCTTTTCGCCGGGACGCACGAGCGAGGCGGCGATTGCCCAGGGCAGTGCCACGCCCATCGTCTGCTGGCCATTCGAGATGAGCAGTTGCCGCGCGCGGAAGCTGTACAGGTAACGCGCGATCCAGATATGAAAGCTGCCCATGTCGACGCACAGGGTCGTGTTGGCGTCGACGACATCCTGCAACTCCTTGACGATACGCAACGGATGGACGGGGGAACCGCCGAGCGAGGCCGCCTTGTGCGTCAGTGCGGAGCGCGCCGTCGCGAGCGTCGACAGGATGGCGCTGAGCTCGCGCGAGGGTTGGCGCGCGTGAACTTCTGTTCCGAGCAGCTCGATGGTCTTTGCGATGTCGCCGACGAGTTCGATGGCAGGGCGATAGTGGCGATCGGCATCGGACGGCTGCACGTCCACATGAATCAGCGAACGATGTACGTCCTTGTTCCACAGTGACGGATCGTATTCCACAGGGCTGTAACCGACCGTGACGACGACGTCCGCCTGATCGAGCAGCACGTCGCCGGGCTGGTTGTTCCAGAGGCCGACACGTCCCGCGAAACGCCCGAGATTCGCAGCATCGATCGTACCGGCCGCCTGGTAGGTGCCGACCACGGGAATGCCCGTTTGCTCGACGAAGCGCCGTACCGCCTCGGCATTCTCAGGCCGGCTCGCGAGCAGGCCGACGAGCAGAACAGGGTTACGTGACTTGCCGAGCAGCTTCGCGGCAGCCGAAATCGCCTCTGTTGCCGCGGCGCCCGCAGAAACAGGTGCGAGATCCGCGAGCGGTTCACCCGTTGCCGGAAGATTCGCGACATCCGCGGGAAGGCTGACGAACGCCGCGCCTGGCCGGGGACGTTCCGCCGCACGGAAGGCGTTGCTTACCACTTCGGAGATCGACGACGACGTGACGACCTCGGCCGAATATTTCGTGATCGGCTTGAATAGCGACACAGTGTCCATTGTCTGGTGCACTTGCTTGAGCCGGTCATCGAGTTGTACGGCGCCGCCGATTGCGACCATCGCATCGCCTTCCGAGTTCGCCGTCGCGAGGCCCGTCGTCAGATTCGAGCAGCCAGGACCGGAGGTGACCAGTGCGACGCCCGCCTTGCCGGTCAATCGGCCAACCGCCGCCGCCATGAACGCTGCATTGGCTTCGTGCCGGACGACCACCGTGCTGATCGGCGAGTCCTCAAGGGAGTCGAACACGCGATCGATCTTCGCTCCCGGAATGCCGAACACATGCTTGACGCCCTGCGCTTCGAGATTGCGAACCACCAGGTCCGCACCACAGGTCCACGTCGTATCGACGTTGTATGCCTTCTTCAACATTTTCTACTCCATCCAATTCAATTCATTCAATACGCGGTAATGCAATGCGACTCCGCGTTCAACCTTCAGCTACTTCGATTGCCCGTCCGAGATCTTCCGAATGCAAAGTGGCTCTCTGAAAGTGCTCGGTACGCGGGAGATCGATGCGAAGTCGCGAGATCCTGGCCACTTCAACCTTTCCTTCAGTCAGTCGGTAATCGAGCACGTGGCCGCCGCCCTGGCGATCGTCCGTGATGTAGTGCACGTGGAAGCCCGCTACGTTGATTCCCTGGACGTACTCGGGACACCGGAATCCAATCAGCGTGCCCGAGGACTCCTTGAAGGTGAAGACGGGCTGACGCTCGATTGCCTGCAGCATCGGGCGATAAGGCGCGGTCTGACGAGGCACCGTGCGCGTTTCGACCCGTTCGAAATGGCCGTCGATCCGAAACGCGCAAAAGAGGTTCGGCGAACCGATCAGTTCATCGAGGATTGCCTGAACCTCCGGCCCATCGAGGGGCGCGCCGAATGTGCCGAACATCGTAGGGCGGAACTTCGTCACGACGGCAAATGGCGTCTTCTGATCCATACGCGCCAGTCGCGCGCTGCCGTCCTCGCGAAGCTGGTGAACCTCGCTGTCGAACGCGACCAGCTCGCCATCGAGTTCGTCGAACGTGCCGAGACCAAAATCGCCATGTTGCAACAATTGCCCGATGGTCTTGTCTCCGTCGTACACGCCGTCGATCAGCGCACTCATCAGCGACGTCTGATACAGCTCGCTTTCCTCTTGCCCCTTACTGACGAGGCGCGAGAACGATTTCGCTATGTCGCTTACGCACGAACATGTGGCAGCGTCTTTCATAACCCGGTTTCCTGAAAAAGTGTTGCGATGCAAGCAGTATGTTTCTCAGGCGCACCGGCGTCTAATATTGAAAGCAATCCTCTTTGATATGAGTTCGATATGGAGTTTCGCCACCTCAAGTACTTTGTCACCGTTGCCGAGGAGCGGCACTTCACGCGCGCGGCAGAGCGTCTCGGCATGGCGCAGCCGCCCATCAGCCAGCAGGTTCACAAGCTGGAGCACGAAGTCGGTGCACAGCTTTTCAGACGCTTGACGCGCGGCGTCGAGTTGACGGATGCGGGACGCGTGCTTTACGAGGACGCGCGCAAGGTTCTCGATCTGGTCGAGCAGGCCCGGTGCCGTGTGCAAAGCGCCGCGCGCGGACAAACGGGAAGCATTCGGGTCGGGCTTGCGAGCTCAGTCGTATTCCATCCCGTCATTCCGGAGATCGTGCGCGTATACCGGGAATCGCACCCCAAGGTGACGATTTCGCCTTCAGAAACCAACATTTCGGCGTTGGTCGACGATCTGATCGAGAAGCGAATCGATGTCGCGATCATTCGCCAGACATCGCTGGTCTCCGACCGGGTCAAGCTCACCCCGCTGCTCGATGAAAGGATGCTGGTCGTCCTTCCGCCTCAGCACAGGCTCGCAGACTCGACGCGCATCAGCCTTGCAGACGTCGCGCACGAGCGTCTGATTCTTTTTCCTCGCTCGATTGCACCCGTCCTTTACGACGATGTCATATCGGCGTGTCAGCGCGCGGGCTTCAGTCCGCACCTCGGACAGGAATCGACCCAGGTCGCGTCCGCGGTCAGCATGGTCGCGGCGGGCTTTGGCGTGACTGTCGTGCCGCATTCGATCCGACAGTTGCATCACCCAGATGTGACTTACCACGAGATTGAAGGCGTGCAGCCTACCGCTCAGATTGTCGTCGCGTACCGATCCGATGAGTTCTCCAAGGTCGTGCGCGATTTCATTCATGCCGCGCAGCGCGAGACGAGAAGGCACAACGCCGGCGAAGTGAACGAACTCGCGCTGGCGCTCAGCGAATCCGCGGACGCCTGAGCGCGGCCGATCGTTCATCTGGCACGGGTTCGTTACATCTGCAATGTACGCGTGCAAAGCCTGAAAGCATCGGGTAACGGCGCGTTGATCAAATACGAAGGTCGTAGTGACCAGCGCGCGCCGTGACACACCGTATGGTCTCGCGCTGGCTGACCGTCCTTGCAGACCGCATCGCATCGGCAGTGATCCTGACGAAGAGTCGAGGCATACACAGACGGGACGAGGAATGGTGAACATGCGGTCGTTGCAAATGGCGATAGCGCGTGCGAATACGGTGTGTACTCGATGTGAGGATGAACTCTATGCTGGACCTGGGAATCACCAAGATGGCCCTGATCGGCGTGGTCGCGCTGGTCGTGCTGGGTCCGGAACGGCTGCCGCGCGTCGCGCGTACAGCGGGCGCGGTCTGGAGCCGGGCGCAGCGCTATATCAACGACGTCAAGACGGAAGTGACGCGCGAGCTTGAACTCGAAGAGCTGCGCCGCATGACGAGTGGCTTCGAATCGGCTGCACGCGACATCGGAGAGTCCGTCCACGCGACCGTGCTTCGCGACGACGCGACGCTGACAAGTCCACCGCAGTCCGCTGCACCCGCCGCGTCCATCGTGCCCGTCGTGGCATCGGCACCGCTCAACAAGCGCAACGGGCGTTTGATGCGCGCGGCGACGCAAGCGAGGGCCGCGCGGCCGGTCGGGCATCGTTCGCCCGCCCTGTTGGGCACGCGGCGCGTCATGCGCCCCGCGCCAACGGCCCTGCGCCAGCCCAGGCACTATTCAGGGTTCAACACGCATATCCCTAAACGCGGGGCTTACAGCACACAGGCGAGGGCGGTATGAGCACACTCGATACGCGCAAGCAGTCTGATGGTGCTCAGACGAGCGAAGCAGAGCAGTCGTTCATCTCACATCTGACGGAACTGCGCGACAGGATCATTCGCGCGGGAGCATCGGTTATCGTCGCGTTCCTTGCGCTCGTTTATTGGTCGCCTGACATTTTCCGGCTGCTGGCCCGGCCATTGATGCAAAACCTGCCAAGCGGCGGAAAAATGATCGTGACCGACGTGACGGGCTCGTTCTTCGTGCCGATGAAGGTGACGATGGCCGTGGCATTCGTCGTTGCGCTGCCCATCGTGCTCTATCAGATCTGGGCTTTCGTCGCGCCCGGACTCTATCAGAATGAGAAGCGGCTTGTCGTGCCGCTCGTCGGCAGCAGCTATCTGCTGTTTCTGTGCGGTATGGCATTCGCCTATTTTGTGGTCTTTCCGGCCATCTTTCGCGTGATGGCACACTACAACGCGCCGCTTGGCGCAGAAATGACGACCGACATCGAAAACTATCTGGGTTTCGTGCTGACGATGTTCATCGCGTTCGGCGTGACGTTCGAGGTACCGATCATCGTCGTGTTGCTCGTGCGCATGCGTGTGCTGACGATTGCAAAGCTCAAGCAGATCCGTCCATACGTCGCGGTGTGCGCATTCGTCGTTGCTGCCGTCGTCACGCCACCCGATGTCTTCTCACAACTGATGCTTGCCTTGCCGCTGATCGTACTGTACGAGGCGGGCATTCTTGCCGCTCGACTCTTCGTGCGCAGCGACCACAGCGTAAGCGGGGCGTGCGGGTCGACCTGATTATCAGGCACCCATCGCATCGATACATGAACGCCTCGCCCCGTTGCCGGGCGTTCACGCAGTCGCGGGCGATCGCAGCATCTATCCAGTTCCCAATCATGTGAGCGGATGCGTCGATTGCATGCGCGCTTTTTTTCTTTACGCGAATGGCGATGCCCGAAAGCAAGCAACCTCGACCTCTATAATCGTGAACCATCGATCCGCCTCGAATCCCGTATCTGCACGCACCCCGCTATACAAACTCTTGACGTGCCGAGTAGGGCTTTACGTCGCGGATTGGGCTGCACGCGACGGCCTGACATGGCTTTATCTTCTCAAGACAGTTATCGCGGCGTCACTGGCGCTCGGTATCGCGATGCTGCTGGAACTGCCTTCGCCGCGCACCGCAATGGTGACGGTCTTCGTGCTGATGCAGCCGATGCACGGCATGGTGCTCGCCAAAAGCTTCTATCGGGTCCTTGGCACGGCAGCCGGGATGGTCGCTGCGATCGTGCTCGGGGCGTTGTTTCCGCAGCAGCCGGAACTCTATCTTGCCGCGATCGCATTATGGTCAGCCGTGTGCACGGCCCTGGCGACGCGCTTTCGACACTATCGCTGGTATGCGTTCGTCCTCGCCGGTTATACCGCGGTGATCATCGGCATACCGGTAGTCCAGCATCCGGATGGTCTGCTGTTGGCCGCTCTCACGCGGGCCGCCGACGTGTCGCTGGGCATTCTCTGTTCGGGGGCGATCAGCGCGCTGGTTTTTCCCGCCAGATCGAGTGCGGCGTTGCTGCGTAGTGTCCGGCAACGGAAGATCGACTTGACCGCATTCTGCGCGGATGTGCTGGCTTTGCGCTGCGACAACGAAACATTCGGGCGGCGGTTCGAAAAGCTTGTCGACGGCATCGCGGGCTTCGAAGCAGCGCGCACGTTCGCGTCATTCGAGGGTTCCAGCATGCGCGTAAGAGTACGGCGCATCGCGCTGATCGACAGTAAGTTTGCGACTGTGTGCACGCGGCTGCACATGGTCCATCAATTGATCAGGCGACTGCAGGCCACACGTTCGATGTGCGTGCTCAAGGCCATCACACCGTTATTTGCGGACCTGTCCATCGTGCTCGACCGCCTGCACGCGCGGTTGCTGGATGCGCAAGCCAGATCGGACGTCATTGCGCAAATCACGCGATTGCAGGCGTCGCTGTCGCGACGCATCGACGAATTACGCAGCACCGAAGTAGGCCGAGCGCCCGTAGCCCGTATCGAGCAGTACACAGCATTTGAATCCGTGCACAGGCTGGTTGCCGACCTGCTCGAGTATCTCGAGACGGATGAGTCGGCCGCCGGGCAGAGCGATCAGCGAGAGCAGTCGAACACCTACCAGTCGCGCACAAGCTTCTACGTGACCGCACTGACGTTTGTGCGAACCGCGCTGACAGTCGGTGCCGCCGGGGCTTACTGGGTCGCGACTGCCTGGCCAAGTGGCAGCCTTGCTGTCATTGCGGCTGCGATTGTTGCAGGGCTCACGTCGGCTTCCGCGAGACCAGAGAGGCTAGCGTTACAGATCGCTGCAGGAGCGGCTTGCGGGGTCGCTATCGGTTACGCCTACCTATGTTTCATCTATCCGAATATTGATGGCTTCCCTTTGCTTTGTGCCGCGCTTGCACCTGTCATCGCGTGCGGTGCACTTCTCGCGAGCCGACCTGGCACGTCCGGATATGGCATCGGGTTGTGCGTGTTCTTTTGCCTGCTCGCCGTGCCCGACAACGTGGTGGTCTATACGCCCAACATCCTGCTGAACAACGGCGTGGCTGTCGTGGTGACACTATTGCTCTCGGCAGCCACGTTTGCGGTCGCGTTTCCGTTGCAGGCACCTTGGGTTGTCGAAAGAATCCTGCGCGATTTGCGGCGCGAGGTTGCCGTTGCATGCGATGGCCCATACGACGGCGTGGCGCAGAGGTTTCAGTCCCGGACCCATGATCTGCTCTCGCAACTCAGGATGCTTCTGACGCCAGGCTCGACACGCTACGCGAATGCCTGGCGTTGGATGCTGGCGACGCTCGAAATGGGCTATCTGGTGATCGCTCTGCGCGGCGATCTTCCGGAAGGAGAGGTCAGCGGCACGCGGGACACGGCAAGATGGATGACCGCGATCGACCTGATGAACCGAAGGATGGCCAATCTGTTCGACTACCCCGATGAGCACCGCTATTTACGTGCGTGCCGAACATTCGAGCGGGGATTGAAACGAGTGAGCATAGAGATCGAGCACGCCGAGCGTGAGGGAGATCGAGTCCGGTTGTATCGGATCGCGAGCCAGCTCTGCGTCATTCGAAGCGCGTTGCTTGACGGCGACGCGCCATTTCAACTGACCGGACAGTAATGTGAACCCAGCTTTCGCTTCCTGCCGAGCCTTGCTGATGGCGGTTCACCGGTTTCGAGAGCGGAGATTCAACGGGTAGTATCCGGCGTGCTGCGCACTGGGCCGGGCGCATTAGACATATCACGTAGTCGTATTTTCTGTGATGAGCGGGTTGTCACCCGTCCCGGAATAGGGGCGTGGGGTTCTATTTTTCGAACTCGTCGCTCGCATAGCCCTGCGATGTGTCTGTCTCATATCGCGAGGTATTCAAGCGCACGGAAGGATGCTAGACGGTATCGAATCGCAAGCCGTGCAATGCGACTCGCGCAGCTTGGCGAGCGTCGCGGATGTGTCTTCAGTTAGAGGCAAGAACTACGGTACAGGTCTGCCCGGCGGAGAGCAACGGATCTGACAGCGTCGAGTCGATGTGGATTCGAACGGGAACACGCTGCGCAAGGCGTACCCAATTGAACACGGGATCGACGTTCGCGACGAGATCGCGGCTTTCGGGATTGTCACGATCGTATATGCCGCGAGACACGCCTTCGACGTGACCTTGCAGCAATTCGCCGCTCATCAGGCGAATCTGCGCGTGTGCACCGATCCGGACCCGCGGGAGCTTGGTTTCCTCGAAGTAGCCGTAAACCCAGAACGAATGGCTGTCGACCAGCGCGAGCCGTGCGGCCCCTCTTGTTGCGTAATCGCCGGCGAACACCTGCAGGTTCGTGATGTAGCCATCAACGGGCGAGAGCACACGCGTACGTTCCAGGTCGAGCTTCGCGGCTGCAAGCGTGGCCTTTGCCTGCTGGTACTTTGCCGCGGCCGCCGAGGCGGCCG
Source organism: Paraburkholderia sp. LEh10 (assembly GCF_017814945.1). Taxonomy (GTDB): domain Bacteria; phylum Pseudomonadota; class Gammaproteobacteria; order Burkholderiales; family Burkholderiaceae; genus Paraburkholderia. The sequence goes on from NZ_JAGIPX010000049.1 coordinate 51,006, forward strand.
TGTTGGCGTCGTCGCGGCTCTCCGCCGACACGACCTCGCTGCTGAGATCGGCTCGTCTGGATGCCTGGTCGCGCCGCATACCGAGTTCGGACGTCGCCGCCGCTACGGCCGCCTGGGCCTGCTGAACGGCTATCGCATAGTGCGAAGGGTCAATCTGCATGAGCAGCTGGCCTTTCCGGACGAATTCGTTGTCGTGAACGGGTACGGTAACGACTTCGCCCGAAACGTCCGGGGCGATGTCGATGATATTGGCGCGTACGCGTCCGTCCCGGGTCCACGGATCTTGCATGTAGTGGACCCATAATGCGCGCACGGCTACGGAACTGGCCGTGCAGATGGCAAGTGTCGCGAGGATGCTTGTGATGGCGCGAGGAAGTTTTCGAATTCGCATCTTTGAGAATCAGTGGTAAACAAGGAGGCCCAACATCGCGCAGACGCCGGCAAGCATGGCCGTCTGCAGAAGCGCGGGATGCCAGACATGCGAATAGATCTTCAACCGCGAGAGTACGCGGTCGACAATCCATGTGATCGCGATGCCAATCAGACATAGCACGATCACTGTGGGGACATAAACGCCGAGAATCGAAAGTTGATAGGGCACGGTCGGACTATACGAATGGAGTTGGGGGTTAGCCGGGGCGCTGGTCTGATCATGAGTGGCTATCCGGTCTGGACTCTGCTTTCGCCTTGATCTGTGCGGCGCGTTTGCTTCCGATGGCAGGCTGCATCTCGGATGCCGTTGCGCCGTCGCCCGGTTCGGCCAGGCCTCCACCGAGGCTTGCAACAAGCGATGCGTATGCGCTCAACTCCTCTGCGTGCACGTTGACGACATCCTGCTGCGCGTCGAGCAAGCGCGTTTGTGCGATGAGGACATTGACATAGTCCGTGAGGCCGCGACGATACGCTGCTTCGGATAACCGGAACGTTGTCCCGGCATTTTGCAGGTAGCGTTGCGCTTCTGTTTCCTGTGTGTTCAACGAGCGAAGCCGGACGACCTGATCGGCAATTTCCCCCAACGCAGTCACGATCGTCTGGTTGTACAGGGCCACCGCCTCGTCGTATTCAGCTGACGCCGCGCCGAGTTGCGCGCGCAGGCGTCCGCCATCGAAGATCGGCAGCGAGAGCGCCGGCCCAGCCGTCCAGCCGCCGTTCCCCGCGTGCAAAAGCAGCGTCAAGGGACCGCCCGCTGCGAAGGCGCCGACCGTGGCCAACAAATCGATGTTGGGATAAAAGTCGGCCTTTGCCACATCGATGTCGCGGGCCGTGGCTGCGACCGCCCAACGTGCCGCGACGACGTCAGGGCGATGTCCGATAAGTTCTGCGGGTAAGTGTGAGGGCAAGCCGAACGTCGCGACGAGATCGAGCTGTGGTTCACGGATAGCGTCACCCGCACCGGGTCCCTTGCCGGCCAGCGTGGCCAACTGGTTGCGGTCGAGCGAAATCTGCTCGCTGGTCGCATCCACCCGTCGTTCGTAGTCGGGAAGTGGTGCTTCCGCCTGGCTCAGGTCAAGCTGCGTTCCGAGCCCGGCTTTCAGTCGCCTGTCTGCGAGAGAGGTGAGTTCGCGCTGCCGTTCGAGCGTGTCCTTTTCAATGTTCAGAGTCGCGAATCTGGCCGATAAATCGACGTAGGTGCGCACGACATTGACTTCCAGTTCCAGCGCCGCCGCCCGTTCGTCGATGGCGCGCTCATGAGCAATGTCGAGTGCGCTCAATGCCGAGTTCTTGTTTCGCCCCCAGAGATCGAGTTCGTACGTCAAGCCAAGCGTGCCAGTGTTGTTCCATGTTTCCGTGTTGTCAAAAGCGCCAGGACCGTAATAGGCATTCGATGGCCAATGCTTGCGCTGAAGCGACAGGTTGCCGTTCACTTGCGGATCGAGGGCTGCATTCGCCGCGCTTGCCATCGCTCGCGCTTCCCGCACCCGGGCGCTGGCTAACTCGAGAGTCGGACTGCCGCTCAAAGCCGCCTGGACCCAGCTGTCGAGTTGCGGGTCGTGATAGGCGCGCCACCATTGGACGTCGGGCCATTGCGCATCGACCGCGGCGGATCGCAGCGCAGCGCCTGCGTCGAGCGACGCCGGATCGAGCTGCGCTTGTTGCGAAGTGACGTGATCACCGACGAAAGCGCAGCCGGTCATGAGCAAGCCGAGGCTGCAGGCTGCAGTTGCCAATGTGCGCGGGAACATCAGAGATGACACAGGTTCTCCAGGAATAGCAATCGCCCATTCAGGCCTGTCATGTCGTCTGGTGGTGCGCAGAGGGCGGGGATGAGTGGCCTTTCGTGCAAAGGTATCGATCCGCTATTACCCGCCTGTTTCTTGTAGCAGCCATCGGGTTACAACCGAAATACAGGACGGTGTGTCATCGCCTCCGCTTGTCGACGCGAATGGTCGTCGACGAACAGCGCAATTACAAATGAAATAGCGTGCGACGCCGTTTGAAATGGGTTGGCAACGCCTGCGACGAATACTCGATGCCAACACCCGATGAATGAGGCATCCGATGAACATATCGACTCTGTTCCTGTCGCGACTACAGTTCGCGGCGACTATCTCTTTTCACATCATCTTTCCTGCATTCACCATCGGACTTGCTGCGTGGCTCGCAGTGCTTGAAGCAATGTCGCTGGCAACGGGCAACCCCGTATACAGACGCGTGTTCGATTTCTGGCTGAAGATTTTCGGTGTGGCGTTCGGGATGGGCGTTGTATCCGGAATGGTGATGGCCTTCCAGTTGGGCACCAACTGGAGCGAACTATCGCGGGCAAGTGGTCCGATCCAGGGACCTTTGCTGAGCTATGAGGCATTCACTGCCTTCGCACTCGAGGCCGCATTTTTCGGTGTCGTGTTGTTTGGCCGCAGTCGGGTGCGCGCGTGGTTCTATTTGCTCTCTTGCATCCTGGTCGCGGTGGGCACGACGCTGTCTGCGTTCTGGATTCTCGTCAACAACTCGTGGATGCAGCACCCGGTCGGATTCGTTATCCAGAACGGCGTGTTCGTGCCTACGGACTGGCCTGCGATCATCTTCAATAGCGTCGTATGGGTTCGGTTTCCGCATATGCTGTTGGCGGCGTATCTGACCACGGCCTTTTGTGTCGCGGCTGTCGGCGCCCGATATTTGCTGCAGGGACGTGACCGGGCCGAAGCAACCGTGATGTTTCGCATGGCGCTTGGCCTTGCTGCCGTGCTGATCCCGCTCCAGATCTTCTTTGGACACTTGACGGGCGACTATGTCCACGACTATCAGCCTGCGAAGTTTGCGGCGATCGAGGGCCGTTGGGTCGACGAGCAACCTGCGGCAGAAGTGATCTTCGCGGTTCCCGATTCCGATGGCGAACGCAACCGGTTCGAATGGAAGGTACCGGTGCTCGGTAGTCTGATCGGCTCCGGGACGCTCGACTCGAAGGAAATCGGCCTCAAGGATTTTGCGCGTGCGGATCGCCCGCCCGTCGCGATTCCGTTCTTCGCGTTCCGCGTGATGGCCGGCTGCGGCATGCTCATGCTCTTGCTGGCCTGGCTCGGCACTTACTGCGCACGCAGCAGGAAGCTCAACGAACAGCGTTGGCTGCTTTGGCCCGTAGCGTGGAGCTTTCCGCTCGGCTTCATCGCTGTCCTGACAGGCTGGTTCACTGCGGAAGTCGGTCGACAACCATGGACGGTGTGGGGCGTAATGCGCACGGCCGATGCACTGACGCCGGGCTTATCGAGTCATTTTGCCGCCGCGACGCTGGCGCTCTATGTCGCCGTCTACGGCTTCATCTTCTGCTTCGGTATCTACTACATCCTGAAGATCGTGAACCGCGGCGTGATGACGGGCAAAGTCGTCGCGTTCTGGAACGGGAATGCGATTCACCAAACGTTCAATCCGGACCCGCGCTTCGCCGCGCAGCGGAAAGCAGCGGAAATCACACTTGCAGCGCGCAAGGCCGCGTCGCGTCGATAAAGGAGGGAGTAGAAATGCTTAGCTGGTTTTGGCTCGCGGAATTCGCTTTCACGCTTGCGGCCTATGTGGTGCTCGACGGGTTTGACCTCGGTGTGGGCATCTTGAGCGGTATCGCCGGCAGGTCTTCCCTGAGGGAAGAGATGCTGGCCTCCATTTCGCCCGTGTGGGACGGCAATGGCACCTGGCTCGTGATCGCGGGCACCATCTTGTGGGGCGCATTTCCGCCTGTGTACTCGATCGTGTTGCCTGCCCTTTACGTGCCGCTGGCGGCCATGCTGGTCGGCCTCATCATGCGTGGCGTGGCAATCGAGTTCAGTCACAGGGCGGGGCAGTCGCGCTGGGTCTGGGACACGCTGTTCTTTGTCGGCTCGCTTCTCGCCGCCTTCATGCAGGGCGTGTCGGTTGGAACGTATGTGCAGGGATTGCCCGTCTCGCAACTTCGCTATACGGGCACAGGCTTCGAGTGGTGCAGCGCGTTCCCGTTGTGGTGCGGCATGGCCCTCGTATTGGGCTATGCCGTGCTGGGCGCAGGCTGGCTTGTGTTGAAGGGTGAAGGCCGCTTGCAGCAGTTCGGCAGGACGGTTGCCAGCCGACTCACGCCGTTAGCCATGCTCTTCGCCGCATCTATTTTCGTCATGACGCTTGTTGCGCACCGCGTAGTCGAAGCGCGCTGGCTTGCCCATCCCGCGCTCTTCGCACTGCCTGTGCTGTGCCTGCTCGCGTTTTTCGGCAGCTCTCAGGCGGCGCGGTCGGGCTCGTCGTCGCGCCTGCCGTACGTACTGGCCGCCGCCAGCTGCGTCCTGCTGTTGTTGACACTCGCGGTTTCATTGCTGCCATACGTCGTGCCGTTCGACGTCACGATATTTGATGCGGCTGCGCCAGCATCGACTCAGGAGTTCATGTTCTGGGGAGCGGGATTGTTCGTTTTGCCGCTCATTGTTGTCTACACGTACGTCGCCTACTCGGTGTTCCGGGGAAAGGTGAACCGAGAGCACGGATACCACTGACCCGTTCAGTGCATTTATCGAGGATACGAGTATGAAAGTAGCGTTGTTTGTCCCATGTTTCATCGATGCCTTCTTTCCCGATGTTGGCGTGGCCACATTGGAACTGCTGGAGCGGGTCGGCTGTACCGTCGATTACCCACTCGACCAGACGTGCTGCGGCCAGCCTATGGGAAATAGCGGGTGCGAAAGGGACGCCGTAGCGACAGAGGAGCTTTTCGTCAGGAATTTTGCAGGTTACGACTACATCGTGGCACCTAGCGGGAGCTGCGTGCACCATGTACGCGATCACATGAGCGCTGCCGCGCAAACGCCTGAAACTCGCACAGTGAGGGCGAACACCTATGAGCTCGTGGAGTTTCTGCACGATGTGCTCAAGGTTGAAGAATTCCCGTGGGCGGAGTTCCCGCATAAGGTCGGCCTGCACAACAGCTGCGGAACACTACGCGCATTGCGTACCGCGAAGATGTCGGAAATCGAAGAGCCGTTTTTTTCGAAGCCGCTCGCGCTGTTGAAGAAAGTCAAAGGTATCGAGTTCATCACGCCGGATCGTCCCGACGAATGCTGTGGATTTGGAGGCACTTTCTGCGTGACGGAAGAACCCGTCTCCGCAAAGATGGGAATCGACAAAGTACGGGACCACAAGCGCAACGGCGCGGAATATATCGTTTCAGCGGACTCTTCTTGCATCATGCATCAGAAAGGCTGCGCTGACCGGCTTGAGTTAGGCATGAAGTTCATCCATATTGCACAAATCCTGAATGGAGCGCGGGCATGAAGCGCGTAGATCACGTCGGCTATTCAAAACAGTTCATAGCCGACGAAAAACACATTGAATTCCACGACAAACGCCTTTGGGAGCTCAGAACGTCGCGCGACAAGGAGGTGCACGGCATAGCCGAATGGGAAGATCTGCGCGAACTGGCGTCGGCCATCAAGGAACATACCCTGACAAATCTGGCCGGCTATCTGGAAGAGTTCGAACGCAATGCGACGGCCAACGGCGTGGTCGTTCATTGGGCGAAGGACGCCGAAGAGCACAATCGGATCGTATTCGATATTCTTCGCAAGCGCGACGCGAAGCTGCTGGTGAAGAGCAAGTCGATGCTAACCGAGGAGTGCGAGATGCGTCCGTATCTCGAAGACCGCGGCATCACCGTCGTGGAGACCGACCTCGGCGAACAGATTCAGCAACTCGACAACCAGATGCCCTCGCATGTCGTCGTGCCGGCAGTTCACAAGCTCGCGACGGATGTGGCGAAGATCTTTTCCGAAAAGCTCGGGACCGATCCGAATGAAAAAGACATTCCGGCGCTCGCCGAGGCGCAACGGCAGGCGACCCGGCCGCTGATTCTAAACGCAGACGCAGGTATGACGGGCTGCAACTTCGCAGTGGCCGAGACAGGCGGCATCACCGTGTGCACGAACGAAGGGAACGCGGACCTGAGTTCGAATGTGCCGCCGCTGCATATCGCATCGATCGGCATCGAAAAGCTGATTCCGAAACTCGAGCACCTGGGTGTCTTCATTCGCATGCTGTCGCGCAATGCGCTCGGTTCACCGATTACGCAGTACACGTCGCACTTTCGCGCTCCGCGTAAAGGTGGCGAAATGCACTTCATCCTCGTGGACAACGGTCGTTCCGAACGGTTGGCAATGGATGACTTCTGGTATTCGCTCAAGTGCATCCGCTGTGGAGCATGCATGAATACATGTCCGGTGTATCGCCGCAGCAGCGGGCTGAGCTACGGCGGCGTGTATTCGGGCCCGATCGGCGCGATCATCAATCCGACCTTCGACCTTCAAAAGTACAGTTCACTGCCTTTTGCCTCCACCATGAATGGCAGTTGCACCAATGTGTGCCCCGTCAAGATCAATATTCATGAGCAGATCTACAAGTGGCGGCAGATCATCGCTGAGAAACACGAATTGCCTTTCGTGAAGAAGGAGGCAATGAAGGTCGCGGGACAGGTGCTCTCTCATCCCAAGGTTTTTCGAATCGCGATCAGGTCGGCCGACAAGGCCGTTGCGACGCTGCCGCGAGCGGTGCTCTACAACCCGTTGAACGTCTGGGGCAAGCAGCGCGACGTGCCGGACGCACCGAAAGAAACCTTCCGTGACTGGTATCTGAAAAGGAGCAAGAAATGAGCAGCCGAGATTTGATTCTGTCGCACTTGCGTGAGGTCCAGCCCGCGTCTCGTGCTCTACCGCGGGTGCCGATGTTCGATGAAGGTCTGCCGCCTGCCGTCGAAGCGTTCAAGAATTCGCTTGCACGTCTGGGGGGCAACTGGTGTGAGCCACCGGACGATGGCGATGTCGAAGGTTTTATCCGTAAGCGCTTCCCCGATGCCTTGGTGATTTGCTCGGCTGTTCCAGAAGTGAAGGGCACGCGCCAAATCGAGGAAATTAAGAGGCCGCACGATCTGCACGATGTCGATGTGGGTGTGGTGCGACCTGCTTTCGCGGTGGCCGAGACGGGTTCTATCTGGATGAGCGAGAGGGAATATCAGGTCAATGCACTCGGTTATCTGTCGCAGCATCTCGTGGCATTACTCGATCCGCGCGACATCGTCGGGAACCTGCATCATGCCTATCATCGAAGCGAGTTCCGCGATGCTCACTACGCGGTTCTGATGAGCGGACCGTCGGCGACGGCGGATATCGAAGGCGTGCTGATTCGGGGCGCGCAGGGCATTCGGTCTCTGACTGTAGTGCCCGTGCCGAGAGCAGGGTTCCCACGTTAGCCGGTAAGCGAGGGGACGCACCGCGCGGTGCGTCCCCGGGTCGCGATAGCTGCATGTCACGCGTGGATCGGGAGACGGAAGTCTGCACGACACGCGAAGGCGTAACGGCTATGAGCGTCTGTGCGTTGCCATCATCATTCTGGTGGCTGAGGTACAAAAAAACTGGCTCACCATCGTGTTAGAACGCGATGGTGAGCCAGTTTTTTAAATGCAAACAAGCAGGATCGCCGGGCGGTACGCAACGATACCGCCCGGCACCCGGGCGCGAGCGTATCAGGGATGGTCGTACATCGCGTTTCAGTCGCCCTTCGAGACGACCGGACGACCCGCGTCCGATGAACCACTCGCCACGCCGCCGACACCCGTCGCCGCGTGCTCCGCAGCCACCTTGGCTTCAGCGGCCTGAATATCTGCCGGGTAGTTGGGATCTTCGCCTTGAGCTGGATTGTAGCCAGCCTTTTCAAGCTGAATCAATTCGGCTCGCACCTGCGCACGGGTGACGGGCTGGTTCGCCTGGGCGAACACTGCAACGGGAGCCGCAAGGGCGGCTGCGACGACAACGGCTTGAATCAGGGACTTCATGATAACTACCTCCAGACTTTGCTTTGGTCCTGCTACGAACAACCCTGTTCGTAAATCAGTGAATTCAGTGTAGCTATGCGAACGCCACGGATTAAGTGGCTTGTCTGGAAGGCTATCTTTCGAATCTGGGTGAAACCTTTGTTCAGGATTTTGAGTTTTGGCTTCGTGCTGCTGCGGAACATTTCAATCGTAATCACGGCGGGCGAACGTGCAACGGTGCAGTAACCGCGCGTTGGTGAAATTCAGTCACTGCCTGCAGGCGAACAGATCCAACGAAAGAGCATCTTTGTTGCGCGACGCCTGTGGCTACCGAGATTCTTTCGAGGACGGCGCCTTGTGGCCCGCTTCCATCGATAGCCTATCTTCTTGTTGAATTGCTAAAGGAAAGCAGAGATGAATCGCAGACAAATGATGCAGTCGACCCTTCTTGCATCGCTCGCCATGGCCGGGAGCACGGCATTCGCCGCCACTGGAGATTCCAACGCCGGGTCTGGCGAGCCGGTGGGCTTCCGTCAGGAGACGGACAGCCTTGGCGCGGTGAATGTGCCGGCCGACAAGCTGTGGGGCGCGCAGACGCAGCGCTCGCTGGAGCATTTCAGCATCGGCGGCGACCTGATGCCGCGCGAGATGATCACGACCTACGCGATCCTCAAGAAAGCGGCAGCCAACGTCAACTTCGCCGAAAAGCGCCTCGGTGAACAACAGCATCGGCTGATCGTTCAGGTATGTGACGAAATCCTCGCGGGTCAGCATCACGACATGTTCCCGTTGCACGTCTGGATGACGGGCAGCGGCACGCAGTTCAACATGAACGTCAACGAGGTGATCTCGAACCGTTGTTGCCAGATTGCGGGCACGCCGCTTGGCAGCAAGACGCCCGTGCATCCGAACGATCACGTGAATATGTCGCAGTCGTCGAACGATTCGTTTCCCAGCGCGATGTACATGGCGGCGGCGATCAACGTCAAACAGCGACTCATGCCTGCCGTATCGGCCTTGCGTGATTCGATCGGTGCGAAGTCGAAGGACTGGATGGACATCGTGAAGATCGGCCGCACACACATGCAGGATGCGACGCCGATCACGCTGGGTCAGGAGTGGTCCGGCTACGAGGGCATGCTTACCGACAATCTGGACCGCCTGGACTATGCGCTCAATGGCGTCTATCGCCTTGCGCTGGGCGGCACGGCCGTCGGCACCGGTCTCAATACGACGCCCGATTTCGGGCGCGCTTCGGCTGCCGAGATTGCCCGCCTGACGAAGCTTCCGTTCGTGACGGCGCCAAACAAGTTCACGGTCCAGGGCGCGCACGATGCGCTCGTCCACCTGTCGGGCACGATGCGTACGCTGGCGGTTTCGCTCTACAAGATTGCGAACGATATCCGCCTGATGTCCTGCGGACCGCGCGCTGGATTCGCGGAGCTGATCATTCCCGCAAACGAACCCGGTTCATCGATCATGCCCGGCAAGGTCAATCCGACGCAAGCGGAAGCACTCGCAATGGTCGCTGCACAGGTAATCGGTGACGACGTCGCGACGGGCATCGGCGGCGCGAGCGGCTATCTGGAAATGAACGTGTACAAGCCCCTGATCATTTTCGACATCACGCACTCGATCTCGATCATGACCGACTCGTGCACGAACTTCCGCACCTTCCTGGTAGAGGGAACGAAGCCCAATCTGAAGAAGATCAAGGAAGACGTCGACAATTCGCTGATGCTCGTGACGGCACTTTCACCTGTGATCGGCTACGACAAGTCGTCGAAGATCGCGCACTATGCCTACGACAACGATCTCACGCTGAAGCAGGCTGCGCTGAAACTCGGCTACGTCGACGAGGCTGAGTTCGACAAGATCGTCGACCCGAAGAAGATGGTCAAGCCGTACGTGGCGCATCAGTAATCAGGGCGGCGATTCATTCAGTTCATTCGTATGGGGCGCTGTTGAATGGCGGGAAAGCGCCTCGCATCGACCGCGGTCAATTCCGTTGGTTATTCAAGGAGAAGTTGTCATGGGTTCATTCAGCGTTTGGCATTGGCTGATCGTGCTGGCGATCATTTCGCTCGTGTTCGGCACGGGCAAGCTGCGCAATATCGGCAGTGACCTTGGCTTTGCGATCAAAGGCTTCAAGGACGGTGTGAAGGAAGGGGAATCGCTTCACGATTCAGTGAAGATCAACGAGTTGTTCGGACCGGTCGCGCAAACCACGGATGTCGCGCGCGGTCTGGATGACGCGCGTTGATATAGCGCTGCTACGTCTGACTTCATTTCAACATCAACGAGATCAACATGGATCGACACGATATTTACGCAAAGCTCGAGGAATGCGGCATTGCTTTGCCGAACATGGGGGCGCCCGCGGCAGCCTATGCGATGTGTGTGCAAAGCGGCAATGTCGCTTACCTGTCCGGTCATCTTGCGAAGAAGGATGGCAAGGTATGGGTGGGCAAACTTGGAGCGACGTTGTCAGCGGACGATGGCATTACGGCTGCACGTTCCGTTGCCATCGACCTGCTCGCGACACTACATACCCATCTCGGGGATCTGAACCGCGTCAAACGGATCGTCAAACTAACTAGCGTCGTCAATTCGACGGCTGAATTCACCGGGCAGCATCTGGTGACCAACGGTGCGTCGGAGCTGTTCGCCGAAGTCTTCGGCGAGAGCGGCAAGCACGCACGTTCCGCGTTCGGTGTGGCGCAGATACCGCTGGGTGCATGCGTGGAAATCGAGCTGATTGTCGAAGTAGCTTGCGGGTCCGACCGCGCTTGATGAGGTAAAGGAAATGTCAGAGAAAATCGATTCACATCGTCGTGGCTTCATGGGCAAGACGGCGCTCGCGCTGGCTGCCGCCCAGTTCGGCATGCTGGGCTCGGCGAGGGCCGAAACGGCTTCGCTGAAAGCGTCGACATTGCCCCCGGCGAAGGCGGGCGCCCATACTTCGTTCACGTCGATCAGGCAGGTCAACGCGGGTGTGCTCGATGTCGGGTACGCCGAGGCAGGGCCTGCCGACGGACCCGCCGTCATCCTGCTGCACGGCTGGCCGTACGATATTCACAGCTTCGTCGATGTCGCGCCGCTGCTGGCATCGCGCGGCTATCGCGTGATCGTCCCGTATCTGCGCGGCTATGGCTCGACCCGCTTCCTTTCGCAGGACACCATGCGCAACGGCCAACCGACAGCCGTGGCGACCGATATTATCGCGCTGATGGATGCGCTCAATATCCGTCAGGCGACCTTTGCGGGTTTCGACTGGGGCGCACGCACCGCCGATGTGATCGCGGTGCTGTGGCCGCAACGTTGCAAGGGGCTGGTCTCGGTGAGCGGGTATCTGATAGGGAGCCAAAAGGCAGGCGCCATGCCGCTACCGCCGGAAGTCGAATTCCAGTGGTGGTACCAGTTTTATTTCGCCACCGATCGTGGGCGGGAAGGCTATGAGAAATACACGCACGATTTCGCGAAGCTGATCTGGCGGCAGGCGTCTCCGCAATGGAATTTCGACGACGCCACGTTCGAGCGCAGCGCGCAGGCATTGGACAATCCCGATCATGTGGCGATTACGGTGCACAACTATCGGTGGCGGCAAGGCCTTGCTACGGGCGAGGCGAAGTACGACGGGCTCGAACAGCGGCTCGCCTTGGCGCCGACCATCAGCGTGCCGACGATCACGATGGAAGGCGATGCCAACGGCGCGCCGCATCCGCCCGCCAGCGCCTATGCCAGTAAGTTCACGGGTAAATACGAACACCGGACGATCACGGGTGGCGTCGGGCATAACCTGCCGCAGGAAGCACCGCAGGCCTTCGCGCAGGCCGTAATCGACGTTGACGGGATGTAAAGGCGCCGTCCCACTTCCGGCCATGCACCGGATTCATTCGTTGGCCGGAAGGCGACTGTGCAGGCGCGCGGCCTGCTGGTTCGCAATCTTGAACTTTTAATCGAACAGGAGTCGTCGTGACTGAACTATGGCGTTTATCTGCAACTGAACTGGCTCGGCGCATTCGGAACCGCGAAGTGTCGGCGCGTGAAGCTGCCACGGCTGCCCTCGAGCGGCTCGATGCCGTCAACCCGCACATCAACGCGGTTGTCGCGCATCGGCCTGAAGAGGTCTACGAGCAGGCGGACAGGATCGACGAAGCGATGGCCCGCGGCGAAGACCCCGGCCCGTTGGCAGGCGTACCCGTGACGACGAAGATCAACATCGATCAGGCAGGCTTCGCCACGACGAACGGGACACGCCTGCAAGAAAACCTGATCGCCGAGGCCAACAGTCCAGTCGTCGACAATCTCGTGCGTGCAGGTGCCGTGCTTCTCGGCCGCACCAATTCGCCGACGTTTGCGCTGCGCTGGTTCACGGCCAATCAGGTTCACGGACACACACGCAATCCGCGCAATGCGTCGCTGACACCGGGCGGGTCCAGCGGCGGCGCAGCGGCAGCCGTGACAGCCGGTATTGGCCACATCGCGGTTGGCACGGACATCGGCGGCTCGGTTCGCTACCCCGCCTATGCGTGTGGCGTGCATGGCCTGAGGCCGAGTTTCGGCCGGGTTCCGGCGTTCAACGCTTCTTCACCGGAACGTCCGATCGGCGCGCAACTGATGTCTTCTGCCGGCCCGATCGCGCGCACCGTGGAGGATCTTCGCGTCGCGTTGATCGCGATGTCGGCACCCGATATGCGTGACCCGTGGTGGGTGCCTGCGCCGCTGATCGGGCGGGAACTGCCGCTTCGGGCGGTGCTCTGTCTGCGCCCTGGCGGAATGGCAATCGCAAAAGAGGTCGCAGAGGCGTTGCTCGACGCAGCGCGTCGCCTGAAGGATGCCGGATGGACCGTGGAGGAGATCGACGACGTGCCGTTGATCCGCGATGCGGGCGAAGTGCAGGAGCGTCTGTGGCTTGGCGACGGATTTCCGGCGCTCGCCGATGCGGTTGCACGTGACGGCGATCCAGGTGCACGCGCGGTTGTCGAGGGAGTGCGTGCCAAGGTTGCGGCCATGCCCGGCGACGTCGTGAGCAGGTCGCTCGTGCGTCGCACGACATTGACGCGTCAATGGCGTCTTTTCCTGTCGCGCTACCCGGTGCTGCTGCTTCCCGTCTCGGGAGAACTGCCGTTTCCCGATGGTCTCGACATGCAGGGGGAGGCGGGCTTCCAGCGCGTCTGGGACGCGCAACTGACGATGCGCGCACTGCCGGCCATGGGTCTGCCGGGGCTCGTTGTGTCCACGGGCATCGTGAATTCCGTTCCCGTCGGCGTGCAGATCGTCGCCAGTCACTTCCGTGAGGATCTGTGCCTGCTCGCAGGCAAGGCGATCGAGGAACGCGGCACGCCTCCTTCGCCGATCGATCCCGTTGCATAAGCGGGGCGTCATTGATTTCGGGGTGCGAGTCGAGCGAGTGCCGATGGTCGTCGGGGGTGCCGCGGCGACCATTCATCTGAACCTGGCTGAAAGCGGACATTTCAACTTAGCCACTACAACAAGATGTCTCCGCCAAGTTCAAATGTCGCGCCTCCAGCTAAATAGAAATGTCGGGTTTTGCCTTGCTGTTTCTTATGGTT
>NZ_JAGIPX010000004.1 GCF_017814945.1 Paraburkholderia sp. LEh10
CTTTGCCTCCTTTCTTTGCCGCGGCAAAGAAAGGAGGTGCCGCCCCGCACAGGGGCAACGCCTGCGCCGCGAGGCGCATCGCGGATGCCAGCGCAAAGGCAAAAGGAACCGCATCGCGGAGGCAAAACGAACCGCATCGCGAATGCCACACGCAAAAAGCTACTTAATCAATTCTCAAACGCCGCGAGATATTCGGCCCAATGCGGGGCCGATTCCTGTGCGAGTGCATTCTTCACAAACGCGATCTCATCGGCATACTCCTCCGGCGAGAAACCGCCCCGCATCAACTGAAACCGGCAATACAAAAGATATGTATTCACCACGTCAGTCTCGCAGTAATTGCGAATCTCATCGATACGCCCCGCCTGGAACGCGTGCCACACCTGGCCGCCGTCCATCCCGAGCTTGCCGGGAAATCCGCACAGCTTCGCGAGCGCATCGAGCGGCGCATTCGCGCGCGCCTGGTACATCGCGAGCAGATCCATCAGATCCGTATGACGCGAGTGATAACGGCTGATGTAGTTGTTCCACTTGAAATCGCGATCGTCCTCGCCGAGGTCCCAGTAGCGGTTCGCGCGAATCCCGTTGATCAGCGCACGGTAGTGCAGCACGGGCAGATCGAAGCCGCCGCCGTTCCACGAAACGAGTTGCGGCGTGTATTTCTCGATGGTCCGGTAGAACGACTGCACAAGCGCCGCTTCGCCGTCAGCGGTCGTGCCGAGCGAGCGCACGCGAAAGCCGCTATTGTCGCGGAACACGCACGAAATCGCCGCGACGCGCTGCAGATGATGCGGCAGGAAATCGCTGCCCGTCTTCTCACGCCGCGCGCCGAAGGCGTGCTCGGCGACTTCTTCGTCGCTCATCGTCGCGGGAAGACTTTCAAGCCGGCGAATGCCGGCGACATCGGGAATCGTCTCGATGTCGAAAACCAGAATTGGAGTCATCAGTTTCTAGAGAACGGCGTCCTTGCGTACGCCATTGGAGGCGAAGAAGCGCTTCAGTCGCACAAGCGCCTCTTGCTGGATCTGACGCACGCGCTCCCGCGTCAGCCCCATTTCGTCGGCAAGCTCTTCGAGGGTGGCCGGCTCGATGTGATTCAGGCCGAAGCGGCGCTCGATCACATGCCGGTGCTTGTCCGACAGTCGCGCAAGCCACGCGCGCGTCAGCGTTTCGAGCTCGCGGTGCTGGACTTCCGCGTCAGGCGACTGGCTGGTGTCGTCCGACAACAGATCGAGCAGGCTGCTCGCCGGATCGAGATCGAGGGGCGCGTCGAGCGACGCCGTGTGCTCGTTCAGCGCGAGGATATCAGTCACTTCGTCGGTGGTCTTGCCCGTCAAATACGCGATGTCGTCGATGCTCGCGTCACGGCGGTCGGCCGCCGCGCCCGAATTCATCGAATTTTTTTCGAGGTGCCGCTTCGCGCGCAGCACCTGGTTCAGCTCGCGAATCACGTGCACGGGCAGCCGCACCGTGCGCGCCTGGTTCATGATCGCGCGCTCGATGCTCTGACGGATCCACCACGTCGCGTAGGTCGAAAAACGAAAGCCGCGCGTCGGGTCGAATTTTTCGATCGCGTGCATCAGCCCGAGGTTGCCCTCTTCGATCAGATCGAGCAGCGGCACGCCGCGGTTCAGATAGCCCTTCGCGATACTGACCACGAGCCGCAGATTGCGCTCGATCATCACCTGGCGCGCGTCGAATTCGCCCGCCTTCGCAAGACGCGAGTAACGCTGCTCCTCCTCGACGGTGAGCAGCGGCTTCACGCTGATCCGGTTCAGATAGTGCTGGATCGTGTCGGCCGTCAGTTCGGCCTGCAGGAGCGCGCGGAAATCGTCGGCGTCGGGCGCGGAATCGTTTGCGCCTTCGCGGGACTCGGACTCGTCGTCCGACGACGAAGCGCGCTCGTCGAGATCATTGGTGCTGTCGAGATCGTCGACATTGTCGTCGTCGACATCCGAAGCGCCAGCGTCGTCCACAGAAACATGCGTGGCACGGCCGAGTGACTCAGTCTCTGCTTGCGATGGGCGGCGCTTCGATTTCGGCATGGTCGTATCGCTTGGCTTATTGCGGCGGCAAATACTTCAATGGGTCGACAGGCTTACCCTGGCGGCGAACTTCGAAATGCAACATCACGCGGTCCGAATCACTATTGCCCATTTCGGCGATCTTCTGACCTTTGGTCACCGCGTCACCCTCTTTTACCATCAAAGCACGATTATGTGCATACGCTGTGAGATACGTCGCGTCATGTTTGATGATAATGAGATTGCCGTAACCGCGCAGCCCATTTCCTGCATAAACCACGCGACCATCAGCGGAAGCCTTTACCGCTTCCCCTGCCGCCCCGCCGATGTTCACGCCTTTGTTCTTCGAATCGTCAAAGCCGTTGAGCAGCGGACCGCGCACGGGCCACGCAAACGTCACATTGCCGTTCGACGCCGTCGTATCGCTCGCGGCGGGCGGCGCGAGCGCGGCTGACTGCGTGCCCGGCGTCACAGCCGGCGCCGCGCCATAAATGGGCGGCTGGTTCGCCGGCCCCGCTGACGGCGCGGGCGGCGCGCCCGTGAGCGGCGCGCTCTGCACCGCACCACCGCCGACGGGCGCCGTCGCGACGCCCGGCACCGCGGGTGCGCCATTGGCGCCCGGCGGCGCCACGCGCAGCAACTGGTCGACTTCGATCTGATTCGGGTTCGTCAGGTTGTTCCACGCGGCGATGTCGCGATAGTTTTGGCTGTTTTCGAGCGCGATCCTATACAACGTGTCGCCGGGCTTCACTCGGTAGTAGCCCGGAGGCGGCGGGCCGAGCGGCACGGCAGGCTGCGCACCGGGCGCGGCGCCTGTCTGCGTGACGGTGCCGAGGGTGCCGGAGCGGTCGACGACGGGCGCCTGATCGAGCCGCGTCGCACATGCGGCCAGGATGGACAGCATGGCCACGCAAACGCTGCGCTGAGCGACGGACAACGGGACATTCAGGCTGGTTCTTTGCATCGCGCGAAACATACTCATCGGGTTCAAATCACTCCGGATTTTAAGGGGACAAAGAAAACGCGATCAAGCCGCGATTCGCGCCATTGCGCAGGCCCCGTGCGCTCGACGAGCGTGAGCACCTGCGACTGTCCGTCCTGCGATCCGACGGGCGCGACGAGCCGCGCGCCGATCGCGAGCTGCTCGAGCAGCGCCTGCGGCACATCGAGCCCCGCGGCCGCGATCACGATCGCATCGAACGGCGCAGCCGCCGGCAAGCCGATGCGTCCGTCGCCGTAATGCAGACGGATGTTCGGGATGCGCAGCGGACGCAGATTCGTCTTCGCGCGTTCATAAAGCGGCTTGATGCGTTCAATCGAATACACATCGCGTGCGACCTGGCTCAGCACGGCCGCCTGGTAGCCGCAACCGGTGCCGATTTCGAGCACGTTCGCGAGCGTGCGGCCCTGCGCGGCCAGCTCGATCATCCGCGCGACCACGGACGGCTTCGAGATCGTCTGGTGATGGCCGATCGGCAGCGCCGCGTCCTCGTAAGCCTGCGTGGCGAGACCCGGGTCGACGAACATGTGGCGCGGCACCATCGCCATCGCGTTGAGCACGCGCGGGTCTGTGACGCCGTTCGCCCGCAGCCTTTCGACCATCCGCTCGCGCACGCGTTCGGACGTCAGCGTGAGCGCGCTGCTCAACGCGACATTCGGTGCACCCGTGCGTTCCGTCGATGCCGTCACGGGACGCGGCAACTGGTTGCGTGCGCCTTCGTTGCGGATCGTGGATGCGCTTTTCGTATTGACGATTGCAGCGGCGTTTTTTGCAATCGCGCCGGATGCAATCGACGGCGATGGCGTGCGCGCCTGCGAACGCGCGCCTGCCGCCTTCGCGTTGCTGCTGCTGAAGACGCCTGTCGCGCTCTTCGCGCCTGCCTGCGCGTTGACGCTGGACGTGCCCGCCGTGCCGCTTGCGCCGCTGCGCGCGCGGCCTGCTGGCGCGTTCGCATTCGATGCCGTGGGCTTGCCTGTCGACTTCGCGCCGCGTGCGTCGACCGCGCGCGCGTCGGCGCGGCGCGGCTCGCGCACCAGGTCTTCGAGGCCAAGCGGGAAGCGCTTTGCGCGCTCGCCGGTCATGAACCACCGCTCCCGGCGCGCACCCAGTCGCACGCCGTGGGCAGCATCGCCGTATCGGTCAGATCGAGTTGCAGCGGCGTGATCGACACGAAGCCGTTCGCCACTGCGTGGAAGTCGGTGCCTTCGCTGGCATCGCGGGCCGCACCCGACGGACCGATCCAGTAGATCGGTTCGCCGCGCGGATTGGTCTGCCGGATCACGGGCTGCGATGGATGGCGCTTGCCAAGACGCGTGATGCGCCACTCGCCCATCTGCTCGTAAGGCAAATTCGGAATGTTGACGTTCAGCAACGGGTGACCTGGCAACGGACGCTCGAGATAGTGCGCGACGATTTCCGCGGCGACGCGCGTTGCGTCTTCCAGATGCGTCCAGTCTTTATCGACGAGCGAAAACGCGATCGCCGGCACGCCGAACATGATGCCTTCTGTAGCGGCCGCGACGGTGCCCGAATACAGCGTGTCCTCGCCCATGTTCTGGCCGTTGTTGATACCGGACACGACAAGGTCGGGCGTGTGGTCGAGCATGCCCGTCAATGCGATGTGGACGGAATCGGTCGGCGTGCCGTTCACGTAATAGAAGCCGTTGGCCGAGCGCAGTACCGACAGCGGGCGCGACAGCGTCAGCGAATTCGACGCGCCGCTGCAATTCTGTTCGGGTGCCATCACGGTGACATCGGCGAGCGGCTTCAGCGCTTCGTAAAGCGCAGCAAGGCCCGGCGCCAGATAACCGTCGTCATTGCTGAGTAGGATTCGCATGCGGCGATTGTAACCGAGGAAACAAGGCACGCGAACGACACACGGGCGCGCCGCATGCCTATGCTTTCAAGTCCGGCGTCGCATGCGATGCGACGCGGCAAAAGCGCACGGTCGTTCGCGCTTGCTTTACACTGGCTGATCGCGCCGGGTCATTGACGTAGTCGGTTCGTTGCGTCGACATGGACGTTCCCGTGCAGAAACGCGGCGAGCATGCTTATCGAGTGCATGCTCACGAGTTCGCACATGACCCGCGACGCTTGCCATCAACATGAACACTTATCGCTGGGAGACACGATGCGTGCAATCCGCTGCAACCAGTATGGTCCGCCTGAAACCCTGAGCATCGAAGAACTGCCCGATCTCGTGCCGCAAGCCGGCCAGGTCGCGATCGACGTGAAGGCGGCGAGCGTCAATTTTCCCGATGTGCTGATCATCCAGAACAAGTACCAGTTCAAGCCCCCGCTGCCCTTCACGCCCGGCGCGGAAGTCGCGGGCATCGTGCGCGCAGTGGGCGAAGGGGTCACGTCGTTCAGGCCGGGCATGCGCGTGGTTGCCTACACACAGCAAGGCGGCTTTGCCGAGCAGGCGCTCGCCGACGCCAGCGCGTGCGTGCCGCTGCCCGACGACGCCGATCTGGAGACGGCCGCGATCTTCACGCTCGCGTACGGCACGTCGCACCATGCCGTCGTCGATCGCGCGGCGTTGCGAGCGGGCGAAACGATGCTCGTGCTCGGCGCGGCGGGCGGCGTTGGGCTTGCAGCCGTGGAAATCGGCAAGGCGCTCGGCGCGCGCGTGATCGCGGCGGCGTCGAGTGACGAAAAGCTCGCGACCTGTGTCGCGCATGGCGCCGACGCGACCATCAATTACGCGACGCAAGATCTGCGCGAACGCGTCAAGGCGCTCACGGACGGCAAAGG
Organism: Paraburkholderia sp. LEh10; assembly: GCF_017814945.1. Lineage (GTDB taxonomy): Bacteria > Pseudomonadota > Gammaproteobacteria > Burkholderiales > Burkholderiaceae > Paraburkholderia. The sequence goes on from NZ_JAGIPX010000004.1 coordinate 5,779, forward strand.
CCCCGACGTGATTTATGACCCTGTCGGCGGCAGCTACGCGGAGCCCGCGTTTCGCAGCATCGGCTGGCGCGGGCGCTATCTCGTCGTCGGCTTTGCGAACGGCGAGATTCCGAAGCTGCCGCTCAACCTCGCGCTGCTCAAGGGTGCGAGCATCGTCGGCGTGTTCTGGGGCGACTTCGCGCGGCGCGAGCCGCAGCGCAATGCGGCCGCGTTCCAGCAGATGCTCGGCTGGATTCGCGAAGGCAAGCTCAAGCCGCTCGTGTCGGCGCGCTATCCGCTCGAGGACACGGCGCGCGCGCTCAACGACATGGCGCAACGGCGCGTGCTCGGCAAGATCGTGATCACGCCGTAAGCGTTCAAAGCCGCATTCAGTGAAAACGGCGCGCGACCCTTGCAGGTCACGCGCCGTGTTTCGTTCGATACATCAACCGATCAGATCTTTTCCGTCTCGCCGCTCTTCGGTTGCCATTTCATCAGGCGCTTTTCCAGCACGCCGACGATCGCATCGAGTATCAGCGCGAACGCCGTCAGCACGAGAATGCCGGCGAACACGGTATTGATGTCGAACGTCCCTTCCGCCTGCAGGATCAGATAGCCGACGCCGCGCGCCGAGCCCAGATACTCGCCGACCACCGAACCGACGAACGCCAGCCCCACCGACGTATGCAGGCTGGAAAACACCCAGCTCATCGCGCTCGGCAGATAGACGGCGCGCAAGAGCTGCTTGCGGTTCGCGCCGAGCATGCGCGCGTTCGCGAGCACGACGGGGCTCACTTCCTTCACGCCCTGATAGACGTTGAAGAACACGATAAAGAACACGAGCGTGACGCCGAGCGCGACCTTCGACCAGATGCCGAGACCGAACCACACGCCGAAGATCGGCGCGAGAATGACGCGCGGCATCGAGTTGGCCGCCTTGATGTACGGATCGAATAGCGCGCTCGCCAGCGGCGACAGCGCGAGCCACAAACCGACGCCGAGCCCGAGCACCGTGCCGAGTGCGAACGCGAGCACCGTTTCGATCAGCGTGATCCACAGATGCAGATAGATCTCGCCCGATGCGAACCACTCCCAGATCCGCAACAGCACCTTTTGCGGCTCGCCGAAGAAGAACGCGGCCTTGTTCGGATCGTCGAAGTAGAACGCGGGCAACAGTGTCGGGCTCGTCAGCACGTACCAGAGCACGAAGCTCAGCACGAGCAGAAGCCACTGCCAGATCACGAGGTTCGCGCGGTTCGGGCGCAACGCTTTCCACATGGTCAGTTGCCCTCCTGCGCGGCCGTCAACTGCTGTTGATAGCCCTTGAGCACTTCATCGCGCAGCACGCTCCAGATCTGCGCATGCAGTTCGACGAAGCGCGGATGGGAGCGCACTTCAGCGACATCGCGCGGACGCGGCAGGTCGATCGTAAACTCGCCGATCGGCCGCGTGCCCGGCCCCGCCGACAGCACGACGACGCGGTCCGACATCGCGATCGCTTCGTCCAGATCGTGCGTGATGAAAAGCACCGCCTTGCGCTTCGCGGCCCACAAGTCGAGCAACTCGTTTTCCATCAACTGGCGTGTCTGGATGTCGAGCGCGGAGAAAGGCTCGTCCATCAGGATGATGTCGGGATCGAGAATCAGCGTCTGCGCCATTGCGACCCGCTTTCTCATGCCACCCGACAGCTGATGCGGATAACGGTCCCCGAAGCCGCCGAGACCGACGCGCTTGAGCCATTCCTGCGCACGTGCGCGGGCTTCGGCGCGCGGCACGTCATGGAACGACAGGCCCGCGATCACGTTGTCGAGCGCCGAGCGCCACGGCATCAGCGCGTCGGCCTGGAACATGTAGCCCGCGCGCCGGTTGATGCCCGCGAGCTTCTCGCCGAACACGCTCACCGTGCCCGTGGATGGTTCCAGCAATCCTGCGCCGACATTCAGCAACGTCGACTTGCCGCAGCCCGTCGGTCCGACCACGGACACGAACTCGCCCGGCGCGATGCGCAAGGTCGTGTCCTTGACGGCGGTGTAGCGTTGCCCGCGTTTCTCACGCGACGCAAATGTGCAGGTGATGTTTTCGAGCGCCAGGGCGGCAACGGTCATCGTTCGGCTCGCTTGTTTCTCGTTGCTTTTGTTCTATGCGTCAGGCCTTGACCGTCGCGAGCGCCTTCTTCACGAAGTCGTTCGTCCAGGTCTTCGACAGGTCGATCGGCTTGCCCTTCACGGTCTCGTCGAACGCCTGCAGCGTCTTCAGCGACGTCGCGGGACCATCGGCGGGCATCAGTCCGTCAGGCGACATCGCCTCTTTCACGTGCTGCCATGAGTCGAGATACAGCGCGCGGTCGCCGAGCAGATACGACTCGGGCACGGTGTTGATCAGCTCCGTGCCCGTCGCCGACTGCAGCCACTTCAACGCGCGCACCATCGCGTTGGTCAGCGCCTGCGTCGTATTCGGATTCTTGCTGATGAACGATTGCGATGCGTACAGGCAGCCCGCGGGCATGTTGCCGCCGAACACCGTGCGCGTGTCGTTGAGCGTGCGCGTATCCGACACGACGCGAATCTCGCCCGCGCGTTCCAGCTTCGTCATCACCGGGTCGAGATTGGCGAGCGCATCGATCTGGCCCGACTGCAGCGCGGCGATCGCCCCCGCGCCCGCGCCGACGCCGATGAACGACACGTCTTTCGCCGTCAGACCTGCTTTCGCGAGCACGAAGCTCGCCATGATCGACGTCGACGAACCGGGCGCCGTCACGCCGATCTTCTTGCCCTTGAGATCCGCGATCGTCCTGTAGCTCGCCATCGTCTTCTTCGACACGGCAAGCACGATCTGCGGCGCGCGCCCTTGCAGCACGAATTCGCGGAAGTACTGGTTCTTCGCCTGCAACAGGAGCGTATGCTCGAACGCGCCGGAGACGACATCCGCACTGCCGCCGACAGCCGCCTTCAACGCCTGCGAGCCGCCCGCGAAATCGGAGATCTCGACTTCGAGCCCTTCGTCCTTGAAGAAATTGCGGCGCTCGGCGATGGTGAGCGGCAGATAGTAAAAAAGGTTCTTGCCGCCGACGGCGATCGAGACCTTCGATGTCTCCAGCTTGCTCTGCGCGAACGCGAGCGGCGAGCCGACGAGCGATGCGCCCGCGAGCGCCGCGGTGCCTGCGAGGAAGCTTCTTCGTTGCATGGTCCTGTCTCCAATTGTTGTTCTGTTGCGGGCTCATCCGCCCGTCTTCGCGCGTTATCTCGTACGCGGGCTACACGATCTGTTGCGCGTGCAACCTTGCGATGTGGTCCGCATCATAACCCAGCGTTTGCAGAACTTCATCCGTATGTTCACCCAGTTCCGGCCCGAGCCAGCGCGTCTCGCCGGGCGTCTCCGAGAGCTTCGGCGTGACGTTGGGCAGCGCGATGTCGCGGCCGTCCTGCCACTTGAACGTCTGGATCATTTGGCGCGCGGCGTACTGCGGATCGGTGAACATGTCTGCGACGCTGTAGATGCGGCCCACGGGCACATCGGCGGCATTGAGCACGTCGAGCGCCTCGTCGATCGTGCGATTCGCGAGCCACGCGGCAATCGCGCCGTCGATCTCCTGCGTGCGCGGCACACGGCCGTCATTGTGGGCGAGCGCGGGATCGTTCGCGAGGTCGTGGCGGTCGATCGCGATCATCAGCCGTTTGAAAATGGGATCGCTGTTGCCGCCGATCACGATGCTGCCGTCGCGGCACGGATAAGTGTTCGACGGCACGATGCCCGGCAGCGACGCACCCGTGCGCTCGCGAACCATGCCGTACACGCCGTACTCCGGCACCACGCTCTCCATCATGTTGAAGACGGCTTCGTACAGCGCGACGTCGACGACCTGGCCCTTGCCGCCGTTCACCTGCCGGTGGTGCAGCGCCATCAGCGCGCCGATCACGCCGTGCAACGCCGCGATCGAATCGCCGATCGAAATGCCGATGCGCGGCGGCGGCAAGTCCGGATAGCCGGTGATATGACGCAAGCCGCCCATCGATTCGGCAATCGCGCCGAAGCCGGGACGGTCGCGGTACGGCCCCGTCTGCCCGTAGCCCGACAGGCGCACCATCACGAGGCCGGGGTTCTCTGCCGACAGCACGTCATAGCCGAGCCCGAGCTTTTCGAGCAGGCCGGGCCGGAAGTTCTCGACGACGATGTCCGCTTCCTTCGCGAGCTTGCGGACGATTTCCTTGCCTTCGTCGGCTTTCAGATTGATCGTCACCGACTTCTTGTTGCGCGCCTGGACGGCCCACCACAGCGACGTCCCGCCGACTTCGGGATAGAGCTTGCGCCACTTGCGCAGCGGATCGCCGCCCTTGGGATCTTCGATCTTGATCACGTCCGCGCCGAACTCGCCGAGAAAGCGCGCGGCGAACGGGCCCGCGATCAGCGTGCCGAGTTCGAGCACCTTGATGCCCGCGAGCGGCCCTCGCGGTTGTTCCGTTGGCGTAGCAGTCGATGCGCTCATGTGTCTCCTGATCTTCTTGTGCTGGCCGTTGCGCCTCTTGCCGCGGCGCGTGCCGCCATGGACGGGCGTGCTACATCGAACGCCGGTCGAGCATCGCGCGCGCGATGGTCCCGGCGTCGACGTACTCGAGCTCGCCCCCGACGGGCACGCCGCGCGCGAGCCGCGTGACGGCGAGGCCGCGCGCCTTCAGCGTCTGCCCGAGGTAATGCGCGGTGGCCTCGCCTTCATTCGTGAAGTTGGTCGCGAGCACGACTTCCTTCACGACGCCATCCGATGCGCGTTTGACGAGACGGTCGAAGTGGATCTCTTTCGGCCCGATGCCGTCGAGCGGGCTCAGCCGCCCCATCAGCACGAAGTAAAGCCCCCGATAGGTCATTGTCTGTTCGAGCATGATCTGATCGGCGGGCGTTTCGACGACGCACAACAGCGTCGGATCGCGTTCGGTGTCGCTGCAGACTTCGCAGATCTGCGCTTCCGTAAAGGTGTTGCACTTCTCGCAGTGCTGCAGATGCTCAGTCGCGAACAGCAACGAGCGGCCGAGCTTTTCGGCGCCTTCCCGGTCGTGCTGCATCAGATGGTACGCCATGCGTTGCGCGGACTTCGGCCCGACGCCGGGCAGCGCGCGCAGCGCTTCGACGAGCGCCGACAAGGCGGAAGGTTGTTTCATGCTGGTACGGCGTCGTCGATCGTGAGTTGAATAAGACGCGGGGCGCGGGGCGTGGCGCGCGGGTTCGCGCCGCCCTGCCGCGCGGACGCTGACGTCTGCGAACAGTTCGCGTGCCCCGCCACCCTGCGCGATTTAGAACGGCAGCTTGAATCCCGGCGGCAGCGGCAGGCCGGAGGTCATGCCGCCCATCTTCTCCTGCGCGGTGGCTTCCGCCTTGCGCACGGCGTCGTTGAACGCGGCCGCGACGAGGTCTTCGAGCATGTCCTTGTCGTCGGCGAGCAGGCTCGGGTCGATCGACACACGGCGCACGTCGTTCTTGCAGGTCATCGTCACCTTGACGAGACCCGCGCCCGACTGCCCCTCGACTTCGATCTGCGCGAGTTGCTCCTGCATCTTCTTCATGTTCTCTTGCATCTGCTGGGCCTGCTTCATCAGCCCGGCGAGTTGGCCTTTCATCATGGACTTGCTCCTTCGTAATGGTCGGATCCGGGGTTTATCCCGCTCGCGCGCGTCAGATAAGACGCGCGCGAGAATCAGTGAGTGGCTGCCTGATGGCCGCCTTCGGCGCCCGGCGCGAGCGGGCGAACCGAACCCGGCACGATGCTCGCGCCGAATTCGCGGATCAGCGACTGCACGAACGGATCGGCGCCGATCTCACGCTCGGCTTCCTGCTGGCGCTTCGCGCGCTCGATCGCGTCGAGCACCGCGGCCGTGCGCCGGACGGGGCCGACTTCCACCTGCACGTCGATCTCGCCGCCGAAGCGCTCGGCAAGCGCCGTCTTCAGCTTCGCGATCTGCGCGGACTCCGTGTAAAGCTGAACCGCGACGTTGAGTTTCAGCGTCTTGCCGACGACCGCCATCAGCTCGCTGTTGAAGGCAAGCTGGTACGAAATGCCCTTGAGCGGCAGCGTCACCGCGAGCGCTGGCCAGTCGCCGTCGAAGCCGATCGCGTCGAGCGGCACGGCGGGCGGCAGCGTGCGGATATCGACGACGGGCGCGGCTGTGGATGTCGCGGCGGACGCGCTGCCTAGGCCAACGACGACATCGTCGGGGCCGCTGTCGAAGACAGGAATGAAGTTGTCGTCGGGCGGCGCGAAGAACGCATCGTCCGACGAGGCAGGCATGTAGTCGTCGGGCGGAATGTCCTCCCACGGCGGAACCGGTTGGCCTGCGGCTTGCTGCTGAGCCGCTCGCGGTGCCTCGCCACGCGCGGGCGCATCCTGCTGGGCGGCGGCTGCGGCGCGGCGGGCCGGGTCCGGCGTCGGCACGCGAACGGCCACGCGCGGCGCGGCGGGTTTCGCTGCGGGTGCGGGCGCCCCTGCCGGTGCTGCCGCCGCTGGACGGCCTCGATCCGTCGAGACCTTCATGCCCGCATTGCGCAGCACGTCGAGCGCCGCGCTCGCGCCGCCCGTGCGGCGCGACGTGGGTTCAGGCCGCGCTTGCGACGCTGCCGCTTGTGCGGCCACCACTCGCGTAGGCGCGCCGTCGTTCGGCGCAATTTCGGCTTGCGGCGCGTCGTCTTGTGCGGGCGCCGCCTCGGACGCCGCGCCGGATTCGGCCACGAACGTCGGCGTCACTTCTTCATCGGCTGGCGCTGCTGCCGTTTCCGGCGCCGCATCGATTGAAGGTGTCTGCGATACGAACGCTTCGCGATCTGCTTGCGGCTGTCGAGGCGGCTCGGTACGCACCGCGGCCGCAGCGGCCGCAGCGGCCGCCGATTGCGTCGGCGCATCGGTCGCGCGGGCCTGCGGCTGCGACGCAGCCGCCGCGACGGGCGCGCCCGTGCGCTTCGCGCCTGCCGCTGCCGGAACGGCCGAACGCCCTGCGGGCGCCACGCCGCCTCCGCCCCCGTTCGGCGCCGGCTCGAAGGCGAGCATGCGCAGCAGCGTCATCGTGAAGCCCGCGTATTCGTCCGGCGCGAGGCCGAGTTCGCTTCGGCCGATCGTCGCGATCTGATAGAAGAGCTGTACCTGCTCGGGACTCAGCGCATCGGCGAAGCGTCGCAGATCGGCGGCTTCCGGCCATTCGTCGAGCACCGACGACGGCGCGAACTGCGCCCACGCGATCTTATGCAGCAGCCCAGCGAGATCCTGCAGCGCCGTGGAGAACGACAGGCTGCGCAATGCCATTTCGTCGGCGACAGCCAGCACGGCAGCGCCATCGCCCGCAGCCACCGAGTCGAGCAGACGGATCAGATAGCTCTGATCGAGCGCGCCGAGCATGCCGCGCACGGCTTCCTCGGTGACCTGGTTGGCCGAGTACGCGATGGCCTGATCCGTCAGCGACAGCGCATCGCGCATCGAACCATCCGCAGCGCGCGCAAGCAGACGCAGCGCCTGCGCCTCGTGCGGAACGTTCTCCTCGCCGAGAATGCGCTCGAGGTGCGACACGATATGCCCCGCCGGCATCTGCTTCAGATTGAACTGAAGACAGCGCGAGAGCACCGTGACGGGAATTTTCTGCGGATCGGTCGTGGCGAGGATGAACTTGACGTGCGGCGGTGGCTCTTCCAGCGTCTTCAACATCGCGTTGAACGCGTGGTTCGTCAGCATGTGCACTTCGTCGATCATGTAGACCTTGAAGCGTGCATCGACGGGTGCATACACCGCGCGTTCGAGCAGCGCGGCCATCTCGTCGACGCCGCGATTGCTCGCCGCGTCCATTTCGACGTAATCGACGAAACGCCCCTCGTCGATCTCGCGGCAAGCGCGGCAGACGCCGCATGGCGTAGCCGTTACGCCCGTTTCACAGTTGAGCGCCTTCGCGAAGATCCGTGAGAGCGTCGTCTTGCCAACGCCCCGCGTCCCCGTGAAAAGGTAGGCGTGATGCAGACGGCCGCCGTCGAGCGCGTGCGTGAGCGCGCGCACCACATGCTCCTGTCCGACGAGCGACGCGAAATCCTTCGGCCGCCATTTGCGTGCGAGAACTTGATAGGTCATCCGGAAATTGTATCAGCAACACTGCTGCGAAAAGGCGAATCGACAGCGCGCTCACGCAAGGCGTGACAATGCTCTGATGGTCCATTGAATTTCGCTACTCAGGCGATAGACGATACCGCGTTTCGAACGACGCGAGCACGTGACACTTCGGAGGAAGCAAGGGGAAAACCGCGAGGGGGATGACAACCGCGATGACAACCGCGACGACAAGCCGGGATGAAAACCAGCAGGATGAAAAGCGAAGGTGACGAGCCCGACCCTCGGCACTGGCGGAAAACGGCTGTGGCTGCTTCGTTCCCGACCTGACCAGGTTGACCGCCCCTCCATGCGAGGAGGCCCGTCACGGTGCATTCTAACATCGCTTGCTGCGCCGCGCGAGCGGCTCGCGGACAAAAGATGGCAATGGCGCGCAAACGTGCCGGCGCGCGCTCTTGCATTCGCAATGCGGCATCTCCAGATAGGGTATGTCACGACGGGTTGCCATGCGCGGGACGTAAGCAGAGACCGCTACGGATGCATGCCGAAGCGTCCTCGCCGAAGCCTGATGCGGCATGAAACCCTACCGTCGGAATGCGCACTATCACGACGGGCAACGCATAGCAATTTAGGCTAAACTGACGTTCAACTGACCCGCAAAGCCAAGCCTGGCCGCCCTCCCGAAGGTGTCCCCACGATACTTCCCGAGTTGGTGCTCATGGTTTGTCCTGTGGCAAGGCGAACGGAAAGTTTTCTGGTTTTGTTGTATCGTGGCGGGCAATCAAAGCAGGCCTCGAACCGAAAGAGGTATTCACACAATGAGCGAACACATCAAGCATATTAGCGACGCGTCGTTTGAACAGGACGTCGTCAAATCCGACAAACCCGTGCTGCTCGACTTCTGGGCGGAATGGTGCGGTCCATGCAAGATGATCGCGCCGATCCTCGACGAAGTCGCCAAGGACTACGCTGATCGCCTGCAGATCGCCAAGATCAACGTCGACGAACACCAGTCCACGCCCGTCAAGTTCGGCGTACGCGGCATCCCCACGCTGATTCTCTTCAAGAACGGCGCGGTCGCTGCGCAGAAGGTCGGCGCACTGTCGAAGTCGCAACTTACCGCGTTCCTCGACGGCAACCTCTGATCCGCGTACACGGCGGCGCGCTTTGCATGCGCGCTGCCCGGCTCGCCACAGTGCATCGCGTGCAGTGATGCTGTGCAACCGGCGAGCCGCATGATTCCTGTTGTCCCGCGACAACAGGAATCATGCGCCGGCACCAACCGGCCGCGCAGGCTGGACTTGGCGTGTGCTATGCTAGAATCTATAAAACGTCTAAAAGACGAGTAAGTCCTTGAGCGGTTCCGCTCACTTCTCCTCCCAGATTTCATTTCAGGTCGCACCTTCTCTGCGGGTTCTCCGTATGCATTTATCCGAGCTTAAGACGCTACACGTGTCCCAATTGATCGAGATGGCCAATGGTCTCGAGATCGAAAGTGCGAACCGCCTGCGCAAGCAGGAACTGATGTTCGCCATTCTAAAAAAACGCGCCAAGACGGGCGAAACGATCTTCGGTGACGGCACGCTCGAAGTGCTGCCTGACGGCTTCGGTTTCCTGCGCTCGCCGGAAACCTCGTATCTCGCGAGCACGGATGACATCTACATCAGCCCGTCGCAGATTCGCCGCTTCAACCTCCATACGGGCGACACCATCGAAGGAGAAGTCCGCACGCCGAAGGACGGCGAGCGCTACTTCGCGCTGGTGAAGGTCGACAAGGTCAACGGCCAGCCGCCGGAGGCGTCGAAGCACAAGATCATGTTCGAGAACCTGACGCCGCTGCACCCGAACAAGGTGCTGCTGCTCGAACGTGAGATGCGTGGCGAGGAAAACGTCACGGGCCGCATCATCGACATGATCGCGCCGATCGGCAAGGGCCAGCGCGGCCTGCTCGTCGCGTCGCCGAAGTCCGGCAAGACCGTGATGCTCCAGCACATCGCGCACGCGATCAAGCAAAACCATCCCGACGTCATCCTGTTCGTGCTGCTCATCGACGAGCGTCCGGAAGAAGTGACGGAAATGCAGCGCTCGGTGGCGGGCGAAGTGATCGCGTCGACGTTCGACGAACCCGCCGCGCGTCACGTGCAGGTCGCCGAAATGGTGATCGAGAAAGCCAAGCGCCTCGTCGAAATGAAGAACGATGTCGTGATTCTGCTCGACTCGATCACGCGTCTCGCGCGTGCGTACAACACGGTCGTGCCGGCATCGGGCAAGGTGCTGACGGGCGGTGTCGATGCGAACGCATTGCAGCGTCCGAAGCGCTTCTTCGGCGCGGCGCGCAACATCGAGGAAGGCGGGTCGCTCACCATCATCGGCACTGCGCTGATCGAAACGGGCAGCCGCATGGACGACGTGATCTACGAAGAGTTCAAGGGCACGGGCAACATGGAAGTGCACCTCGAACGCCGTCTCGCGGAAAAGCGCGTCTATCCGTCGATCAACCTGAACAAGTCCGGCACGCGCCGTGAAGAACTGCTGATCAAACCCGAGATCCTGCAAAAGATCTGGGTGCTGCGCAAGTTCATCCACGACATGGACGAAGTCGAAGCAATGGAATTCCTGCTCGACAAGATCCGCCAGACGAAGAACAACGCCGAGTTCTTCGACATGATGCGCCGCGGCGGCTGACGTCCCGCGCAGCGCGCGCATCTGTACAAAAAACGCCTGCCATTGTGCAGGCGTTTTTCTTTTCAGCACATTCCGATCGCTGCACGCGCATGCATCTGAACGTACACGTTTATCTATAATTCTTTACGTCCCGCCGATCCATCAACCTTCCCATGCCGAACGACGCTTCCTCCACTCTGCTGACCGTGCGCGACGCAGCCGAACGTCTGAACGTCACGCCGCGCACGCTCAAGTACTACGAGGAACGCGGCCTCGTCACGCCGAGCCGTAGCGAAGGCCGCTATCGGCTTTACGACGAGGCCGATCTCGAGCGCTTTGCGCGCATCCTGCGGCTGCGCGCGCTCGGCTTCTCGCTGGCGGGCATCACCGAGATGCTGAAGCGCCCGCTCGAAAAAACGGAAAGCGGACGCAGCGGCTACTCGATGGAATCGCTGCGCCAGATCCGCGACGGCCTTGCACAGCAGGTCGACTCGCTCGATGCGCGCATCGAGTCCGTGCGGCGCGAGCTGAAGGAAGCGCAAAAGCTGAAGGCCGAACTGAGCGACGATCTCGACTATGTGCAGCGGCGTCTCGACGGCGAAAGCGCCGATGAACTGATTCAAAAGCGGCGCGCCGCGGCTGCGCTGAAGCGCGCTGCCGGCAAGGGCGAGAAAGCGTAAACGTCGCGGTTTAGAATCGATTCGATCCGACACATATCGACCACGCAAGCGAAGACAGACACCGGCGCGATGTTTTCCAAACTCACTCAATGGCTCGACACGCGCCGCCGCGACCGCGCGCTGCGCACCCACGCAATCGACGACGCGCTATGGCAGGCGACCCTCGATGGCCTGCCGTTCCTTTCGCGTCTCGGCGCCGCTGACCTCGCGCGCCTGCGCGATATGACGAGCCTCTTCATCGCGCAAAAGGAGTTTTCCACCGCGCACGAACTCGAACTGACGGATCAGATCACGGTCGCGATCGCCGTGCAGGCCTGCCTACCCGTGCTGAACCTCGGGCTCGATCTGTATCGCGGCTGGGTGGGCGTGATCGTTTATCCTGGCGAGTTCGTGATCCGCAAGACGGTCGAGGACGAAGACGGCGTCGTGCACGAAGTCGAGCACGACGCGAGCGGCGAAGCGTGGGAAGGCGGCCCCGTGATCCTGTCGTGGGAAGACGCGCAGATGACGGACGGCTCGGACGCCTACAACGTCGTGATCCACGAGTTCGCACACAAGATCGACATGGTGACGGGCGAAGCCGACGGCCACCCGCCCCTCTTTCGCAGGCTGCACGCGCCGCTCGATTCCGCGCAGTGGAGCGACGTATTCGATCACGCATACGACCAGTTCTGCGCGAAGGTGGACGCCGTGCCCGAACGCCGCTGGTCGCGCTTCGAACGCGACTCGCTGATCGATCCCTACGCCGCCGATCATCCGTCGGAATTTTTTGCCGTGTGCAGCGAGGCGCTGTTCGTGAAGCCGCGCGAATTCGAGGCGGAGTATCCCGAACTCTACCGGCTGCTTGCCCGCTATTACCGGCAGGACCCGGCGCGCACGGGTGCGCTCGACCAGACGGGCGGCTGAACGAACCGAAAGCGGTCCGCCCGCCGCCGAAGCTTGCGAAAAACATCCACGAAGCTCGTCAAAGGTCTGATTTTCTGGCATAATTGCCGTTTTTCGACCTTAGGCAAGTGGCTCGCGGTTGCGGAATTCTCCGGCTCCCGGGTTGGCTACCGCCAGACTAAAGGAAAGACCATGAAAGAAGGCATTCACCCGAATTATCGCGAAGTCCTGTTCGTCGACATGTCGAACGACTTCAAGTTCGTGACGCGCTCGACCATCCAGACACGTGAAACGGCCGAATACAACGGCAAGACGTACCCGCTGGCAAAGATCGAAGTTTCGTCCGAATCGCACCCGTTCTACACGGGCCAGCAAAAGATCATGGACACGGCCGGCCGCGTCGAGAAGTTCAACAAGAAGTTCGGCGCCCGCGCATCGGGCAAGGCCGTCAAGTAATACCGCGGTATCGCACATCAGAGGCCACGACTTCCGCTCGTGGCCGAGAGATGCAAAAAGGGCAGCGCAAGCTGCCCTTTTTTGTCGGTGGAAGGTTTGTTGCGCGCGGTTCCCGGCGTGCCCCGCGGTTCGAAGCCGCTTCCCGAGCCATCACCCGCGCACGCATCCAAACCGTTCCTGCTGCCGCCGTCATAGCGCGCTTCAATACACGCCTCGGCGGGCGATTGTGACGTGCACCGCGCCACACGACTACAATGCCGCATGCCAGAATCCGAGACGCCTCCTGCGCTCCACCAATAACTGACGGCTGCCGTTCCGCGAGAGCCCACACGAATACCGCATGAGATCTGTCGTTCGCCTTACCGCCTCCGCCACCAGCGCGCTGCCGCGCTGGCTGCTGCTCACGATTTGCGTCGTGTACGCGTCGTTCGGCCTGTTCGGCCGCGATCCGTGGAAGAACGAAGACGCAGCCGGCTTCGGCGTCATGTGGACGATGGCCAACGGTTCGCTGCACGACTGGCTGCTGCCGAATCTCGTCGGCAAATACATGACGTCGGATGCGCCGCTCGGCTACTGGCTTGGCGCGAGCGCGATGCGCGTGCTCGATCCGCTCGTCGACGCGAGCAATGCGTCGCGCGTGTTCACGGGCCTGCTGTTCTGCGCGGCATGTGCGTTCGTCTGGTACGCGGCCTATCTGCTTGGCCGCCGCCCCGAAGTGCAGCCGTTCAAATATGCATTCGGCGGCGAACCCGAACCGCGCGACTATGGCCGCACGCTCGGCGACGGCGCGCTGCTGATCCTGCTCGCCACCTTCGGCCTCGCCGAGCGCGGCCACGAGGCCACACCGCAGATTGCGCAATTCGTCTGCATCGCGATGCTCGTCTACGGCCTCGTGCGGATGATCGACAAGCCCGTCCAAGGGGCGCTGATCTGGGGTTGCGCGATCGGCCTCGTCACGCTGACGAGTAGTCCCGTCCTGGTCGGCGCGCTGCTCGTCGGCACCTTCTCGATGATGGTCATCGTGCACGAGACGCACTGGCGCACGCTGATGCTGGCCGGCTTGCCTGTCGCGCTGGCGTTGTCGGTCGCGTGGCCGCTCGCGGCCATCGCGCTCTACCCCGACGACGCCGTATGGTTCCTCCATCAGTGGATGCGCGGCAGCCTGCATGCGTTCGCGGGCCCGTATGGTTCGACGCTGCGCTATGCCGTCAAGAACCTGCCGCTTTTCGCGTGGCCCGCGTGGCCGCTCGCGATCTGGGCATGGTTCAGTTGGGCCGGGCTGCGGCGCGCGCCGCACGTCGCGATTCCGCTGTCGGTGATCACGCCGCTGCTCATTCTCGTCGTGCTGCAAAGCCAGGGGTCGAACCGTCTCTACATGCTGCTGATGCCCGCGCTCGCGGTCATCGCCGCGTTCGCGCTGCCGACGCTCAAGCGCGGCGCAATCAACGCGATCGACTGGTTCGCCGTGTTGAGCTTCACCGTGCTCGGCACGTTCGTCTGGCTGGTGTGGCTCGCGGGCATGACGGGCTTTCCGCATCAACTGGCGCGCAATCTCGCGCGGCTCGCGCCCGGCTTCAGCCCGCAGTTCAAGATTCTGTCGTTCGTGTGCGCGGTGGCCGTCACGGTGTGCTGGTTCGCGCTCGTCCAATGGCGCGTCGCGCGGCATCCGAAGGTGCTGTGGCGCAGCGTCGTGCTGTCGAGTGCGGGCACGACGCTGATGTGGGTGCTGCTGATGACGCTGTGGCTGCCCGTCGTCAACTATAGCCGGACCTACAAGGACGTCGCCCAGCAGATCGCCGCGCATTTGCCGTCCGACTACAACTGCATCTCACCCGTGCGTCTCGGCGACGCGCAGATCGCGACGTTCGCCTATTTCGGCGACATGCACTTTTCGTTCGATGAAGACTGCGACGTGATCCTGCGCCAGGACACGCAGGACTTCGGCGAGCCGAGCGCGATGTCGAACTTCGTCTGGAAGCTCGTCTGGGAAGGCCGCCGCGTTGCGGACCGCGACGAACGTTTCCGGCTGTACGTACGCATCGATCGCCCGCAGCCGCCCGTCAAGCGCCGCCCTTGGCGTCCGAAGAAAAGCGGCTGACCATGTTCGCCGATGTGCGGAAAATCGCCGGGCTTGCATGGCCCGTGCTGATTGGCCAACTCGCGATCATCGCGTTCGGCGTGATCGATACGGCGATGGTCGGCCGCTACTCGGCGACGGATCTGGCCGCGCTCGGCCTCGGCTCGTCGATCTACATCTCGGTGTATATCGGCCTGACGGGCATCCTGACCGCGCTGCAGCCGATCGCCGGTCAACTGTACGGCGCGGCGCGCTACGAGGAGATCGGCGAGGAAGTGCGCCAGTCGCTGTGGCTCGCGGCCGCGCTCGCTGTCATCGGGTTTCTGATCCTCTACTTTCCTCATCCGCTGCTGCAACTTGCGCGCGCGCCCGAAGCGCTGCGCGAGCGCACCGTGTCCTATCTGCAGATTCTCGCGTTCGGCTTGCCCGCGAGCCTCACGTTTCGTGTCTATAGCTCGCTGACGAACGCCGTGGGCAAGCCGCGGCTCGTGATGATCCTGCAGATCGGCGCGTTGCTGCTGAAGCTGCCGCTCAACACGTGGCTGATTTTCGGCGGGCCTGGCGTGTCCGCGCGCGGCGGCCCGGGCGCCGCGCTCGCCAGCATCACGATCAACTGGGCGCTCGCCATCGTCGGCATGCTGGCGATGACGAAGCTCGATGTGTTCAGCCCGTTTGCGATCTTCCGGCACTTCTGCTGGCCCGTCTGGAAGCGGCAAGCTGCGCAGTTGAGGCTCGGCGTGCCGATGGGCCTGTCGTATCTGATCGAAGTCACGTCATATACGTTCATGGCCCTCTTCATCGCGCGCTTCGGCACGACGACGCTCGCCGGCCATCAGATCGCGGGCAACATCGGCGCGGTGCTGTACATGACGCCGCTGTCGATCGGGATCGCGACATCGACGCTGGTTGCGCAGGCGCTCGGCGCGCATCGCTACGAAGCGGCCCGCACGCTCGCGCGGCACGGCATCGTGATGGCGATGGCGATCGCGTGCTGCTATGGCGTAATCGTGCTCGCGCTGCGGCCGGTGATCATCGCGGGCTATACGCCGAACGCGCATGTCGCGGCGGCGGCGATGCCGCTGGTGCTGATCGTCGTCTTCTACCATGTGTGCGATGCGCTGCAGATCACGTCGGCATTCGTGCTGCGCGCATATCGCGTGGCCGTCGTGCCGACCGTGATCTATGCCGTCGCGTTGTGGGGCGTTGGAATCGGCGGCGGCTACGCGCTCGGCTTCGACGTCGGCGGATGGGTGCCCGACTCTTTCACGGGCGCGCGCGGCTTCTGGCTGGCGAACACGGCGAGCCTGCTGATTGCGGGCGCCGGTCTCGCCGCCTATCTGCGCAGGATCAGCGCGCGCTCGGCGCACACGGGCCGCGCGCAGCAGGCGGATGACGCCGTGTGACGACGCCCGCCAGGCAGTGCGCGGCCGCTGACGTATCGCCGCCTGCGAGCGCGTGTCACAAGCGATCGCCAGCCTTGCGACGCGCGCTCATCTTCGTCGTCTCGATCCTGACGACATCTCATTGAAGACTGGGGTCCAGCGTGTGCCGCATTCGCCGTTTGGAAGGATGCAGTAGCAACAGACCGTTAGTTGCGTTCGAAACACCTTGTCCTGCTTGCAATGTCGCTTGCCGCGGCTAGTCCGCCACCTCCGCCGCCTTCTCCTCATCCCGCCGCTCGAACACCTCGCGTGCCGCGAAGAGCGCATTCAACGCCGCCGGAAATCCCGCATAAACGGCCATCTGGATGAACACCTCGACGATCTCGTCGCGTGTGCAACCGACGTTCAACGCCGCCTCGACATGCACCTTGAGCTGCGGCTGCGCGTTGCCCAGCGCGGCGAGCGCCGCGATCGTCGCGATCTCCCTTGAGCGCAGGTCCAGTTGCGCACGGCTGTACACATCGCCGAACGGAAACTCGATCAACATACGTGCGAAATCGGGCGCAATTGGCGCAAGCGCCGCGATCACCTTCTCCCCTGCCGTTCCGTCGATTTCCTTCAGCTTGTCCCAGCCGCGTGCATAGCGGTCATCGTGTGCGTGTTTCATAGTGAGTCCTTTACGAATGATTGGTCGATATGTCCAGTCGATGACGCCTCATGTCCGGCTGCTTCGTACACCGCGATCTTGTCGTCGATTGCGGCGAGATTAGTCTGCAGCTCCTCGATGCGCGCCAGCACGGCATCGCGATGCTCGATCAGCATCGCGCGACGCGCGCCGATCGTTGCGTCGCCTTCGGCGCGCAGCGCGGCAAACGCCTGCATGCCCGCGATCGGCATGCCTGTCGCCTTCAGGCGCATCACGAACTGCAGCCAGTCGAGATCGGCGGGGGAATACAGACGATGCCCCGCATCCGTGCGGCCAATGGGGCGTAACAATCCCGCCTGCTCGTAGTAGCGCAGCGTATGCGTGGAGACGCCGCTCGTCGCGGCGACCTGACCGATCGTGAGAGCTTTCGACATGACGGAACTCAGGTTAGGACTTCGAGTGAACTCTAAGTCAAGCGCAATCTGGTCGCTAACAAAATTCGACACAATTCCACGAAACGCGCGGGCAGAGGCGCTGCACGCATCGGCTAGAATCGGCTGCCATCTGAAAGAAAAATGAAACCGGGAGCGCAGTCGATGCAAAGCGTGGCAAGCGGCACCAACAAACGCAAGTGGATCGGGGCAACTGAAGCGGCTGTGACGCTCGCCCTGCTCGCCGCCGTCGCCTGGCGCGCCGACGCAGCACGCATCACGCAAGTCTCGCCGCAAGGCAAGGTCGCGCAGGTGCGGCAGGTGGTCGTCAAGTTCGACGAAGCGATGGTCCCGTTCGGCGCACCCAATCTGCCCGCGCCCGCGCGCGTCAAATGCGGCGACGCGGCCGCCAGCGCCGGCCAGCCGCGCTGGATCGACGACAAGACCTGGGCGTGGGACTTCAACGCCGATCTGCCGCCGGGCGTCGCCTGTTCCGTCGATCTCAACGATGGCCTGAAGTCGTCGGCAGGCAACCCGCTGACGGGTCCGCGCCACTACGCGTTCGAAACAGGCGGTCCGTTCGTGCAGAGCGTCGAGCCGTACGGCGGTGAGATCGAGGAAAACCAGATTTTCATCGTGCGTCTGAACGGGCAGGCGACGGACGCGTCGGTGCGTCAGAACGTGTGGTGCGAATCGAGTGGACTTGGCAACCGCATCCCGGTGACGGATGTCGATGCCGCGACGCGCACAGCGCTGCTCAAGCGTTTCCGTCTGCAAAAGGAAGCGGCGCGCGTGCTGACGCTGCAGTGCCAGCAGGCGCTGCCGTCCGGCACCAAGGCGCAGCTCGTCTACGGCAAGGGCGTCGCGAGTCCGGGCGGCATCGCGAACGACGTCGAGCGCCGCTTCGACTTCACGGTGCGCGAGCCGTTCGCGGCGAGCTTTAGTTGCGAGCGCGAAAACGCGAAGGCGCCGTGTACGCCATTGCGTCCGCTGCGCGTGCAGTTCAACGCGCCGATCGCGCGCGCCGACGCGGAAAGAATCCGCCTCAAAGGGCCAAAAGGCGACCTCAAGCCGACCTTCTCGCCCGACGACAAAGACGCGCAGACCAGCGCGGTCGAGTTCGCCGCGCCGCTGCCCGAGCGCGCCGAGCTGACCATCGAACTGCCGCCGGACCTCAAGGACGCGAGCGGCCGAGGGCTGACCAACGCGGACCTGTTCCCCCTGAAGACCACGACGGCCGCGCTGCCGCCGCTCGCGAAGTTCTCGTCGGGCACGTTCGGCATCATCGAGCGGTTTGCCGAGCCGGACATGCCCGCGCTCGTGCCTGTCACGCTGCGCAATGTCGAGGCCGATCTGCATATCGCGGGGCTCAACGCGGGCGGCGCACAGTTCACGAAGCTGCGCGTCGATGCCGATCTCGACATCCGGCGCTGGATGCGCAGCGTCGAGCGCTTCGACGGCTTCACGATGAACCGCGCATGGATCAACGAGCAGATGCCGCAACTGCTCGCGCACAATCCGCATCCCGTCATCGTGCCGCGTCAAGGCGAAGACCTGGACCCGAACGAAGACCGCAAGAACCCGCAGATCGACTTGCGCTCGCTGTCGCTGCTCGCCGGTCAGCCAAACGTCGAAAGGCTCGCGCTGCCGAAGGCCGAGCCGAAAACGCTGCGCCCTTTCGAAGTGGTCGGCGTGCCCATCACGAAGCCAGGCTTTTATGTGATCGAACTCGCGTCGCCCGCGCTCGGCGCGTCGCTGCTCGGCAAACAGGCGCCTATGTACGTGCGCACGGCCGTGCTCGTCACGAACCTCGGCGTGCATTTCAAGCAGGGACGCGAGAACAGCGTCGTATGGGTGACGACGCTCGATAAAGGCCAGCCCGTGCCGAACGCCGACGTGCAGGTGAGCGACTGCAACGGCGACGCGCTGGCGTCGGGCAAGACCGACGCGCACGGCGTTCTGGCCATCAACCAGCCGTTGAGCGCGCGCGCCGCGTGCAACGAAGACAGCTTCGAGGGCCTGTTCGTGTCCGCGCGCATCGACGATCCGAAAACGGGCCACGACATGGCGTTCGTGCGCTCGGACTGGAATCGCGGCATCGAAGCGTGGCGCTTCAACGTGCCGACGGACACGAGCGCCGATCAGACCGTGCGCGCGCATACCGTGTTCGACCGGACGCTGCTGCGCGCGGGCGAAACGGTGTCGATGAAACATATGATCCGCGCCGAGACGATGCGCGGCCTCGCGTTCCCGAAGACGTATCCGACGCGCGTGACGATCCGTCATCTCGGCAGCGGGCAGACATGGCACATGCCGCTCAAGTGGACCGCCGATCACACAGCGGACTCGACGTTCGCGATTCCCGCCTCGGCGAAGCTCGGCGAGTACAGCGTGACCCTCGACGATGGCGATCCGAACGCGTCCGCGCAAAACGTGGACAACGCAAGCAACGAAGCGGACGACGACAGCGATGCCGGTTCCGCGCGGCACAGTTATTCGTCCGGCAGCTTCCGCGTCGAGGAATTCCGGCTGCCCGTGTTCAAAGGCACGATTGCCGTGCGCGACGAGAAGACTCGTCCCCTCGTCGCCGCGAGCGAGGCGCCGCTTGCGCTGCAGATCGACTATATGTCGGGCGGCGGCGCGTCGGGGCTGCCCGTGCAGGTGTCGGCGCTGATGAAAAGCACGACGCCCGGGTTTGCCGGCACCTATCCCGAGTTCAGCTTCGCGCCGTACAGAAAGCGCAATGAGACCAATGCGTCGTCGGACGACGAGGAAAGCGAACCGGCATCCGACGATGACACGTCGAAGCTGATCGCCGACAAGGAACCCGTGACGCTCGACCGCAACGGCTCCGGCAGCCTGACCTTGAAGAGCCTGCCCTCCGTCAACGCACCGAAGCGTCTCGCGCTCGAAGCCACCTTCGCCGACCCGAACGGCGAAGTGCAGACCATCAGCGGCAGCGCGACGCTCTGGCCCGCGGCCGTCGTCGCGGGCGTGAAGTCGGGGCAATGGGTATCGGTGGGCAACACCGTGCCCGTGAAGGCGCTGGCCGTCGATCTGCAAGGCAAGCCGCGCGCCGGCGTGCCGCTCGAAGTGCGCGGCATCGCACGCATCACGATCTCGTCGCGAAAGCGGATGGTCGGCGGCTTCTATGCGTACGACAACCACACGGAAACGAAGGACCTCGGCACGCTCTGCACCGGCAAGAGCGACGACCACGGCCTGATGACGTGCGACGCGACGCTCAAGGAAGCGGGCAACGTCGATCTCGTCGTGACGGCGAAGGACGGCGACGGCCACGTGTCGACGGCCGCGACGTCCGTCTGGGTCACGCGCGAGGAAGACCTGTGGTTCGGCGGCGAAAACACCGACCGCATCGACGTGCTGCCGGAAAAGACCGCCTACGAACCCGGCGAGACGGCCCGCTTCCAGGTGCGCATGCCCTTTCGCTTCGCGACGGCGCTCGTGGCCGTCGAGCGCGAAGGCATCGTCGAAACGCATGTCGTGAAGCTGGACGGCAAGGACCCGACCGTCGAACTCAAGGTGAACGAAGCGTGGGGGCCGAACGTGTATGTGTCGGTGCTCGCGCTGCGCGGGCGCATCCGCGACGTGCCGTGGTACTCGTTCTTCACGTGGGGCTGGAAGGCGCCCCTCGAATGGGCGCGCGCGTTCTGGTACGAAGGCCGCTATTACGAGGCGCCGACGCCGCTCGTCGATCTGTCGAAGCCCGCATTCCGCTATGGTCTCGCCGAGATCAAGGTCGGCACGGCGGCGCACCGGCTCGCCGTGACGGTCACGCCCGACGCGAAGTCGTACGCGGTGCGCGGCAAGGCGCACGTGAAGCTGCGCGTGCAGATGCCGGGTGGCCGGTCCGCGCCGGCAGGCACGCAGATCGCGGTGGCCGCCGTCGACGAAGCGCTGCTCGAACTGATGCCGAACACCAGCTGGGACGTGCTCGACGCGATGCTGCAAAGGCGCGCCTATGGCGTCGAAACAGCGACCGCGCAGATGGAGATCGTCGGGCGCCGCCACTTCGGACGCAAGGCCGTGCCGGCGGGCGGCGGCGGCGGACACAGCTCGACGCGCGAGCTGTTCGACACGCTGCTGTTATGGAATCCGCGCGTGACGCTCGACGCAAACGGTGAAGCGTTCATCGACGTCCCGCTCAACGATTCGCTGACGAGCTTTCGCATCGTCGCGATCGCCGCTGTCGGTGACGGCGCGTTCGGCACGGGCAGCACGTCGATCCGCAGCACGCAGGACCTGCAACTGATCTCCGGCTTGCCGCCGCTCGTGCGCGAAGGCGACCAGTTCCGCGCGCAGTTCACGGTGCGCAACACCACGGCGCGCGCGATGAAGGTCGCCGTCACGCCAAACGTGCCGGGGCTGTCGTTGCAGCCGCAAACGGTCGACGTCGCGGCGAACGCGGCGCGCGAAGTCGCGTGGACGGTCACGCCGCCCGATGGTCTTTCCGAGGCCACGCCCGCCGCGCTGACATGGAGCATCGCGGCAACGGAGCAAGGCGCAGCGCACGCGGCGGACGCGCTCAAAGTCACGCAGCGCGTGACGGCCGCCGTGCCCATCACCGTGCAACAGGCGACGCTCACGCAAATCGACGGCTCGTTCTCGCTGCCCGTCGCAGCGCCGCCCGATGCAACGACGACGCAAGCGGGCGCGCTGCGCGGCGGCATCGCGGTGTCGCTGCAATCGAAGCTGTCCGACGGCATGCCGGGCGTGCGGCGCTGGTTCGAGCGCTACCCGTATAGCTGCCTCGAACAGCAGACCTCGGTTGCGCTCGGCTTGCGCGACGCGGCGCGCTGGCAAGCCGTGGTCGCGCGCATGCCCGTCTATCTGGACCGCGACGGCCTCGCGAACTACTTCCCGCCCGGCGACGACAGCGGCAACACGGGCAGCGTGACGCTCACCGCTTATCTGCTGTCCGTGACCGACGAGGCCGCGAAGCTCGACCCGCGCTTCGCGCTGCCCGACGACCTGCGCGCGAAGCTCGAAGACGCACTCGTGAACTTCGTCGAAGGACGGCTCGCGCGCAATGTCTGGGCGCCGCGCCAGGATCTCGACCTGCGCAAGCTCGCCGCGCTCGAAGCCCTGTCGCGGCACGGCGCCGCGCGCGCCAGCATGCTTGCGTCGATCGAGATCGCGCCGAACCAGTGGCCGACCTCGGCCGTGCTCGACTACTACGCCGTGTTGTCACGCGTGAAGGACATCGCGCAGCGCGACGAAAAGCTCGCGCAGACCGAGCAGATCATTCGCTCGCGGCTCACGTATCAAGGCACGCGGCTCTCCTTCTCGACGGCTGGTAACGACGATCTCTGGTGGCTGATGACGGGCACTGAAACCAACGCGGCTCGCACCGCGCTCACCTTCGTCGACCGGCCTGGCTGGAAGGACGAGATGCCGCGCCTCGTCGCGGGGTTGCTCGCATTGCAGAGGAACGGCGCATGGCAGACGACGACCGCGAACCTGTGGGGCTCGATTGCTGTCCAGCGCTTCTCGCAGGTGTTCGAGAGCATGCCCGTCGCGGGGCAAACGAAGCTGCAACTCGGCACGACGGACAAAACGATTTCGTGGAACCAGCCCGCTTCGGCCGCCGCGAATTACGCATCCGCGACAGCCATCACGAAGACGGCCGACACGCGCAGCCAGTTGCTGCCGTGGCCCCCTGAAGCACGCAGCGCGTCGGTCCCGCTCACGCTCACACACGACGGCGCCGGCAAACCCTGGGCGACGATCGAGAGCCTTGCCGCCGTCGCATTGAAAGCGCCGTTCGCCGCCGGATATCGGATCACGAAGACCGTCACGCCCGTCGATCCCGCCGTGAAGCGTGCGTACACGCGCGGCGACATCGTGCGCGTGCATCTCGATGTCGATGCGCAGACGGACATGACCTGGGTCGTCGTCAACGATCCCGTCCCTGCGGGCGCGACGATACTGGGCACGGGACTCGGCCGCGACTCGCAAGCGGCAACGGAAGGCGAGAAGTCGACAGGCCATGCGTGGCCGGCATTCGTCGAGCGCGGCTTCGACGGCTATCGTGCGTACTACGACTATGTGCCGAAGGGCAAGTTCTCGGTCGAGTACACGGTGCGGCTGAACAATGTCGGCACGTTCGGCCTGCCGCCGACGCGCGTCGAGGCGCTCTATGCGCCGTCGACGTTCGGCGTGCTGCCGAACGCGCCCGTCGTCGTGAAGCCATCGGCGCAGTGACGGAGCGCGCGATGAACGGCACGAACACAACGAGCCGCAACTGGACACTCAACCGTCCGTTCGATCGCGCACCGAGACTGCGAAGCCCGATTGCGTTCGCGCGCATCGCCGTGTGCGCGGTTTTGATCACGACGCCGCTCGCCGCACACGCACTGCCGACCTTCAACGACGTGCGCACGCAATGGCGCAGCTCCGACTGGCTGCTGCTCTCGCGCGACGGCGTGCCGCTGCAACGCACACGCGTCGACAAGACCGGGCGCCGCGGCGACTGGGTCGCGCTTGCGGATGTATCGCCTGCGCTGCGCGAAGCGATCGTCGTTTCGGAGGACAAACGCTTTTACGAGCACAGCGGCGTCGACTGGCGCGGCGCGGCAGCCGCTGCATGGGCGAATCTGTGGAACACGCGCACGCGTGGCGCGTCGACGGTCACGATGCAGCTGACGGGACTGCTCGACGACGATCCGCAGCACTCCGGTCAACGCTCGCTCGCGCAGAAAGCGAATCAGGCCGTGAGCGCGCTGTGGCTCGAACGCACGTGGCGCAAGGACCAGATTCTCGAAGCGTATCTGAACCTCGTGCCGTTTCGCGGCGAGACGATCGGGCTGTCCGCGTTGTCGATCACGCTGTTCAACAAGGCTCCCTCCGGCCTCGACGAGCGCGAAGCCGCCGTCGCCGCCGCGCTGATCCGCGCGCCGAACGCGTCGTATGCGAAGGTCAGCGACCGCGCGTGCCGTATCCTGCGCGACATGAAAGCGCCCGAGCGCTGCGCGAATCTCGCGAGCTTCGTGCAGCTCGCGTTCGCGCGCCCCGCTCCCGCGCTGCTGTCCGTCTCGCCCGATGAAGAAACGCTCGCGCCGCATTTCGCGCGACGCGTCGCCAGCGAAACGCAGCCCACGGCAGGCGCGCGGATCACGAGCACGCTCGACGCGAGGCTCCAGCGTTTTGCCAGCAATACGCTCACGCGCACCCTCGTCGAGCTCAACGCGCCCGCGCATCCGCGCAACGTGCATGACGGCGCTGTCGTCGTGCTCGATAACGCGACAGGCGACGTGCTAGCGTGGGTCGGATCGTCGGGCGGCCTGTCGGGCGCGCGCGATGTCGATACCGTGCTCGCGCGCCGCCAGGCGGGCTCGACGCTCAAACCGTTCCTCTATGCGCAGGCCATCGACGAAAGGCGGCTCACCACGGCATCGCTGCTCGACGACGCGCCGCTCGATCTCGCGGCGGGAGGCGGCCTCTACATTCCGCAAAACTACGACAAGGACTTCAAGGGCTGGGTGAGCGTGCGCACGGCGCTCGGTTCGTCGCTGAACGTGCCCGCCGTGCGCACGCTGGTGATGGTCACGCCGCATCGCTTCGCGAAGACGCTCACCGCTCTCGGCCTGCCGCTCGCCCAAAGCGGCGACTACTACGGCTATTCGCTTGCGCTCGGCAGCGCGGACGTGACGCTGCTGTCGCTGACCAATGCGTATCGTGCGCTCGCCAACGGCGGCGTCGCGGCACCGACGGCAGACCTGCGAGTTCACACGAATGCGCCCTCGCCGCAACGCCGCGTCTTCAGTGCCGACGCGAGCTACATCATCACGACCGTCCTGTCCGACAACAACGCCCGCACGCGCACATTCGGCTTCGACAGTCCGCTTGCGACGCGCTTCTTTTCGGCCGTGAAGACGGGCACCAGCAAGGACATGCGCGACAACTGGACGATCGGCTACACGTCGCGCTATACGGTGGGCGTCTGGGTCGGCAACGCCGACGGCCAGCCGATGTGGGACGTATCGGGCGTGACGGGCGCAGCGCCCATCTGGGCCGCGATCGTCGGCTATCTGCACGGGCGCGTGCCGAGCGCCGCGCCGCCCGCGCCGGCGGGCGTCGTGCAGGCGCGCGTGCGCTTCGATGGAAACGTCGAGCCCGCGCGCAACGAATGGTTTCTGAGCGGCACGCAAACGCCTGTCGTTGCGCTCGCCGCGAATACCGCCACGACGGACAACTCACCCGCCGTATCGGGAGGAGCGCATTCGCCGCCGACTGCGCGCGCGTCGATGCTCACGGGCATGGCTTCATCCCGCGCCGCCGCGCCGCGCATCGGCTCGCCCACGGACGGCACGCTGTTCGCGCTCGACCCCGATATTCCCGCCGCGCGCCAGCGCATCGTGTTCGAACGCGTGAGCGGCTCGTCGGCGCGCAGCAACTGGCGTCTCGACGGCAAGCCCCTCGGCCGCGACGAGCGCGTGCTGTGGCTGCCCTGGCCGGGCCGGCATGTGCTCGAACTCGTCAATGCGGACGGCGCGAACACCGATACCGTGCGCTTCGAAGTGCGCGGCGCGACGGCGCGCGATGCTCCGCTGTCGCGGACAGGCGGCCGCGACGCGACGCCGTCGCCGCATCGACGTCCGCTGCCGTCCGCGCAGCATGACGGCCCGGCGAACGGGCAAAAGCGATAAATTTGGTTCGCGTCGATTGTCTTGTCACGATCCCGCCGGTATAAATCGGCGGAATCGCGCGAGGCCCGACGTCGTTCGTTCGGTTAAAGAGGACAGTAAATTGTCCTATGCTTGAACGCAGTGCTTGCTAACGTGAATGCGTCGTCCGTTCCGGCTACCTGTTCGCCCTCAATGGAGTGATTGCCATGTTGAAGAAGCTCTTGATGCTGTGCGTTGCGCTCGTCCTGTCGCTGTCGGCGGGTTTTGCGGCCGCCGTCGAAGTGAATACGGCCGACCAGGCCGCGCTCGAATCGGTCAAGGGCATCGGCCCGGTTCACGCGAAAGCGATCATCGACGAACGCACGAAAAACGGCCCGTTCAAGGATGCTGACGATCTCGCCAACCGGGTCAAGGGTATCGGCCAGAAGTCGGTGAAGAATCTCGAAGCGGCGGGCCTGACGATCAACGGCTCGTCCGCGCCGCCAATGGGCGCCAAGTCCGCGGGCACGATGTCGAAGACGACGCCTGCGAGCGCAACCACTGCGCAATCGACGGCGCCCGCCGACGCGGCATCGGGCGCGAAGGCCTCGAAGAAGAAGAGCAAGAGCGACGCGGCAGCATCCGCTGCGACCACGGCATCCGCGGCCGCGGCGCCCGCGATGGCGTCGGAGACGACTGCTTCGAAGTCGAAGAAAGCCAAAAAGAGCAAGGCTGCGTCCGCCGCTTCGGGCGCATAAGGACGCACGTCGATCGGCGTCCAGCGGCCTCACTGCCCTCACGTTTCACGTTCACGGTGCCGCGCTTTGCGCGGCGTTTCGTTCCCTGCCGGCGCGCACCTCGATGAGCATCGCGCCGGCTTCTGAAGAGAGATCGTCATGAGCCTACTCGACACCCTCGGTTCCATGCTCGGCGGCGGTAACGCGCCCGAAGGAGGCGGCCAGGCAGCGCTGGTCGCAGCCGCGCTCGAATTCATCAACAACCAGCCGGGCGGCCTGAACGGGCTGATCCAGCGATTCCAGCAAAACGGCGCGGGCGACATCATCAACTCGTGGGTCAGCACGGGCGAAAACCAGCCGATCGCCGCCGATACGCTGCATAACGTGCTCGGTTCCGAAGCCGTCGCCAATATGGCCTCGAAGGTCGGCGTCGAGCCGTCGATGGTGACAGGCCTGCTGTCGCAAGTGCTGCCGCACGTCGTCAACGCCGCGACGCCAAACGGCGAAGTGCCCGCCGACGGCAAGCTCGATGTGGGCGGCCTGAGCGGCGCGCTAGGCGCGATCAGCCAGCTCGCCGGCCTGTTCGGCAACAAGAACGCCTGAGCATCGTGTCGTTCGACAGGCGCGGCGCCTGATACGCCGCGCAAAAAAAGGGCAACGAATCGCTTCGTTGCCCTTTTGCTTTTGATAAGGAACGGATACGCCAGCGTCTGATGCATCCGTTCGCGTGCGGCTTAGTGCACCACCCGCTCGAACACGAGCTTGCCGTTTTCCACCTCGACGGGGATCACTTCCTTCGGTCCGAACTTGCCAGCCAGAATCAGCTTCGCGACGGGGTTCTCGATCTCCTGCTGGATCGCGCGCTTCAAAGGCCGCGCGCCGAACAGCGGGTCGTAGCCGACCTTGCCGATCAACTCCAGCGCCGCATCCGACACGACCAGCTGCATGTCGAGCTTCGCCAGCCGTTCGTGCACGCGCTCCAGCTGGATCTTCGCGATCGACTGGATGTTCGAGCGGTCGAGCGCATGGAACACGACGACGTCATCGATCCGGTTCAGGAACTCCGGCCGGAAATGCAGCTTCACCTCTTCCCAGACGGCATCCTTCACGGCTTCCTGCGGCTCGCCGACCATCGACTGGATCACTTGCGAGCCAAGGTTCGACGTCATCACGATCACCGTGTTCTTGAAATCGACCGTGCGGCCTTGGCCGTCCGTCATGCGGCCGTCGTCGAGCACCTGCAGCAGCACGTTGAAGACATCCGGGTGCGCCTTTTCGATCTCGTCGAGCAGGATCACGCTATACGGCTTGCGGCGCACGGCTTCCGTCAGATAGCCGCCCTCTTCGTAGCCGACATAGCCCGGCGGCGCGCCGATCAGACGTGCGACGCTGTGCTTCTCCATGAACTCACTCATGTCGATGCGGATGAGATGATCTTCCGCGTCGAACAGGAACGCCGCGAGCGCCTTGCACAGCTCCGTCTTGCCGACACCCGTCGGCCCGAGGAACAGGAAAGAGCCGTAAGGACGGTTCGGGTCCGACAGGCCCGCGCGCGAGCGGCGGATCGCGTCGGCGACGGCACTGATCGCTTCATCCTGACCGACTACACGCTGATGCAGCTTCTCTTCGATCTGCAACAACTTCTCGCGCTCGCCCTGCATCATTCGCGATACGGGAATGCCCGTTGCGCGCGACACGACTTCGGCGATCTCCTCGGCGCCGACCTGCGTGCGCAGCAAGCGCGGACGCGTCGGATTGTTCTGCTCTTCCGCCTCGGCCTTCGTGACTGTTTTCAGTTGCGCCTCGAGCTGCGGCAGCTTGCCGTACTGCAGCTCGGCGACCTTCTCCAGCTTGCCTTCGCGTTGCAGCCGCGTGATTTCCGCGCGCGTCTTCTCGATCTCTTCCTTCAACTGGGCGCTGCCCTGCACAGCCGCTTTTTCAGCCGTCCAGATTTCTTCGAGATCCGAGTATTCGCGGTCGAGCCGCTCGATTTCTTCTTCGATCAGTTGCAGGCGCTTCTGCGACGCTTCGTCCTTCTCCTTCTTGACGGCTTCGCGCTCGATCTTCAACTGGATGCGGCGGCGGTCGAGCCGGTCCATCTCTTCCGGCTTCGAGTCGATTTCCATCTTGATCTTCGACGCGGCCTCGTCGATCAGATCGATCGCCTTATCCGGCAGGAAGCGGTCCGTGATGTAGCGATGCGACAGTTCCGCCGCCGCGACGATGGCCGGGTCGGTGATGTCGACGCCGTGGTGCAGTTCATAGCGCTCCTGCAAGCCTCGCAGGATCGCGATCGTCGCCTCGACGGTGGGCTCGTCGACGAGCACTTTCTGGAAACGGCGTTCGAGCGCGGCATCCTTCTCGATGTACTTCCGGTATTCGTCGAGCGTGGTCGCACCGACGCAATGCAGCTCGCCGCGCGACAGCGCCGGCTTCAGCATGTTGCCCGCGTCCATTGCGCCTTCTGCCTTGCCGGCGCCCACCATCGTATGAATCTCGTCGATGAAGACGATGGTCTGGCCTTCGTCCTTCGCGATGTCGTTGAGCACCGCCTTCAGACGCTCTTCGAACTCGCCGCGATACTTCGCGCCCGCGAGCAGCGCCGCCATGTCGAGCGACAGCACGCGCTTGCCCTTGAGCGTCTCCGGCACTTCGCCGTTGACGATGCGCTGCGCGAGCCCTTCGACGATCGCTGTCTTGCCGACGCCCGGTTCGCCGATCAGCACCGGGTTGTTCTTGGTCCGGCGCTGGAGGATCTGGATCGAACGACGGATTTCGTCATCCCGGCCGATGACGGGATCGAGCTTGCCCGCGCGGGCGCGCTCGGTCAGGTCGATCGTGTATTTCTTCAGCGCTTCGCGCTGGCTTTCGGCGTCCTGGCTATGCACCTGCGCGCCGCCGCGCACGGCGACGATGGCCGCTTCGAGCGACTTGCGCGACAGGCCGTGTTCGCGCGCGAAACGGCCCGCCTCGCCTTTGTCGTCGGCGATGGCGAGCAGGAACATTTCGCTCGCGATGTAGGTGTCGTTGAGCTTCTGCGCTTCCTTGTCGGCCTGGTTCAACAGGCCCGTGAGGTCGCGGCCGATCTGCACGTTGCCGTCCGTGCCCCGCACTTGCGGCAGACGCGTGATTGCGTCGTTCAACGCGGTTTGCAGCGCCTGCACGTGGACGCCGGCGCGCGATAGCAGCGAGCGCGCGGAGCCGTCCTGTTGCGCGACGAGTGCGGCGAGCAGGTGGACGGGCTCGATGTACTGATTGTCATGGCCGACGGCAAGGCTTTGCGCATCGGCCAACGCTTCCTGGAATTTAGTGGTGAGTTTGTCGATTCTCATCTAGAGACCTCCAATTTCGATTACCACCAAAATGAGGCGTTTTATTTGGGTTTCAAGCGCTTTTTTGCATCAGGGAGAGGGAATTGCACGATTGGCCTCGATTCGACGCTGATCACGACATGCGGTCGGAACTGCAGCGGAAAGCCGAAGGCCAGTGTAGCCCGGCGCGTAGCCGCGCGAAAGCCGGCGACGGGCGGCAGGCAGCGGCCGCCGCACTGCGCGGCATGTGCGGCGGCGGAATCGGCGGGCGCAGGCACGCCCGGGCGTATGAAACGCCCAGGCACGAAATCTGGGCGCCCGCGGATACGGCAGAGCGGCTCAGACTCCCGCCGACGCAGCGGGCGCGGCGGGCGCCGGCACGATCGGCACGACGGTGGCGGACGGCTTGAGTCCGAGCAACGACATCAGCGGTGAAGCCGGCTCCGCGATATCGCGGATCGTATAGCGGTCGAGTTCACGGAAGAATGCTTCGCGCGCCGCTTCGAGTATGCCCTTCAGTCTGCATTGCGACTGAATGACACATTCGCGGTGGGCGCCCGGCTCGCCGCTGCCGCTGCCGTTGAAGCAGCTCACGAGCGTGAAGTCGCTCTCGGCCGCCCGCACCACCTCGCCCACCGTCAATGCCGACGAATGCTCGAATAGCCGCAAGCCGCCATTGCGCCCTCGCACGGTTTCGACCCAGCCAAGTTCGGCGAGCCGCTGAACCACCTTCATCAGATGATTCTTCGATATTCCATAGGCATCGGAGATGTCTTGTATCGTTGCCAGTCCTTCAGAACGAACTGCGAGGTAAAGCAGCACGCGCAGCGAGTAATCGGTATAGTCTGTCAGTCTCATTGAATGGCAAATCGCGACGGAGTCGACGTGCGGAATGTTCACGTCTGCTCCATTAACGCCGGCACTGCGACCGCGCAATAACATGCTTGCAACCCACATGTTATTGCCGCGTTTATCTCGTTATTTCGCGTAACTATAAACGGTAACTTTCGTTTGAAGAGCACTTTTTCTTAATTGAGTTCGCGCAGGCTTTACGTTTGCGTCTAAGCATTTGTCGCGACTCATTTTTGTATCAGATATGAAGTCCGAGATTTCTCCAGATATTCCCGCCGTCGCGCCCCTCGCCTCGCGTTTTGCCGAACCGACCGAGGACAATATCCGCGAACTTGTCTATGCGTTTTACGACCGCGTGCGCGCCGATGCGCTGCTCGGTCCCGCTTTCGAGCAGAAACTGGCCGGCCGCTGGGACGAGCACTTGCCGAAGATGTGCGTCTTCTGGGGGTCGCTTGTGTTGGGCGCGAAGCAGTATCGCGGCAACGTCCAGCAGGCGCATATGCCCCTCGCGGGCATCGAGCCGCGCCACTTCAGCCGCTGGCTGTTCCTGTTCCTGGACACGGTGGAGTCACGCTACGAACCCGCCGCCGCCGTGCGTTTCATGGAGCCGGCGCTGCGTATCGCGCAGAGCCTGCAGTTGAGCAAGTTCGGCTGGGACTATCAGATTCCCGCCGAGCAGCAGGCGTTGCTCAAACGCATCGCGCCGCGCCGCCGCCCGCGTGACGAGCACGAGCGGCCGCGCGGCGAGCCGTTTCCGACGAAGATCATCGGCAAGTCGGGCGACGATGATTGAATTGATCCAACGATTGGATTAACAGTCGGGAATTGGCAATCGGCATTGCGCTGCAATTGCGTCCGAATTAGCGCCTTGGCAATAAATTTTTGAAGCGTTCAATGAATAACGCCTAATCGCTTTTCGAATTCAGCGATTCGAGTCCCCAGCGCGCGAGTGCTTCGTCGTCAGTGACGCGCGCATCGACCCAGCGTTCGCCGGTTTCCGTTTTTTCTTTTTTCCAGAACGGCGCCTGGGTTTTCAGGTAGTCCATCACGAATTCGCACGACGCAAACGCGTTGGCCCGGTGCCTCGACGTCGTCGCGACAAGCACGATCTGATCGAGCGGCATCAGCTTGCCGACGCGGTGCACGATCAGCACGTCCGTGCCCGGCCAGCGCTCGCGCGCCGCGGCGGCGATCGCCTCCAGCGACTTCTCCGTCATGCCCGGATAGTGCTCGAGCTCCATCGTTTCGACGGTTTCGCCTTCGTTGATGTCGCGCACCGTGCCGACGAAGCACGCCACCGCGCCCACCTTCGGGTTCTGCGCGCGCAACGCGGCAACTTCCGCCGTCAGGTCGAAGTCTTCCGTCTGAACACGGACGGTCATGGTTCTTTCCTCGCCTCGATGCGCCGCTCAGCCGCCCGTCACGGGCGGAAAGAACGCGACTTCGCAGCCGTCGGTCAGGCGCGTGCCCGCGTCCGTCATCACATGGTTGCACGCCATGCGCAGCGCGCGGCCTTCCGCGAGCGTCTCGGCCCATACGCCGCCGCGCGCGCGCAGCCAGCCGCGCACGTCGCCGACGGTGGCAATGCCTTCGGGGACGTCCACGGATTCGTCCGACCGGCCGAGCGCTTCTCGCACGCTCGCAAAATATTTCAACTGGATCTTCATCGTCGATAACGGCTCATTGCGGCTCAATAGCGGCCGCGGTCAGTTCAGCAATTCGGAAAACGGGATGAAGCGCACGGTCTCGCCGGCGCTGATCGCATGATTCGGCGGATTGTCGATCAGCCCATCGCCCCAGACGGTCGACGTCAGCACGGCCGAACTCTGGTTCGGGAACAGATCGAGGCCGCCAGCGGCGTTCACGCGCGCCCGCAGGAATTCGTTGCGGCGGTCGCCCTTCTGCTGGGTGAAATCGGCGCGCAGCGACAGCGCGCGTGGCGTCACCGTCCGCACCCCCGCGAGGCGCAGCAGGAACGGACGCACGAATAGCAGGAATGTGACGAACGTCGACACGGGGTTGCCCGGCAGGCCGATAAAGAACGTTTCGCTCGACGCGGCTACCGCGCCGCTCGTGCCTGTGCTTCCGGCCGTGCCCGACGCGCCAGCGCGGCGAATCGCGCCGAACGCGAGAGGCTTACCCGGCTTCATTGCGATCTGCCACATGGACAGACGCCCCTCCGCGTCGACGGCGGGCTTCACGTGATCTTCCTCGCCCACCGACACACCGCCGCACGTCAGGATCAGATCGTGCCCTTGCGCGGCTTCGCGCAGCGTTTGGCGCGTCGCGTCGAGCTTGTCGGGGACGATGCCGTAGTCGGTGACGTCGCAACCGAGTTTGTGCAAAAGTCCCGTCAGCGTGAAGCGATTCGAGTTGTAGATGGCGCCGGGCTTGAGCGGTTCGCCGGGCATCGTCAGTTCGTCGCCGGTGAAGAACACGGCGACCTTCACGCGGCGCACGACTTCGAGCGTCGCGCAGCCGACGGACGCCGCCAGCCCGAGCGCCTGCGGCGTGAGCCGCGTGCCGGCTGGCAGGATCGTCGCGCCCTTGCGGATGTCGGCGCCCTGCTGGGTGATCCATTCCCCTGCTTTGGGCGTGTGCAGGATCGTCACTTCGTCGCCGGCCGCTTCCGTCTGCTCTTGCATCACGATCGCATCGGCGCCGGGCGGCACCGTCGCGCCCGTGAAGATGCGCGCCGCCGTGCCCTCGGCCAACGGCTGCGGCGCGTGGCCTGCCGGAATGCGCTGGGAGATGGCCAGACGCCGGTCGCCCTGCGACAGCTCCGCGACGCGCACCGCATAGCCGTCCATCGCGCTCGTGTTCATCGGCGGCACGTCGACGGGCGACACGACGTCGGCCGCGAGCACGCGGTTGGTCGCGTCCAGGGTCGACAGCGTTTCCGTCCCGCCGATCTGCACCGCGGCGCCAAGCAGCGTCGCGAGCGCGTCGGCGGTCGAGAGCATCGGCGCACGCGGCGCGGACTGGGCAGGTGGCGTCGGAGGCGTAGGGGTGGACATCGTTCGGATGGGGAGCGATTCGGAAAGAATCATTGTAGCGGGAGGGGACGCTGCGCGTCGCAAGGGGCTTTGATAACGTCTGCGACGCTGTTGGGGTTTGGCTTTTGCCCTTCTCGCGGGCATCTGCGATGTGGTGTGCTTTGGCCTTGCGCGGGCATGCCGGCTAAACCGGTCTGTTTTGCCGCTGTCGCTGGCATCCGCGATAGCGCATCGCGGATGCCAGCGCAAAGGCAAAACGAACCGCATCGCCGATGCCAGCGACAGCGGCAAAACAAACCGCATCGCCGATGCCAGAAAAAAAGGCAACCCAACCGCGTCGCAGACAAAAAACTACGCAGTACGTCCTGCAACGAACTCCTTGACCCGCCGCGCGTCATTCGCCAGCAGCTCGAATCGCTGCGGCAAATCCTCGAGTCCGCTGAAAGCCGCCGGACGCTCCGGCTCGCGCTCCAGCGCCTCGCGGATCGTCTCGCCGAACTTGATCGGCTGCGCCGTCTCCAGCACGATCATCGGAATGCCCGCTTCCAGATGCTCGCGCGCCACCTTCAGGCCGTCCGCCGTGTGCGTGTCGATCATCGTGTCGTAGCGCTGAAAGACGTCGCGGATCGTATCGACGCGGTCGTCGTGGCTGCTGCGCCCCGACACGAAGCCGAATTCGCGCACGCGCGCGAAATCGCCGCTCGCCTGCAGATCGAAGCCGCCCTTCTCTTCGACGTCGCGGAACAGTTGCAGCACGCGCTTCGGATCGCGGCCGAGCAGATCGAACACGAAGCGCTCGAAGTTCGACGCCTTCGAAATATCCATGCTCGGGCTGCTGGTGTGATATGTCTGCGCCGACGTGCGCACACGGTAGATGCCCGTGCGGAAGAATTCGTCGAGCACGTCGTTCTCGTTCGTCGCAACCACGAGCTTTTCGATGGGCAGACCCATCATGCGCGCGATGTGCCCCGCGCACACGTTGCCGAAGTTGCCCGACGGCACCGTGAACGACACCCGCTCGTCGTTGCTCTTCGTCGCCGCGAAATAGCCCTTGAAGTAGTACACGACCTGCGCGACGACGCGCGCCCAGTTGATCGAGTTGACCGTGCCGATCTTCTGCTGCGCCTTGAACGCGTGATCGTTCGACACGGCCTTCACGATGTCCTGGCAATCGTCGAACACGCCTTCGATCGCGATGTTGAAGATGTTCGGGTCCTGCAGGCTGTACATCTGCGCCGTCTGGAACGCACTCATCTTGCCGTGCGGCGACAGCATGAACACGCGAATGCCCTTCTTGCCGCGCATCGCGTATTCAGCCGCGCTGCCCGTGTCGCCCGACGTCGCGCCGAGAATGTTCAGCGTTTCGCCGTGCTTCGCGAGCGTGTACTCGAACAGGTTGCCGAGCAGTTGCATCGCCATGTCCTTGAACGCGAGCGTCGGGCCGTTCGACAGTTCGAGCAGCGACAGCGGCGCGCCGTTTTCGACGCCAAGCGTCTTCAGTGGCGTGATCTGCGCGGCGTTCTCCTCGTCGCGCACGTTGCAGTACACCTGTGCCGTGTACGTGCGGCGCGTCAGTTCGCGCAGGTCTTCAGCGGGAATGTCGTCGCTGAACTTGCGCAGGATCTCGAACGCGAGGTCCGCGTACGGCAGCGTGCGCCAGCGCGCGAGTTCGTCCGCGGAAACCCGCGGATATTCATTGGGCAGATACAGGCCGCCATCCTTTGCGAGACCGCCGAGCAGGATGTCGGAGAACGTATGGCGCTCGCCGATGCCGGCGCCGCGCGTGGAAATGTAGTTCATGAGCTTGCCTCGTTGCGTGTGTCAGTTGGTCGGTGCCTAGTTCAGCGCTTCCATGCGCAGCTTCGTCACCTTCGACACGACCGTCTTCAGCGCCTCGATGTTCGCGATCGCCGCGTTGACGTTCTTCTCGACCGTCTCGTGCGTGATCAGGATGATGTCCGTCTCGCCCTTCTTCGACACGTCGACCTGCTCCGATTCCTTCTGCAACAGCGCATCGATCGAAATGCCCGTGTCAGCGAGAATGCGCGTGATGTCGGCCAGCACGCCCGTCACGTCGGCGACGCGCAGGCGCAGGTAGTAGCCGCTCGTCACTTCGTCGATGGGGAGAATCGGCGTGTTCGACAGACGGTCCGGCTGGAACGCCAGATGCGGCACGCGATGCTCCGGGTCGGCCGTATGCAGGCGCGTCACGTCGACGAGATCGGCGACCACGGCGGAGGCCGTCGGCTCCGCGCCCGCGCCCTTGCCGTAGTACAGCGTCGTGCCGACGGCGTCGCCGTGCACGACGACGGCATTCATCGCGCCTTCGACGTTCGCGAGCAGGCGCTTGCCGGGAATCAAGGTCGGATGCACGCGCAGTTCGATGCCCTTGTCGGTGCGGCGCGCGATGCCGAGCAGCTTGATCCGGTAGCCGAGTTCTTCCGCGTACTTGATGTCGATCGCGGCCAGCTTGCTGATCCCTTCGACGTACGCCTTGTCGAACTGCACGGGCACGCCGAACGCGATTGCGCTCATGATGGTCGCCTTGTGCGCGGCGTCGACGCCTTCGATGTCGAAGGTCGGGTCCGCTTCCGCGTAGCCCAGCTCCTGCGCGGCCTTCAAGGCTGTCGCGAAGTCGAGGCCGCGGTCGCGCATCTCCGACAGGATGTAATTCGTCGTGCCGTTGATGATGCCCGCGATGTACTGGATGCGGTTCGCCGTCAGCCCTTCGCGCAGCGCCTTGATGATCGGAATGCCGCCCGCGACGGCCGCTTCGAACGCGACTATCACGCCGTTCGCGTGCGCCGCCTCGAAGATCTCCGTGCCATGCACGGCGAGCAGCGCCTTGTTGGCCGTCACGACATGCTTGCCATTCTTGATCGCCCGCAGCACGAGCTCACGCGCGATGCCCGTGCCGCCGATCATCTCGGCGACGATGGCGATCGACGGATCGTCGACGACCGAACCGAAGTCGTCGGTGATCGCGACGGTGCCCGCATCGTTGCCGAGCGCCGCTGCCGCCTTGGCGGGATTGCGCACGGCAATGCGCGCAATCTCGATGCCGCGGCCCGCGCGCCGGTTGATTTCTTCCTGGTTGCGGCGCAGTACCGTGAAGGTGCCACTGCCTACCGTGCCGAAGCCCAGCAGTCCAACTTTGATCGGTTCCATGCAGCGTGTGTTTCGAGTGAGAGTTTGGGAAATCGGTTAGCCCGGATGCAGCGTTCAGGCCGCGGCCGCGTGACGTTTGCGGTAGCCGTCGAGGAAGCGCGCGATCCGGTTGATCGAATCGGCGAGATCGTCGACGTTCGGCAGGAACACGACACGGAAGTGATCGGGCGCCTTCCAGTTGAAGCCGCTGCCTTGCACGAGCAGCACGCGCTCCTCCAGCAGCAGATCGAGAATGAACTGCTGGTCATTTTCGATCGGGTACATCCTCGGATCGAGGCGCGGGAACATGTACAGCGCCGCCTCGGGCTTCACGCAGGTCACGCCCGGGATCGCCGTGAGCATGTCGTACGCGAGCTCGCGCTGCTTGAACAGGCGCCCGCCCGGCGCGATCAGGTCGTTGATGCTCTGATAGCCGCCGAGCGCCGTCTGGATCGCGTACTGGCCCGGCACGTTCGGGCACAGGCGCATCGACGCCAGAATGCCGAGGCCTTCGAAATAGTCCTTCGCGCGGCGGCGGTTCTCGCCTGTCAAACCCGAGAGCCACATCCAGCCTGCGCGATAGCCGCACGAGCGGTAGCTCTTCGACAGGCTGTTGAACGTGACCGTCAACACGTCTTCGGACAGCGCCGCCATCGACGTGTGCTGCTTGCCGTCGTAGACGATCTTGTCGTAGACCTCGTCCGCGAAAATGACGAGGCCGTGGTGGCGCGCGATTTCGATCAGGCCGAGCAGCAGTTCGTCCGAGTACAGCGCGCCCGTCGGGTTGTTCGGGTTGATCACGACGAGCGCCTTCGTGTGCGGCGTGATCTTCGCTCGAATGTCGTCGAGGTCGGGCATCCACGCGTTCGATTCATCGCAAATATAGTGCACGGGCGTGCCGCCCGACAGGCTCACGCCCGCCGTCCACAGCGGATAGTCGGGCGCGGGCAGCAGCACTTCGTCGCCGTCGTTCAGCAGCGCCTGCAAAGCCATCACGATCAGCTCGGACGCGCCGTTGCCGATGTAGATGTCATCCAGTTCCACGCCCACGACGCCCTTTTGCTGCGCGTAATGCATGATCGCCTTGCGCGCCGCGAACACGCCCTTCGAGTCCGAATAGCCCGACGAAACGGGCAGATTGCGGATCATGTCCTGGATGATTTCATCCGGCGCATCGAAACCGAACGGCGCGAGATTGCCGATGTTCAGCTTGATGATGCGATGGCCTTCCTCTTCGAGGCGCTTCGCATGTTCGAGCACGGGCCCGCGAATGTCGTAGCAGACGTTCAACAGCTTGTTGGATTTGAGTATTGGTTTCACGACGGGCACTTCATCCTGGGTAAATGAGCGGGACCATTGAGCTGCGCCCCAAGCAGCGGGCAAGCCGTGAGGACGGGATTGCGCGGCGGGCGCTTTCCGGGAGCCGCGCGGCGCGCAGGGTATCGAGCGGGACGGGCGGCGCGCGGCACGCACGAGCGACGCGACCGTCACGCGGCCCGGCGAGCGCTCGCTTGCGCCCGCAGCGCCCTTGCGTCGAGCGCGTGCCGCCGCCTGATTCGCCGCCTGATTGTCACGCACTACGGGCGCTTCGGATGCTGGATCGACACTCCGGCCGACACGCGGATGGACATTCGGTTGATGCCCTTGCCGACGCGTTTTGTGCACCCCACTAGCGGCGGCGGGCGCAGTCGCCAGCCTTGCGGGCGCGGCTTGTGGCAGCGCGCGAACCTTGCGGGGAGCCGCCGGGCGGCTAAAAAGCTATAATTTAGCGGATTTTGACCGACTTCCGCAATGCACCACGCACGGCTGGGCGAGCCCCGGCGCACGGCGGCGAGCCCGCTTCGGCTGCGCTTCGTGCGGCGCGGCGGGCGCTCGCAGCCGGCGGGCTTTCGGCCCGCGCCGGCGCCCGCACAAGGCGGCATCCCGGCGCCGCCGCTGGCTCGCCGAAACGGCGCATCTCGGCGACGGGCACCATGCGAAGCTGCGAGAAGGCATTCAGCCGATGGTGAAGCGGCATTGAACCCGCTCCTGCGCAGGCCGGTCGAAACCTGGCGCACGATGCGCGCTTCGCATGTCTTACGACGATCACGGAAAACCAGTTTGAAATTACATCAGGATTCAAGCGGCGCGCTGAACACCGTCACGGGTTACGGCGCCGACTACGTCGAAATCAATCTCCAGCGTCACACGGGCAGCATCATCGTGCTGCCGGAAGGTCCCGTCATCAGTTGGCCCGTGTCGTCGTTCGAAGCCCTCTCGCCCGAGCACTTCGCGCTTCTGATCGAACCCGCGCCCGAAGTCGTCATCTTCGGCAGCGGCGAGCGCCTGCGCTTTCCGCATCCGCGCCTGACGGCCGCGCTCGCCGCCCAACGGATCGGCGTCGAAACGATGGACTTCAAGGCAGCCTGCCGCACCTACAACATCCTGATGGCGGAAGGCCGCAAGGTGGCGGCCGCGCTGCTGATCGAAGGCTAGCCGGACGATCGCACCCGATCACCATGGCCTGCATTGCGGCCGGCTCCCGTTTTTGGCGGGGGTGCTGCGCGGATCAAGTACACTGCGCGCCTGCGCGGCGTGGCATCCGCGTCGCGCGGGCGGCGCATGCCCAGGGAGCCCGGCGCGCGCGAATCGTCCGTGGCGGATGGCCGACCGCTCGGGATGCAACGGGGCGGCCATGAGAAAGCGATCGAGACGTCATTGAGCGTGTCATAAGCGTGCCATAAGGGTGCCATAAGGGTGATCGTGCAAAATCGCCCGCCGGCAGCGTTTCGTCAGGCGTGCGGCGGCGCGTACCGTAACCGGACCGCCTGGCGGCGCGAATCGCGCCGCACGCCGTCCTGACGCGCGGCAGCAACCGGACATCCGTCCGATCGGGATAAGAACGAAGCCGCGACAGCGGCGCCGAAAAAGGTTGAAAACACACATGAACGACAAGCCGTCAGGGCTGACGCTCAATCGCACGACGGTCCTGCTGCTCGTGCTCACGCTCGCCGTGATCTGGTTCGTGCCGCTGGGCTGGCGTCATCTGCTGCCAAGCGACGAAGGCCGCTATGCCGAAATGGCACGCGAGATGTTCGTCACGGGCGACTGGATCACGCCGCGCTACAACGGCTACAAGTACTTCGAGAAGCCGCCGCTGCAAACCTGGGCGAACGCGTTGTCGTTCGCGTGGTTCGGCATCGGCGAATGGCAGGCACGCCTCTACACGGCACTGACGGGCTTCGCGGGCGTACTGCTGATCGGCTATACGGGTGCGCGCGTGTTCAACGCCGCGACGGGCCTGTTTGCCGCGCTCGTGCTCGCGAGCGCGCCGTACTGGTATCTGATGGGCCACTTCAACACGCTCGACATGGGCCTGTCGTTCTGGATGGAGCTCACGCTCTGCGCGTTGCTGCTCGCGCAGCGCGCGGGCCTCGCCGCGCAGGAGCAGCGGCTGTGGATGTGGCTCGTGTGGGCGTCGATGGCGCTCGCCGTGCTGTCCAAGGGTCTCGTCGGGCTGATCCTGCCGGGCGCCGTGCTGGTGCTGTACACGCTGGTCGCGCGCGACTGGGCGATCTGGAAGCGCCTGTACCTGGTGAGCGGACTGATCGTGTTCTTCGCGATCGTCAGCCCCTGGTTCGTGATCGTGCAGGACCGCAATCCCGAGTTCTTCAACTTCTTCTTCATCGTACAGCAGTTCAGGCGCTATCTGACGCCCGAGCAGAACCGGCCCGGTGCCATTTACTACTTCGTGCCCGTGTTGATCGTCGGCTTTCTGCCGTGGCTGTCGGTGACCGTGCAAAGCGTGCGCCATGCGCTGCGCGTGCCGCGCCAGGCGAACGGGTTCTCGCCCGTCGCGATGCTGTTCGTGTGGACCGTCTTCATCTTCCTGTTCTTTAGCGCGTCGCACTCGAAGCTGCTGTCCTACACGCTGCCGATCGCGCCCGCGATCGCGCTCGTGATCGGCATGTATCTGCCCCTCGTCACGCGCGAGCAGTTTCACCGGCATCTGACGGGTTACGCGCTGTTCCTTGTCGCGGGCGCGTTCGGCGCGGTGTTCCTCGGTCATTTCGGCGACAGCCGCAACCCGAACGCGCTGTACGTCGAGTTCCGCGCCTGGGTGTTCGCCGCGCTGGCCGTGGGCTTCGCGTTCACGCTTGCGGCG
Source organism: Paraburkholderia sp. LEh10 (assembly GCF_017814945.1). GTDB lineage: Bacteria > Pseudomonadota > Gammaproteobacteria > Burkholderiales > Burkholderiaceae > Paraburkholderia. The sequence goes on from NZ_JAGIPX010000004.1 coordinate 46,858, forward strand.
ATATGGCTGAACCGGCGCCGGCGCAACGCCGAGAGCGGCATGCGCAACGGCCTGCCAGCAGGCTCCCCGGCGGGCGCCACCGCATTCGCCGCGGGCATCTTCAGCGCGGCCACGGCATTCGGCTTCGGCTGGGTGCTGCTCGCGACCATCGCGGGCACGGGGCACGATACGTTCGGCCGGCTGTCGTCGGGCGCGCCGCTCGCGTCCGCGGTGAAGGCCGCGCTCGCGAAGCTGCCCGCCGATACGCCGTTCTACTCCGTCGGCGTGCTCGATCACACGCTGCCGTTCTACGCCGGGCATACGACGGTCATGGTCGAGTATCCGGACGAACTGGCATTTGGCGTATCGGTCGAACCCCAGAAATGGGTGCCGACGATCCCGCAATGGGTCGAGCGCTGGAAAACGGACCGCTACGCGCTCGCGCTGATGTCGCCGGACCGTTACCAGGCATTCGCCGCGCAGCACCTGCCGATGACCGTCGTCGCGCGCGATTCGCGGCGCGTGATCGTCGAGAAGCCGGAGGCCGGCCCGGACGGCGGCGCGCAACCCGACACCACGCCTGCGGCATCACAGCCGCAGCCGCAGCCGTGACCACACCTCATTTGAACGCTTCGTCGATGAACCCGATTTCGCTCTTCTGCATCCTGGCTGGCGTCGCACTGAACGCGGCCGCGCAGCTCCTTCTCAAGGCCGGCACGAACGCCGTCGGCCATTTCGAGTTCACGCTCGCCAACATCATTCCCGTCGGTTTCCGGATCGCGACGCAGTTGCCCATTATCGGCGGGCTCGCCTGCTATGTGCTGAGCGTCGCCGTGTGGATCGTCGGGCTGTCGCGCGTCGATGTATCGATCGCCTATCCGATGCTGTCGCTGGGCTATGTTGTGAACGCTTTCGCCGCGTGGTATCTGTTCGGCGAAGCGTTGTCGGCGCAACGCCTCGTCGGCATCGCCGTGATTCTGGTCGGCGTGTTCCTCGTCGCGCGCAGTTGACGGCCCGGCTGCACGACTTGCGCATCTTGCACGTCTTGCACCGCTGTGGCGCAAACGCCCCTGGCAAGCGTGTCAGCGTCTGATAATGTCTTCTGAATTGTTTCGAGTGCTGGACATTGCAACAGAAGTCGCACATTATCGCCGCCGCATTCAGGCATAGATAAGCACGGCGCGGCAATTTAAGCTTGATAGAAGCTAATCGTCAGGCTTTATTAATAAAAGCGCCCCGTGCCCTTTTTAATTCGAGCAAAACCATCCATGACTCAGTCATCCGTTCCGTTCCTGCCGTTCGTTCGTCCCGAGATCGATGAAGAAACGATTCGCGGCGTTGCCGACGTGCTCCGCTCCGGCTGGATCACGACGGGCCCGCAGAACCAGGCGTTCGAAAAGGCGCTGTCGGAATACTGCGGGGGCCGCCCGGTGCGCACGTTCAATTCGGGGACCGCGACGCTGGAAATCGGTCTGCGGATCGCGGGCGTCGGCGCGGGCGACGAAGTCATCACGACGCCCGCGTCGTGGGTCGCGACGAGCAACGTGATCCTCGAAGTCGGCGCGACGCCTGTGTTCGTCGATATCGATCCGACCACGCGCAACATCGATCTGGACCTGATAGAAAAGGCGATCACGCCGCGCACGAAGGCGATCATTCCCGTCTTCCTGTCGGGCCTGCCCGTCGACATGGACCGTCTCTACGCGATTGCCCGCGCGCACAAGCTGCGCGTGGTCGAGGACGCCGCCCAGGCGTTCGGGGCGACGTGGCGGGGCGAGCGCATCGGCAAGCTCGGCGACATCGTGTCGTTCAGCTTTCACGCGAACAAGAACCTGACGTCGATCGAAGGCGGCGCGCTCGTGCTGAACAACGAAGACGAAGCCGTCCTCGCGCAGAAGTACCGGCTGCAAGGCATCGTGCGCACGGGCTTCGACGGCGTGGATTGCGAGCTGCTCGGCGGCAAGTACAACCTGACGGACGTCGCCGCGCGCGTCGGCCTCGGCCAGCTCCCGCATATCGAGCGCTTCCGCGCGCAACGCCACAAGCTCGCGCGCGCGTACTTCGCGGGCTTCGAGGGCGGCGCGGCCGTGAAGCTGGGCATGGGCCTGCCTCTTGCGGACTTCGAGAACACCAACTGGCACATGTTCCTGATCACGTTGCCGCTCGCGCGCCTGTCGATCAGCCGCGCGGCGTTCATGGAACAGATGAAGGAACGCGGCATCGGCACGGGCGTGCACTATCCGGCCATTCATCTGTTTTCGCTTTACCGCGCGATGGGCTACAAGGAAGGGATGTATCCGCACGCGGAGCACTACGGCGCCAGCACCGTCACGCTGCCGCTCTTCACGCAGATGAATGAAGGCGATGTCGTGCGCGTGTGCCGAGCGGTGAACGAGATTTGCGAACAATACGGTCAATAAAGCGGAAACCCAGCGGAAATGAATCAAACGGATCCACGCCCGGCCATGCCCGAACTCTCGGTCATCATCCCCGTCTACAACGAGGAGGCCGGGCTCGGCGCCCTCTTCTCGCGGCTCTATCCGGCCCTCGATGCGCTCGGCACCGGCTACGAGGTGATCTTCATCAACGACGGCAGCCGCGACAAGTCGGCGGCGCTGCTGGCGGAGCAGTTCCGCGTCCGCCCGGACACCACGCGCGTGATCCTGCTGAACGGCAACTATGGGCAACACATGGCGATTCTCGCGGGGTTCGAGCAGTCGCGCGGCGAGATCGTCATCACGCTCGACGCCGACCTGCAGAACCCGCCCGAAGAGATCGGCAAGCTGTGCGCGAAGATGCGTGACGGCTACGACTACGTCGGCACGATCCGCAAGCAGCGCCAGGACAGCCTGTGGCGGCGCAAGGCGTCGCTGGCGATGAACCGGCTGCGCGAGCGCATCACGCGCATCAAGATGACGGACCAGGGCTGCATGCTGCGCGCGTACAGCCGCCACATCATCGACACGATCAACCGCTGCGGCGAGATCAACACGTTCATTCCCGCGCTCGCGTACACGTTCGCGCAGAACCCCGTCGAGATCGAGGTCGCGCACGAGGAGCGCTTCGCGGGCGAGTCGAAGTATTCGCTCTACAGCCTGATCCGCCTGAACTTCGACCTCGTGACGGGCTTTTCCGTCGTGCCGCTGCAATGGCTGTCGTTCATCGGCGTGATCCTGTCGATGGGCTCGGCTGCCCTCTTCGTGCTGCTGCTGATCCGCCGCTTCATCATCGGCGCGGAAGTGCAAGGTGTGTTCACGCTGTTCGCCATTACGTTCTTCATGCTCGGCGTCATCATCTTCGCGCTCGGGCTGCTCGGCGAATACATCGGGCGCATTTATCAGCAGGTGCGGGCGCGCCCGCGCTATCTGGTGCAGGCTGTCCTCGAGCAGCGCGACGACGAGCCCATCGTCGCGCAGCCGCGCCAATCCGTCGTGCAGGGCGCCCAGCCCGCGCCCGTCAACGGCGACGATCGCGGAGCCGGCAAATGAAGCCGCGCGCCGTCGTCTTCGCGTATCACAACGTCGGCGTGCGCTGCCTGCAGGTGCTGCTCGCGCGCGGTGTCGATGTCGCGCTCGTGGTCACGCACGAAGACAGCCCCACCGAGAACATCTGGTTCGGCAGCGTCGCGTCGGTCGCCACGGAGCACGGCATTCCCGTCGTGACGCCCGCCGATCCGAAGAGCCCCGAGCTGCGCGCGCTCGTCGTCAATGCGCGGCCCGACTTCATCTTCTCGTTCTACTACCGGCACATGCTGCCCGTCGATCTGCTCGCCGTCGCGCCGCGCGGCGCGTACAACATGCACGGGTCGCTGCTGCCGAAGTATCGCGGCCGCGTGCCGACCAACTGGGCCGTGCTCAACGGCGAAACCGAAACGGGCGCGACGCTGCATGAAATGGCGGCGAAGCCCGACGCGGGCGCGATCATTGCGCAGACGCCCGTGCCGATCCTGCCCGACGACACGGCCGCGCAGGTGTTCGACAAGGTGACCGTCGCCGCCGAACAGACGCTGTGGCGTGCACTCCCCGCGCTGCTCAAGGGCGAGGCGCCGCATCTGCCGAACGACCTCGCGCACGGCAGCTACTTCGGCGGCCGCAAGCCCGAAGACGGACGCATCGACTTCAGCCAGAGCGGCCAGCAGGTCTACAACCTGATTCGCGCCGTCGCGCCGCCGTATCCGGGTGCGTTCGCGGAGGTCGGCGGCGAGCGCTTCGTGGTTGCGCGCGCGCGGCTCGCGCAACCCGGCGCGCCTGGCGGGGATTTGCCGCCCGGCATCCACGTAGGCGATAATGGCTTTTTTGCGACATGCGGCGACGGCCGCGTCGTCGCGATCCACGAATTGCGGCATCAGCGCGACGATCAGCACCATACAAGCGAGCGCGTCGTCTCCCCAGCCGAATTCACCCAGCTCATTCAATCTTCGCGTAATACATGAAAAAAGTCCTGATTCTGGGTGTGAACGGCTTCATCGGCCATCACCTGTCCAAGCGCATTCTCGAAACGACAGACTGGGAAGTGTTCGGCATGGACATGCAGACCGAACGCCTCGGCGACCTCGTCAACCACGAGCGGATGCATTTCTTCGAAGGTGACATCACGATCAACAAGGAGTGGGTCGAGTATCACGTGAAGAAGTGCGACGTGATCCTGCCACTCGTCGCGATCGCCACGCCCGCCACGTACGTGAAGCAGCCGCTGCGCGTGTTCGAACTGGACTTCGAGGCGAACCTGCCCATCGTGCGTTCGGCCGTGAAGTACGGCAAGCATCTCGTCTTCCCGTCGACGTCCGAAGTCTATGGCATGTGCACAGACGAGCAGTTCGACCCGGACGCGTCCGCCCTCACCTACGGCCCGATCAACAAGCCGCGCTGGATCTATGCGTGCTCGAAGCAGCTGATGGACCGCGTGATCTGGGGCTATGGCATGGAAGGCCTGAACTTCACGCTGTTCCGTCCGTTCAACTGGATCGGCCCGGGCCTCGACTCGATCTACACGCCGAAGGAAGGTTCGTCGCGCGTGGTCACGCAGTTCCTCGGGCATATCGTGCGCGGCGAGAACATCAGCCTCGTCGACGGCGGCGCGCAGAAGCGCGCGTTCACCGATATCGACGACGGCATCAGCGCTCTCATGAAAATCATCGAGAACCGCAACGGCGTCGCGACGGGCAAGATCTACAACATCGGCAACCCGACCAACAACTTCTCGGTGCGCGAACTCGCGCACAAGATGCTTGCGCTCGCCGCCGAATTCCCGGAATACGCGGAGTCGGCGAAGCAGGTACAACTGGTCGAAACGTCGTCGGGTGCGTACTACGGCGCGGGCTATCAGGACGTGCAGAACCGCGTGCCGAAGATCGACAACACGATGCAGGAACTCGCGTGGGCGCCGCAATCGACGTTCGACGAAGCGCTGCGCAAGATCTTTGAAGCGTATCGCGGCCATGTCGCCGACGCGCGCGCCCTCGTCGAGCAACAGTAAGGGCTGTCGCGCTTGGCTCTGATCGTCCTGAAGATCGACGTCGACACGCTGCGCGGCACGCGTGAAGGCGTGCCGAATCTCGCGCGTATCTTCGACCGCTACAAGGCGCGCGCCACGTTCCTCTTCAGCCTCGGCCCCGATCACACCGGCTGGGCGATGCGGCGCGTGCTGCGGCCGGGCTTTCTGAAGAAGGTGTCGCGCACGTCGGTCATCGAGCACTACGGCGTCAAGCAATTGATGTACGGCGTGCTGCTGCCCGGCCCGGACATCGGCGCACGCGCCCGCTCGCAGATGCGCGCGATCCACGAAGCCGGTTTCGAATGCGGCATCCACACGTGGGATCACGTGTACTGGCAGGACAACGTGCGTTCGCGTCCGCGCGACTGGACGGTCGCGCAGATGCAGAAGAGCCATGACCGCTTCGTCGATATCTTCGGCATGCCGCCCGTCACGCACGGCGCGGCCGGCTGGCAGATGAACGGCCACGCGTTCGAGCAGATCGACGCGTGGGGCATGCAGTACGCGTCCGACGGGCGGGGGCATGCGCCGTACTTTCCCGTCGTCGGCGGCCGCACGCTGTCACATGTGCAGATGCCGACCACGCTGCCGACGCTCGACGAAGTGCTGGGCATCGACGGCATCGACACGCACAATGTCGCCGCGTGGATGTTGAAGCGCACCGCGAACAATCCGCACGACCAGGTGTTCACGCTGCACGCGGAGCTCGAAGGCCAGAAGCTCGCGCCCGTGTTCGAGCAACTGCTCGCCGGCTGGCGCACACAAGGCCACACGTTCGCGACGATGGGCGACTACCACGCCACGCTAGACCGTGACACACTGCCGTCGTACCCTGTGACGTGGGGCGAAATCCCGGGACGTTCCGGCGAGTTGATCGTTCAACCCGACTAGCCGCGCGCCGGGCCGTACGATGCGCCATGTGGTGCGCCGCATTGTGCGGCCGTCGCGCCCGATGCGCACCGGCACCTGTTCGGCCGAGCAGCACGCCCCGGGAACCACCCCAAGCAACCCCGAAGAAAAAGTACAGGCGCGCGGCCAGCGCTGCCGCCGACACCGATAACAACCGGAGGACCCTCGTGCCCATCGCAGTCGATCAACCCGTTCCCGACTTCACCGCCCCCGCGACGGGCGGCGACTTCACGCTGTCCAGCCTGCGCGGCAAGAAGGTCGTCGTATATTTCTACCCGAAGGACAACACGCCGGGCTGCACCACAGAAGGCCTCCAGTTTCGCGACCTCTATCCGAAGTTCAGGAAGGCGGGCGCGGAGATCATCGGCGTGTCGCGCGACAGCGTCCGCTCGCACGATAACTTCAAGGCCAAGCTCGAACTGCCGTTTACCTTGGTATCGGATCCGGACGAAACGCTGTGCACGCTCTTCGGCGTCATGAAAATGAAGAAAATGTATGGCAAGGAAGTACGGGGAATCGAGCGCTCCACGTTTGTCATCGACGGCGAAGGCGTGTTGCGCCGCGAGTGGCGCGGCGTCAAGGTGCCCGGCCACGTCGAGGACATTCTGGAGTCTGTACAAGCGCTTTGAGGCGCGTTATATTGGGCCGCAATGAGTGCCTGTTCACATACTTTTTTCCGCAGTTGCGCTGCAAATCGCGTCTTTGTCGCCGCTGACAGTCCGGCCATGACGCGAAGCACGAGGCGCAATGCGATGACCGAAGTCGAGCCGCCTGCCCCGTTTGTCGGGCCGGCGGCTTTTTTAATTGCGCGCAGTTGCTCGCATCGTTCGCAACGCACTTTCGTCAAGGAGCCGATCGAAAACCAGGCGAACCGGCATTACTAATCCGACACGCGCCACCGGACGCAAATTGCGAGCACACGACGCACGACAGTTTGCGGCAGGCGGCGAAGAATTGTGACCCGCTTTACTCGAGGGAAACCATGCCTTTGCCTACCCCACCCAGCAAGCTCGGCAATCTGTTGCCGCCTGATGAATACAAGGCGAAAGCCACGCCTGCAAAGCCTGCCCGAAAACAGGCGCACGAAGGGGAGCAAGCCGCATCGGCCGAATATGGCCGCACCAATGTCGCCGCACCGATGACGCACGCCGCCAACGCCGCGACGACCCTGCGTTCCGTCCCCCATCTGGCCGCGTCCGCGGAAGTCGCCGAAGTCACGGAAGCTCCGCCGTCCCGCAGCCGCAAGGCGAAGCAGACGGCTGCACTGCTGCAGCCGGTGCCGTCCGTCGCTGATGAAAGCGCTGAAGCCGCGCCCATCGTCGCGCGCCGCGGCAAGGGTTCCGCCGAGGCCGATGCGCAAGCAACCGCCGCCACGCCCACGCGCGCCGGCACGAAAAAACGTACGACCAAGGGCGCGCAGGTCGAGGTGCGCAAGCTCTTCGTGCTCGACACCAACGTGCTGATGCACGACCCGACCTGCCTCTTCCGCTTCGAGGAACACGACGTCTATCTGCCGATGATGACGTTGGAAGAACTCGACAATCACAAGAAGGGCATGTCGGAAGTCGCGCGCAATGCGCGTCAGGTGAGCCGCACGCTCGACTCGCTGGTGGCGAATGCGGGCGAAATGTCCGAAGGCATTTCGCTCTCGCGCCTTGGCAGCCGCGAAGCGTTGGGACGCCTCTACTTCCAGACGAAGCTCACCCATATCGAGCCCGTCGAAGGCTTGCCGCAAGGCAAGGCCGACAACCAGATTCTCGGCGTCGTGCGCGCGCTGCAGCGCGACCGTCAGGACCGCCAGGTCGTGCTGGTGTCGAAAGACATCAACATGCGCATCAAGGCGCACGCGCTCGGCCTGCCCGCTGAAGACTACTTCAACGACCAGGTCCTCGAAGACAAGGACCTGCTCTACTCCGGCATCCGCCAGTTGCCGCCCGACTTCTGGACGAAGCACGCGAAGGACATGGAGAGCTGGCAGGACACGAAGACGGGCACCACGTACTACCGCGTGACGGGTCCGCTGTGCGCGTCGATGCTGGTCAACGAGTTCGTCTATCTGGAGCCGCAGAACGGCGAACCGGCGTTCCACGCGATCGTGCGTGAGCTGAACGGCAAGACGGCGCTGCTGCAGACGCTGCGCGACTACGGCCATCACAAGAACAACGTGTGGGGCATCACGGCGCGCAATCGCGAGCAGAACTTCGCGCTGAACCTGCTGATGAATCCCGAGATCGATTTCGTCACGCTGCTCGGTCAGGCGGGCACGGGCAAGACGCTCGTCGCGCTGGCGGCGGGCCTCGCGCAGGTGCTCGACGACAAGCGCTACAACGAGATCATCGTGACGCGCGCGACGGTGCCCGTCGGCGAGGACATCGGCTTTCTGCCCGGCACCGAAGAGGAAAAGATGCAGCCGTGGATGGGCGCGTTCGACGACAACCTCGAAGTGCTGCAGAAGACGGACGACGCCGCCGGCGAATGGGGCCGCGCGGCCACGCAGGAACTGATCCGCTCACGTCTGAAGATCAAGAGCATGAACTTCATGCGCGGCCGCACGTTCGTCGACAAGTATCTGATCATCGATGAGGCGCAAAACCTGACGCCGAAGCAAATGAAGACGCTCGTCACGCGCGCAGGTCCGGGCACGAAGATCATCTGTCTCGGCAATATCGCGCAAATCGACACGCCTTATCTGACGGAAGGCAGTTCGGGTCTCACGTATGTCGTCGATCGCTTCAAGGGCTGGGCGCACAGCGGCCACGTGACGCTCGCGCGCGGCGAGCGCTCGCGGCTAGCGGATTACGCGTCCGACATTCTCTGACGCGCTTTTATTGGCTTCTCAAGCCGCATCCGGTAGTCGCGCCGGATGCGGCTTTTTATTTGCGGGCCAGCTTCCCGCCTAATCGATCCGGTCGCAAAAAGTGACATTTAGCGCGTAAAGTTCAAGTAGCTCTTCAGGAATTCTTGCGGGAGCCCCGTCACACGGGCTACCATCGGGCATCACCGGCTTCTGGCGGGCGTCGTTGCTCGCGTTCGCTTGCATGTTCCGCCTCGCGCTGTCACTGTTCGTCGTCGCCCTGCTCGCCGCCTGCTCCGGCGCGCCGCAGAAGACCGTGCGCGGCTCGGGCGGATCGTATGCATCGTCGGGCGGCGCGTATCGCACGACGCCCCCGGGCTTTCCCAACTTCGTCGATCACAGCATCGGGCGCGAGGAAATCTCGATTCAGGCGATGAGCCTTGTCGGCGTGCCGTATCGATGGGGCGGCAATACGCCCGATAGCGGCTTCGATTGCAGCGGCCTCGTTCATTACGTCGTCCAGCGCGCGGCTTCCGTGAACCTGCCGCGCACGACGGCCGACATGAGTTCGCGCGGCGAATCCGTCGATCCGGACGAAGTCGCGCCCGGCGACCTGATTTTCTTCAACACGACGGGACGGCCGCATTCGCATGTCGGCATTTACGTCGGCAAGCTGCGCTTCGTCAACGCGCCTTCGACGGGCGGCACCGTGCGGCTCGACTATCTGACCAATCCCTACTGGGCGAAGCGTTTCGACGGCATTCGCCGGGTTGCGCCCGCCTTGGGCAAGCCGACGACCACGCCGTTCGACGCGCCCGGCTACCAGGCGGCGGCACCGGCGTCAGCGGCGCCCGCCGCTGCGACCGCCGCTGCGCCGAGGCCAGCGCCCGCTCGCACGCAGCCGACGCCGCTCGAAAATGCCGGCACTTCCGTGCCCACGGCGACGGCCGCCGCCACCGCGGACCCATTCGAGCCGCCGCCTGCCGGCACCAGCACCGCGCAGATGCAAGCGCGCAGAGCGGGCGCGGTATCGCCGACGGTGACGGCCTCGCCCGCGGGGTCGGCGGCGGACTTGCAGATCCCGCTTGCGTCGACGGCACGCGTCTACGGCCCCGCGACTTCACAAGCCGCCGATCCCATCGACGCCGCGGCCGATGCCTACGAGCCGCCTCCACCCGCCGCCGTGGCCGCGCGCCAGGCCCGTCAGGCGCAGTCGTCGCCCGACTCGGGCGGCGTGCAGATCATGCGCGCGTCGACGGGGTCGCGCCCCGTTCCCGCCCCCACGCACACCAACGACGACCCGATCGCGGGCTTCGCCAGCAGCAGCTATTGATCCCGCGACGCGCATAGCGGTCATCAGCCTTCTGGCGCGGCCCCCGACATCGTCAACTCGCCGTCGAGCCCGATTCGCCACCCGCCGCGGCGCGCCTCTGCTATCTTTTGACGGTATCTCAATATTTCCCTAACGGCGGGTGACGACGATGGATCTCGGACTCAAGAACAAAGTGGTCCTGATAACGGGCGGCAGCAAGGGCATCGGACTCGCATGCGCGCGGGCTTTCGCGATGGAAGGCGCGAAGGTCGCGATCGTCTCGCGCGATCCCGCCAATCTCGCGCGCGCACGAGAGCAGCTGTCGAGCGAAGGGCTGCACGTCCATCTGACGCGCGCTGATCTGCACGAGCCGCACAGCGCCGCCGACGTCGTCGAGGAAGCGACGGGCGCCGTCGGACCCATCGACATTCTGGTCAACAGCGCGGGCGCCGCGCGCCGCTACGATCCCGAAACGCTCGACGCCGACGCGTTCAAGGCGACGATGGAAGCCAAGTACTTCCCGTACATCTACCCGCAGCAGGAAGTGCTCAAGCGCATGACCGAGCGCGTGAAATCCGGCGAGGCAAAGGAACCCGGAACGATCGTCAATATCATCGGGATGGGCGGCAAGATCGCGAGCGACATTCATATCGCAGGCGGCGCGGCGAACGCGGCGCTGATGCTCGCGACGGTGGGCCTCGCCCACTACTACGCGCGTTATGGCATACGCATCAACGCGATCAATCCGGGCGCGACGCTGACCGAGCGCGTCGAGGAAGCGCTGAAACTGGAAGCGTCGCGCGAAGGCATCGAGCCCGCCGAGGCGCTGTCGCGCGGCCAAGCGCGCGTGCCGCTCGGACGCTTCGCGAAACCGGAGGAGATTGCGGACGTCGCGCTGTTCCTGGCGAGCCGCCGCGCGAGCTATGTGACGGGCGCGATCGTCCCGATGGATGGAGGCAGCGCGCCGCTGATCTGAGCGGCGCGCCGCTTTCGATACGTTAGAGGAAGCGGTGGCCGAACCACCAGCCGGCCGCCGCGAGCACCGCGGACGCCGGAATCGTCAGCACCCACGCCCACACGATATTGCCGGCGACACCCCAGCGCACAGCCGACAGCTTCCGCGTCGCGCCAACGCCGACGATCGCGCCCGTGATCGTGTGCGTGGTCGAAACGGGAATGCCGAGGAACGACGCGACGAACAGTGTGATCGCGCCGCCCGCCTCCGCGCAAAAGCCGCCGACAGGCTTGAGCTTCGTGATCTTCTGGCCCATCGTGCGCACGATCCGCCAGCCGCCGAACAGCGTGCCGAGCCCCATCGACACATAGCACGCGCCGATCACCCACAGCGGCGGCGCATCGGCCGTGGCCGACGCGTAGCCCGTTGCGATCAGCAGCATCCAGATGATGCCGATGGTCTTCTGGGCATCGTTGCCGCCGTGGCCGAGGCTGTACAGTCCCGCCGACAGCAGCTGGAACCGGCGAAAGCGCCTGTCGACCTTGCTGGGCGGCGTGCGGAAGTAGATCCACGAGACGAGCAGCATGAAGAACGAGCCGAGCACGAAACCGAGCAGCGGCGACACGAAGATAAACGTGACGGTCTTCAGCAGCCCTTCCCAGTTGAGCGCGCTCCAGCCGGACTTGGCGAGCGCCGAGCCCACCAGCCCGCCGATCAGCGCATGCGACGAACTGGACGGAATACCGTAGTACCACGTGACGATGTTCCAGCCGATCGCGCCCGCCAGCGCGCCGAATACGACGTAATGGTCGACGATGCCGGGATCGATGGTGCCTTTGCCGACCGTCTGCGCGACCTTCAGGTGAAAGATGAAATAGGCGATGACGTTGAACGCGGCCGCGAACGCGACGGCCTGTTGCGGCTTCAGCACGCCCGTCGAGACGACGGTGGCGATCGAATTCGCCGCGTCATGGAAGCCGTTCATGAAGTCGAAGACGAGCGCGACGACAACGAGCGTCGCGACCGCCCAGATGGCGAGTTGTATCGAATGCATTACGCGTTTTCCAGCACGATGCCTTCGATGATGTTCGCCACGTCCTCGCACTTGTCCGTGATGGCTTCGAGCAGCTCGTAGATCGCCTTCAGTTTGATCAGCGTCTTGACGTCGTCTTCTTCGCGGAAAAGCTTCGACATCGCCGCACGCAGCACGCGATCGGCTTCCGATTCCAGACGGTCGATGTCTTCGCAGGCTTTCAGAATGTCGCGCGCCTGCTTCATGTCGGACAGCATGCCGACGGCAGCTTGCACGCGTTCGCAGGTTTTCGTCGAAATATGCGCGAGCTGGCTCGCCTCCGACGTGACGGCTTGCACGTCGTAGAGGGAAATGGCCGTGGCGACGTCCTCCATCAGGTCGAGGATGTCGTCCATCGTGGTGATCAGCTTGTGGATCTCGTCGCGGTCCAGCGGCGTGATGAAAGTCTTGTGCAGCAGATCGATGGTTTCGTGCGTGAGTTTATCGGCGGCTTTTTCGGCCGTTTGCACGTTTTGCTTGTGGACATCGGCGTCGCCGAGGTTATCGATCAACAGTTCGAGCTCGCGGCTGCCCGCGACGATGTGCTTCGCGTGAGCGTTGAAGATTTCAAAAAAATTGCCCTCAGTGGGCATGAATCGACCGAACATTGGGTTCCCAGAAAGTGGTCACGGTGAGGCTGTCATAAAGCCGCAATATTGTACCGTTCCATGCCCTTTCGGGTATTGCGCGCGATGCTCCTTTTGGCACGCGCGCAACGGCAAGCGCAGCCGGGTTTTACCGTTTGCGCCTCGTTGTGCTACTCGCCGCCGTAGAAGTTCTGCGGACCAGCAAAGTTGTCGAATTTCGTGAATTGACCGTGGAATGTGAGGCGAACGGGCCCGATCGGGCCGTTACGCTGCTTGCCGATGATGATTTCCGCGGTGCCCTTGTCAGGACTGTCGGGGTTGTAGACTTCGTCGCGATAGATGAACAGGATCACGTCCGCGTCCTGTTCGATTGCACCCGATTCGCGCAGGTCCGACATCACGGGGCGCTTGTTGGGGCGCTGTTCCAGACCACGGTTCAACTGCGACAGCGCGATCACGGGAACGTCGAGCTCTTTGGCGAGGCTCTTCAGCGAACGCGAGATTTCCGAGATTTCCGTCGCGCGGTTTTCGCCCGTCGAGGAGCCGCTCATCAGCTGCAGGTAGTCGATGATGATGAGGCCGAGCTTGCCGCATTGACGCGACAGACGCCGCGCGCGCGAGCGCAGCTCCATCGGGTTGAGGCCGCCCGTTTCGTCGATGAAGATCTGCGCTTCGCTCATTTTCTGGACGGCGTGCGTGAGCTTCGGCCAGTCCTCGTCCGTCAGTCGGCCCGTGCGCATGCGGTGCTGGTCCAGCCGGCCGACCGATCCGAGCATACGCATGATCAGCTGCGTGCCGGGCATTTCCATCGAGAAGACCGCGACGGGCAACCCGTACTCGACAGCCACGTACTCGCCGATGTTCATCGAGAATGCCGTCTTACCCATCGACGGACGCCCCGCCACGATGATCAGTTCGCCGCCGTGCATGCCCGACGTCATCCGGTCGAGATCGACGAAGCCCGTCGGTGTGCCCGTCACGTCGCTCGGGTTGGCCGTGTGGTACAGCGTGTCGATGCGCTCGACGACCTGCGTGAGCAGCGGACCGATCTCGAGGAAGCCTTGCGTGCCGCGCGCGCCATCTTCCGCAATCGAGAAGACCTTCGATTCCGCTTCGTCGAGCAGCTGCCGGACTTCCTTGCCTTGCGGATTGAAGGCATCGGCGGAGATTTCATCGGCCACCGACACGAGACGCCGCAGCACCGCGCGATCCCGCACGATTTCGGCATAACGCCGGATGTTCGCGGCACTCGGCGTGTTTTGCGCGAGCGCGTTCAGGTACGCAAGCCCGCCCACCTCGTCCGCCTTGCCCGACGTCGACAACGCTTCATAGACGGTCACGACGTCGGCGGGGCGCGTCGCCGCGATCAGCCTGCCGATGTGCTCGAAGATGATGCGGTGGTCGTAGCGGTAGAAGTCGCTTTGCGAGAGGAAGTCGGCGATGCGGTCCCATGCGCCGTTGTCGAGCAGCAGGCCGCCCAGCACCGATTGCTCGGCCTCGATGGAATGGGGCGGGACCTTCAGCGACTCGATTTGAGGATCTTTCGACGGTGCGTTCATGGGGTGGAATTATCGGGCAAAGTGGGACAGCGGCAAAGCGCCGAAAACGCGACGCATCAGGCGGGTTAACGGCTGTTGCGCGGAATAAAAAAGGCAGAGGCCGGTTTCCCGGCCCCTGCCCTTCATCGCCAGAAATTTCCTGGCGACTCTACTTCTTGTCCTAGCGACGACTTAGACGTGCTCGCCCAGTACCGACACCGTGACGTCAACCGTGACGTCCGTGTGCAGCGAAACGTGCACGGGATGATCGCCGACCAGCTTCAGCGGGCCTTCCGGCAGACGCACTTGCGCCTTTTCCACTTCGAAGCCCTGCTTGGACAGCGCCTGGGCGATGTCCGCGTTCGTGACCGAGCCGAACAGACGGCCGTCCACCCCTGCCTTCTGCGCGATCTGAACCGTCAGACCAGCCAGCTTTTCGCCTTGAGCCTGAGCAGCCGTCAGCTTTTCAGCAGCGAGCTTTTCCAGTTCTGCGCGGCGAACTTCGAATTCGGCGATCGCTTCCTTCGTGGCGCGGCGAGCCTTCTTGTTCGGGATCAGGAAGTTACGTGCATAGCCGTCCTTGACCTTGACGATGTCGCCCAGGTTGCCGACGTTCACGACTTTTTCGAGAAGAATGATTTGCATTCGGATGCTCCTTGTGACGTCGTCGGGTTAGGCCTTGTGCTGATCGGTGTACGGCATCAGCGCGAGGAAACGCGCGCGCTTGATCGCCGTGTCGAGCTGGCGCTGATAGTGGGCCTTGGTACCCGTCAGACGTGCCGGCGTGATCTTGCCGTTTTCGCCGATGAAGTCCTTCAGCGTATCGATGTCCTTGTAGTCGATCTGTTCGACACCAGCTGCCGTGAAACGGCAGAACTTCTTGCGCTTGAAGAGCGGGTTTTGTTGCTGACGACGCTTGTCGAATTTCTTACCAGTCGGGCGGGGCATGTTCAGTCCTTTCCAATGTCCTGCAATTCTGTGATGTGAAACACCAGAGTTCTCGCGTTGCGGCTTTTCTTCGCCAGGAAGCCGGTGAAGAGCGTTTCGACGCCCATCTCAACCCGCTCCAGCCTGCCGCTCGCCTCGCCGGCCGCGACCGCCTGCATGGTCAGCTCGACGGTTCGGGCGATGCCCGCTTCGACGACCTGCGTGCGGTGTTGCAACGTACAGCCTGCAATCGGAACGCCGGCGGGGGTGTACCGCACCGGTTCGCGTTCCACGACGCTTGCCGTGAGTTGCAGCCGATTCATCGATTCCTTTTACGAACCTTGTTGACGAGAGCGGCGCGTGACCCTGATGGCTTAATGGTTCTGCTTTAAGCCTGCGCTTCGGTCGACTGCGCTGCAGCCGCCTTCTTGGCTTCTTCGCGCTGCACTTCCTTCATCATCGGCGACGGGCCGGTTTCGGCCTTCTTCATCTTGACGATGAGGTGACGCAGAACGGCGTCGTTGAACTTGAACGCGTGTTCCAGCTCGTCGAGCGTAGTCTGGTCGCATTCGATGTTCATGCAGACGTAGTGAGCCTTCGCGAGTTTCTCGATCATGTAGGCCAGTTGGCGACGGCCCCAGTCTTCGATACGGTGGATCTGGCCACCGTGCGACGTGATCGTGGACTTGTAACGCTCGATCATCGCGGGCACTTGCTCGCTCTGATCGGGGTGCACGATGAAGACGATTTCGTAATGACGCATTACACACTCCTTGTGGATTGAAGCCACCCGGGCGTCGGAACCGGTGCGGCAAGTGAGAAGCCGAAGAATATAACCCGAATCGGCCCGACTTGCAAGATAAAGCTTGAAGTGCGGGACTGATTCGGGTGTATTTTCAACGACTTAAGGCTGGCTCGGGGCGACTTGCGGCGTCGCCCGATGGGCTCGAACGGCGTTCGGCCCGCGGTGGCAGTGTCCGATCCGGCTCAACTTCCCGAATAAGGCGTGCCGGGGTCGGCACCGTGCAGCCGCGCCGTCAGCGCGGCCTGCAGCGCGCCCAGCGATTCCGGCGCGGCGTCCGTCACGGCCCACCACATCATGCCGTCGTCGCGCCAGCGTGCGACGGAATACCCGTCGCGCACGAGTGCCGGGCCGGGTTTGCCCGCCGACCGGTCGTCCTCGGGGAACACGTAGACGTCGATCACGTGTTTCGCATGCCGGTAGGTCAGCACGGCGACGCGCCGGTGCCCGACATAGTCGAGCCGCCCGCCCGCCAGCGGAAACCCGCTCGCGGCCAGATCCTCGACGGGCGGCGCGTAGTCGAGCTTGCCGTTGAACCAGGGCTTCACGGTATGCTGATCCGACGACACGACATCGATATCGTGTCCCGACAGTTGTGCGCGCACATGGCTCGCCACCAGTTCGTCGACGAGCGGCAGCGGCTCGCCCGTGCGATGCAGGCTCACCGCAATGCCCGCCGCGACGAGCGCGCACAACGCCAGCGCGAGACCGCCGCGCCAGGCGGCACCTACGTGCGCTCCCCCTGCGCCTGCACCCGCCAGCGACCCGAAGCCGCCGCCCTGGCCCTGCGGCAGCCGCAGCCAGTCGAGCCAGCCTTTGCGTTGCCTCGCGCGCGGCTCTGATCGCCCGATGCGTTCGCGCGCCCTCTCCTCGGGTTCGGCGAAGTCGGCGGGCGGCAGCGCCGCCATGATCCGGGCGCGCAGATCGTCCGGCGCGCGATGATAGGTCGCCGAGCGCACCGCGCCCTTCATCGCCCGCACCATTTCGCTCTCCCTTCGGCAAGCATCGCAGGTTTCGATATGCCGCTGCACGTCGCGCGATTGCGGCGGCGTGAGTTCATGGTCCGCATTCGCATCGAGAAGCGGCCGTGCTTCGTTACAGTCCATCTGGCGCCTCCTGTGCGATACCACCCGGCAACGCGCCGGGAGCGTGCGACATCCAGCCGCTTGCCGTCTTTCTCGTGGGGTCGGATGCGGGACCGCCTGAGGGCGGCCCTTCGGCAGCGCTGCCGTCACGCGCCGGACGAACTGTCCGGGCCGACGCGCGCACGGCGGGCCGCGCCCCCGACACATCGTCGCCCCCGTCCGGCGCGCGCTGCACAGCGCCTCCATCGCGCGCGCCGCTCGCCTGCCGCGCGCTCCCCTTCGCTTGCAACGACGTGATCGCCGTCGCGAGTTTCCGGCGCCCTCGCGCGAGCCGCGACATCACGGTGCCCACGGGCAGATCCGCAATCGTCGCGATCTCGCGGTAACTCAACTCCTCCAGTTCGCGCAAAATCAGCACCTCGCGATATTCGACGGGCAACTGTTCGAGCGCCTCGTGCACGAGCCGCGTGTCTTCGTCGCGGATCATCAGCGCCTCGGGGTCCGGCGAGCTCCCGCTCCAGCCTTCGAACGTCTCGTCATCGAGGTTCTCGTCGAACTCGACGGTCGCGTTCACGCCGCCCGAGCGCCTGCGCCATTCCGTGTACCACGTGCGCCGCACGATCGCGAGCAGCCAGGGGCGCGCCGTCTCGCCGTGGAACGTGTCGAAAAAGCGGAACGCGCGCATGAACGCTTCCTGCACGACGTCGTCGGCGTCGTGCCCGTTGCCGCACAGCCAGCGCGCGAGGTTGTACGCGGCATCGAGATGCGGCAGCGCCATCTGCTGAAAACGCAGACTGCGCACCGCCTCGGCGCGCGCATCGCCTCCAGCGACTTTTCCCGTCTCACTCACCGATCGCCTCCAGGCTCGCCCAGACTTCACGGCTGCAAAACTCATCTGAAATCCAGTTTATTCCCGCCTTTCGCGCGCACCGCAAAAAATAAAATCCGGGAATAGGAAGCATGGCCTCGCGGTATCGCAAACGAGTCTTTCACTCGCGAGGACAACCATGCAAAGCACTCTGCAATGCCTCAAGCGCCGCGATTTCCTGCGGCTCGCGGCCGTCGGCGGCGCGGCGTTCGCGTCGGCGCTGCCCGGCTTCACCTATGGACGCGACGACGATTTCTATTTCGTCCAGTTGTCCGACGCGCACTGGGGTTTCGAAGGCCCCGGCGTCAATCCCGACCCGAAGGGCACGCTGCCGAAGGCGATCGCCGCCGTCAACGCGCTGCCCTCGCCGCCCGATTTCGTGATCTTCACGGGCGATCTCACGCACACCACGGACGACACCGCGGTACGTCACGAGCGCATGCGCCAGTTCCAGCAGATCGTCGCGCAATTGAAAGTGAAACCGCTCTATCTGATGCCGGGCGAGCACGACGCAAGTCTCGATGCGGGCGCCGCTTACAAGGAGCACTTCGGGCAGACGCACTATACGTTCGATCACAAGGGCGTGCATTTCATCACGCTCGACAACGTATCGGACCCGGCGGGCCGCGTCGGCGAGCAGCAGATCGCGTGGCTCGCCGCCGATGTCGACCGTCAGCCGCAGGACGCGCGCATCGTCGTCTTCACGCACCGGCCGCTCTTCGATCTCGCGCCGCAATGGGACTGGGCGACGCGCGACGGCGCGCAGGTGATCGACGTGCTGAGCCGCCGCAAGAACGTCACGGTGTTCTACGGACATATCCACCAGGAACACCATATGTTGACGGGCAGCATCGCGCATCACGCGGCGCGCTCGCTGATGTTCCCGCTGCCGCCCGCGATGTCGCAGGCGAAGAAGCTGCCCGTGCCGTGGGACGCATCGGCGCCGTATCGCGGGCCGGGCTGGCGGCAGGTGGAAGTCGCGAGAACGTCGGGCGCGCTCGCGCTCGATGAAATGCCGATCAGGACGTCATAACAGGGAGACCGCCATGCAGGCTTTTACGATCGAACGCAAGCGCAGGCGCCTCTTCACGCTCGCCGCGCTCGGCGCGGTATTGGCCGTCGCGGGCCGCTTCGACGCGCGCGCCGCCGAGCCGCGCGTCATCACGGTTCACGCGCGCAGGTTCGTCTTCACGCCGAACCAGATCAAGCTCGCGCCGCACGAACAGGTCGTGTTCGAGCTGACCGCGCAGGACACCGTCATGGGTTTCGCGATCCCGCAGTACAACGTGCGCGCCGATGTGCCGCCAGGCGCCGTCGTGCGCGTGCCGGCCCAAGCGGGAGCGGCGGGCACCGTCGATTTTCTGTGCGACATATTCTGCGGATCGGGGCACGAGACAATGAACGGGACGATCGTCGTGGGTTAGATATCGCGAATCGTCACGACGCATTCGCCCAATAATCCGGCCGCGCATAGACGTCTTTCAGATAATCGATGAAATAGCGCACTTTTGCGGGCACATAGCGCTGCTGCGGATACACGGCGAGGATGTCGTAATCAGGCAGCGCGTATTCGTCCAGCACCGTTTCGAGCTCGCCGCGCGCGAGCTGCTGATCGATCTCCCACGTCGAGCGCCAGCCGAGGCCGAGCCCTTCGGATACCCAGCGGTGCAGCAGCTCGCCGTCGTTGCAATCGAGTGTGCCGCCGACGCGCACCGTCGTCAGCTTGCCGTTGCGCCGGAAGTACCAGCCGCGGTTCTGGCCGCCCTGCAGGTTGAACGCAAGACAGTTGTGGCCCGGCAGATCTTCGAGCGTCTTCGGCTTGCCGTGCTTGCGGAAGTATTCGGGCGTGCCGCACACCACGCGCCGGTTTGTCGCGAGCTTCACGGCGACGAAGTTCGGATCGACGGCCCCACCGATGCGGATCGACAGGTCATAGCCTTCGCGCACCAGATCGACGACACGGTCGGTCAGATTGAACGAGACCTGCAACTCGGGCTTGTCTTTCATGAAATCAGGCGCGAGCGGCGCGACGTGCTTGCGCCCGAATGCGGCGGGCGCCGACACGATCAGATGCCCGTTGACGGAGCGCCGCCCCGCCATCAGTTCGTTTTCCGCCTGGTCCCATTCGCTGAGCAGGCCCCGGCAGCGTTCGAGAAACGCCGCGCCCTCTTCGCTGACGACGAGCCGCCGCGTCGAACGGTACATCAGTTTCACGCCGAGACGCTTTTCGAGCGCATCGATGCGCCGCCCGAGAATGACGGGCGACACGCCCTCTTCCAGCGCCGCCGATGCGAGGCTGCCCGCGTCGGCGACGCGCACGAACGTTTCGATCTGCTTGAAGCGGTCCATCTCTCTCTCTCCCGTCCCATCGAGCGCCCCGTCCGGCGGGCGTCTCCCGTGCTCGCGCGGTGATCGCGCGCAAATTGCATTCCATACTTTTTGTTTTGGAATAAGCGACCTTGACTGATCTTATCAAACCTTAGATGCAGTCTTAAAGTGTGTCCAACACCCATTCACGCCCCACCGGCATTCCAGACTTTCAGGAGACACACATGGCCAAGATGAGAGCCGTCGACGCAGCAGTGCTCGTGCTCGAAAAAGAAGGCATCGACACGGCTTTCGGCGTTCCGGGCGCCGCGATCAATCCGTTCTACTCGGCCATGCGCAAGGCGGGCAACATCAGTCACGTGCTGGCGCGCCACGTCGAAGGGGCATCGCACATGGCCGAAGGCTACACGCGCGCCGCGCCAGGCAACATCGGCGTGTGCATCGGCACGTCGGGCCCCGCCGGCACCGACATGATCACGGGCCTCTACTCCGCTTCCGCCGACTCCATTCCTATCCTCGCGATCACGGGCCAGGCGCCGCGCGCGCGTCTGTACAAGGAAGACTTCCAGGCCGTCGATATCGAATCGATCGCGAAGCCCGTGACGAAGTGGGCCGTCACGGTGCGCGAGCCCGCCCTCGTGCCGCGCGTGTTCCAGCAGGCGTTCCACCTGATGCGCTCGGGCCGTCCGGGCCCCGTGCTGGTCGATCTTCCCATCGACGTGCAGCTCGCCGAAATCGAGTTCGACATCGACACCTATGAGCCGCTGCCCCTCTACAAGCCCGCTGCGACCCGCAAGCAGATCGAAGCCGCGCTTACGCTGCTCAACGATTCGGCCAAACCGCTGATCGTCTCGGGCGGCGGCGTGCTCAACGCAGCCGCTGAAGACCTGCTCGTGCAGTTCGCCGAAACGGTCGGCGTGCCCGTGATCCCGACGCTGATGTCGTGGGGCGCGATTCCCGACGATCACCCGCTGATGGCGGGCATGGTCGGCCTGCAGACGTCGCACCGCTACGGCAACGCGACGATGCTCGCGTCCGACTTCGTGCTCGGCATCGGCAACCGCTGGGCGAACCGTCACACGGGCAGCATCGACGTCTACACGAAGGGCCGCAAGTTCGTGCACGTCGATATCGAGCCGACGCAGATTGGCCGCGTGTTCGGCCCGGACCTCGGCATCGTGTCCGATGCGAAGGCCGCGCTCGAGCTTTTCGTCGAAGTCGCGAAGCAATGGAAGGCAGCGGGCAAGCTGAAGGACCGCAGCGCATGGGTCGAAGAGTGCCAGGCGCGCAAGCGCACGCTGCAGCGCAAGACGCACTTCGACAACGTCCCCATCAAGCCGCAGCGCGTCTACGAAGAGATGAACCAGGTGTTCGGCCGCGACACCTGCTATGTGAGCACGATCGGTCTGTCGCAGATCGCCGCCGCGCAGTTCCTGCATGTGTTCAAGGCGCGCAACTGGATCAACTGCGGCCAGGCCGGCCCGCTCGGCTGGACGATTCCCGCTGCCCTCGGCGTGCGCGCTGCTGATCCGCAGCGTCCCATCGTCGCGCTGTCGGGTGACTATGACTTCCAGTTCATGATCGAGGAGCTGGCCGTGGGCGCGCAATTCAAGCTGCCGTACGTCCATGTCGTCGTGAACAACTCGTATCTGGGCCTGATCCGCCAGGCACAGCGCGCATTCGACATGGACTACTGCGTGCAGCTCGCGTTCGACAACATCAACGCGCCGGAAGTCGAAGGCTATGGCGTCGATCATGTCGCGGTGGCCGAGGGCCTTGGCTGCAAGGCGATCCGCGTGTTCAAGCCTGAAGAGATCAAACCCGCGCTCGAAAAAGCACAGTCGATGCTCTCCGAGTTCAATGTGCCCGTGATCGTCGAAGTGATCCTCGAGCGCGTGACGAATATCTCGATGGGCACCGAAATCGACGCGATCAACGAATTCGAAGATCTCGCCGTGACGCGCGCCGACGCGCCGAGCGCAGTCAGCCTGCTCGACTGAGCGACGCATCCGCCGTCTGCGCTTGATCCGGGCGGACGTGCTTCGAACGAAGCGCATCCGCCCGCGCCACGCTTTTCACGCTTTTCACGCTTTTCAATTTGACCGACCAGAGAGAAAAACAGACATGCCGAAATTTGCCGCGAATCTCACGATGCTATTCAACGAAGTGCCCTTCCTCGACCGCTTCGCGGCGGCCGCCGAAGCGGGCTTCAACGCTGTCGAATTTCTGTTCCCCTATCCGTATCAGATCGGCGAACTGTCGGAGCGTCTCGAGCAGAACCAGTTGAAGCTCGTTCTGCACAACCTGCCCGCCGGCAACTGGGAAGCGGGCGAACGCGGCATCGCTTCGCTGCCTGATCGCGTGGGCGAGTTCCAGGAGGGCGTCGGCCGCGCAATCGAATACGCGAAGGCGCTGAAGGTGCCGCAACTGAACTGCCTCGTCGGCATCCCGAAGGGCGTCGATGCCGACAAGGCCCGCGCGACGATCGTCGACAACCTGCGCTTCGCTGCCGCCGCGTTGAAGAAGGAAGGCATCCGGCTGCTCGTCGAGCCGTGCAACTCGTATGACATTCCGGGCTTCGCGTTGAACCGCTCGTCGGAAGGACTCGACGTGATTCAGGCCGTGGGTTCCGACAACCTGTTCCTGCAATACGACATCTATCACATGCAACGGATGGAAGGCGAACTCGCCGCGACGATCAAGAAGCACTTCGCGCAAATCGCTCACATCCAGCTCGCCGACAACCCCGGCCGCAACGAGCCGGGCACAGGCGAAATCAACTATCCGTTCCTGTTCGATCTGCTCGATTCGCTCGGCTATCAGGGCTACGTCGGCTGCGAGTACAAGCCGCGCACGACGACAGCGGAAGGCTTGGGCTGGCTCGAAAGCGTCGCGGGCGTGAAGCGCGCGCATGCGTCGGCCTGACCGCCCCATCTGACTTCGCGATAGCGACGACTTGCGGCGCCAAGCGAGCACATTTTTCGAACTTCATTACCTGGAGACTCACGCAATGGCAAAGATCGGTTTCATCGGCCTCGGCATCATGGGCGCGCACATGGCGCGCAACCTCATCAAGGGCGGCCACTCGCTGTTCGTCAACGGCGCGTACCCGGTGCCGGACGATCTAGCCAAAACGACCACCGTGGTCGCCGATTCGACAGCTGTCGCGCAAGCAGCCGACATCGTCGTGATCATGGTGCCGGACACGCCCGACGTCGCGAACGTGCTGTTCGCCGATGACGGTGTCGCGAAGGGCCTGACGAAGGGCAAGCTCGTGATCGACATGAGCTCGATCTCGCCGCTCGACACGCAGGCGTTCGCGAAGAAGATCAACGAGCTGGGCTGCGACTATCTGGACGCGCCCGTCTCGGGCGGCGAAATCGGCGCACGCGATGCGACGTTGACGATCATGGTCGGCGGCCCGCAAAAAGCCTTCGATCTCGCGAAGCCGCTGTTCGACCTGATGGGCAAGAACATCTCGCTGATCGGCGACAACGGGGCGGGACAGACCTGCAAGGTCGCGAATCAGATCATCGTCGCGCTGAACATCGAAGCCGTCGCGGAGGCGCTGCTATTCGCCGCGCGTTCGGGCGCCGATCCGGAGCGCGTGCGCAAGGCGCTGATGGGCGGCTTCGCGTCGTCGCGGATTCTCGAGGTGCACGGCGAGCGCATGACGAAGCGCACGTTCAACCCGGGCTTCCGGATCGAGCTGCATCAGAAGGACCTGAACCTCGCGCTCGACGGCGCGCGCAAGCTCGGCATCGCGCTGCCGCACACGGCGAGCGCACAACAGCTCTTCAGCGTGTGCGCGGCGAACGGCGGCAAGGCATGGGATCACTCGGCGATGGTCCGCGCGCTCGAAATCATGGCGAACTTCGAAATCGCGCAGTCGCCCGCTGCTGATCAGAAGGCTGCATAAGCGGCGAGGTTCTTCGACGCAACGACAGCTGCCGTGTGTGATTCACGGCAGCGCACAAGTGGGGCGCCCGGTCCGGCGCGCGGCACGCATCGGATCGGGCAAATCATGCCGCTCTGGGCTGAGAGCGGCAAGTGGGGTCCGCAGCGGCACCCGGCGATGCCGGGGAAGCCTTGGTCGGTCAGACGTCATCGTCGGGTGTCCTGCTGTCGGATTGCTCTTCTATTTTTTTGTCTGCGACGGCGTTGGTTTGGTTTGCGTTTGCGCGGGCATTGCGTGATGCGGTCTCGTTTGCCGCTGTCGCTGGCATCCGTGATAGCGGTCTGCTTTGCCGCTGTCGCTGGCATCCGCGATAGCGGTCTGGTTTGCCGCTGTCGCTGGCATCCGTGATAGCGGTCTGGTTTGCCGCTGCCGCTGGCATCCGTGATAGCGGTCTGGTTTGCCGCTGCCGCTGGCATCCGCGATAGCGGTCTGCATTGCCGCTGTCGCTGGCATGCGCGATAGCGGTCTGGTTTGCGCCGCTGCCGCTGGCATCCGCGATAGCGGTCTGGTTTGCCGCTGCCGCTGGCATCCGCGATAGCGGTCTGGTTTGCCGCTGTCGCTGGCATCCGCGATAGCGGTCTGGTTTGCCGCTGCCGCTGGCATCCGTGATAGCGGTCTGGTTTGCCGCTGCCGCTGGCATCCGCGATAGCGCCTCGCGGCGCGGGCGTTGCCCCTGTGCGGGGCGGCACTTACTTTCTTTGCCGCGGCAAAGAAAGTAAGCAAAGAAAGCCGCTCACACCGCCAATGCTGACGTTTATCCACGGGCTCTCGACGTCCCCGTACTTCGCACCACTAAGTGCTGACCTTGCCCGTTGCCAGCGCACTGACTGGCGCCTCACCCGCTTCGTGCACCTACGTTGCAAACCACGCCTTCGATTATCCAGCGCCCCTATGCGGCAAACCTATGCAGGCCTTCGCGCTATCAGAGCACCTTCGCTGCGCGACATGCCTGCTCGGTGCGGGCGCTGCCATGCGAGGCGCGACAACCAACATATGTTTGCCGCAAAAGGGCGATAAAACATCAGGGATGGTTAGCCGTTGTGCGAGCGCATGAAGTGGGTGAGGGTTAGTCAGCGCGTTGGCAACGAGCAAAGTCAGCACGCTGCCAGTCGAAGTGCGGGATGCTACGAGCCCGTGGACAAGGGTCAAGGGTTGGCGGTGTGAGCGGCTTTCTTTGCTTACTTTCTTTGCCGCGGCAAAGAAAGTAAGTGCCGCCCCGCACAGGGGCAACACCCGCGCCGCGAGGCGCATCGCGGATGCCAGCGCAAAGGCAAAACGAACCGCATCGCGCATGCCATCGACAGCCCCAGAAAAAGACGCAGACAACTTCGATCCGAAGGCCTCAATAACGATCGAAAACCTGCTGCAATGCAGCCGCCGTCGTGAGTCCCGCCGCCAGAGCAAGCATCAGCAGCACGCGCGCCTTGTAGGGATTCAACGCGCCCGCAGTGACGAACCCGAGCGCATCGTCGGCTGCCGCGCCGTTGTGCATCACGTGCCCCGAACCGACGCGCGACGAGCGCACGACCGCCACGCCCGTTGCCGCGGCTTCGGCGAGCGCCGTCTGCATAGCCGAGTGAATCGACCCGTTACCCGTGCCCGCGACGACGATCCCCTGCACGCCCGCCGCGACCAGCGCATCGATGGCGACACGCGACACGCCCGCGTAGCTCGTCACCACTTCGACGACAGGCCACGCGTCGCCGATCACGAACGGCGTCGCAAGCGTATGCGGGCGCACGACGCCGCGCTGAAACTCGACGCGTCCGTCCTGCACCCAGCCGAGTGCGCCGATTTCGGGCGACTGGAATGCATCGACGGCATACGTGCTCGTCTTCACGACATCGCGCGCGCTATGAATGCGATTGTTGAACGCGACCAGCACGCCCTGCCCTTTGGCTTCGGCCTTGCCCGCCACCGTCACCGCATTGAGCAGATTCAGCGGACCATCGGCGGACAACGCCGACGACGGCCGCATCGCCGCCGTCAGCACGACGGGCTTGTCGCCCTTGACGGTCAGATGCAGCAGATAGGCGGTTTCTTCGAGCGTATCGGTGCCGTGCGTGATGACGACGCCGTCGATCTCGTCAGAAGCGAGCAGCGCGTTGACGCGCTGCGCGAGCTTCGTCCATAGCGCAAGCGTCATGTCCTTGCTGTCGACGCTCGCGACCTGTTCGGCCTGCACGTTCGCCACCGACGCGAGCGACGGCACGGCGGCAAGCAGTTGCCCAACGCCGACGACGCCCGCCTGATAGCCCGACGTATTGGTCGCATCGGGGGCCGCGCCCGCAATCGTGCCGCCCGTGGCAAGCACGGCGATGCGCGGCAGCGCGGACGATGTTGAAGCAGAGGTGGTATTCATGGCGGCGATTGTAAGCGATGTGCGCACGGCCGCCATCGATGAATACGCGGGCCTTCTGCACGAAAGCCCGGCGGCGAAGAACGCCCTGGCTTAAGGCGGTATCGGACCGTACCGGGCCTTACAGGGCCGTATCGGGCAGTATCAGGCCGCCTCGCGCAACTGGCTCGCAATATCCGCTTCATGCAGCTGCGGCGCGAACATTTCGATCAGCCGGTACGCGTACGCGCGCAGGAACGCGCCCTTTCGCAAGCCGACGCGTGTCGTGCTCGCCTCGAACAGATGCTGTGTGTCGAGCGCGACGAGTTCGGTGTCGCGTTTCGGATCGAACGCCATCGCCGCGACAATGCCGATGCCCATGCCAAGCTCGACGTAAGTCTTGATCACGTCGGCATCGATTGCCGTCAGCACGACGTCGGGCATCGCCCCCACCTTCGCGAACGCCTGGTCGATATGCGAGCGCCCCGTGAAGTCCTGGTCGTACGTGACGATGGGATACTCGGCGATCTCTTCGAGCGTCAGGTTCTCGCGGCCGACGAGCGGGTGATCCTTCGGCACGACGACGACGTGATGCCACGAGTAGCACGGGAACGTGACGATGTCGGGATAGCGGTCGAGCGCCTCTGTCGAAATGCCGATATCCGCCTCGCCATTGATGATCATCTGCGCGATCTGCTGCGGGCTGCCCTGGCGCAGCGCGAGATGCACCTTCGGATAGACCTCGGTGAACTGGCGCACCACCTTCGGCAGCGCGTAACGTGCCTGCGTGTGCGTCGTCGCGACAACGAGGTGGCCGTTGTCCTGATCCGCGAATTGACGCGCGACGCGGCGCAGGTTCTCCGCATCGAGCAGCATCCGCTCGATCAGCTGATGCACCGCCTTGCCGGGTTCCGTGAGGCCCGTCAGACGCTTGCCGCGCCTGATGAAGATATCGACGCCGAGTTCGTCCTCGAGATCCTTGATCTGCTTCGACACGCCCGACTGCGACGTGTACAGCACGTTCGCGACTTCCGTCAGGTTCATGTTCTGCCGTACGGCTTCGCGCACGAAGCGCAACTGCTGAAAATTCATATCGATGTCTCCCGTTCAGCCAGAGTCAATTTGTTGTTACCGAATGGGATGCAATCAGTGCGCGGGAAACACGCGCAATGCACGCGGCACAGCCGTCACGCCATCGCCGACGGCAAGCTGCAGCTCGCGCCATGCTTCGCGATCGAGTTCCGCTTCGAGCACATGCCCTTCGCGCGCTTCGAGCTCCACGCGCACCGACCCGCCCAGCGTCACCACGCGCCGCACGCCGACCACGATGCCATCGCGACGCCCCGACGCCTCGCGGTACAGCACGAGATCGTGCGGACGCACATAGGCGAAAGCAGGACCCTCGAAGTTCGCTTCGATCGCGATCGGCTGCAACGCGCCATCGACGACGAAGCCCTTGCCGTCGACGCTGCCATGCAAGCGGTTCGCCGCACCAAGAAACTCATAGACGAATGACGTCTGCGGATGGTCATACACCTCTTGCGGGCTGCCCACCTGCTCGACCTTGCCGTGATTCAGCACGACAATGCGGTCCGCGACTTCGAGGGCTTCTTCCTGGTCATGCGTGACGAAGATCGTCGAGATATGCAGATCGTCATGCAGACGGCGCAGCCAGCTACGCAGCTCCTTGCGCACCTTCGCATCGAGCGCGCCGAACGGCTCATCGAGCAGCAGCACTTTAGGCTCGACAGCAAGCGCGCGCGCGAGCGCGATACGCTGCCGCTGGCCGCCCGACAGTTCTGACGGATAGCGCTGCGCGAGCCAGTCGAGCTGCACGAGCTTGAGCAGTTCGTGCACCTTCTCGCGGATCACGGCTTCGGACGGACGCTCGTTGCGCGGCTTCACGCGCAAACCGAACGCGACGTTCTCGAACACCGTCATGTGACGGAACAGCGCGTAGTGCTGAAACACGAAGCCGACGTTGCGCTCGCGCGCGCCCACTTCAGCGACGTCCTGGCCTTGCAGCACGACCTGGCCCGCGTCGGCGTATTCGAGGCCGGCGATCACGCGCAACAACGTGGTCTTGCCGCAGCCCGAAGGTCCAAGCAGGGCGACGAGTTCGCCCGGCGGAAAATCGAGCGAGACATTGTCGAGCGCGGTGAAATCGCCAAAGCGTTTTTGCAGATTGCGTACGGTGATGCCCATCTTTGACCACTCTCCTTACTGGACCGATTGCGTGGCGGCCTGGTTCGACTGTGCGGCCGTCTTCGTGACGGGACCTGCGTGCGCGGGCACATCACGCGCGCTCGCCAGCTCCGCCGACATGTGACGCTCGGCAAGCAGCTTGAGGCCGAGCGTGACGAGCGCGAGCAGCGCGAGTACCGACGCCACGGCGAACGCCGCCGAAAAGTTATATTCGTTGTAGAGAATCTCGACGTGCAGCGGCATCGTATCCGTCTGCCCGCGAATATGGCCCGACACCACCGACACCGCGCCGAACTCGCCCATCGCGCGCGCGTTGCACAGGATCACGCCATACAGCAGGCCCCATTTCACATTGGGCAGCGTGACCCGCCGGAAGATCTGCCAGCCCGACGCGCCGAGCACATGCGCGGCTTCTTCTTCGTCGTTGCCTTGCGCCTGCATCAACGGAATCAGTTCGCGCGCGACGAACGGGAACGTGACGAAGATCGTCGCCAGCACGATGCCGGGCACGGCGAAGATGATCTGTACGTTGTGATCGGCCAGCCACGGGCCGAACCAGCCTTGCGCGCCGAACATCAGCACGTAGATCAGGCCGGAAATGACAGGCGACACGGAAAACGGCAAGTCGATCAGCGTCGTCAGCAGCGCCTTGCCGCGAAATTCGAACTTCGCGATACACCATGACGCCGCGAGACCGAACACGAGATTCAGCGGCACGGCGATCGCGGCCGTCAGCAGCGTGAGCTTGATCGCGGAAACGGCATCGGGATCGGCGAGCGACTCGAAATAGAACACGATGCCCTTGCTCAACGCCTGATAAAACACGGCGACGAGCGGCAGCACGAGGAACAGCGCGAGAAACAGCAGCGCGATGCCCGTCAGAACCCAGCGCACGACGCGCGGCTCGGTCACCGGGTCGGGCCGGCGCGACGCATTGGCGCCGCTCGCGGCCGGGCCCGACAGCACCACGGAATCCCGGCTCATTGCGCACCTCCCGTCAGCGTGGCGCCGGGCGTCGTGACAGACGTCGCGGACGGCGCCGTGCGTCCGCGGCTCGTGCGCCGCTGCAGATACCACTGCAGCGTGTTGATCAGCAGCAGCATCACGAACGACACCACCAGCATCACGACGGCGAGCGCCGTCGCGCCCGCATAGTCGTACTGCTCGAGCTTCGTGATGATGAGCAGCGACGTGATCTCCGACTTCATCGGCACGTTGCCCGCGATGAAGATCACCGAGCCGTACTCGCCGAGCGCGCGCGCGAACGCGAGCGCGAAGCCCGTCAGCAACGCGGGGAACACGGCGGGCAGCACGACACGGCGGAACGTCAGCCAGCGCGACGCGCCGAGGCACGCGGCCGCTTCCTCCTGCTCGCGCTCGAACTCTTCGAGCACGGGCTGCACCGTCCGCACGACGAACGGCAAGCCGATGAAAGTCAGCGCGACCAGCACGCCGGCCGGCGTGAACGCGATCTTGATATCGAGCGGTTCGAGAAACTGGCCGACCCAGCCGTTGCCCGAATAGATCGCCGCGAGCGAGATGCCTGCGACGGATGTCGGCAGCGCGAACGGCAGATCGACGACGGCATCGACAATGCGCTTGAACGGGAACCTGTAGCGCACCAGCACCCAGGCGACGAGAAAGCCGAACACGGCATTGATCAGCGCGCCGCCGAGCCCCGCGAAGAACGTCAGCCGGTACGACGCCAGCACGCGCGGCGATGAAACGGCGCGCACGAACTGGCTCCAGTCGAGCGTGGCCGTCTTGAGGAAAGTGGCCGCGAGCGGTATCAGCACCACGAGGCTCAGATACGCCACCGTGATGCCGAGCGTCACGCCAAAGCCGGGTATCGCGCTTGGCTTGCGAAAGGTCAACGTCGTCATGCGAAAAGCTCTTTCAGGTTATGCGTTGCAACGCGCGCACCGCTCAGTGCCGCCCGTCCATTGCCGAAAGCGCGCCCACGGGCGCGCTTTCCTCAAACATCGCCGCACCGTCGCGTCATTGCGGCTGGTAAATCGAATCGAACACGCCGCCGTCGGCAAAGTGCGTCTTCTGCGCATTCGCCCAGCCGCCGAACGAGTCGTCGACCGTGTACAGCTTCAGCTTCGGAAACTTCGCGGTCAATGCCGTGGGCACCTTGGCCGACCGCGGACGATAGAAGTTCTTCGCCGCGATCTCCTGCCCCTCGTCGCTGTAGAGGAAGTTCAGATACGCTTCGGCGAGCTTGCGCGTGCCGTGCTTGTCGACCACCTTGTCCACCACCGCAACGGGCGGCTCGGCCAGGATGCTCGCCGACGGCACGACGATCTCGAACTTGTCGGTGCCGAACTCCTTCACGGACAGGAACGCTTCGTTTTCCCATGCGATCAGCACATCGCCGATGCCGCGCTGCACGAAGCTCGTCGTCGCGCCGCGCGCGCCGGAGTCGAGCACGCCCGCGTTCTTGTAGAGCTTCGTCACGAACTCCTTCGCCTTCTGGTCGTTGCCGCCCGGCTGATGCGCCGCGTACGCCCACGCCGCCAGGTAGTTCCAGCGCGCGCCGCCCGAAGTTTTCGGATTCGGCGTGACGATCGACACGCCCGGCTTGATGAGGTCGTCCCAGTCCTTGATGTGCTTTGGATTGCCCTTGCGCACGAGGAACACGATCGTCGACGTGTACGGCGACGCGTTGTCGGGCAGGCGCGTCTGCCAGTTCCTGTCGACGACGCCCTTGTTGGCGAGCGCGTCGATGTCGTAAGCGAGCGCGAGCGTCACGACGTCGGCCTGCAGACCGTCGAGCACCGCACGCGCCTGCGCGCCCGAGCCGCCGTGCGACTGCTTGAAGGTGACCGATTCGCCCGTCTTCGACTTCCATTGCTTGCCGAACGCCTGGTTGACGTCCTGATACAGCTCGCGGGTCGGGTCGTACGACACGTTCAGCATCGTGGTATCCGCATGCGCCGGGCCGACCAGCGCCAGCGCCGACGCCGCGCCCAGCGCGAGCGCCGCCAAGAGCCGCTTCGCCGCGCCGCGTCTGCCCGCGACGGCCTTCCTTGCCGCCCCCGCCAACCCCGTATTCCGATTGCCCATCGACCTTCTCCGTCTTGTTGGTTTGACTGCGCGTGCCAGCACGCCCTGGTTGTTTCCGCTGCCTGCCGCGATTCGCTGCTTCACAAGCTGCAAGCGGCTCTCGTGCGGCGCCTGTGTTGCTGTTGCATCAGTGGAGGCCAGTCTATCGAAGGGCTTTCATCATTAAAAATAATGTTTCTTCATTTTTTAATATGCAATAGTGGTAAAGGAACCGCTTCTGTTCGCAAACGCAGCACCGGCGACGCTCGGACGCCCGTTTCCGACGTTCCCGCGACACCCGCGGCGACGAACTTAAAGTAAAGCTTGAAATGCGCCGGATACTGTATAAAAATACAGTCACCTGTCTATCCATACAGTGGCGCCATGACCAAACTCACCGCACGACAGCAGCAGGTTTTCGATCTGATCCGCCGCGCCATCGAGCGCACGGGCTTTCCGCCCACGCGTGCCGAAATCGCGGCAGAACTTGGCTTCAGCTCGGCCAATTCGGCGGAAGAACATCTGCGGGCGCTGGCGCGCAAAGGAGTGATCGAACTGGCCGCAGGCGCATCGCGCGGCATCCGCTTGATCACGAGCCAGGACGACGCGCCGCATCAGTTCACGCTGCCGCACGCGAGCATCATGCAGTTGTCGCTGCCGCTGATCGGCCGTGTCGCGGCGGGCAGCCCGATCCTCGCGCAAGAACATATTTCGCAGCACTTCACATGTGACCCGGCGCTCTTCTCCAGCAAACCCGACTACCTGCTTAAAGTGCGCGGCCTGTCGATGCGCGACGCAGGCATCTTCGACGGCGACCTGCTTGCGGTGCAGAAAAAGAGCGAAGCGAAAGACGGTCAGATCATCGTCGCGCGTCTGGGCGACGACGTGACGGTGAAGCGCCTGAAGCGCCGGCCGAACGGCATCGAACTGATCGC
Source organism: Paraburkholderia sp. LEh10 (assembly GCF_017814945.1). Classification (GTDB taxonomy): domain Bacteria; phylum Pseudomonadota; class Gammaproteobacteria; order Burkholderiales; family Burkholderiaceae; genus Paraburkholderia. The sequence goes on from NZ_JAGIPX010000004.1 coordinate 79,991, forward strand.
CGAGAACCCCGACTACGAGAATATTTTCGTTCAGGCCGGCAGCGCGGATTTCGCGCTGGAAGGCATCGCGGTCGGGCTGATCCGGCCGACGGAATTCTGATCATCAGAGCACTGTCTGGAGAGACTCATGGAACGCCTTGCCCGCTTGCTGCCTTTTCGTCAGTTCGGTCGCCTTCGCCACCTGCGCAATCTCGTGCCCTGCGCGCCGCTCAGTGAGTCGCTCAGCGCGCTTGCATCGAGCGGCGACGCGTCGCATCTCGCAGGCCGCACGGCGTCGCTCTTCGACGACGAGCGTCAGGCGCTGCCCTCCGCGCTGCCCGCGTTCGCGCGCGTGTCATTGAACTCGGCGCTCAATACGGAGCCCGCGCGCCGCGCGCCCGTGCGCGTCTATCACGGTCCGTCGCGCACGATCATGGTCGGCACGGTCGACGCCGTGTGCCAGATGATCGATCGCGCAATCGCGGAAGAAGCCGACCGGCTCGCGACGCAGGCGGCGTGAGCGGCTGCGTGTCGTGTGCATCAGACACACAACATGCAAGCGCGCTAGCAAGCAAATTCGCGGGATCGTTTTAATGCCGATCGGGTCCACATCGGATCGAAACTGAAAACGGAGAGTCCCCGCACAATGGCAGGTCCTGCACGCATGAAAGGCCGGGTTGGCCGGCCGCTTCTGATCGCGTTGATCGTCGTCGTCGTGGTTGCGGTATCGGGTTATGCGTATGCTTCACCCTATATCGCGCTCGACCGGCTCAAACGCGCCGCCGATTCACGCGATGTCGCAACGGTCAACGAATACGTCGATTACCCGGCGCTGCGCGACAGCCTGAAATTGCAGGTCACCGGGCTGTTGACGCGGCGGCTCGACGTGCAGCACAACGGCAATCCGCTTGCCGCAATCGGTGCGATGATCGGCGTGGCGTTGATCGGCCCGCTCGTTGATGCGTACGCGACACCCGATGGCGTTGCCGCGTTGCTCAATGGCATGCCGCCACGTGGCGAACCGGGTGAGCGTCCGCCTCCGCCGCCTGCCGCGCCGGCAGATGGTTCAACAGGGAAACCCGCAGATAATCCAGCGCCGCCGCCTGCGCCCGGCGCCTCGCGCAGCGAGAAGACACCGCCGCAGCCGCCGCAAACCACGGCGGGATATCGGGGCGTCAACGAGTTTGTCGTCAGTTATCAGCACGGTGTCGGCGACACGCGCTACGCAGCGATCTTCCGCCGCCATGGACTCTTCATGTGGAAGCTGTCAGCCGTCGATCTGAACGGCTGATGCGTGATCGAATGCCTGCAATTCGGCGGATGCTTCACGCCGCCGCTTGCGCCTCCTCGGCTCCCGACGAACACGCGACAAGAATGCTGCACGACACGCGGTCCAGCAGCGGCGTGTTGCCCGCGCCCATCCACCAGCGCGACAGGCCCGTACGGCAGCGATGCCCGACCACCACGAGATCGACATGCAGCTCTTCAGCGAGCGACGCAATCTCGTCGATCGGATGGCCGAACGCGAAGTGCCCCGTCGCCCTCACGCCGCGCTCGGTGAGCCAGTCGACGCCTTCCTGCAGAATTTCGCGCGCGGTCTTCTCGAAGCTGCCGCACGCGACATCCGTCAGCAGGCCCGCGCTTTGGGCAATGCTCGAACGCATGTCGACCACCGACAGCAAATGCGTTTCCGCCTTCAGATCCAGCGCCAGATTCGCGCCGCAACGCAGCGCCTTGCGGCCTTCGCGCGAGCCGTCGTAGCACAGCAGAATCTTGTTGTAGCTCGCCATTTCGCTTCCCCCCTTCCCGCGACCATCGCGGTCTCGCTTGAATCATGGTGCGCCGCAATTCGACATGCAAGGGATGGAAAACGCTAAGTGCGGCCTCCCGCGCAGTCGAGCATGACGCACCGCAAGATGGGCGGTCAGCTACGCCAGCAACGCGTATCCATCCGCCAAACGCGGTTCGCCCAATGCCCTACAATGGGCAGCCGCGTCGCGCTTTGCACCATTTGCGAAATCGCGCCTGGCGCGACGCGTCGAACCCGCTGTGCACACTCCGGAGCATCCGTTTTCGTATGTCTGAAGCCGCAATCGAGTTTCGTCAGGTCGAAAAGCGCTATGGCGACAAAACCGTCGTCGACGGCCTGTCCTTTCATGTGCGCACGGGCGAATGTTTCGGACTGCTGGGTCCCAACGGCGCGGGCAAGACGACCACGCTGCGGATGCTGCTCGGCATCGCCGCACCCGACGCCGGCAGCATCCGGCTGTGCGGCGAACCGATTCCAGGACGCTCGCGGTTTGCGCGGGCACGCGTCGGCGTAGTGCCTCAGTTCGACAATCTCGATCCCGACTTCACGGTCCGAGAAAACCTGCTGGTATTCGGCCGCTACTTCGGCCTGTCCGCCGCGAAGTGCCGCGCGATGGTGCCGTCGCTGCTCGAATTCGCACGGCTGGAAAGCAAGGCGGACGCGCGCGTCGGCGAACTGTCGGGCGGCATGAAGCGGCGTCTTACGCTGGCGCGCGCGCTCATCAACGATCCCGATGTGCTCATCATGGACGAGCCGACCACGGGCCTCGACCCGCAGGCGCGCCATCTGATCTGGGAGCGGCTGCGCTCGCTGCTCGCGCGCGGCAAGACGATCCTGCTGACCACGCACTTCATGGAGGAAGCGGAACGTCTGTGTCACCGGCTGTGCGTGATCGAAGAAGGACGCAAGATTGCCGAAGGCGCGCCGAACGAATTGATTGCTTCAGAAATCGGCTGTGACGTGATCGAGGTGTACGGTCCCGACCCGTTGGCGCTGCGCGACGAACTCGCACCGCTCTCCGTGCGCACGGAAATCAGCGGCGAGACGCTCTTTTGCTACGTCGATGATCCGCAACCCGTGCACGCGAGGCTGAAGCAGCGCGCGGGACTGCGCTATCTGCATCGGCCGGCGAATCTCGAAGACGTGTTTCTGCGGCTCACGGGCCGCGAGATGCAGGACTAGCGCTGCGAGCGCAATCACGATAACCAGCGCCACGAAACCGCACCGAACGACAATGGACGCACGCGCCTACGACACCCCCGAACATACCGAGCCGATGCGCGAGCGTTTTGCCGCGCTGCCGGCAAATGCCGTCAACTGGATCGCCGTCTGGCGGCGCAACTATCTGGTGTGGCGCAAGCTCGCGCTCGCGTCGATGTTCGGCAATCTCGCCGATCCGATGATCTATCTGTTCGGCCTCGGTTTCGGCCTCGGGCTGATGGTCGGCCGCGTCGACGGCGTGTCGTACATCGCGTTTCTCGCGGCGGGCACGGTGGCGTCGAGCGTGATGATGTCGGCGAGCTTCGAGTCGATGTACTCGGGGTTTTCGCGGATGCACGTGCAGCGCACGTGGGAGGCCATCATGCATACGCCGCTCACGCTCGGCGACATCGTGCTCGGAGAGATCGTCTGGGCGGCCAGCAAGGCTGTGCTGTCGGGCGTTGCGATCATGCTGGTGGCGGGCGCGCTCGGCTACGCGAGCTTTCCGTCGATGCTCCTCGCGCTGCCCGTCATCGTGCTGGCGGGGCTGGCGTTCGCCAGCGCCGCCATGATCGTGACGGCGCTCGCGCCGTCATACGATTTCTTCATGTTTTATCAGACGCTGGTGTTGACGCCGATGCTGCTGCTCTCCGGCGTCTTTTTCCCGCTGGCGCAAATGCCGCCCGCCGCGCAGCTCGCGGCTCAAGCACTGCCCCTTGCGCATGCCGTGGACCTGATCCGGGCCGCAATGCTCGATCGTCCCGTCGACGATATCGCGCTGCATGTCGGCGTGCTGGCCGTTTATGTGGTGGTGCCGTTTTGCGTGTCGGCGGTGCTGTTCCGCCGCCGGATGATGCGCTGACGGCGCGCGCAAGCCCGCGCCGCGGCGCCCCAACGCCTGTGAGATCCGTTCAGATCAATCTTCGTCGTCGGACCACGGCACGTCGACGTCCGAGATGAACTCGACCGTCGCGAACGGGCCGCCTTCCTGACGCCCGATCTTGCCGTCCGCACGATGCCATTCGACGCGGAAGACCGTGTTGGGATCGTCCGAGCGCAGTCGGATGGTGCGCAGCTCTTCGGGATCGGCCTCCTCGACGGGGCCATCGAGCGACACCAGCAACGCCTGCGGCCACAAGCCGTCGACGGGATCGTAGATGCGGTCGCCGTCGGGAATCGACGTGTGCGCTTCGACGCCGATCGTCGCTGATGCATCGACGATCATCTTGCCCAATGCACGCAGCACCGCCGTTGCGCGCGCCGAGTTGGCCTGACGAATGGCGAGATCCCCGCGCGTCAGCGCCTGCTCGAGTTTCGGATTGGTTTTTTGTTGGGCCATGCGATGTCCTGAATTAACTGATTGGCGGTTGCCCGCCGTGTGAATGCTGCCTTGTACTGCTTCGCGCTCGTTCATGCCGCCTTGGCGCCGCCTTGTGCAGATTGGCGCCATCGGGCGCCGTCCGGGCCGTCCTGCGCGTGCCTTGCGGCAGCTTGCCGCAAGGTGTCGAGCGGGCGTCAGCGTGGATCCGTCCCGTTCCCGCAGCGCCTCGCAGCGCAACGGCAAGCGGGCACAGGCGGGATGCGCGCGCACCCCGCTTGCTTCCCCAGTTTAGGACGAGATTCGGCACAGCGACGCCGCGATTTATTACCGCCGATTCATCAGAAGCCGAGCGCCACCGCGAGCAGCCCGGCGACGATGCCGAACCCGACCACCGCGACAGCCACGATCGTCAGCACGCGCGGACGGAACGAGCGCGCGAGCATCGCGAGCGACGGCACACTGACGGGCGGCAGCGTCATCAGCAGCGCGCCGGCGGGGCCGACGCCCATGCCGAGCGACAGCATCGCCTGAATAATGGGCACTTCGCCCGCTGTCGGGATCACGAACAGCATGCCCGCGACGGCCAGCGCGACGATCCATATGAAGCCGTTGCCGATTTCAGGCCCGACGTGCGGAAAGAGCCACGCGCGCGCCGCGCCGAGCAGCAGGATCAGCACGATGTATTCGGGCACGAGACGCACCGCCATCCGCGCGAAAATCGACAGCCAGCGCGCAAACGGATTGCCGGCGCGCTGTTCGTCGACGAGCTCGACGAGCCGCGTGTTGGCCGCTTGCGCCTCGGCGGGCGTGACGAGCCGGTTCACGAGATAACCGAGGCCGAATACCATGACGATGCCGAGCACGAGCCGCAGTCCCGCCCAGTGCCAGCCGAGCACGAAGCTCATGAACACGAGCGTCGCAGGATTGAGCACCGAGTTGCCGAGCCAGAACGCGATCGCGCCGCCCGGCGAAGCCTGCCGCTCGCGCAAGCCGGCGACGACGGGTGCCGCGCAGCACGTGCACATCATGCCTGGCAGCGCCAGCAGGCCGCCCGCCGCGACGCTGCCGAAGCCAGTCTTGCCGAGCAGCCGCGCGACCCAGTGCGCGGGCAACAAAGCCTGCACAGCCGAGCCGAGCAGCAGGCCGAGCACCATCGCCTGCCAGATCGCCTTGCCGTACGCGAGCGCGTAGCCGAGCGCCGCGTTCCACGACGGCGCAGGCGGGCTCGCCGCCGTGCCCATCAGAATCGACGTGCCGATCGAATGCGTCGATGCCGCCGTGAACGCGCGGTTGTAGTACGGAAACCATTTAACGTAGAAAAGCCCGGCAACCGCGAGCAGCACGAAAATCGGCCAGGTCGAGGCGGCGGGCGAAGGGGCGGAACGCGTGGTGGTCATCGTCGTGGGTCGGTCCTTCTTCTCGATAGCGCGCGTGGCCGCCGATGCGGCGCACGCCAGCGCGCTATCGTACGCGAGTTGTCGAACGGGCGTGACGGTGCGTGCAGGTTTTGCGGCGAAATTCGCATTGGAACGCGCTTTGGAATTCGCTTTGGAACTTGCTTTGGAATTCACTTCGGAACGCGCCGTCAGCCTGCCGCGACACTCATATCGCGGCACGGCCCCGTCAGCCCGTTGGCATGCTCGCGGCCAACCGGCACGTCAAGCGCTCGAACCACGCGACGCACTCAGGGCGCGGGATTCGGCTGCAATTCGTGCAGCGCGTCGATCTCGGCGAGCAGTTCCGGCGAAAGCTTCACGTCGACGCTCGCGATGTTCTCTTTGAGTTGATCGAGCGACGTCGCGCCGATCAGATTGCTCGTCAGAAACGGCCGGCTGTTGACGAACGCGAGCGCCAGTTGCGCGGGCGACAGGCCATGGCGCTTCGCAAGCTCGACATAGCGCGTGGTCGCCTGCACGGCTTGCGGTTTGCTGTAGCGCTGGAAGCGCTCGAACAGCGTGATGCGCGCGCCCGCCGGACGCGCGCCGCCTTCGTATTTGCCCGACAGCCAGCCGAACGCGAGCGGCGAATACGCGAGCAGCCCGACATGCTCGCGATGCGTGAACTCGGACAGCCCCGCTTCGAACGTGCGGTTCAGCAGGCTATATGGATTCTGGATCGTCACGATGCGCGGCAAGCCGAGCTTCTCCGACGCGCGCAGAAACTGCGCGACACCCCAGGGCGTTTCGTTCGACACGCCGATATGACGCACCTTCCCTTCCTTCACGAACTCTGCGAGCACGGCCAGCGTCTCCTCGATGGGCACCGTATAGGCATCGTCGATCCACGGATACGCGGGGCGGCCGAACGTCATCGTGCTGCGATCGGGCCAGTGCAACTGGTACAGATCGACGTAATCCGTTTGCAGGCGCTTAAGGCTATCGTGCAGCGCTTGCGTGAGATTCCTGCGGTCGAACTGGTTGCCCTCGCCGCGAATATGGCGCGGGTTGTGCGGCTGACGCGCGGGCCCTGCGATCTTGGTCGCGAGCACGATCTTGTCGCGCTGGCCGCGATGCTGCGCGATCCACGTGCCGATGTAGCGCTCCGTCGAACCCTGCGTTTCGGGGCGCGGCGGCACGGGATACATCTCGGCGGCATCGATCAGCGTCACGCCCTGATTGAGCGCATAGTCGATCTGCCCGTGAGCGTCGCGCTCCGTGTTCTGCTCGCCCCACGTCATCGTGCCGAGACCGATCAGGCTGACCTGCACATCCGTATCGCCGAGTCTGCGGTATTCCATCGTGTGTTCCTGTTCGCGTACTTGCTGGTTATAAATCGCCAAAGCGCGAAATTACCACGTCCGCGCGCGACGCGTGCGTGGCTAGAATGTCGGGTGGCCGCAGGCAGCCGCGGCCAGTTTCGATGCGCTTACAACGTTCGGAGTGTCATGTCGGACGCCGACGCAGTTGACGATGCGCATGGGCGTCGCGCTTGGGGCGATTGCGCTGCGGCTTGCCGCGTGGCTGCACGGACACGATGTGCAGCCGGTGACGCCTGCCGATTTCAACGTCGCGTTTTTGCTGGTCGCCGCGCTCGGGCTGGTGGCGATCGCCGATGTGTTCGGGCTCGAACGCGACGCGGGCGCGCATGTCAGCGGGCATCGGCGGGAACGGGCTTGAGTGGCTGATGTGGGGCTGGATGCCTCGAATTTTTTTAAACCGGTTTGGTATCGATTACGCGCCGCGATGAATGTCGAACAGTTTGAATTGCTTGTGACTCGAACGATGCCGTTCGGCAAGTACAAAGGGCGCCTAATCGCCGATCTGCCTGGGCATTATCTGAACTGGTTCGCGCGCGAAGGCTTTCCGCCCGGCGAGATTGGGCGTTTGCTCGCGCTGATGCACGAGATCGATCACAACGGACTGAAAGGGTTGCTCGAGCCGTTGCGCAAAAGATGAGGCGGGTCGGTCGGCGCGGCGCGCGTACGGTGCTTCGCGCCGCATGTCATGGACCCCGAAACAAAAACGGCACTGAGATTGCTCTCAATGCCGTTTCGGTACGCTGAATTCTTTGGGGTGGCTGATGGGACTCGAACCCACGACGACAGGAATCACAATCCTGGACTCTACCAACTGAGCTACAGCCACCACTGCCCTACACATTCGCTGCCTGCCGTGAAGCGCTGGTCAGCAACGAAGAAGCGAGATTATACAAACACGAACCGTATTTGCAAAGCCCTTATTCAAAGATTTCGCTGGGCTCGCGCAAATGCTGCCGCGCCTCGTCGAAAATGGCGAGATCGCGAGCCTGCAGCTTTTTGCTATCCGACAGCACCCGTCGCCAGCCACGCGAGCCCGCCACGCCGCGATACAGCCCCAGCGCGTGGCGCACGATCGCGCCGAGATACGTGCCGCGCGCAAGCTCGGCGCGGCAATACTCGATCAGCTTCGCTTCCGCTTCCTCGCGCGTCGGGGCGGCATCGGACGCGCCGTAGAACCGCGCGTCGACATCAGCGAGCACATACGGGTTGTGATACGCCTCCCGCCCTAGCATCACGCCGTCGACATGTTTCAGATGCGCGTCGACTTCGTCGAGCGTCTTGATCCCGCCGTTGATGATGATCTCGAGTTGCGGAAAATCGCGCTTCAGGCGGTACGCGTAGTCGTACTTGAGCGGCGGAATTTCGCGGTTCTCTTTCGGACTCAGCCCTTTGAGGATCGCATTGCGCGCGTGCACGATGAAGACTTCGCAACCGGCATCGGCAACCGTGCCGACGAAGTCGCGCACGAACGAATACTCGTCGACGGCGTCCACGCCGATCCGGTGCTTGACCGTCACGGGCACCGACACCGCATCACGCATTGCCTTCACGCAATCGGCGACGAGTTGCGGTTCGTTCATCAGACACGCGCCAAATGCGCCGCGCTGCACGCGCTCCGACGGGCAGCCGCAATTCAGATTGATCTCGTCGTAGCCCCACCGCTCACCGAGCTTCGCCGAATGCGCCAAATCGTCAGGCTCGCTGCCGCCGAGCTGCAGCGCGACGGGCGCTTCGTCGGCGGTAAACGCGAGATGGCGCGCGACGTCGCCGTGAATCAGCGCGCCCGTCGTCACCATCTCCGTATACAGCCAGGCGTGCCGCGACAGCGTGCGGTGAAACGAGCGGCAGTGGCGGTCGGTCCAGTCCATCATCGGCGCCACGGATACGCGGCGGGGACTGGCAGCAGGCTTCGAAGACATGGGGCGGCGTACCGAAATGGAAACAAACGATTAGCCCACGATTTTACCGCAACCCGCGCCCGCACTCTTCCTTGCGCGCCGCATCATCTTCGGAAGCCCATGATTTTCATGAGTTTTCAGCCGCGCCGACTCGTTTATAAGGGCGCATACGCGCGAAATGCCCGTCCGATGGGCCTCCCAGCATTGTTTCTTATCTCAGAATAGTAATTTCAAATTATCGGCACAAAGAATCGATAGTAGGGGTATACACTGCTTTCCATCGACGTTGCGAACAGACCGCTTCAGAGCACCGCCCGCAACGTCTTACTGAATCAAACATTACGGAGAGTTCATATTATGAAGACCAAGCTTATCGCCGCAGTTCTGATCGCCGCATCCGCCACGCTGGCAGCTCCCGCTTTCGCAAGCGGCTACGGTCCGGCTCCGCACTACAACCCGACGGTTGGCGCGCCGGCTTCGCAGCAAGGCCAGAACGCGCAGACGCTGGCAGCCGAAGCGCAACAAGCCAACGCAGTCGCGTACGGCGGCGTGCAAAACGGTTCGTCGCAAGCTGGCAAGCACGAGCCGGTGACGGGCCCGGGCTCGGTGTTCTTCGGTCACTAAGCCGAAGTACGGATTTCGTAGCAGGCAGTACCGCGCAGTACAGGCAGCACGCAGTTCCGGCAGTGGAAGCATCAGAAGTTCGAAGTTGCAGTACGCAGTCGAGTCATGGCAGTAGCCTGAAGTCGCAGTGCCGCAGTCTCGAAGTTGACAGCAGCTGAAGTCGCAGTGCCGCGGTCTCGAAGTGGCAGTAGCTGAAGTTGCAGTACCGCAGGTGAAGTTGAAATCTCAGAGGTAGCAGTGCCGCAGTTGCAGTTGCAGTTGCAGTACCGGAAGTAGCAACACCGCAGTGGAAGTCGCAGTACCGCAGTCGAAGCCGTACCGTTGATGGCGAAGTTCGAAGTAGCTGGAAGTAACCGCAGTCTGAAGTTGCCGTACCCTGAAGTACCCCGCCGTTCGTTGTTGCAGGTGTAGTCGAGCCGGATGTTCGCCACGGAACATCCGGCTTCTTATTTGCGGCGTCGAAAACAGGCCGGACGTCTATCCGCCTGCGGCGAGCAGTTCGGTATCGATCGCTTCGCGTGCCGCGCGAAAGCCTGCTTCGGCGGCCGCATGCTCCGTCGGCCAGAATCGGTCGATATGCACGAGCCGCCAGTCGAGCATCACCGCCTCGCCCTTGAGCACGCGAAAATGCGCCTTGACGCCCGTCAGCACCTGCTCGACGGCGACCTCCATGTCGAACTCCTTGTAGCGCTCTTCGTAGTCGCCCATGTCGATGCCCTTCGGCTCCATCGCGCCTCCCGTTGTTCGCAATCAGGTCTCGACCGTCCGTCCGATGGCACCGCTGCGCCGCTCGCGCGATGCGCTCAGTCGCAATCGCCGGACAGGTACTTTCTGCCGTCGCAGGTGATTTCGACGCCCGCGCCCTTTGCCGATTTCGCCACCAGCCCCGCGACCAGCAATTCCTTTTCGACCACAGGCTCGACGGCAGGCGGTGTCTGTCCCGTCCCGACGTCGTTGAGTTGCCGCAGCGTATCGATCGCACCCGTGCTCAGGGATTTCGTCATCGCAGCCTCCGCGCTCGTTGACGGCGCCTCGCCCGTATGGCGCTGCGCCAATCGATGATCAATTCATGCTAGCACTTCCTGCCAGGATTGCTGGACGCCTGGCGCCCGCGGACAACAGTCCGAGGCGGAGAAATCGACATCGCACACCGGCCGTCCGCGTAAAAGGCAAGCCGCATATGGAAATGCGAAGACGAGGCCAAGGCTGGCACGCGCCTAGCAACAGCTTGAAAAGCAAACAGCACGGAGAACGCAATGATTCCGACGATGATTGCTTTGAAACGCTACGCATACGCGTTAATCGGCGCCGCCGCCGTGCTCGCGGCATTGGCGGGCGCTGCCCGGACGGCATGGGGCCAGACCGTCACGCCGCAGGCGGGCGGCACGCCGATGGTAAAACCGCCGCCCGCCGCGGCATCGGGCGCGGCGAGCGCGACCAATCCCGACAACATGCCCGTCAAGAAGCCGCGCAAACCGACCAACGACGACATGATGCACGCCCCGCCCGCCAGCGCGACCAACGCGAGATAGCGGGCGGCGGGCGTACGGTCGAGGGCCGCCGCAACGCGCGTTGCCGGCGCGGCGGCAAACGCGGCTGCAACAGCGCAGCCATAAGCATGGCCACGAACGCGGCCACAGGTACGGCTACAAGCACGGCCATAGTACGGCCACAACCACGGCCGCAAGCATAGCTACAAGTACGGCGACCAGCACTGCCGCAAGCACAGGCTACAAGCGCGCGATCGACACCTCCGTCGATTTCACTAGCGCAACGACTTCCGCGCCCACCTTGAGTTCCAGTTCGTCGATCGAGCGCGTCGTGATGACGGACGTGACGATGCCGAACGGCGTATCGACGTCGACTTCGGACACGACGGGTCCGCGAATGATTTCCTTCACTTTGCCTCTGAACTGGTTGCGTACGTTGATCGCGGAAATGCTCATGTCGGATAGCTCCGTGTGTCGATAAAAGAATTGGGGGGCGCCGATACGCGATTCAGACGGCCCAGCGGATGTCGCGCGGATGCACGCTGCGCAGGTCGTCACGCGCGCCGCCTTCCGGCGTTGTCGATTCATCTGCGGCGTGCGCCTTCATCACACGCTGCAGCACGCGCTCTTCAAGCCTCGCGAATGCCGCCGACGCCCGCTCACGCGGACGCGCAAGCGGCACCGGCTGATCGAGTGCGATACTGCCCTCCTCGATCAGCAGGATGCGATCGGCGAGCGCCACGGCCTCCTGCACGTCATGCGTGACGAGCAATGCCGTGAAGCGATGCTCGCGCCACAGTCGTTCGATCAGCGCGTGCATTTCGATGCGGGTCAACGCGTCGAGTGCGCCGAGTGGTTCGTCGAGCAGCAGCAGTTGCGGCCGATGCACGAGCGCACGCGCCAGCGCGACGCGCTGCCGCTGGCCGCCCGACAGTTGCGCGGGCCAGTCGTTCGCGCGCGCGAGCAGGCCGACTTCGGCGAGCACGGCGCGCGCGTTGTCGCGCGACGAACGGGCGAGGCCCAGCATCACGTTCTGCAGCACCGTCTTCCACGGCAGCAGGCGCGCGTCCTGGAACATGATCCGCGTGTCGAACGGCTGCGAGCCGGCCGCGCGCTTTTCCAGCGTGCCCGAAGTCGGCGCTTCGAGACCCGCGATCAGCCGCAGCAACGTCGACTTGCCGCAACCGCTGCGTCCGACGATCGACACGAAGCTGCCGCGCCCGATCGACAGATCGAAGTCCGCGAGCACCGCGCGCTCCCCATAGCGCATGCCGACACCACGCAGTTCAATCGCAGCGTCCTTTACCTTGGCGCCCGCTGTGCGCGGCGTGAGCGGGTCGGCGCGGCCCGGGTCCGCATCCTCGCTCGAACCACGCGAGCGCGCCGCCGCGTGACCACGCGCCGTCGCACCGGCGGCAGATTCCCGCAGCACGCGGCCGTGCGCGCGCGGCTGCTCGCGTTCGGCTTCGAGACTCGCACCCGCGGCACCGCCAGGCGATGCGGACAACGTGCTCGCACTCATGCTTTCGCTCCTCGTTGATAAGCGGGATGCCAGCGCAGCGACACGCGTTCGAGCCATTTCGCGAGCATGTCGGCAAGCTTGCCGAGCGCCGCATACAGCAGAATGCCGACCACCACCACATCCGTTTGCAGGAACTCGCGTGCGTTCATCGTCATGTAGCCGATGCCCGACTGCGCGGAGATCGTTTCCGCGACGATCAGCGTGACCCACATCAGCCCGAACGCGAAGCGCACGCCGACGAGAATTGACGGCAGTGCGCCAGGCAGGATCACGTCGCGATATAGCGCGAAACCCTTCACGCCGTAGCTGCGCGCCATTTCGATCAGGTTCGCGTCGACGGCGCGGATGCCGTGATACGTGTTCACGTAGATCGGAAAGAACACGCCCAGCGCGACGAGAAACACCTTCGCTTCCTCTTCGATGCCGAACCAGAGGATCACGAGCGGAATCATCGCGAGCGCGGGGATGTTGCGGATCATCTGCACCGTCGTATCGAGCGCGATATCGACGGACCGGAAGAGGCCCGTCGCGAGCCCGAGCACGAAACCGATGCCGCCGCCGATCGCGAAGCCCGACACCGCGCGCCATGTGCTGACCTTCACGTCCGCCCACATTTCGCCCGACTCGATCAGCGACCACGCGGCCTTCACGACGGCGAGCGGCTCGGGCAGCACGCGCGTCGACAGCACGCCACTGCGCGCCGCCGCTTCCCACGCGAGCAGGATGATCAACGGCATGATCCACGGCGCGGCCTTGCGCGCGAGCGCCACACCCGCCTGATGGTGGCGGGACACACCCAAAACAGTCGACATCAACAGACTCCTTTCGTCGGGACGCGCGCACGAACGCGTCGTCCGCGCGCTTGAACGCCCGGTTCAGCTTTGCGCTGTCTTCGGCGCATAGTGATTGCCGACGATCTCGCCGAACGGCCCCGAAAGCGGACCGCTCGCGCTCGTGCGCTGGTGTCCCGGCAGCAGCGGGAACACGAGTTCGGCAAACCGGTATGACTCTTCGAGATGCGGATAGCCGGACAGGATGAACGTCTCGATGCCGAGCTCCGCGTATTCGCGCATGCGCGCGGCGACCTGTTCCGGGCTGCCGACGAGCGCCGTGCCCGCGCCGCCGCGCACGAGGCCGACGCCCGTCCACAGGTTCGGATAGATCTCGAGATCCTTGCGCGTGCCGCGCCTGCCGCCGTGCAGCGCGGCCATGCGCCGCTGGCCTTCGGAATCCATCTTCGCGAACGACGCCTGCGCGCGCGCAATGGTGTCGTCGTCGAGCTTGCTGATGAGCGTGTCGGCGGCATCCCACGCTTCTTCCTCCGTCTCGCGCACGATCACATGCAGGCGGATGCCGAAGCGGATCTTGCGGCCATGCTGTGCGGCGCGCTCGCGGATGTCGGCGATCTTCTTCGCCACGGCTTCGGGCGGCTCGCCCCACGTCAGATACGTGTCGATATGCTCGCCCGCCATCTCGTGCGCAGCCGGCGACGAGCCGCCGAACCACAACGGCGGATGCGGATTCTGCACGCCCGGATACAGCACCTTGCCGCCCTTCGACTTCAGATGCTTGCCGATGAAATCGACGGATTCGCCTTGATGCGCGCTCGTCAGCAGGCCGCGCCAGATGCGCAGGAATTCATCCGTGATTTCATAGCGCGTGTCGTGATCGACGAACAGGCCATCGCCTTCCAGTTCGGCCGCATCGCCGCCCGTCACGACGTTGATCAGAAGCCGCCCGCCCGACAGCCGGTCGAAAGTCGACGCCATGCGCGCCGAGAGTCCCGGCGACGAGATGCCCGGCCGGATCGCGACAAGAAACTTCAGGCGCCGCGTGACGGGAATCAGGCTCGACGCGACGACCCACGCGTCTTCGCACGAACGGCCCGTCGGCAGCAGCACGCCTTCATAGCCGAGCGTGTCGGCGGCAACGGCGATTTGCCGGAAGTAATCGTAGTCGGCCGCGCGCGCGCCTTGCGATGTGCCGAGATAACGGCTGTCGCCGTGAGTCGGAATGAACCAGAACACATTCATGTGCTGCTCCTGCTTTGTTCGAGATGAGGTCGACGAATGATTGGCTTTATCGTGGCTGTATCGTGGCTGTATCGCTCGCGATCGTTGCGCCCGTTGCCTCGTTGCATTGGCGACGGGCGTGAGCGCGCGCTGCCACGTATGCGGTGGCGCATCGATAGCGAACGGTCGAAGAAGGTCGCGTCAGCGGCGACAGCGAGGCGGCCTGCGCATCAGGCCCGGGCCGCATGCCGTGCATGGTGCCGGGCACGCGCGAATCGGCATCGGATGAAACATCGCGGCGGGTTCTCTCATGTGAATCGATCGGATAGGCGCACGCATCGCGCGGCGTGCATCGCGCTCATGCGTGTCAACGCAACGACGTCGCGCGCATCAAGCTTCATGTGGCGCGTGAAATCGCGCGTGCTCGCCGCCGTCTGCCTGGAAAAACAGTCTATGGATCGCGCTCTTTCTTTTGAACGATTTTTTTTTGCTTAGGTTTTCCACTTTCCTGATTTACCTGATGCCGCAGCATAGGTCGCGAAAAGCGCATCTCCAGCGCGAGCGCGCACCGAAATCCAACTGCGCCGCCGATATAATGGCGCACGTTTCCGATCAACCCGCGCGGGCTGCGCCTGATTTACGTCGCCCGGCGTCCGTCGCTGTCAAGCATGCAAAAGATCATCCTGCCGTTCGTGTCCGGCTTTCTCGCGTCGCTGTTCTTTCACGAGTCGACGCTCGCGCTTCTGCACGCCGCCGGCATCATCGACCCGACAGGGTTCTCGACCACGCCCTTCGTTCCCATCGGCTTGCCCGAGTTCATCGCGAATGCGATCTGGAGCTCGGTCTGGGCGGTGCTGATGGCGTGGCTGTTGCGCGTGTCACCCGAGCGTCCCGCGCCGTGGGTTCAGGCGTTTCTGTTCGGCGGCATCGTGCTGACGGCGGCGAGTGTGTTCGTCGTCGATCCCATTCGCGGCATCTGGCCGACGGGCAACATCCTGCCGCGCCTTGCGCTCGGCTTCGCGTCGAATGCGGTGTGGGGCTGGGGCGCGCTCGTGTTCATGCGCGCCTTCATGACGGGCGAGGACTGAGCCCGCCTGCTCCGCTGTCGCGTCAGCCCTGCAGGTCGCGCAGCGGATGCTCGTTCGCGGGCCACGGGCTCTCGAACATCTTCTCGACGTCCGCGCGCGTCACGTCCTCGATGCGCGCAATGCGCCACTTCGGCTTGTTGTCCTTGTCGATGATGCGCGCGCGGATGCCTTCCGGCGCGTCGCCCCGCTCGAACGACGAGCGCGTCAGATCGAGGTCGCGCCGCAGGCATTCGGCCATCGTGCCTTCGGCGCGCGTCACCACTTCCAGCGACACCGCCATCGACAGCGGCGAGCGCTCGCGCAGCACGGCGCCCGTCTGCTCGGCCCAGTCCGCATACGCGCAATCGCCTTCGCGATCGAGCGACGCGATGATCCGCGCGACATCGGGCAGCGCGAAGTGCCTGTCGATCATCGCGCGCGCGTCGGCGAGCGGCGAGGTATCGGGTGTCGGCACGACCTTGTGAAATTCCGCCTCGTGCCGGACACAGGCCACCACGTCGGCGCCCTGCTCGAACGCTTGCGACTTCAACCGTTCGATCAGCGCGGGAATCGCTTCGTCGGGGATGTACGCGTCGGCGAGGCCGGCGTAGAGCGCGTCGGCGGGTCCCATCGTCTCCCCCGTCACGGCCAGATAGCGGCCGATCGCGCCCGGCGTGCGCGCGAGAAACCAGCCCGCGCCGACATCCGGAAACAGGCCGATGCGCGTCTCGGGCATCGCCATGCGCGTCGACGAAGTCACGACGCGCAAGCCGCCCGTGCGGTGCGCGCCCTGCGAAATGCCCATGCCGCCGCCCATCACGACGCCGTTCGTGAACGCGATATACGGCTTCGTGTACGTGAAGATCGCGTGATCGAGCCGGTATTCGTCGATGAAGAACGTATCGACGGCATCGCCGTCGCCGCGCCGGAACGACTCGTACAGATACCGGATGTCGCCCCCCGCGCAGAACGCGCGCGCGCTGTTGCTGCGCACGACGACGGCCAGCACGCCGGGATCGTCGCGCCATTGGTCGAGCGCCGCGTGCATTGCGCGCATCATCGGGAGGGAGAGCGCGTTCAGCGCCTTGGGCCGGTTCAGTTCGATGAAGCCAATGCGATTGGCGGTGTACGCGATGAGTTCGTCTGAGGCGCTACGCAGTTCGGGTGTCGACATGGTTCGTGCGTGATGCGATTGATGAGATGTGCGACGCAACGGTAGCACGCGTGTTTGACTTCTTCAGTGAAACTGGCGACGGGCGTGGCAAGGGAGCGTGCGGCTCAGACGCCGTTCGCCTTTGACGGTGCGTTGCGCTTTGCCTTCGTTTTCGTCGCGTTGCGGGCCTCGTTGGCGATTGCGCTCCCGTCTGCTGCGACGTTCGCACCAGCGTTCGCCGCAACATTTGCCGCAGCGTTCGCCGCGCACGGCTGCGCTGCGCCGAACCACGCGACGAGCGCCGCATCCACCACCGCTTCGAGCGGTGCGCGCGGAAACACGGGGCAAGTCAGATGCAGCGCGACGATGCCATGCAGCGTCGCCCACAGCGCTTCGCCGCACACCTCGCTGCTGGCCGCATGCGGCAGGCGTCCGCCCGCCTTGAGCGCATCGATCGCCTCGACGAGCAGCCGGAACGCGGTGTCGCCGGCGTCGTCTTGCGTCCCGGCATCCGCGCCCGCACCGCCGACGAGGGCTGCACCCGTGTACGACGGGTCCTCCATGAAGATCAGACGGTACGTCTGCGGATGCGCAACGCCGAACGCGACATACGCGCGCCCGATTGCCTTCAGCCGTTCGGCGGGATCGGCGATGGCGATCAACGGCTCGAAGGTGGCGAGCAGTTGCGCATAGCCCTCTGTGCAAAGCGCGCGCGCAATGGCATCGCGGCTTTCGAAGTGCAGGTACAGCGTGGCGGGCGAATATTCGATCGCATCGGCGATCTTGCGCATCGACAGCGCGCCAAACCCTTCGTGCATGACGATGCGTCGCGCCGCATCGAGGATGCGCTCGCGCAACGCCTGCTTCTGACGAGTCTTTCTTTCTGCGATTCCCATGCGAGCGATTTTCCGGTTGACAAACTGAAAAGTCAAATTAAACTGAACACCGTTCACTGAACGCTGTTCATTAAATTTCTTACACTCAGTCCGTGCTGAATAAGGACCAGCATCACGTGGTCGGCGGGCGTATTTCGGAAAGGTGTCATGGAAACGGCAGGGCAGATCGGCCTGTTCGGCGCGGCGGGCGCCGCAGGTCTCAGCATTGCGCACGCATTGAGCGCGGCAGGCCGCCGGTATCGGGTGATCGGACGCGGGCGGGCGGCGTTGCAGGCGTCGTTCGGCCAGGATCCGCTCGCGGACATCGCAACGTGGAACCCGGACGACCCCGCGTCGATTGCGGCCGCCGCGACTGGCCTGCAAACGGCTGTGTATCTCGTCGGCGTGCCGTATCACGAGTTCGCGAAGCATCCCGTGCTGATGCAAAAGACCCTCGACGGCTTTCGCGCAGCAGGCGTGCAGCGGCTGATCCTGATCGGCACCGTCTATCCGTATGGGCGCCCGCGCAGCCATCCCGTCACCGAATCGCATCCGCGCGCGCCGCATACGTTCAAGGGCAAGATGCGGCTCGCGCAGGAAAATCTCGTCATCGACGCGCATGGTCGCGACGGGCTCGACACGCTCGTGTTGCGCCTGCCCGATTTCTACGGCCCGGGCGTCGAACGCAGCTTTCTGCATCGGGTGTTCGAGGGCGCCGCGCGCGGCACGCGCGCGCAAATGATCGGCCCCATCGACGTGCCGCACGAGTTCGTGTTCATGCCCGACGTGGGGCCCGTCGTCGAGCGGCTTTCACGCACGCCCGAAGCGTTCGGGCGCGTGCTGCATCTGGCGGGCGCGGGCACGATCACGCAGCGCGAAGTCGCCGCGCGCGCCTATGCGCTCGCTCAGCGCCAGCCGAAGCTGATGGTGGCGGGCAAATCGATGCTGCGCGTGATGGGTCTTTTCGATCCCATGCTGCGCGAACTCGTCGAAATGCACTACCTGTTGACGGACCCCGTCGTGCTCGACGATTCGGCGTTGGCCAGGCTGATTGGCCCCGTGACGAAAACGTCATACGAGGCGGGCATTGCGCAGTCGTTCGAGGCTGCGCTGCGCAGTGCGCAGCAGGCGGCAGCGCAGGCCGCGTGAGTGCGCCGCGAGCGTGCCTGAAAGGGGTGGATGGGGGTGGATGGAAATGGCGGCGCGATCGACGAGCTGCCGGGTGCATGCGCCATGCACGCCCGTCGTGCCTGCGCCTAGGCGCCTGCCAGATTGCCCGGCGGAAAGTGCCCGCTCTTTAGCAGAACCGGGGTGCCGTTGCTGAGCAGCAGATGCTCGCGGGCAACGGCTTCGATGTGCGCCCGGCCCGCGTCGAAAGCGCGGCGCCAGCCTTCCGTGTCGTTCGCCTCGGCGCCGAAGTGATCTTCGAGCGCTTCGACTGAAATCGCGCACGGCACCCGTTCACCATCGACCAGCGCCGGAAACACCAGCGTCAGATTGAAATCGCGATAAGCGGGCGCGTCCGCGGGAAAACGAATCTCCATAGTGACCTCATCGGGAAAATTCGGCGGCAAGGGCGAGCGGCCGCGCATTGCGCGAATGGCGCGAGATGCGGACGACGGGCCCGGTCAGCGCGGTAATGGTACTCGTACCCGCATGCGGCGGTCCAGCACCCATCGTGAAACGCATGTGCGAAATCGGGCTCATCGGGCCCGCCGCGCCGGCGCTGCGATGCGCGATCGTGCGCAGGCGGATGCCGCCTCAATGACCGTCGAGCAGCCGGTCGACATACGCGCGGCCCGCCTGCTCGACGAAAATCAACGCTTCATCTTCCGTCGCGAAGCGATGCTCGTCGCCGATTTCGACCAGCGTTTCCATCCGGTGCGGATCGTCCGGCCCGCCCTCGGACAAACTCACCGCCCCGACGTACAGCCCTTCGCGCTCGCCCGCCCGGCGCGCCTGCTCGTGCGCCGGCACGAAGCGCGCCGACGCGCTGATGTAATAGCCCCTGTAAGGGCCGCTCACCCGCTCTGCCATATTCGCCTCTCGATTGCTCTGTATTCACTCGATCCATTCGATGCTTCAGCCGCGCGCGGCACACCACGTGCGGTACACGGTAAGTCCTCGCGCCGCGCCATAAGTTCGATGCACCGATACTTGCGGGCTCGACGGGCACGCGGCACGTGCGGCGCACAGCCGCCTGCAGCCGCGCAGGCGGGCCGAACGACAGTCGAACAGGCGACGGGCGTAATGGGCGACGCCGGCAAGTTCCGGACGAGCACCGACGATATGGGAAAATATTCTCTTCGAGAGCGCGAAGCCCCCGGACCTGACGCAGCCAATGCATGGTCCGCGTACGCGGAAAATCATGGCATCGACATTCCGAAGCCGATCGGCGTCTGGGAAGATGCCGCGTCGAAGGAAGGCGCCGATAGCCGACGCCTCGTCGAGCAGGCCGGCATCCGCGCCGACCTGCCGGACACAGGACACCTCAGCGTGCGACGGGAAGTCTGAGCGACAAGCGCGATCGTTTCGTGCCCGCATCGGCTGCGCGATGTGCTCGAATTGCAGCGCTGCCGCGCGCACCAACTCCGCGTGCTCTCGTGATGGCATTGGCGGCGTCGCCCACATCCCATTTCCGGAAGGACACACAATGAAGTCGATCGAACGGCGCGCGCGCCCTACCGCTTTTTCACACGCGATCCGCGCAGCCGCCTTGCCGCTGGCCGCCCTTGCGATCGCGAGCCTTGGCGCCTGCGCGTCGTCGAACACGACGAAGCTTATCAACCTGCCCAATGGCGAAACGGGCTTTGCCGTCAGCTGCAGCGGCGCGGATGCGAGTTCGAGCTGGGCCTCGTGCTACGTGCAGGCCGGCAAGGCGTGCGGCGCGACGGGCTACGACATCGTGTCGAAGGATAACGACGAAGGCGGCATGGCGGGCGGCGGCATCACGAACGTCGTGTCGGCGAACGTGAAGAACCGTTCGATGGTGATTCGCTGCAAGTAACGCGCGCATGCGGGCATCCGGCGCGCCGTGACGTCCACTTCGAGCCGCGTCCGGTCGATCCGTCACGCGCCGGGCCGCGTCAATGCGCCTGCATGTTCGAAAAGAGATTGAGCACGACGACGCCCGCGACGATCAGGCCGAGTCCCGCGACAGCGGCGAGATCGGGTATCTGGCGGTACATCACGATCGCCACCACGGTGATCAGCACGATGCCGACGCCGGACCAGATTGCATAGACGATGCCCACGGGCAGGCTCTTGAGCGTGAGCGACAGGCAGTAGAACGAAATCCCGTAGCCGAGCAGCACGACGAGCGCGGGCACGAGACGCGTGAAACCTTCCGACGCGCGCAACGCCGAGGTCGCGATTACTTCGGCGACGATGGCGATCGCGAGCAACGCATAAGGAGGCACACGCATGCGTCACGCCTTTGCAAGCGCGAGCTTGCTGTAGTCGTGGCCGAGTTGCGCGCACAGCGCCTCGACGACGAGTTCATGATCCGCGCGTTGCGGCAATCCCGACACCGTCACCGAGCCGATCACGCCCGCGCCCTTCACGGTCAGCGGAAACGCGCCGCCATGCGACGCATAGTCGGATACGGCGAGACCGTGCTTGTCGGCAAGCGTCGCGTTCGACTGCTGCAGCTTCAGGCCGACTGCGTATGAGCTGCGGCGGAAGTGCGCGACGGTGTTGCCCTTGCGGCGCGCCCAATTGACGTTGTCGGGCGTCGCGCCTTCGAGCGCGCAGAAGAACAGCGGCTGACCGAACGAGCGGATGTCGATGGCGAGCGCGAGGCCGCGCGCTTTCGCGATCTCGTGCAGATACGCGCCGAGCTGCCACGCGCTGTCGGCATCGAAATGAGGAAAGACGAGCGCGTGCTCCTGCGCGGCGATCGACTGCAAATCGTGAGCGATATCCATGGCGTGTCGAAGTAGCGTGAGGGCATGCCGCGCCGGCACGACGGCTTGCGCGGCCCTAAAGAATGGGCATTCTAGCGCAGGCGGTACGCGTGAAGCCGCGCGCCAACGTGCTGGCCGCGCCCCGCGATCTGTTCCGCGTATCGAATGCTCGCACATCATGGACGCGCATTCGATACGCGTGTCGCGGCACGCCAATTCGCCGTCGCATTCCCCTCTTTCATGTCGATCCTTAAAAACCCATTGCATCGACCATGCGTTTGTCCTATAATCTTTTCTTCGACGGACGCGGGGTGGAGCAGTCTGGCAGCTCGTCGGGCTCATAACCCGAAGGTCGTAGGTTCAAATCCTACCCCCGCAACCAAGTACGTCTGCTTCCGTTCTGGTTAGCTCACCGTCGCACCATCAAACCCGCCAATGGCGGGTTTTTTGTTTTGGAGCCGGCGATCACCGGCAATCACATTCCTTCCGCCCGCTGCTTTGGCCAACAGCCGCGCATTCGCGCGACACACACGGCCCGCCCCACGTCCACGCCCCAGGCGTCATCGTGAAACCCCAGCCCGGTGATACACTCCCATCACTGTTCTCCATCCCCTCCCTATGAAATTCTGTTCCATCTGCGGCAACGCAGTGAACCTGAGCATTCCGCCCGGCGACAACCGGGAGCGCTTCGTCTGTGCGAGCTGCGGCACCGTGCACTATCAGAATCCGCGCAACGTGGTCGGCACCATCCCTGTCTGGGACGACAAGGTGCTGCTGTGCCGCCGCGCGATCGAACCGCGCTACGGCTACTGGACACTGCCCGCGGGCTTCATGGAAATGGGCGAGACCACGTCGGAGGCCGCCGCGCGCGAAACACTGGAAGAAGCCGGCGCGCGCGTCGAAGTGCAGAACCTCTACACGCTGCTGAACGTGCCGCACGTGCATCAGGTGCATCTGTTCTATCTCGCGCGGCTCCTCGATCTCGACGTCGAAGCGGGCGAAGAGAGCCTCGAAGTGCGACTCTTCGAAGAACACGAGATTCCGTGGGGCGACATCGCGTTCCCGACTGTCGCGCAGACGCTGCGCTTCTTCTTCACCGACCGCGCATCGGGCAACTACGGCCTGCATACGGGCGACATCTTCCGCTCGCTGCGCGACGGCTGACGTGCACACAACCGGCAGCGCATGGTTCCCTGGCTAGGCCCCGACGATCCGTTTCCGCCCATCGAGCGTGCGCTGTCCGCGACGAGCGGCGCGCCCGGCCTGCTCGCGGCGAGTTCGGACCTGCTGCCGTCGCGGCTCATCGACGCCTATCGTAGCGGCATTTTCCCGTGGTATTCGGACGGCCAGCCTGTGCTCTGGTGGACGCCTGACCCCCGCATGATCCTGCGCCCGCGCGAGTTCAAGATTTCGCCTTCGCTGAAAAAAACGCTCAAGCGTGTGCTGCGCGACGACGCATGGGAAATCCGCGTCGACGCCGACTTTCCCGCGGTGATGCGCGCCTGCGCGCACGCGCCGCGCAACGGCCAGCGCGGCACGTGGATCACCTCGGATGTGATCGACGCCTATACGGCGCTGCACCGTCGCGGCGACGCGCACAGCATCGAAACCTGGCACGCCGGCAAACGCGTCGGCGGTTTGTATGGCGTGTCGTTCGGCAAGATGTTTTTCGGCGAATCGATGTACGCGGAAGTCACGGATGCATCGAAAATCGCGCTCTCCGCGCTCGTTTTCCACTTGCGACGTCACGAAATAGAAATGATAGACTGCCAGCAGAACACGTCGCATCTGGCGTCGCTGGGCGGCCGGGAGATCGCACGCAAGGCGTTTGTCGCGCATGTGCGCGCGGCCGTCGACTCGGCGCCGATTCCCTGGCCGTTCGACAAGACCGTGTTAGGCGATCTTTTCGCGCCGGCCGCCTGAATGTGCGGGACGTCGAGGGCCGTCGGCGCCGCGCAAATGCTGAGCTTCGTCATTGATGTGTTCTGCCCGTACGCTGCAAGCTGATGTCCGGCACGTCGCCGGCAATCGGCCCGGCAATCGTCCGGATGTGCAAAACCAGAAACGCTTCGAGAGCTGCTAACGTGACTCACCCGAATGAGCTGCCGCTTTCACCGCTTTCGGCGCTGCAATTCTATGCAACAGCGCCTTACCCTTGCAGCTATCTGGAAGGGCGCGTCGCGCGCTCGCAGGTTGCGACGCCCAGCCATCTGATCAACTCCGACGTCTACACCGAACTCGTCAGAGCCGGCTTTCGCCGCTCGGGCGTGTTTACGTACCGGCCCTATTGCGACGGCTGCCGCGCATGCGTGCCCGTGCGCGTGCCCGTCGAACGCTTCAAGGCGAACCGCACGCAGCGGCGCGTGTGGAAAAAGCACGGCGGCCTGATCGCCACCGTCGCGCCGCTGCACTATGACGAAGAGCATTACGCGCTCTATATGCGCTATCAGTCGGCGCGTCACGCAGGCGGCGGCATGGACCGCGACAGCCGCGACCAGTACGAGCAGTTCCTGCTGCAAAGCAGGATCAACTCACGCCTCGTCGAGTTCCGCGAGCCGGCCAATCCCGGCTATGCGGGCCATCCGGACATGCCCGGCCCCTTGCGCATGGTCAGCATGATCGACATCCTCGGCGACGGGCTGTCGTCGGTCTATACGTTCTTCGATCCGGACCAGCCGCACACCAGCTACGGCACCTACAACATCCTCTGGCAGATCGAGCAGGCGCGCAGCCTGAAGCTGCCGCACGTGTACCTCGGCTACTGGATACGCGAAAGCCCGAAAATGGCCTACAAGGCCAATTTCACGCCGCTCGAAGGGCTTTTCGACGGCGCGTGGAAGGTGCTCGACCCGGGCGCGCCCGATCTCTCGACCGTCGATGCCGCGAAAGGCGGCCAACGCGTGTTCCGCGTCGCCCGCGATTGATCGCACGCCACGCGCACTCGCTGTTGCCCGCGTGCACGTCACACGGCGGCGCATTAAAACAGAAACGTCGATAGCCGCCGCGCCGAACCGTTAAAATAGCGGGTTCTCATTTTCAGCCGCCAGGCGCCCCGCCGTGTTCAGTTCCCTTTATCCGCTCGTACGCGCCCCACTTTTCCGCATGGACGCGGAAGACGCTCACCATCTGACCTTGCGCCTCCTCGGCGCTGCTGGACGCGCCGGCGTCGCGGGCGCGCTTGCGCCGCGCGTGCCCGATGCGCCGCGTACCGTGATGGGCCTGACGTTCAGGAATCCCGTCGGCCTCGCTGCGGGTCTCGACAAGGATGGCGCGTGCATCGACGGTCTTGCCGCGCTCGGCTTCGGCTTCATCGAAGTCGGCACCGTGACGCCGCGCGCGCAGCCGGGCAACCCGCGCCCGCGCATGTTCCGCCTGCCGAAGGCAAACGCCGTCATCAACCGGATGGGCTTCAACAACGCGGGCGTCGAACAGTTCGTGCAGAACGTGCAGGCCGCGCGCTATCGCGGCATCCTGGGGCTGAACATCGGCAAGAACGCCGACACGCCGATCGAGCGCGCCGCCGACGATTATCTCTACTGCCTCGAACGCGTGTATCCGTTCGCGAGCTACGTGACCGTCAACATCTCGTCACCGAACACGAAAAATCTGCGCCAACTGCAAGGCGCGGACGAACTCGACGCGCTGCTCGCCGCACTCAAGGACAAGCAGCAGCGCCTCGCGGACCTGCATGGCAAGCTCGTGCCGCTCGCGCTGAAAATCGCGCCCGACCTCGACGACGAGCAGGTCAAGTCGATTGCGGACACCTTGCTGCGCCACCGTTTTGAAGGCGTGATCGCGACCAACACGACGCTCTCGCGCGCGGCCGTGCAAGGCCTGCCGCATGCCGACGAAGCGGGCGGCCTGTCGGGGCGGCCCGTGTTCGATGCGTCGAATGAAGTGATCCGCAAGCTGCGCGCGCAAGTCGGCAGCGACGTGCCCATCATCGGCGTCGGCGGAATTTTCTCGGGCGCGGACGCGCAGGCGAAGCTCGATGCGGGCGCATCGCTCGTGCAGCTCTATACGGGCTTCATCTATCGCGGCCCAGCCCTCGTCGCCGAATGCGCGCAGGCGCTCGCCGCGCGCGCCGCCTGAGCGCCGCAGCCTGCGCGACGCGCACACCGCGGGCCTCGCGCTGACGCGGCTCAGCGCGCCGCGACAGCATCGAGCCGCGCGCCGAAGCGCTCCAGCCGTGGCTTGTAGAAGTGATCCAGATCGAGCGAATAGGCGACGCGCCGCGTGCGGCCCATCAATTCGTCGCGCGGAAAGAAGCCGAAATAGCGCGAGTCCGCGCTGTCGTCGCGATTGTCGCCGAGCATCAGATACTCGCCCGCGGGCACCGTGACGGGCCCGAACGAGCTGCGCGGACTCGGCTCCGTTTCCGACAACCGCACGACATGCGCAACACCCGCGAAGCGCTCAGTCAGATAGCCGCCGGGCGAAATCGCGTCGACGGGCAGCGGCGCGAGCGCGAGCAGCTGATAGCTCGCGCGCACGCCGTTCACATAACAGCACGTTGTCGCGCATCGCGACAGTATCGCCAGGCAAGCCGATCAGCCGCTTCACGGTCAGCTCGTGCGCCGCTGACGAATCGACAGTCACGACGTCGCCGCGCTGCGGCTCATGCAAATGCGCAATCGCGATTTGCGTGAGCGGGATGCGCAGGTCGTAGGCCATCTTGTCGACGAGGATGCGGTCGCCTTCGCGTATCGCCGGCAGCATCGAGCCGCTCGGCACGACGTTCCAGTCGGCGATCGCACTGCGAAACAGCACCATCAGCGCGATGAACGCGACGAAACGCTTGTACTCGCGCCACGGCCGGGCCAGCATGCGCATCATCGCGCTCCTCGAAAACGACAGCGGCCGCAAGCACCGCCCTCAGGCCGCGACCATCCTCCCACGGCGCACGAAGACAGCGCAGTTTCACTCGCACGGGAATCGCAGCCCGAGCGCTGCGCGCGCCGCATCGGCCATCGCAATCATCTGACGCGACTTCGCGTGCGTCATGATCGGGCTTTCGAGCTGCCCTGCGCGAATGAGATCGCAGAAGTGCGCGGTCTCGTAGTTGAGGCCGCCGCCTTCGAACGGCGCATCGAGTTCGACCACGCGGCCATCGACATAACGCACCGTCGCGCGCGCCGGGTTCCACCAGTTCTCGTGGATCGTGATGTGGCCGCGCGTGCCCGCGATGAACGCATCGCCCTTGCCGAACAGATCGAGGCCGCAAAAAATCTGGGCAAGCCCGTGCTCATGCCGGCTGTTGAGACTCGCGAACGTATCGACGCCCGTCGGCCCAAGCCGCCCCAGCGTCTGCACGTCGAGCGGCGCGCCGAGCCAGTCGACGGCGAGAAACATCTCATAGATACCGATATCGAGCAGCGCGCCGCCCGCCTGTTCGAACGACAGCGACGGATGATCGTCGGGCACGCCCGGCACCGAGCAGCCCGCGCGCACGAGGCCGATCTCGCCGATGGAATCGGCTGCGAGGTGCGCGCGCAGTTTCTGATAGAGCGGATAGAACGGCGGCTTCATCGCTTCCATGAAGAGCCGCTGCGACGCGAGTGCGCTGGCTGTCACGCGATCGAGTTGCGCCGCGTTCACCGTCGCGGGCTTTTCGCACAGCACATGAAGTCCGGCTTCGAGTGCGGCGATCGCATACTGCGCGTGGCTATCCTGCATCGTCGCGATATAGAGCGCGTCGATGCCGCTTTGAAGCAGTGCGTCGAAGCTGTCGAGCGCTTGCGCGCGATGCTGCTGCGCAAACGTTTCAGTGGGCGCGCGACGGCGTGACCAGACTGCCGTCAGCCGCGTGTGCGGAACATGCGTGAGACTTTGCGCGAAACGTTGGGCAATGCGACCCGTGCCAACGATGCCCCAGCGTATTGTTGCGCGATTCCCGGGCGGGTTGAGGTTTGCTGCGTGATTCATCCGTCGCGAGGCGTTCATCTATCCATTGAGTGATTGTGAGAACCGGCATTGTCGCCGATGTCGACCTCACTTTCCCGGATATCATTCCCGCGGCGCGTTGGCCTTGCTCTGCTCTGTCCTTCTTCTTCGTCTGACTTATCGTTCCGCAGGCCCGTCGGGCATCGCGACGCTCATGCGGCTCATCGAGAAGTCGATCAGCGCGATCGCCGCCGCTTCCGCTTCCTTGGCGTCGTGCTTCTCGATGGCCTCGACCACGCGCGAATGCAGGCGCACCGTTTCTTCCCATGCGCCCTGCGGCATATCGACGAGCGGCTTCAACGCCGACAGCGCGCCGCGAATGATGGCCGCCATCTGCTGGAAGAACTGGTTGCCGCTTGCGGTGACGATCCGCGTATGCAGCACTTCATCCGCAGTCTGATGGCCAGGCTCGCCAGGCGGGCTGTTGCGGAAAGCCTCGAACGCATCGCGGATCGCGGCGATGTCCGAAGCATTGCCGCGCGTCGCGGCCTGCGCGGCGGCGCGCGGTTCGATCAGCACGCGGAACTCGATCACGTCGCGCAGAAACGTCGGATCGGGCTTCGCGCGAAAGCGCCAGTTCACGACGTCCTCGTCGATCATGCGCCAGTCGTGCATCGGCCTGATGCGCGTGCCGATCTTCGGCCGCACGTCGAGCATGTGCCGCGCGAGCAGCATCGACAGCGCCTCGCGCATCACCGTGCGGCTGACGTCGAATTCCTTCGACAATACGTCTTGCGGCGGCAGCACCGCGCCATATTTTTCTTCGACGATCCCGGTCACGAGTCCATCCATGACTTTGCTGACCAAGGAACGTTCTTTATTGGTTTGTTCCATCATGCTTCTCCCCGATGCGGCGTTTTCGCCTGCGATGAATGTGGATCACGTGCCCTCGTGTCATTTTTAATTGTGAACGCTACGTTGCTTCGCTTTATCTGCATGCGCCAATCGGGAACCACCCCGACAGGGTATTCCCTCCGATTAATTGTTTCGTTCGTGCAACGCGTCGTGAAACGAAGTCGGAATCACATCGCAACAAGCCTGCGCAATGGGGAAAAATTGCATTGAAAACACCGCACGCAATCACTGGCAGACGACGGTTACATTCGTTACGTTTGTTACCAATCGAATCAATTAGCAGTCCGCAAGCACTGACGCGTACGTTTGCTCCGCGTCGCTCGCGCAGCCCGCTCTTCGAAGCGCGCAGCGCCCACCCGTCTCGTTACCTATTGCCTCCGTCAACAACCGTCCACCGCACGACGCGTGGCATTCGTCGAAAACGCCAGCGGCTCCTGCCTGTCGAGCGAAAAGACCTGTACTTCACTGATGAATCGCTTCGATCGCCATCACGGCTCGCACCCGACGCTACCGCTGCCAGTGCCATCGCTGCCCTCTCCAGCAGCGTGACTCTGACAATCCGTTTGCGGTCGCATCGCATACGGCATCCGACACTGCCATTCAAGCAGACTTGCATGCCGCTCTTCTGTGCGAGTACACACAGAGAATTATTCGCAATGATGCGGCCGCAAGCATCTGGTTGGACGGCTGCATCATCCGCGAGACGCATTTGCGGCGTCACAGAAATTCGAAGCTATCGACGATGGTGTCGCTCTCGCGTTCGCGGCGCTGCACGGCGAACAGGTTGCGGCTGCCCTTGCGAGGCTGCCATCTGAGGCTGATGTGCGGCGTGCCGCGCTCGAGCAACCGGCCATCCATCTTTCTGAAGCCGAACTGCTCATAGAAGCCGCTCAGCCCCGCAGGGGCCGTCACCCACACCGCGCGTCCTGGCCAGCGTTTGCAGATCACTTGCAGCGCACGCTCGATCAGCGCGTGTGCGGTGCCGTCGCCGCGCCGGCCCGGGCTCGTCAGGATCTTGTCGATCGCGATGTCGGGCTCTTCGCTGTCGCACGGCCGGATGCGCGCGTACGCGAGAATGGGCATCTGGCGCGTCATGTCGTCGACGGCGAACAGATGCAGTGCGTGCTCGTCATGACCGTCTGCGTCGAGATGGACGTGCGATCGTTCGACGACGAACACGGCGCTGCGCGCACGCATGATCAGATACAGCTCGCGCGCGGTGAGTTGGTCGAACTCCAGCGTCTTCCAGTTCATCGCGGCTCCCTATGACGGATGATGATCGGGCACGTTCCGGCGGGCTGTTCCCGTTGATATGGCCACACATTACTGACGGTGCTCCCGTGATTCAGTGCGCAATCGCACCGACCTTCCACCTTGCGCCTGCGCTTTCGACACGCGTGCAGCGGCACGTCATCGTGCCGCTGTCATCGCGATGCCGCGTGTCTGAACGGGTGACGATCGACGTGACGGTGCATTGTCAATTCTCCTTTAGCGGCTCGCATGCCATGAAGACACTTGCTGCAACGCATGCTCGCGAAACGCAACAGGTTCGCTTGCCCGCTAGTCGACTTGCAGGCCGTGTTACAGGCTTGACGCCAAATTGCAAAGCACCGGCGACCCATCCTGGCCGGGCCGTGTTCGCTCCATATTCGCTTCTTGAAAAGGCCGGCTGCTCGACAGGCGCGCGCGAAGCCGTTGTCGTCGGGGCTCGCACCAACACAGGCGCTCGCAATGTTGGGCCGTACCGAACACCTTCATCGCATAAGCCAGCAATTCGATGCCGCAAAAAGACAGTCACCCGCGACAGCGACGCGGGCCATGCAACATATCTGAATCAATTCTGGCGACCCGACGAAACGTTCGCGTGACACACTTTCGGCGCGAGTTTCACCCTTCAAAGCACCTTTGAAGACGCCCATACGCCTCCCCAAACACCAATCCCATCAATGACTTATGGATCGTAGTTAATGAAAATTGCAATAACGCACCGCAAAAAAGCGTTTTGCAAAATTGAAACAAAAGTGCGTGTTTTGCGGTTTATCGACGCGCGGGCGGCGACGCGAGGCCGCGTCGCTGCTCGCTGGCGGGGCGATTGGCATGTTTGTCGCTAAAGATGTCGCACGGCAACAGCGCCAGCACGAACCGAGAGGTGAAGGCGCGAGAAAGCCGGACGGGGCCGGACTGCGTTTAACAGCCGCTTGCCAGGCGGAACAACAACGGACGCAGCGCCGGACAAGAACAGCTATGCGCGTGATGCGCGGCTTCATGCGAGGACCGATCATGTTGACCCTTCAATCCGATCTTCACGGCAACCATTTGCTTGGCTCGCTGCCTTCTCACGAATGGCAGGCGCTCGTCCCCCATCTCGAGCTCGTCCATCTGCGCACCGAACAGTTGCTCTGCGATTCGGGACAACGGATTCATCATGTGTACTTCCCGACGAGCGCGATCGTTTCGCTGCTCTCGACGATGGAAGATGGCGGCTCCGTCGAGATCGCCGCCGTGGGACGCGAAGGGATGACGGGCGTGCCCATCCTCACGGGCGGCGAGACCATGCCGAACCGCGTGCAGGTGCAATGCTCGGGCTTCGCTTATCGCATCAGCGCACAGGCGCTGCGCCAGCAACTGCAACGCTCGGACCTGCTGCGCCGGCTGATGCTGCTCTACATGCACGCACTGCTTACGCAGGTCGCGCAGACGGCGGCGTGCAACCGTCACCACTCGCTGAGCAAGCAGTTGTGCCGGTGGCTTCTGATCGAAGTGGATCGCGTCGCGTCGAACGATCTGACCGTCACGCAGCAGCTCATCGCCGACATGCTCGGCGTGCGACGCGAAGGCATCACGGAAGCCGCGGGCAAGCTGCACGACGAAGGCCTGATCCATCACAGCCGCGGCCATATCAAGGTGCTCGACCGCAAGGGACTCGAAGCGCGTGCATGTGAATGCTATGGCCTCGTGAAGCGCGAGTTCGACCGGCTGCTGCCGCGCCTGCATCAAGCCGAGGCGGTGAACTGAAGCCGATAGCGGGGTTCGGATCCGATTCTGATGTGTCGCTCGCGGCCCGGATATGCGGTTCGTCATCGCAGGCGCTGAATGCGCTCTCGCACCGATCGAACGCCACGGCACCGGGCGGCTGCTGATCGCATTGCCATGCGTGCTCGTGCTGCCGTTCCCGTCGTACCTGCGCTGCCCGTCGGTTTCAAGGAAATGTGCGCGCCGATACGAACGCACCGGGCAACGACCCGCTTTCGACGCAGATGAAGAGCGTGCATTCCTCAATGCCGGCACACCGAATGCAGCGCTGAAACGTGACGCAAGCGAGCCGCAACGACGGGTGCGTCATGTGCCGGGCGTCAGCACGAAGTCGGCCTCTTCAGACTTCCATCACGGCTCATCGAGCAGCCGTTGCATGATACGAACAAAAACGCGCCACCTCGCACGAAGCAAGGCGGCGCGTCGGCGCACGCGGGCGCGCTGCAGCGATCAGCTGCGCGCGTACTCGATCGTCTCGACGCCCTTGCTCGTGCCAAGCAGGCACAGGTCCGCGCCGCGCGCGGCGAACAGACCCACCGTCACGACGCCAGGCCACGCATTGATGTGCGCTTCAACGGTGCGCGGATCGCTGATGCGCAGGCCCTTGACGTCGATGATCTCATTGCCGTTGTCGGTGATATAGGGCGCGCCGTCCTTCGTCACGCGCACGACGGGCACGCCGCCCATTGCCGTGACGCGGCGGCCGATGGCCGTGCGCGCCATCGGCAGGACTTCGATGGGCAGCGGGAACTGGCCGAGCACGTCGACGACCTTGCTTGCGTCGGCGATACAGACGAATTTCTCCGCCACCGACGCGACGATCTTCTCGCGCGTCAACGCACCGCCGCCACCCTTGATCATCGCGCCACCGTGGTCGATCTCATCGGCGCCATCGACATAGACGGTCAGCGATTCGACGTCGTTCAGGTCGAACACCTGAATGCCGTGCGATTGCAGGCGCTGCGTCGTCGCGACCGAACTGGACACGGCGCCGCGATACCGCGACTTGTGCGCGGCGAGCGCATCGATGAAGCAGTTCGCCGTCGAGCCGGTGCCGACGCCGATCACGGCGCCTTCGGGTACGTTCGCGACCACATAGTCGGCGGCGGCGCGGCCGACCAATTGCTTGAGTTCGTCTTGAGTCATGATGGGAATGCTTGAGGCAGGCGGAAAAGCATGAGTTTACCGGAGTCCGCGCGACGGGCCTGATTTATTGCGCGCAAATGCGGTGCTGCCCTTCAGCCTGAATGATGCAATCCTGAACCATTCAGGGTGTGGCTTTGGCGGGTGGCGCGGCGGCATCCGGCAGGTATTTGTCGAGCAGCGCCTGCGCGATCGCATCCGTTTGCGCATCCGGGTTGCCTGAGTAATCGGCGGCACGGAAATGCATCTGGAACGCGGCAATGACGCGCCGCGTCCTGTCGTCGAGCACACCGTCCGTCGCGACTTCGTAGCCATAGCGCGCGAGCTTCTGCTGGAGCGCGCACACGTCGGTGGGCGCATGCGGATCGCGGCCCGCCAAGCCTTTCGTGACGGCGGCGTCGTCCGGCCATGCTCCGATGCCCGCATCGTAGAGTTGCTTCCACGGAAACAGCGGGCCAGGATCGATCTTGCGTTGCGGCGCGATATCGCTGTGGCCGACGACGCGCGTCGGCGCAATCGCGTAGCGTGCGACGATATCCTTCGCGACGCGGATCAGCGCGTCGACCTGCGCGGGCGGATACGGCTGCCAGGTGCGGCCTTGCGGCGTATCGACGGGCCCGAGATTCACATTCTCGATGCCGATCGACGCCGCGTTCAGTTCCGTCGTGCCCTGCCAGTAGCTCAGCCCCGCATGCCATGCGCGCTGCGATTCGGGAACGAGTTGCCAGACGATGGGCTCGCCGTTCTTCTCGCGCGGATGGTCGGGGACGACGTAGTGCGCGCTGACCTGCTCTTGCGTCAACACGTCGAGAGATTGCGCCTCGTCGATTTCGGTGTAGTGCATGACGAGAAAACGGATGCGAGTGTCGGCGTATCGCGCGTGGCGGGACGTGTCGGCGTAGTAGGCGCCCCGATCGATGACGCTGGTCGTGCAGGCAGTGGTGAGGAGCGTGGCAAGTGCGAGCGTTGCCAGCCGTTGCATCGAGAGGGGCCGTTTGGGAAAGGTCATTGGATCGTCTCTTGCGTCGCCGCGTGCCGGCATTTCATTGCTTCGCCCGGGCCTGCACGGACATCCGCGTTGCAAGACGCTATCGCGGATGCCGGCGAATTCGAAGGCAGATCAACATCAGCCGTCGCGAACGACCACCGGGTTACTTCTTCCCCACCCGCT
This sequence comes from Paraburkholderia sp. LEh10, assembly GCF_017814945.1. Lineage (GTDB taxonomy): Bacteria > Pseudomonadota > Gammaproteobacteria > Burkholderiales > Burkholderiaceae > Paraburkholderia. Next base: position 113,750 of record NZ_JAGIPX010000004.1, read on the forward strand.
GCCGCACTGCCTCGAACAGACACACGCCGCTCGCCACGGAAACGTTCAGGCTCTCGACCGACCCCGCCATCGGAATCTGCATCACTTCATCGCAGGTATCGCGCGTGAGCCTTCTCATGCCCTCTCCCTCGGCACCCATCACGAGCGCGACGGGACCATCGAGCTTCGTCTCATAGAGGGAAGCCGTCGCATCGCCCGCCGTGCCGACGACCCACACGCCCGCGTCCTTCAGTTCGCGCAACGCGCGCGCAAGATTGGTCACGGTGATGTACGGCACGGTATCCGCCGCGCCACTCGCGACCTTCGCCGCCGTCGCATTCAGCCCGACGGCCCGATCGCGCGGCGCAATGACGGCATGAGCGCCCGCCGCGTCGGCGACGCGCAGGCACGCGCCGAGGTTGTGAGGATCAGTGACGCCATCGAGCACCAGCAGCAGCGCCGGCCCCTGAATGCCATCGAGCAGTTCCGCCAGATTCTGCGCAAGCGGCAGGTCGCCCGCGCGCGCGACGATGCCCTGATGGCGCTCCGTATGCGCGAGGCCCCACAGGCGCGTTTCGTCGGCGGCGATCAGACGCACGCCCGCCTCTTTCGCCACGGCGAGAAACTCGTTCATCCGGCGATCGCGGCGCGTCTGGTCGTAATAGATTTCCTCGACCGTCGATGGATCGTGACGCAAGCGTGCCGTCACCGCATGAAAACCGTAGAGAACCTTGAGACGTGACATGACTGAAACAACCTTTGAATGAGCGCGCCCGATGCAAACGATCAGGGCGCGCCCGATGGAGACGAGCGCCGCGCCGCGAATGCGCGCGGCGATACTGCACAATCAACGCTTCTTGCGCGACGCCTTCGGCGATGATTTTGCGGACGCGCGCTTCTTCGACGCGCCCGCCTTGCGCGCCGCGCGGGCTTCCTTCACGGCGGCTGTCGGCGCCGATGCGGCCTTCTTGCGGCGCGAGCCGTCGACCTGCGCCACGCGCTCGATGGACCGCACGCGCGGGCCGCCGAGATCGCTCGCCTTCTCGGCGGAACTCGCGCGATGCGCCTGCATCTTCACGGGCAAGTCGCGCACGAGGCGGAAATCGATCTTGCGCGCGTCGAGATCGACGCGGCTCACCTGCACGCGCACGCGATCCGACAAACGATAACGGATGCCCGTGCGTTCGCCGCGCAGCTCGTTCTTGATCTCGTCGTACTGGAAGTAGTCCGAGCCGAGTTCCGTCACATGCACGAGCCCTTCGATAAAGAGCGAATCGAGCTGCACGAAAATGCCGAACGACGTCACGCCGCTCACCATCCCGCCATACTCTTCGCCGAGCTTGTCGCGCATGAAGTAGCACTTGAGCCACGCTTCGACGTCGCGCGAGGCCTCATCGGCGCGGCGCTCGTTCGCCGAGCAATGCAGGCCGAGCTCTTCCCAGATCGCCGTGTTCGGGCGTCCGCGGCCGCCGCGCTTCTCGTTTTCCGCCTGCAGCGCGCGGGCGCGCGGCGACAGCGCCGTGTTCAGCTCGACGCCGGGCGGCGTGTGCGGCTCGTACTTGCGGCCCTGCAGGATCGCGTAGATCGCGCGGTGCGTGAGCAGATCGGGATAGCGGCGAATCGGGCTGGTGAAATGCGCATAGGCCTCGTACGCGAGACCGAAGTGACCGATGTTGTCCGGGCTGTAGACGGCCTGCTGCATCGAGCGCAGCAGCATCGTCTGCAGCATCTGCGCGTCGGGACGGTCGCGGATGTGCGCCATCAATGCGGCGTAGTCGCTCGCGTGCGGCGTGTCGCCGCCGCCGAGCGTCAGGCCCATGCCGCGCAGGAACGTGCGCAGGTTTTCGAGGCGCTCCGCTGTCGGTCCCGCATGCACGCGATACAGACCCGGATGCTTGTTGCGCTTCATGAAGTCGGCCGCACAGACGTTCGCGGCCAGCATGCATTCTTCGATCAGCTTGTGCGCGTCGTTGCGCGTGCGCGGCACGATCTGCTCGATCTTGCCCTGCGCATTGCAGACGATGTACGTCTCCGTCGTATCGAAGTCGATCGCGCCGCGCTTCTGGCGCGCGGCGAACAGCGCCTTGTAGACGCCGTACAGGTTCTGCAGTTGCGGCAGAAGCGCGGCGCGGCGCGTCGCTTCCGGACCCTTCGTGTTGGTCAGGACGGCGGCGACTTCGGTGTACGTGAGACGCGCGGCCGAATGCGTCACGCCGGGATAGAACTGATACGCCTTGATCTCGCCGCGCGCGGTAATGACCATGTCGCATACCAGCACGCAGCGGTCCACATTCGGGTTCAGCGAACACAGCCCGTTCGACAGCTTTTCCGGCAGCATCGGAATCACGCGGCGGGGGAAATACACCGACGTGCTGCGCTCGATCGCATCGACATCGAGGCCGGTGTCGGGCAGCACGTAATGCGACACGTCGGCGATCGCGACGATCAGGCGAAAGCCGTCGCCGCGCCCGACCTTGACGGGCTCGCAATACACGGCGTCATCGAAGTCGCGCGCGTCTTCGCCGTCGATCGTGACGAGGGGCACATCGCGCAAGTCGACGCGATGCCGGATATCGACGGGACGCACTTCGTCCGGCAGTTTCGCGGCCTCTTCCACTGCGGCCTGGCTGAACTCGTGCGGCACGCCGTACTTGCGCACCGCGATTTCGATTTCCATGCCGGGATCGTCGATATCGCCGAGCACTTCCACCACGCGTCCGAGCGGCTGCGAATGACGGCTCGGAAAGTCGGTCAGCTCGACCACGACGACCTGCCCGACCTTCGCCTTCTTCGTGTTCTGCGTGATCAGGATGTCGTGGCCGATGCGCTTCTCTTCGGGCGCGACGATCAGCGCGCCGTTCTCGTTGAGAAGCCGCCCGATCACGCGCTTGTTCGCGCGCTCCGTCACCTCGACGATATGGCCTTCGGGACGCCCGCGCCGGTCATAGCCAACGATGCGCGCGAGCACGCGGTCGTTGTGCATGACCTTCTGCATTTCGCCCGTCGGCAGGAACAGATCGTCCTGGCCGTCGTCGCGGATCAGAAACCCGTAGCCGTCGCGATGGCCCTGCACGCGGCCCGCGACGAAGTTCGACGGATGAGTCAGTTGATAATGCCCGCGCTGATCGAGTCTGATCTGGCCATCGCGCTCCATCGCGGCGAGGCGCTTGAAAAACCCTTCGCGCTCCTGGCGCTTGATCGACAGTGCTTCGGCGATGTCGTTCGCTGCAAGCGGCGTTTCACTCGTGCGCAGCACGCCGAGGATTTCTTCGCGGCTTGGAATCGGATACGGATATTTGCTCAAGGGCTTGTCGATGATTGTTCTCGTTGCGTGGACGTCGGCGGGTGTGTTGACGTTGCTCTTTCTGAACTGCAACTGCGCTCGTTCGTGACTGCGACTGCTCTCTTGCTCTCTGACTGACGACAACCGTGCGGCCACCGTGCTGCCCCCGACATGCTGCCCGGGTGGCGGCACGAAGACCCCGTCATTGCACGCGACGGGTCGCCGCACCGTGCCCGCATACTACTGCGGGGATTCTAACACCCGTCTTGCGCGCCACGCGCCGCCTGGCGGGCGATTGCGCGCGCTGCGCGGGCAGCGTCCCACGCGGCGCGTGCGCCCCCGGGCAGTTTTCGCAAAACACTTGACACGATTTCTCGACACGCTATAATCGCTGTCTCTGCTTCAAACGCACCTTGCCCAGGTGGCGAAATTGGTAGACGCACTAGGTTCAGGTCCTAGCGGTGGCAACACCGTGGAGGTTCGAGTCCTCTCTTGGGCACCAGATTCAAATGAAAGCCGCCTTCGGGCGGTTTTTCATTGTTGTGAGAGCACTGCTCTTTCGCTGCGGTTTTCGGATCGTGGAGAAGGCGGTGTGAGAAGTTGCAGTACCTGTTGAGCGCGAGTCATTTGATGCGCGAACAACCAGGCGAAAAGATGAAGCGTTTTTCGAAATACCGATTGACACGCAGATTCTTCTCGCTACAATAGCGGTCTAGCTTGAGACGTGCCCAGGTGGCGGAATTGGTAGACGCACTAGGTTCAGGTCCTAGCGGTGGCAACACCGTGGAGGTTCGAGTCCTCTCCTGGGCACCACGCTCTCAACGCTAAAACAGATCACCCCGCAAAGCAGATAGCTTGCGGGGTTTTTTGTTTCTGGCGGCCGCTCATCATTGGGCGTGCGAGCGTCCTTGCACCACGCTGCGTCGTTTGCATCGCGTCCTCGCAACCGCAACCCTATGTGCCATCGCGATGTAATCGTCGAAATCGGCGGCCGTGCGCGGCCTTGTTGATAACCGCCGCGAATCCAAATGGGCAGCGAGAATTGATTGCCTGGATATTACGAATGCCAAACTCGACTCTGGTAAAAATACTACATTGATTACATTTACCAGACATTGCCGCCTCTGCGGAACGAATTAACCCAGGGGTAAGCACGGATAAGCCTGCGTTGTTCCATGCAGCCGCTTAATGTCCAGCGTACACTCGTTCGGAAGCCTTGATCCACGGGGCGCGGCATGCCGCGCAATCGCCTTTTGAACGCCCTCTAAAACGGCACTGGCCGGCACGAATATCGGAGACAGGAGAACAATCCAATGAGTTGGACTCGGGAACAGAGAAACGTCACGATTGCAGCCTATTTAGGCTGGACACTCGACGCATTCGATTTCTTTTTGATGGTCTTTATTCTGAAAGATATCGCGGCGGAATTTAATACCAAAATCCCGGAAGTCGCATTCGGCATTACGCTCACTCTCGCGATGCGCCCGCTCGGCGCACTCATCTTCGGGCGGCTCGCCGACAAATTCGGTCGCCGACCAACCTTGATGATCAACATTGCGTGCTACTCGCTGCTCGAACTGCTATCGGGCTTCTCGCCCAATCTCACGACGCTGCTGGTCTTGCGCGCCCTCTTCGGGATCGCGATGGGCGGCGAATGGGGCGTCGGCTCCGCGCTGACGATGGAGACCGTGCCCACGCACGCGCGCGGCTTCGTCTCCGGCCTGCTGCAAGCGGGCTATCCGAGCGGATATCTGCTCGCGTCGATCGTGTTCGGCGTGCTCTATCCATACATCGGCTGGCGCGGCATGTTCTTCGTCGGCGTGCTGCCCGCGCTGCTCGTGATGTACGTGCGCGCGCACGTGAAGGAGTCGCCCGCGTGGGTCGCAATGGAAAAGCAGCCGCGCCCGGGTCTGCTCGTCACGCTCAAGCGCAACTGGGTGTTGTCGATCTACGCGATCATCCTGATGACGGCCTTCAACTTCTTCTCGCACGGCACACAGGATCTGTATCCGACCTTCCTGCGCGAACAGCATCACTTCGATCCCCATACGGTCTCGCTGATCACGATCACGCTGAACATCGGCGCGATCGTCGGCGGCCTTGCATTCGGCGCGTTCTCGGAGCGGATCGGCCGTCGCCGCGCAATTTTCATCGCGGCGCTGATCGCACTGCCCGTGCTGCCGCTGTGGGCGTTCTCGAACACGGCCATTGCGCTCGCGGCGGGCGCGTTCCTGATGCAGATCTCCGTGCAAGGCGCGTGGGGCGTGATTCCCGTCCATCTGAACGAGATCTCGCCCGACGAAATCCGCGCGACGTTCCCCGGCCTCGTCTATCAGCTGGGCAACCTGCTCGCTTCCGTCAACGCGACGATGCAGGCGTCGTTCGCCGTCAGCCACAACAACAACTACGCGCTGGCGATGGCGCTCGTCGCGGGCACGGTCGCCGTCGTGATTGCCGTGCTGATCCTGTTCAGCCGTGAACGACGCGGCATAGACATGACGCAATCCGCCGAGCAGGTCGCGGCGACCGCGCACTGAGCGCACGCAACGCGCGCCCGAAGCACAGGCGCGCCGCCGCTCCCTCGCCATGCAGCAGCGACGAGGCCGCTCCGATTCATGTCGGAGCGGCCTTTTTTGTCGGCCGCTTTTAGCGGCGTCGACCGACACGCGTGTTCTTCGACTTGCGTTGCGAGAACTCATTGACGATGCTCGAGGTGTCAGCGCTCGGCAGCACGCCGGAGAGCGCGCCAATCGCGACAATCGCGACAATCGCGAAGATCCGCAACCGGTCGCGCGCCTCGCGTCGCCGATCGCGCTTGCATGCGTCACGGCATCAACCAGGCACGCGGGCTGCAACGAAAGACGGCGAACCCACGCGCCGCGTCACGGACAGCCGAAGCGCACCACTCGAAGAAAAAAGACGAGCCCGCACATCGGGGAACGTGCTCGCCGAACGAGACGAAAAGGAGAAGTCGCCATGTCGTGGTTCATCGTTGCGTTGATCGCCGCCGCTCTCGCGCTCGTCCACGTGCAGGCGCGCGCGTCGTGGTGGCTCGCGTTTCTCGCCGCATGGGTCGCGGCCGCGTATCTGTCGGGCGCAGCGGGCGCGGCGGCGACGCTCCTGCTGGCGCTCGCGCTCGTCATCCCCGCGCTCGTGCTGACGATCAGGCCGCTGCGCCGCGCGTGGCTGAGCCGTCGCGTGCTCGGCACTTTCCGCAAGATCCTGCCCGACATGTCGCAGACCGAGCGCGACGCGCTGGAAGCCGGCACGGTCTGGTGGGACGCGGCGCTCTTCTCGGGACGCCCTCACTGGGACACGCTGCTCGGCCATGGCCCGGCGCGACTGTCGTCCGAAGAGCAGGCGTTTCTCGACAACGAATGCGAGCAGCTTTGCGATCTCGCGAACGACTGGCAAACGACGGCCGTCTGGCAAGACCTGTCGCCGCAGGCCTGGCAGTTCATCAAGGACAAAGGCTTCCTCGGAATGATCATCCCGAAGCAGTACGGCGGCAAACAGTTCTCCGCCTACGCGCACTCGCAGGTCATCATGAAGCTGGCCACGCGCTGCTCGGCGGCCGCCGTCACCGTGATGGTGCCCAACTCGCTCGGCCCCGCCGAACTACTGCTGCAATACGGCACCGACGCGCAGAAGAACCACTATTTGCCGCGTCTTGCCCGCGGCGACGAAATCCCCTGCTTTGCGCTGACAAGCCCGTACGCGGGCTCCGACGCGGCGTCGATTCCCGACGTCGGCATCGTCTGCAAGAGCACGTTCGAAGGGCGCGAGACGCTCGGCTTCCGCGTGAGCTGGAGCAAGCGCTATATCACGCTCGGCCCCGTCGCGACCGTGCTCGGCCTCGCGTTTCGCGCGCTCGACCCCGACCATCTGCTTGGCAGCGAAGACGAGCCCGGCATCACCTGCGCGCTGATTCCGGCACGCCATCCGGGCGTCGACATCGGGCGGCGTCACTGGCCGTTGAATGCCGTGTTCCAGAACGGCCCGAACTCGGGCAACGACGTGTTCATCCCGCTCGACTGGGTGATCGGCGCACGCGCGCAGGTCGGCAACGGCTGGCGCATGCTGATGGAGTGCCTCGCGGCGGGCCGCGCTATTTCGTTGCCTTCGTCGAACGTGGGCATGTCGAAGTCGGCCGTGCGCAGCGTCGGCGCGTATGCGGCCGTGCGTCGCCAGTTCCGCACGGCGATCGGCAAGTTCGAAGGCGTGCAGGAAGCGCTCGGGCGCATGGGCGGCAACCTCTACGTGATGGACGCCGCGCGCCGCCTGTCGGCACAGGCCGTCGATCTCGGCGAAAAGCCGTCGGTGATCTCGGCGATCTCGAAGTACCACATCACCGAGCGCAACCGCGAGGTGATCGACGACGGCATGGACGTCGTCGCGGGCAAAGGCATCTGCCTGGGGCCGTCGAACTTTCTGGCGCGCGCGTATCAGCAGGTGCCCATTTCGATCACCGTCGAAGGCGCGAACATCCTCACGCGCTGCCTTATCATCTTCGGCCAGGGTGCGATCCGCTGTCATCCGTATCTGTTAAAGGAGATGGCCGCGACGCGCGAAGCCGACCACGTGAAGGCGCTGCGCGATTTCGATGAAGCGTTCTTCGCCCATCTGGGCTTCACGCTGTCGAACGGGGTGCGCAGCCTCGTCCACGCCGTGACGGGCGGCGCGATGATCGCCAGGCCGCAGCGCGCGCATACGCCCCTCGCTGGGTATTACCGCGCGGCGACGCGCCTCTCGACGGTGTTCGCGCTGCTCGCCGATGTGTCGATGTTCGTACTCGGCGGCGACCTGAAGCGGCGCGAGTGCATCTCGGGACGCCTCGGCGACGTGCTGTCGCAGCTCTACCTGATCTCCGCGACGCTCAAGCGCTTCGAAGACGAAGGCCGCCAGCCCGACGACCTGCCGCTCGTGCAATGGGGTGTCGAGGACGCGCTGCACCGCGCGCAGACGGCCCTCGACGGCGTGCTGCAGAACTATCCGAACCGCTTCGCCGCGGCGCTCGTGCGCGCGCTCGCGTTCCCGTTCGGCCTGCCGCATCGTGCGCCGTCCGATGCGCTCGGCAGCGCGATCGCCGCGCTGATGCAGACGCCGGGCGCGGCGCGCGAGCGGCTGCTCGCGGATTCGTACGTGCCACACGCCGACGTCGACGCGCTCGGCTACGGCGAGCTGGCGTTCGCGCTGACACCGCGCGTCGCGCAGATCGAGCAGCGGCTGCGCGACGCGATCAGGCATGGCCGCCTCGAGCCGCTTCCGCAAAGCCTCGCGGAGCTCGCCGAGTGGAACGAAGCGGCGCATCAGCGCGGCCTGATCGACGAAGACGAGCGCAAGCTGCTCGAAGACTACGCGCGCTTCGCGGCACAAGTCGTGAAGGTCGACGACTTCCCGGCGGATTTCGGTCTGCTCGCCGACCTGCAAAAGCGCAAGGAGGCGCTCGACAAGGCGATGGATCTGGCCGCATGACCCGTTGCATGACAGCAGCGGCGGCGGCCGCGGGCCGTGCCGAAACAGCGTGCCGGACCCGGTGGGACGGGACCCTGCTTGCGGCAAGTCACGCGCTCCGTGCACACTGACGCCATCCGTCGGGGCCAGGAGCCAATAACGATGAACGATTCCTACCTGAACTTCGTCAATTCGCCGCTGGGCGCGCGGGTCGCGCGCTCGCTCGGCTTGCCGAAGCCCGAGGTGCTGCGCCGCTACCGCGCCGATGCGCCCGAATTCGACGGCATCGTCGCGATCGGCGCGGGACGGTCGCCCCAGTTGCTGGACGCGTTCGCCGGGGTGGTCGCGCATCTCGGCATGACGAGCGTCGCGCATCCGGGCGCGGGCCTGTGGGTGCCCCTCGCCAACCGCCACGGCCTGATGACGGGCCGCTTCGAGCCCGCCGAGCCCAGCGCAGGCGCGCAGGCGCGCGTGCGGGCGCTCGTCTTCGACGCAAGCGGCATCGACGACAGCACGCAACTCGATTCGCTGTACACGTTCTTTCACGACACGCTGCGCTCCCTCGACAAGTGCGGCCGCATCGTCGTGCTCGGCCGTCCGCCCGAAGCGTGCGCGACGCCGCGCCAGTGGACGGCGCAACGCGCGCTCGAAGGGGTGACGCGCTCGCTCGGCAAGGAAGCGCGGCGCGGCATCGCGTCGAATCTTCTGTACGTCGCAGCGCACGCCGAAAGCGGCATCGAATCGACGTTGCGGTTTTTTCTATCGCCGCGCTCCGCGTATGTGTCGGGCCAGGTCGTGCGGATCGGCGCCGCGCCGCTGACGCTCGGCCCGGACTTCGACTGGACCCAGCCGCTCGCCGGGCAGCGCGCCGTCGTGACGGGCGCGGCGCGCGGCATCGGCGCGGCGATCGCCAACGTGCTCGCGGCGCAGGGCGCGCACGTGATCGGCATCGATACGCCCGCCGCCACGGATGCCCTCGACGCCGCCATGCGCCAGATCGCCGGCACGGCGCTCGCCTTCGATATCGCCGCGCCTGAAACGCCCGCGCAGATCGCATCGGCGCTCGACGAGCTCGGCGTCGACATCGTCGTGCACAACGCCGGGATCACGAAGGACAAGACCATCGCGAAGATGAACGCGCCCGCGTGGCGCAATGTGATCGACATCAACTTGTCCGCGCAGGAGCGCATCGACGACGCACTGCTCGAAGCGGGCACGTTGCGCGACGGCGGACGCATCGTCTGCGTGTCGTCGATCAGCGGGATCGCGGGCAATCTCGGGCAGACCAACTATGCGGCGTCGAAGGCGGGCGTAATCGGCCGCGTGCAGAGCATGGCGCCGTATCTCGCCGGCCGGCGCATCACGATCAACGCGGTCGCGCCCGGCTTCATCGAAACGCAGATGACCGCGAAGATGCCCCTCGCGCTGCGCGAAGCCGGCCGCCGGATGAACGCGATGAGCCAAGGCGGCCAGCCCGTCGACGTCGCGCAGGCCATCGCGTGGCTCGCGCACCCCGGCTCGGCGGGCGTGACGGGCCAGGTCGTGCGCGTGTGCGGGCAGAGCCTGATAGGAGCGTGAGCGTCATGGCCGTTTTCGACTCCAGCCCGATGTTTGGCGCGCCTCGCACGAAGACAGTCGTCGTGCCGGAATTGCCCGCGCCCGCGAAGCTGTACGCGCGCGCGCTGACGGGCGTCGCCAAGCACTTTCAGCGCAATCGTCCGACGGATCTGCCCGCGCTTCGCTTCGTGCGCCCGGCGGTGACGCTCGACTCCGTCGCCATCGAGCGCTACGCGCGCGTCTGCGGCTTTTTCCCCGAGCAGGGCATTCCGTTCACGTATCCGCATCTGCTCGCGTTTCCGCTGCATCTGCTGCTTCTGACCGACCCGGCGTTTCCGTGGCCCGCGCTCGGCATCGTCCATCTGGCGAACAGCGTGCACATGCGCCGGCCGCTCTCGTTCGACGACACGCTGCGCGTCGAGGTCGAATTCGGCGCGCGGCTGCGCCACGACAAAGGCCAGGCGTTCGTGATGCAGACGCGCGTCTACCGGCGCGGCGAGGCCGTGTGGGACGGCGACAGCATCTATCTGAAGCGCGGCGTCGCGGCGAGCGGCGATCCCCTTAGCCCGCTGCAGACGGCAAGCGGCACGCTCGCGCGCGCGTCGCGCTGGCAGTTGCCGTCGCAGCTGGGCCGCGACTACGCGAAGGCATCGGGCGACTACAACCCGATCCATCTGACGATGCTCTCCGCGAAAGCGTTCGGTTTTCCACGCGCAATCGCGCACGGCATGTGGACGCTCGCGCGCGCGTGCGCGGCGCTGCAACCGCCGAAGCGGCTCGCCGATGCGACGCTCGCGGGCGAGTTCAAGGCGCCGCTGCTGCTGCCGGGCGACGCGTCGTTGTGGACGTCCGCGCCCTCGCCCACTTCGCGCGAATTCGAAGTGCGTGACCCCGAGGGCGGCAAGCCGCATCTGCGCGGCCGGTTTCAGTGGAACCTGCAATGACGCGGGCGGTACCCGTCGTAGCGCTCATGACGCAGGTAACGCGACTGGCGCACGTAACGGACGTAACGGACGTGATGCACGTAATGCACGTAATGCACGTAATGCACGATAACGCGCAAGCGTCGCCTGGCTGCGCGGAATGCGTCTGACGATGGAATCAACGCCCAGCCCGATTCGTTTTCACTGTCTCGTGCCGGGCGAATCATGCTGCTTCATTTCAACCGCCCGACAGGCGGACACGACCAGGGAGCCACCTGATGCCTCACCCGTCACAACCGCCTTTCGCCGCGCGCCGTGTCGCGATACTGGGCGGCAACCGCATCCCGTTCGCGCGCTCGAACACCGCGTATGCGACGGCATCGAACCAGGACATGCTGACTTTCACGCTGCAGGGTCTGATCGACCGCTACAACCTGCATGGCGAGCGTCTCGGCGAAGTCGCGGCGGGCGCCGTCATCAAGCATTCACGCGACTTCAACCTGACGCGCGAAGCCCTGCTGTCGACCACGCTCGCGAAGCAAACGCCCGCCTACGACGTGCAGCAGGCCTGCGGCACCGGCGTCGAAGCGGCCATCCTCGTGGCGAACAAGATCGCGCTCGGGCAGATCGACGCGGGCATCGCGGGCGGGGTCGATACGACCTCGGATGCGCCCATCGGCGTCAACGAAAAGATGCGCAAGATCCTGCTCGAAGCGAACCGGGGCAAGTCGGCGGGACAACGCGTCGGCGCGCTGACGAAGCTGCGCCCCGGCATGTTCTTCAAGCCGCTCCTGCCGCGCAACAGCGAGCCGCGCACGGGGCTGTCGATGGGGGAGCACTGCGAGCTGATGGCCAAGCGCTGGAACATCTCGCGCGAGTCCCAGGACGTGCTCGCGTACGACAGCCATCGCAAGCTGACGGACGCGTACGCGCGCGGCTTTTTCAACGACCTGATGACGCCGTGTCGAGGCCTGTCGCGCGACAACAATCTGCGCAGCGATCTGACGCTGGAAAAACTCGCGTCGCTGAAACCCGTGTTCGACCGCGACGCGGGCACAATGACTGCTGGCAATTCGACTCCGCTGACGGATGGCGCGTCGGCCGTGTTGCTCGCGAGCGAGGAATGGGCGGCCGCGCGCAATCTGCCCGTGCTCGCCTGGCTGACGTGGTCCGAGACGGCTGCCGTCGATTTCTTCGACAAAAAAGAGGGCTTGCTGATGGCGCCTGCGTACGCCGTGCCGCGCATGCTCAAACGCGCGGGCCTGACGTTGCAGGACTTCGACTTCTACGAGATCCATGAGGCGTTCGCGGCACAGGTGCTGTGCACGCTCGCGGCATGGCAGGACGATGAGTACTGCCGCACGCAACTGGGACTCGAAGGCGCGCTCGGCACGATCGATCACGCGAAAATAAACGTGAACGGCGGATCGCTTGCGACGGGCCATCCGTTCGCGGCAACGGGGGGCCGCATCGTCGCGGGACTCGCGAAGCTGCTCGCGCAGCTCGACAAGCCGGCGGGCACCGCGCGCGGGCTGATTTCGATCTGCGCGGCGGGCGGCCAGGGTGTGGTCGCGATTCTGGAACGTTGAATCGCGCCCCCAGCCGCCTTGCAACCCGAACGATTCACGCACACGACACACATAACGACAATGCTGGGAGACCAAGGAGACGCCATGCCGACCGAGCCAACCACCTCGCACAGCACGCAGACGCAAACACAGACGCAGATGCCGACACGAGCGCAAACACAGGCGCAAACGCCCGCCGCGCAGCGCGCGCCGAACACGGACGGCATCTGGTACGCGTCGTACGCGCCCGGCGTGCCGCATGAGATCGACGCATCGCAATACACATCCATCGTCGAGTTCTTCGACGAATGCACAACGCGCTTTCGCGACCGCGTCGCCTATGTGAGCGTCGGCGAAAGCCTCACGTATGGCGCGCTGGCGCGCAAGGCGACGGCGTTCGCCGCGTATCTGCAGAGCATCGGCGTGAAGCCCGGCGAGCGCGTCGCGATCATGCTGCCCAACACGTTCCAGTACCCCGTCGCCCTTTTCGGCGTGCTGAAGGCGGGCGCGATCGTCGTCAACGTGAATCCGCTCTACACCGTACGCGAGCTGTCGCATCAGTTGAAGGACAGCGGCGCGCAGACCATCGTCGTGTTCGAGAACTTCGCGAAGACCGTCGAAGACTCGCTGCCGGGCACGCGCGTGCAGAACGTGATCGTGACGGGTCTCGGCGACCTGCTCAAGGACGGCCTGAACCTGAAAGGCAAGCTTATCAACGGCATGCTCAGGTACGTGAAGAAGCTCGTGCCCGCGTACAACCTGCCGCAAGCCGTGCCGCTGCTCCATGCGCTCGCGACGGGCTACCAGCGCACGCTCGCGCCCGTGCAGATCGCAAGCACCGATCTCGCGTTCCTGCAATACACGGGCGGCACGACGGGCGTCGCGAAAGGCGCGATGCTCACCCACCGGAACATCGTCGCCAACCTGTTGCAGGCGAAAGTCTGGGCCGAGAGCCAGCTCACCGACGAGATCGAAACGGTGCTCACGCCGCTGCCGCTCTATCACATCTACTCGCTGACCGTGAACGCGATGATCTTCATGGGGCTCGGCGGACGCAACATCCTGATCGCGAATCCGCGCGACACGAAGCGCGTGATGAAGATCCTGCGCCACGAGACGTTCACGGGCATCACGGCCGTCAATACGCTGTACAACGCATTCCTCGACAACGAGGAATTCCGCAGCCGCGACTTCTCGAAGCTCAAGCTCGCGATGGCGGGCGGCATGGCGATGCAGAAAGCCGTTGCCGACCGTTTTCGCGAGGTGACGGGCAAGCCGATCATCGAGGGCTATGGGCTTACGGAATGCTCGCCGATCGTGTCGATGAACCCGGTGGACCTGAAGCAGATGCGCGAATTCGACGGCACGGTCGGCCTGCCCGCGCCGTCGACGCAAGTGCGCTTTCGCAAGGACGACGGCAGCTGGGCGAACATCGGCGAGGCGGGCGAGCTGTGCGTGAAGGGTCCGCAGGTGATGAAAGGCTACTGGAACCGGCCCGACGAAACGGCGAAGGTGCTCGACGAAGAAGGCTGGCTCGCGACGGGCGATATCGGCGTGATGGATTCGCGCGGCTATATCCGTCTGATCGACCGCAAGAAGGACATGATTCTCGTGTCCGGCTTCAACGTCTATCCGAACGAGATCGAAGATGTGATCGCGATGCACCCCGACGTGCGCGAAGTGGCCGCGATCGGCATTCCCGATGCCGCGCAGGGCGAGCGGGTGAAAGTCTTCGTCGTGCGGCGCAATCCTTCGCTGACGGAGGAACAGGTGATCGTGCATTGCCGCAAGAATCTGACGGGCTACAAGGTGCCGAAGGTCGTCGAGTTCCGCGACGAGCTTCCGCAAACGAATGTCGGCAAGATCCTGCGGCGCGAGCTGCGCGATCAGGAGCTGGCGAAGCATCAATCATCGTGACGGCTTTGCGCGTGCCATTGCGCGTCTGAATGCGCTGTTCAGGGCTGGCAGGCGACGAAGCCGTCCGCGCTTTCTGGAGCGATTCATGCATCAGCCGATGACTGGAAAAAAACGCTCGCGCTGGGCCTGGCTTCTCGCCGCTCAGTGCGCCTGCGCGCTGATCGCGGGCTCGGCGGACGCGGCCGTCGCGCAGAACGATGCCGTCGCGAACGCCATCCTGGACGCGCAAGCCGCCGCGTCGAAAGTCGCCAGGCTGCCGCTCGAACAGCAGGTCAAATGGCTGCGCAACGCCGCGCAAAGCGGCGCGCTCGAACAGATGGGCGACGCGCAGCTCGTCGCGCTGTTCGAAGCGTTCGATCCGCTGACGGTGCCACGCTATGTCGCGGAAGGCCCGAACGGCTACCCGTCGTACGAGTTCACGATGCTGCGCCAGGAGCGCATTCGCGGCGTGTGGCCGCGCCGGCCCGACCATATGCTGGTGCGGCGCACGCGCGAGCCGCTGCGCATCTACGGCAAATGGCTGCCCGATGGTCCGCACTCGGGCCAGGAAATCATCTACGACGAGTCCAGGCGCAGCGACGAAATGTATGGCCACCTCGGCGGCCTTTTCAACATCATGCCCTTATGGACATCGATTAACGGGACGCTCGCGCGCACGCAGTCGAATCATCGCGTGAGCGATCTCGGCACCGAGTTCATCGCGCGGCAGTTTCTCGACGAAGGCCGCAAGTCCGCCGACGCGGGTATCACGCATCCCGCGCAGATCGAGGTGAAGACGCTGGACGGCGTGCGCGTCATCGCGTTCACGTATGAGACGCCGACGGGCCAGCCCGAGTTCTATGCGAAGAAGGAAGTGCTCGGGCTGGACCTGCGGCATCCTTATTTCAGAACCGTCGAATCGTACGACAACGACGGGCAGATTTTCGAGCGCATCGTCTTTTTGACCATCACGCCGAAGACATTCGACGACATGGCGTTCGATCCGAGGAACCCGGCGTACAAATTCTGATCAGGTCGCCAGCACGAACGCGAGCGCCGCGCCGTGCGGCACGCTGCGCGCGGGCATCGCCGGCGCGCCCGGTTGCAGCGCGAGACGCGCGAGCACGAAGAAATCGGCGGCGCGCGTGACGCCCAGCAAGGTCAGCCGTCCGCCTGTTTGCGCCGCGCGCGGCGCGAGCGTGTCGTACCAGAGCGTCGCGATGTCCGCGTGCGGCGCGCTGTTCACGTCGAAGGTCGGCAAACGCATGCGCGCCGCGTGCAGCGACAGCGCCGCCGATTCGGGCAGCGTCGCATCGATCAGCGCGAGATCCGCGAGCGTGCCGTCAGGATGAAGCCACGGCGCGCCCCAGGCCGCCATCGCCGACAGCCATGCGCCCGATGCGATAAAGGTGCGCCGCTTCATGCCGCCGTGTCCTCTCGTTGCCTTTGCCGCGGGCCGTCGTGCGCCGTCATGCACGGTCGCGCGCCGTTATGTATAACCCCGCCGGTTGCGCAAAGCCTTCGGCCAGATTCCCTGCTTGCCCGGCGACAGGATGCCCGCCGGGTCGAGCGCGTCCTTGATCGTCTCCGACAGCCGCAGCAGCGCGCCGTCGTTGAAGTTGTAGCGTGCCGCCGCGAAATCCATGTAGACGAGATGCGAACGGTATTCGCCGTATCCCGCGCCGTGCGCGTCGCTCATCCATGCGCGCAGCAGGTCCGCCGCCTGCTCGCTTTGCCGAGCATCGTTGCCGTCGAAGATCGCTGCGGCGATGTGATGCAGATGCCGCTCGCCCGACGTGAAGCCGCCGTAGTAGTCGAAGCCGTATTCGTTCGCGCGCGCTTTCGCCATCGAGTATTGACGCATCGCGTCGCGGCCCGTCGCGGGGCACACGGGCGAGAAGTCGACGTGCGCGCCGCGCCCGCCGCGCCAGTCGAGCATCCGGAAAGCCGTCATCGCGGGAATGCCGGCGAGGTTGCGATCGCCGCCCGCTTCCGGCTCGGCGTTGCCGTCGTAGGTCTTCGACAGCATGCGGGCACCCGCGATGCGGCCGAACGCGCGCCGCACGATCGCCTCTTTCGCGTCGATCACCTCGCGCTCGCCATAAAGCGCGTAATGCAGATTCCAGCGGCCGACCTTCAGCTTGTCGATCATCGCCGCAATCGCGCTTTCGGGCATCACGCCGCGGCCCTGATACCACTGCGAGCGCGGCCCGAGTCCCGCCGCCCGGCGCAGCCCGCCTTCGATCACGGCCTGGTTGCCGATCGTGCCATCGAGGCGCAACGGCCTCAAAGTCTCGACGATCGCCTCCAGGTCGTCGTCGCGCTGAAACTGGATTTCGCCCAGCAGATACGCGCTCGGCGCGGGCATCAGCCACACGCCCATCTTCGTGACGATGCCGTAGTTCGACTGCATGAACATCGGATCGAACGACGGCCCGTAACCATGCTTGAACGCCTGCCAGCATGTGCCGATCTCGATGCCGCCCATCCCCGTACGCACGACGTCGCCATTCGCGAGCACCACTTCCATCCCGCATTGCGTAGCCGCGTGATCGCCATAGGCGGTGGTGCCGAAGCCGCGTTCGAGCGTGTTGCCGACGATGCTGCCCCAGCCCGCCGCGGGTGGATCGACCCACAGTCCGATGCCGTGCTCGCGCAAATAGTGATGCAGATCGAAGTAGCTGACGCCGGGCTCGACGAGCGCGTACGCGAGCCGCTCGTCGACGGCGAGAATGCGGTTCATCCGCTGCAGGTCGAGCACCACCGATCCGGGCAGGCGCGGCGCGGCGCCGCCGTATGCGAAGTTGCGTCCCGTGGAGACTGTCCATAGCGGGATGCCGTACTCGTTCGCGACGCGCAGGATTGCGCGGATCTCATCGACGTTCGCGGGCAACAGCGCCGCCGACGGCACGAACGACGCCGCCAGCGGCCCCGGCGCAAACGGATCGGCATAAGGCGCGAGGCTCGCCGCCGACGCGGCGACCTGGGTCGCGCCGACGATCGCTTCGAATGCGGCGAGCGCGCGATCGAATGTCGCGGCTGAAACGTCCGGCGGCAGAATGCGTGTCAAGGCGCTCCCCTATGGCGTCCATGATGCTGCGTTGCTTCGTGCATTGCTTCGTGCCGTTCTTTCGGCAGCATTCGGCAAGCCGCGGCCAGGGACAACGGGACACGCATCGCGCGTATCTTCAACGTCCGCGCCCGCCTCCCATGCCGCCGTGCATACCGCCGTGCATGCCCCCGCTGCTCCACGCGCTCCCACCGCCCCAGCCGTGCATGCCGCCCGAACCATGGAAAACTCCGTGTCCGTGCATGCCGCCGCCCGGCCGTCCCCAATGCACATGGTTCATGTGATGGAAATGGTGAAAGTGGTCGACGAACACGAACGACCCGCCAATACCGATCGCGACAGGCGGCCCCCAGTACGACGGGTCGTAGTAATAGGAAGGATAGGCTGGAACGGGATAGATCGTGGCCGTGGCCATACCGTCGCCCTGCTGGATCTGCCACGTCCCGTCAGGCTGCCGGCACGCGATGCCGCTGATCTGCTGCATCGTGCCGTCGATTTCCGCCTGCCCTACCACGGGCTGGCACACGTTATCGCTGAACTGCTCCTGCGCGACGGGCTGTGACGCGGGTACCGCGCAACCGGCGCACGCAACCAGCGCGACGCCGATACCAAGAAAAGTATGCATGATTCGTCCTGCTCGACGATGCGGAGTCGCGGCACGACACGCGTGCCGACGCCGTGAAGACGCCATCGATTCGCCTTGCAGGCGGGCGCTCCCGTCCAACGCCGCCACGCGCCGACGCAAGCCAGTGAAACGCGCGCCTGCCAAACGTAAACGAAGCTTTGCGCAACGCTATTCCTCGCGCGCGGGCCGCGGCGCGGCGCCTGTGTTACGCGATGTTTCGGCACACGCGATGAAGCGCTACTGCTGCCACGCCTCCGGACGTCCGCCGAGTTCGCCGCACACTTCGATGGCGATCGAGCGCAGCTTGGATTCCTCGATCGGTCCCGAGAGCGCGTAGCCCATGCGGTCGCTGATCCAGTAGAACGTGCGGCGATTGCCGTCACGGAAAAGGCGGAACACGGTCTCGTCCTTCGGGATGCCCGTCACATACAGCGTGAGCCGCGCACCGCTCGGGTTCTCATACATGAATTGCGCGGCAGGTCCCGCCTCGCCCGGCAACAGCCGCCCGCCGACCAGCGTATAGCCGTACTCCTGCAGCGACGGCACGGACAGATGCCGGTTGAGCCGCTTCGACAGCCAGTTGATCAGATGCTCTTCCTCGGCTGCCGCGACTTCGACGGGATGCCGGCGTTCCGGCGTATAGACCGCGTAGGCGATGTCCGCGCGACGCGCGAACGACATCACATCGCCGTTGCCGTCGCCCGTCAGGCGCGGCACGAGTGGCCCGAGCACGACCGCGAGCCCGGCGCCCACCAGCAGCCAGCACGCCGCCACGCCTACACGCCGCCACCACGGCACGCGCGCGCGCAATACGATGAACGGCGGCTCCTCGCGCTCGGGCGCGCCGCACAGCGCCTGCAGTGCGGCCTTCTGCGCGCGCCACGACGCGACTTGCGCGGCCGCCTGCGGGTCGCGCGCGAGTCGCTCGCGCACCGCTGCGCGCTCGCTTTCGGGCAGTTCGTTGTCGACGAACGCCGACAGCGCGCGCAGATCCGGCGCGTTCGCGGAATCGGTGTGGTTTTCGTCGTTGTTCATGGCGCGCTTTTCACCTGGTTTTCACCACTTTCAGCGAAGGCGACGACTTGTGTAGAGGTCCTTCCGTCAACAGCGCCCGCATATGCTCGCGGGCGCGGGACAGTCGTGACATTACCGTGCCGATGGGCACCCCGAGCGCCGTCGACGCCTCCTGATAGCTCAATTCCTCCACACACACGAGCAGCATCACTTCGCGCTGCTCGACGGGCAGACAATAAAGCGCGCGCTGCACATCGCGCAATACCAGCCCGTCGACTTCGCCGTGCGGCGCTTCGAGATTGCGCCACGGGGCGCTCTCGTCGTCCACCGTGATCTCGCGGCGCACGCGCAACTGGTCGATGTACAGATGCCGCAGGATCGTCAACAGCCACGCGCGCAGATTGCTGTCGGGTCTAAAGCCCTTCCAGCGCGCGAGCGCGCGCTCGGCCGTATCCTGAACCAGATCGTCCGCCCATGCTGGGTCCCCCGTCAGTGCGCGCGCATAGCGCCGCAACTGAGGGAGCCACGAAATCACTTCCGCTTCGAAGTTCACCCGGCGCTAGCCGTCATCCGAGCGCGCGCATCAATAGCCGCCGCTGTTGCCGCTGGTGTTGCCGCTGCTCGCGCCCGACGAATTGTCGGCGGTGGACTGACACGCGGTCAGCGACACAGATGCGACTCCGAGCGCGACGATCATGAAAACGGCCGATACCAGTCTGGATACTTTCATGTAGAACCCTCCTGCACAGCCTGACGCGAAAAAACGCGCGGCCTGCGTTGAACCGGCGAAGCGCGGATCGCTGGCGGCAAAGCCGCGACGCCGATGACCCATTGAGAACTCACGACAGGAAAACCTTCTGCAAAACAGATGCGACGCCAATACGCGCAGCGCACCACTTCGCGTTGCACTTTCGCATCTCTGTGGCCTTGCATGTGGCACCTGACCAATAAACGCTCACATCACGCGATTTATTCCCCGGCATCGGTCATTTCTTGCCCGATTGCTCGCCGCGCGAGCCGCTCGCGGACCACGCCCGTTGCGTGAACCGGCCCCGAACGTGGGCTGCCCCGCATAGCGGCGCAGGATTTCGTAACTCAACGTTACACTTGGATTTTTAAGGATGCTTCCGCGCTCACAAGTGGTTATAGTGGGCGTCAGCAGTTCGACGTTTGGATGCCCGTCGTGTCCGCGTGCAGCGACAACGGGTAAAATCGCGTTGAACAACCGTTTCTCTTTACACAATTGTCCATGCCTTCCGCAGAATCGCATCCACAAAACGACTTTATGAACGCCGCGCGCAAAGAACGTAAGCGCGTCGAAATCTATCTCGTCAACGGTATCCGTTTGACGGGCTGCATTGAGTCGTTCGATCAGTATCTGGTGATGCTGCGCACGCCCGTTGGGCTGCAAGGCATTTACAAGCGCGCCATCTCGACCATCCAGCTTGACACGGGCACGCGTCCCGCGCCGCGCGCAGGCCGGCCGTCACATGGCGATCACGCGGCGCGTGGTCCGCACGGCTCGCGTGAGCATCGCGAGCCGCGCGAACAACGTGAGCCGCGCGAGTCATATGGCTCGCCGCAGGCGCCGTCTGAGCGGTCGGGATCGGACGGCCCCGTTGTCGTCACGCGCCGCAGACGGCTGTATGGCACCGGCACCGGCAACGACCAGGGCAACAACGGCGGCGGCAACACCCAATAAGCCATCCAGGCGATCGGCGCGCTATCGACAGCGCGCCGCTTCTCCAGGCGGCAAGGCTAGCCAGGGCGGCTCGCCAACTGCTTCAGTATCCTCTCGATCCGCACGCCCTGCTGCTCCGTCAACTCATACCCGCATTTCACTTCCAGCACTCTGCGCTGCCAGTAGCGCGCGTTCAGCATCGACAGCACCGGCTGACGCGTCGCCCATTCCAGATGCTCCAGTTCCGACTCGACAACATGTGACGCGTTAAAGCGCTGTCCGCCGCCATATCCGTTCAGTTGCATGGTAGCCCTCGTTAGCCAGCCTGCACCCGGCGCATTGCGCGCCGGTTCTTTGATACGGGAATAACGAACCATCCGGCAATAAATTCCATCCATGCTTGCATGGAACCTACAACATGCTTTCCAGATCTTCAAGGTAAACACGCGGCGGCACGGAGTCTGCATGTCTTATGCCGTTTGGCCAGGCAGTCGCGTGCATGCGATTGCGCTATGCTGGTTTCCCGATACCGTTGAATCTCGATCACGGAGCACACCATGTCCACATCGAAAGCGAAAACCCCGAAGGCCCAAGAGCACCAATCCGCCGACGAACGTCTCGACGAGGCGCTCGACGAAACGTTTCCCGCCAGCGACCCGATTGCGGTCGATCCCGAAGCCGACGACGATGCCGGCAAACCAGGCAAGGAGAAAAAGACGCGTTGAGGGGATCAGACGCGCGGCGACGTCGGCGAACGGAGCGCCCGGCAACTGGCGTTGCGACGGCATCGGCGCGACGCTCGTCGCGGCCGACCCTGAAGCGAACGAAGATGGAAGATGAAAAGCGGCACGCCGTCTGGCGCACGACGCGCGGCCCTCGCGCGGCACTTTTGCAGCGGCAGCGCTGACGGCAGAGCGACGCGCCGCGAAGCCGCAGGGCCGGCCCCGGGCCCTGACGGCTCCATGGAAGTCAGCGCACGGGCAAACCGCTTTCGAGCTGACGCTGGAGATCACGCACCTGGCGCTGGGTCACGCGCAACTGCTCCTGCGCCTGCGCTTTTTGCTGCGCGAGCGCTGCCGCTTCCGCGCGCGTCTGCTGCTGCATGCTATTGACGATCGTCTGCTGCTCGTGCGCGATGTTCAGGTCGGCCTGCAG
The DNA here is from genome assembly GCF_017814945.1 of Paraburkholderia sp. LEh10. Taxonomy (GTDB): domain Bacteria; phylum Pseudomonadota; class Gammaproteobacteria; order Burkholderiales; family Burkholderiaceae; genus Paraburkholderia. The sequence continues at coordinate 135,955 of NZ_JAGIPX010000004.1, forward strand.
ACGGTTCGCACGTTCCTGCGACAGCGCGACGAGGCGATCCGTATAAGCCTTCTGCGCTTCCAGCTTCGCACGGCGAAGCTCGACGTCGGACAGCTGCACCGTCTGCCGCGCGAAGTCGCGGTAGATCTGCTCGGACCGCGCTTCGTCCTGCGTCTTGATCACGCGCCAGAAGTTCTTTTGCTGGAACAGCGCGACGTAGTACGTCATCTCCTTGCCGTAGAACATCAGACTCGCGCCGTAGCTGCCGTTGTACGTGGTGCGCAATTCCGTGATGTCGTTGCCGCGCATCATCTGTTGCAGTTCCGCGACATTGCCCGCCGCCGACTGCTTCGCTTCGTCGGGCGTCAGCGCAATCGTTTGACTCGCGGGCGTCACGCTGGCTGTAGCAGGCGTCGCTTGCGCGATGATCGTGCCCACTGCATCGGCACTGTCATTCAAACTCTGGGCGGGACCCTGTGCAGAACTCTGCGCGTAGACCCCTTGAATGCCCCCGAAAACAATCAATGCCGACAGCGCGATGCTTCGGCTTTTCGACTTCTGGTCCATGTAATTTCTGCTCGTGTCGTGTTGTAGTTTTGCAAAACCGTCTAATTATTACTCAGTTTCGCGCGTTTCGGGTTCCTCGTCGAAAATTTGGTATTTGCGCATCTTTTGACACAACGCCTTGCCGCTCGTCTTGCAGTATTGCGCCGCGCCGGGGCGGCGCAAAGTGTTCGCATAGAGAGCCACGATGACGCGACCTACCCTCGGCCACGTCCCGCCTGATGATATTGGCGAGCGCATCGCCGCGCTCGCGGCGGGCACGGGCTGCGTGCTTCGCGCGGCGGCGGGGAGCCGATGCAGCCGCGCCGCATCCCACGCGCCGATCTGCGCCACGGTCACACCGATCCGCCCGGCGATTACGCAGTTGACGCACGTTGCCGGGGAAGTGTATCGGCGGCGGCAAGCCATACGGAATATTCGACGGTGCCGCAAGCCGCCACACGGGCGACGGACGCAATGGATGACTGGAACAGCGCTATCTTGTCGAGCTTTCGGTTTGACCGCGGCCAGCCGGTAGCATCGGCACCGCGCGGGACGTCCCGTCCCTTACGGGCTGCTGCAGGCTCTCGTTGGTTGCCGACGCCGAACCAAAGTCGAGCTTCACGGACATTGCCGAGCCGATGCGTGTCACCGCATTGTCTTCGAGCATGCGCAACAACATCACTATCTCGCGACACACGGCGCGCTTCCCAACGCACCGAAGGTATGACCGCGAAGATCGACGCGTCACACTATCGAGTGCAGTCCGAAGGACAATCCGGGCCTGCCCTCTATCGTCGAGCGCACGGTGATCGACAACAAAGCAGGAGTTCGTTGTACTATCCGTTCATGCTGAACAGCACGCGCAGCCTGACGGCGATCAAAGCCTATGCTTCGCACAACGAAGTCACCTTCAACAGGTGGATCACGTACGTCGAGATCGGCTTGGGCTCACAGGCGCGCGTGCTGCAATTGCCGGCCGACTGCGCGAATGCGAAGAGGCGCCCGGTGCGCAGAGCGAGCATCAATGCGGCAAAGGTGCCTTCGACATACTCGGCGCGGGCAAGGGCGGCGACTCGAACATACCGGGCGCCACGGCCGTCAACGCCGATCCCAACAGCGAACGCGGCGAAAGCACCGAAAGCGTAACAGTTGAACTTGACGCTTGAATCAACGGATGAGCGCGCTTTCGTTTAGAGGCTTCATTATCAGACGACTCAGACACTTTTCACGTATCCTGCCGTCTCCAACGCAGCATGACGAACCAACACAAAGGCATGGCGCCGCCTCATCGGCATGCACACGGGCGCCGCGCGACCCGCTCGCGGCGATTTTCACCAAGGAGGAAGACAATGACATCTCTGGTTCAGCGCGCGCGTAGCGCGTTCGGCTTTACCTTGAAACAGGCGGCGATCGCGGGTGTGCTGCTCGCAGGCGCGGTCACCGCCTACGCGCAAGCGAACAGCCCCGTCGGCACATGGCAAACCATCGACGATCACACGGGCCAGCCCAAGGCGCTCGTGCAGATCGCGCAAGACGCGAACGGCACGCTGAGCGGCAAGGTTATCAAGGGCCTCAATCCGAATGATCAGCCGGACCGCCGCTGCACCGCCTGCACGGACGCGCGCAAGGATCAGCCGCTTCTCGGCATGACGATCATCACCGATATGAAAAAAGACGGCGACAATTGGGACGGCGGACAGATTCTCGACCCGGAGAACGGCAAGGTTTACAAGTGCAAAATGCACGTCGAGGACGGCGGCCAGAAGCTGCTGGTACGCGGCTATATCGGCGTATCGCTGCTGGGGCGCTCGCAAACGTGGATTCGGCAGAACTGATAGCGGACCGCGCCCGTCCGTGTTGAACGGCGCGGGTTGAAAGCAGCGGTGATTGAGAAAGCGTGAACGAAAAAAGCCGGCCAGGCGATCAGTGTTGCCTGGCCGGCTCGTATTCGGTGAGTGTGCTCAATTGGTTCGACCCGTCATGCCGCATTCTTGAACGGACTGGTGTAATCGAAGGCGAGCGGAGTCGCGGGTACGCCCGATGGCGGCGTGAAAAACGGAGCGATAGGCACGCCTGACGGAACCGTGAGGGCGTCGTTCGCGGCCGGTTCGGCGGCATTGGGCGCGTGGGTGCGCATGCGCGATTCCATCGTGCTGCACAGTTGCCCGCCCGCCTCGCCGAACAGTTGATCCATCACGCGCTTCAGCACGCCAGCCTTGTGCCACGCCTTGAAGCGGCGGTGACAGGTTTGATACGACGGGTACTTGCGCGGCATTGCGGACCAGGTGGCGCCGCTATAAATCACCCAGAGCACGCCGTTGAGCACGGAGCGCGTGTTGGCAAGCGGACGTCCGCGCAGTTCGGAACGCGGGCGCAGTTCCGGCAGCAGCGGCGCGACCCGCTGCCATTCTTCATCGGTGATATCTCGGTATGGGATCATGTCTTCTCCTTCGTCAAGACTTACTCGACGATATAGAGTCACCCCACTACCGGATATCAGACCAATCCGAATCTTGAAAATGCACCTTGAGCCGCTAGCCGCAAGGTTCCGCGCGAGCCGCGCTATCCCAAACGGCGCCGCCTCGCGCGCGAATCTAATCAGGTTAGCGATGTATCGACGATCCGCCGCGGCGCATCCAGATATTCCTGCGATTGCATCTCGACGATACGCGACACCGTGCGTGTGAACTCGTTGGCCATCGGCCCTTCCGTATAGAGCTGCTCGGGCGGCACGGCCGCCGACATCAGCAGTTTGACCTTGTGGTCATAGAAAACGTCAATCAGCCACGTGAAGCGGCGCGCTTCCGATTGCATACGCGGCGTCATCTGCGGAATGCCGGACAGGATCACCGCATGGAAGCGGCTCGCCAGTTCGAGATAATCGTTTTGCGAACGCGGACCGCCGCACAGCGTCGCGAAATCGAACCAGACGACGCCATCCGCGCGGCGCAACGCCTTCAGTTCGCGCTTCTCGATATGCAGCAGCGGGCTTTCGTCGGGCACGGCGGCGAGCTGCGAGAACGCATCGCGCAGCGCCTTGTCGGCGGCGGCGCCGAGCGGCGCGTGATACACCTCGACCTGCGACAGCGTGCGTCTACGGTAATCGATGCCCGCATCGACGTTGATCACGTCGAGCTTGCTCTTGATCAGCTCGATCGCGGGCAGCAGACGGTCGCGGTGCAGACCATCGGGATACAGCGTGTCGGGATCGTAGTTGGACGTCATCACGAACTGCACGCCGTTCGTAAACAGGCGATCGAGTAGCCTGTACAGGATCATCGCGTCCGCGATATCGGACACGTGGAATTCGTCGAAGCAGATCAGGCGATAGCGCTTGGCGATGCGTCGCGCGAGTTCGTCGAGCGGATCGGCCTGGCCTTTGAGTTCTTCGAGCTCGCGATGTACTTCCCGCATGAACTCGTGAAAATGCAGACGCGTCTTACGTACGAGCGGCACGATCGCGTAAAAGCTGTCCATCAGAAAGCTCTTTCCGCGCCCCACCCCGCCCCACATATAGACCCCCTTCGGCAGATCAGGGTGCATGATCAGCTTCATAAAGGCGTTCGGACGGCGAGCCTTGTACGCGGTCCACTCTTCAAAGCACCGTTGCAGACGATCGACGGCCGCGCGTTGCGCCGGATCGGACTGGTATCCCCGTGTCTGCAGTTCCTGTTCGTAGTATTCGGTGACGTTCATTGTGTGAGGCAGCAATGAAGAAGGCGGGAGGGATTTAACCCACCCGCCTTCGTCGTGTTTCGCTTAAGCCCGAATCAGATCCGGGCAGATGCGTCTTACATGTTCAGCGCGCGTTTATCGACGGCGAGCGCCGCTTCACGCATCACTTCAGACAGCGACGGGTGCGGATGGCAGATGCGGCCGATGTCTTCCGACGCAGCCTTGAATTCCATCGCGACAACCGCTTCGGCGATCAGATCCGACGCATTCGCAGCGATGATGTGTACGCCGAGCAGCTCGTCGGTCTTCGCGTCGGCGACCATCTTGACGAAACCATCCGCCTTGTTGATGCCGAGCGCGCGGCCATTCGCCATGAACGGGAACTGGCCGGACTTGACTTCGCGGCCTTCGGCCTTGAGCTGTTGTTCAGTCTTGCCGACCCACGCAATTTCCGGTTCCGTGTAGATGACCCACGGCACGCAGTTGTAATCGATGTGCGGCTTCTGGCCGTCGATAATTTCCGCAACCATCACGCCTTCGTCTTCCGCCTTGTGCGCGAGCATCGGGCCGCGCACCACGTCGCCGATCGCGTACACGTTCGGCACCGACGTCGCGCAGTGGTCGTCGACGTCGATGAAGCCGCGCTCGTTCGCTTTCAGGCCGATCGCTTCGAGGCCCAGATTATCTGTGTTCGGCACGCGGCCGATCGACACGATCAGGCGGTCGGCGTCGAGCGTCTGCGCGTTGCCGTCCTTGTCCGTGTACGAGATGGACACGCTGTTGTCGGTCGTCTTCACTTCGCCGACCTTCACACCGACGTGGATGTCGAGACCTTGCTTCTTGAACTGCTTCGCGGCTTCCTTCGCGAGCGTCTGGTCGGCGGCACCGAGGAATTCTGGCAACGCTTCGAGCACGGTCACGTCGGAGCCCAGACGGCGCCACACCGAGCCCAGCTCCAGGCCGATCACGCCCGCGCCGATCACGGCGAGCTTCTTCGGCACTTCGGTGAACGACAGTGCGCCTTCGTTGTCGGCGACGATCTTGTTGTCGACAGGGACGTTCGGGAGATGCCGCGCCTTCGAGCCCGTCGCGATGATCACGTTCTTCGCCGTGACCACTTCGGTTTCGCCTTCGCCCGACACTTCGATCTGCACGCCGGCGTCCGTCTTGCCCGTGAACTTGCCGTGGCCCTTGAGCCACGTGATCTTGTTCTTGCGGAACAGGAACTCGATGCCCTTCGTCATCTTATCGACGATGCCTTCCTTGCGGGCCAGCATCTTCACGATGTCGACCTTCACGTTCTCCACGCTGATGCCGTGGTCCGCGAGGTGATGCTGTGCGTTCTCGAACTCTTCCGACGAAGCGAGCAGCGCCTTCGACGGAATGCAGCCGACGTTCAGGCACGTGCCGCCCAGCTTCAGCGCGCCCGCCGGGTTCTTCCACTTTTCGATACAGGCAACCGTCTTGCCGAGTTGCGCAGCGCGAATGGCCGCGATGTAGCCGCCGGGACCGGCACCGATCACGACGACGTCAAATTCTTTGGACATGACTATCCTTTTTGGCTAACCGACGCGGCCGCGCTTCGCGGCGCGCGTGGTTTCAGTACTGCGGAAATGCGAGAGACGCTGTGCTTTTCACATCGCGACGGCGGCGCACGGTTTCAAGCCGTGGCCGCGTCGCGAAACAGGTATTACAGGTCGAGCAGCAGACGAGCCGGATCTTCCAGCGCGTCCTTCATGGCGACGAGCGACAGCACGGCTTCGCGGCCGTCGATGATGCGGTGGTCGTACGACATCGCCAGATAGTTCATCGGGCGGATCACGATCTGGCCGTTTTCGACCACGGCGCGTTCCTTCGTCGCGTGCACGCCGAGGATCGCCGACTGCGGCGGGTTGATGATGGGGGTCGACAGCATCGAGCCGAACACGCCGCCGTTCGAGATCGAGAACGTGCCGCCCGTCATTTCTTCGATCGACAGCTTGCCGTCACGCGCCTTCACGCCGAATTCGGCGATCTTCTTCTCGATGTCCGCGAGGCTCATCTGATCGGCGTTGCGCAGGATCGGCACCACCAGACCACGCGGGGAGCCGACAGCGATACCGATGTCGAAATAGCCGTGATAGACGATGTCGTTGCCGTCGATCGACGCGTTCACCAGCGGGAACTTCTTCAGCGCGTGGACAGCCGCCTTCACGAAGAACGACATGAAGCCGAGCTTCACGCCATGTTCCTTCTCGAACCTGTCCTTGTACTTGTTGCGCAGGTCCATGACAGGGGCCATGTTCACTTCGTTGAACGTCGTGAGGATGGCGTTGGTCTGCTGCGATTCGAGCAGACGCTCGGCGATACGCGCACGCAGACGCGACATCGGCACGCGCTGCTCCGGACGGTCTTTCAGCCACTGGTCGGCCGATGCCGGTGCGCTCACTTGCGGCAGCGCCGGCTTTGCAGCCTTCGGTGCTGCAGCGGGCGCCGGCGCCGGCGCCGGTGCGGCCTTCGCAGCCGGTGCGCCTGCGCCGAGCGCGTCCTGCTTCGTGATGCGGCCATCGCGGCCCGTGCCGGCGACGTCGCCGGCAGCGACGCCCTTCTCGGCCAGGATCTTCGTCGCAGCCGGCGATGCCGCCGTGCTTGCGCCTGCCACAGCGGCAGCCTGCGCGGGAGCCGCGGCGGCGACGGGCTCAGCTTGCGGAGCGGGCTTCACTTCGGCTTCGACAGCCGCTGCGCCCGGCTTGCCTTCCGTGTCGATCTTCGCGATCACTTCGTCGGCGACCACGATATCGCCGTCGTTTTTGATGACTTGCGCGAGCACGCCAGCCGACGGCGCCGGTACTTCCAGCACGACCTTGTCGGTTTCGATTTCGATCAGGATTTCGTCCTGGGCGACGGCTTCGCCCGGCTTCTTCTTCCACTGCAGCATCGTGGCTTCCGAGACCGACTCGGACAGCTGGGGGACCTTGACTTCAACAATAGCCATTTGATTTCTCTGAATACGTATCGGATGACAACGAACCTTGTGCGAACCGCATCTGATGTGTGCGCGTACCAATCGCGCTTACATGGGTTATTCAGACGCGGGGCGGGAAAGCGCTCAGCGCTTTCCCGGTTCGCTCTCTGTGGTTATTTAACGATGGACGCGCCTTTCAGACGGCCAAACGCGCCTTCGACCAGCGCCTTCTGCTGCTCGTAGTGCTTCGCGTAGTAGCCGACAGCGGGCGAGGCCGAAGCGGGACGGCCGCTGTACGCGAGCTTCTGTCCTTCCTTCATGCCTTCGCGCAGGTGATGTTCGATGTAGAACCACGGGCCCTGATTCTGCGGCTCGTCCTGCACCCACACCACTTCGGTTGCGTTGTCGTACTTCTTCAGTTCGGTTTCGAACTGCTTGTGCGCGAACGGATACAGCTGTTCGATACGCACGATTGCGACGTCCTGTGCCTTCGCTTCGCGGCGATGCGCGACGAGGTCGTAGTACACGCGGCCCGAGCAGACCAGCACGCGCTTGACCTTCTTCACGTCGATCGTGTCGTCGGCTTCGCTGAGCACCGGCTGGAACGAGCCCTTCGCGAGTTCCGACAGATCCGACACGGCTTCCTTGTGACGCAGCAGCGACTTCGGCGTGAAGACGATGAGCGGCTTGCGGAACAGGCGGATCATCTGGCGGCGCAGCAGGTGGAACACCTGCGCCGGCGTGGTCGGCTGCGCGACCTGCATGTTGTGGTCAGCGCACAGTTGCAGGAAGCGCTCGATACGCGCCGACGAGTGCTCCGGACCCTGGCCTTCGTAGCCGTGCGGCAGCAGCATCGTCAGGCCCGACACGCGGCCCCACTTTACTTCGCCCGACGAGATGAACTGGTCGATCACGACTTGCGCGCCGTTCACGAAGTCGCCGAACTGCGCTTCCCACGCGACGAACGTGTTCGGCTCAGCCGTCGAGTAGCCGTATTCGAAGCCCAACACCGCCTCTTCCGACAGCACCGAGTCAATTACATTGAACTTCGCCTGACCTTCGGCGATGTTCTGCAGCGGAACGTACGTGCCGCCGTCCCAACGCTCGCGGTTCTGGTCGTGCAAAACGGCGTGACGGTGCGTGAACGTGCCGCGGCCCGAGTCCTGGCCCGTCAGGCGCACGGCGTAGCCCGATGCGACCAGCGACGCGAACGCCAGATGCTCGCCCATGCCCCAGTCGAGCGGCGCCTCGCCACGGCCCATTGCGCGGCGATCGTTGATCACACGCTCGACGAGCGGGTGCAGCTTGAAGCCTTCGGGGATCGTCGTGACGCGTTCGGCCAGACGCTTGAGTTCGGCGAGCGGCACAGCCGTGTCCGCTGCATCCGTCCACTTGCGGTTCAGGAACGGCACCCAGTCGACGGCGTACTTGCTCTTGTAGTTCGACAGCACCGGGTCGACCGTGTGATGACCTTCGTCCATCGCCTTGCGGTACGCCTTGATGAACTCGTCGCCTTCTGCGGCCGTGATGACGCCTTGCTGCACGAGCTTTTCAGCGTACAGCGCGCGCGTGCCCGGATGCTTCGCGATCGTCTTGTACATCAGCGGCTGCGTGACGGCGGGCGTGTCCTGCTCGTTATGGCCCAGCTTGCGGAAGCAGATGATGTCGATCACGACATCCTTGTGGAACTGCATCCGGAAGTCGATCGCGAGCTGCGTGGCCAGCACGACGGCTTCGGGATCGTCGCCATTCACGTGCAGCACAGGCGCTTCGATCATCTTGACGACGTCCGTGCAATACAGCGTCGAGCGCGCATCGCGCGGGTCGGACGTGGTGAAGCCGATCTGGTTGTTGATGACGATGTGCAGCGTGCCGTGCGTGCCGTAGCCGCGCGTCTGCGCGAGGTTCAGCGTTTCCATCACGACGCCCTGGCCCGCGAAGGCGGCATCGCCGTGAATCTGCACGGGCAGCACCTGCAGGCCCTGCTCGTCGCCGCGGCGGTCCATGCGCGCCTTCGCGGAACCTTCGACCACCGGGTTCACGATTTCGAGGTGCGACGGATTGAATGCGAGCGACAGGTGGACGGGGCCGCCTTCCGTCGCGATGTCCGACGAGAAGCCCTTGTGGTACTTGACGTCGCCCGCGGGCAGATCGTCGACGTGCTTGCCTTCGAATTCGGCGAAGAGGTCGGCGGGCATTTTGCCCAGCGTGTTGACCAGCACGTTCAGACGGCCGCGGTGCGCCATGCCGATGACGATTTCCTGCACGCCCGACTTGCCTGCGTGGTGCACGACTTCGTCCATCGACGCGATGAAGCTTTCGCCGCCTTCGAGCGAGAAGCGCTTCTGACCGACGTACTTGGTGTGCAGGAAGCGCTCGAGGCCTTCCGCCGCCGTCAGGCGGTTCAGGATGTGTTTCTTCTTGTCAACCGAGAAGTTCGGCGTGGAGCGGATCGATTCGAGACGTTCCTTCCACCAGCGCTTCTGCTCGGGGTCGCTCAGGTACATGTACTCGGCGCCGATCGTGCCGCAGTACGTGTCGCGCAGCGCCTTGACGATGTCACGCAGCGAAGCCTGCTCGAAACCGAAGTACAGGTTGTTCGTATTGAACACCTGGTCCATGTCGGCTTCGGTGAAGTCGTAGAACGCGGGTTCGAGCTCGGGAATGTTGGGACGTTCGCGGCGCTTCAGCGGATCGAGGTTGGCCCATTGCGTGCCGAGGAAGCGATATGCGCCGATGAGGGACTGCACATAGACCTGCTTGCGCGCGGTAGCGAGATCTTCACCTCCGGCGCGCGGGACGAAGGCATTGGCCTTCGCCCGTTGAGCAAACGATTCGACGATCGGGCCATGGGCCACGTCGTTGGCACTCGTGCCATCCGATGCAGGAACGTTCTGCAGCGCGTCGAAGTAGTTGCGCCAGGTCTCGGGCACTGACGCGGGATTGTCGAGATATGCTTCGTACAACTCTTCTACGTACGGAGCATTGCCGCCGAACAGATACGAGTTCGACTGGAATTGCTTCATCATTTTACGCTCACCTTTCTTCGAGCTTCTCGAGAAATAGCGGGTTACTGAACCTTCCGCGACACGGCCTGACCGTTTAGCGGATTGCGCGAATCAAGTCTTGCTTGGAAGGACCTAAAACTTGCATTCGCGGGAGCATATCACATAACCAATAGTTGACATAGGACAGGTCCCAACCAGAAACCCCGCCGCACGGGGCTTTGCGGCAAGTTTTATGCTTTCGCAACAGTCTATGCGGCAGCGCGCAAGAATGCTTTAGGCGCTTATGAAAGCGTCGACGGGAACATCGTCCGAAACGCCGACGCGAACATAAAAAAAAGCCGCCCAAGGGCGGCTTTTCACTGAGCGTTCGCGCAAACGCGCTGGCTTAGTCGACGGCTGCTTCGCGGCTCGCGCGACGGCGCTCGTGCTCCTTCAGATGACGCTTGCGCAGGCGGATGCTTTGCGGCGTCACTTCGACGAGTTCATCGTCGTCGATGAATTCGACCGCGTATTCCAGCGACATCTGGATGGGCGGAACGAGGCGCACGGCTTCGTCGGTGCCCGACGCGCGCACGTTGGTCAGCTGCTTGCCCTTGATCGGGTTCACGACGAGGTCGTTGTCGCGGCTATGAATGCCTATGATCATGCCTTCGTACAGCGCGTCGCCCGGCTTCACGAACATACGGCCGCGGTCTTGCAGCTTCCACAGCGCGTACGCGACGGCCGCGCCGTCGTCCTGCGAGATCAGCACGCCGTTGCGCCGCTCTCCGAGCGAGCCTTCCTTGAGCGGCAGGTATTCGTCGAACACGTGGCTCATCAGGCCCGTGCCGCGCGTGAGCGTCATGAACTCGCCCTGGAAGCCGATCAGCCCGCGCGCCGGAATGCGGTATTCCAGACGCGTGCGGCCGCGGCCGTCCGACGCCATGTCGAGCATTTCGCCCTTGCGGCGGCCGAGCTCTTCCATCACGCCCCCCTGGTGCGTGTCTTCGACGTCGACCGTCAGCAGCTCGTACGGCTCATGCTTCACGCCGTCGACTTCATGCAGCACCACACGCGGACGCGACACCGCGAGTTCGTAGCCTTCGCGGCGCATGTTCTCGACGAGAATGGTCAGGTGCAGCTCGCCGCGGCCCGACACTTCGAACACGGTTTCGTCGCCCGTGTCCTTCACGCGCAGCGCGACGTTGTGGTTCAGCTCCTTCATCAGACGGTCGCGGATCTGGCGGCTCGTCACGAACTTGCCTTCCTTGCCCGCGAGCGGCGACGAGTTGACGAGGAAGTTCATCGTCAGCGTCGGTTCGTCGACGGTGATCATCGGCAGCGCTTCGGGATTGTCCGGCGCGCAGATGGTAGCGCCGATGCCGACTTCCTCGATGCCGTTGATCAGCACGATGTCGCCTGCCTGCGCCTCATCGACCTGCACGCGCTCGAGGCCCTTGAACGACAGCACCTGGTTGATCTTGCGGTTCAGGATTTCGCCTTCCGGACCGAAGCGCAGCGCGACCTGCTGACCCGGCTTGATGCGCCCGCGCGTGATGCGGCCCACGCCGATGCGGCCGACGTAGGTCGAATAGTCGAGCGACGTGATCTGCAGTTGCAGCGGACCATCCGGATCGGCGGGGCGCACGGGCACGTGCTCGAGGATCGCCTCGAACAGCGGCCGCATGTCGCCTTCGCGCACGCTCGGATCCAGACCGGCGTAGCCGTTCAGGCCCGACGCGTAGACGACCGGGAAGTCGAGCTGGTCTTCCGTCGCGCCGAGCTTGTCAAACAGCTCGAACGTCTGGTTGATCACCCAGTCGATTCGCGCGCCCGGACGGTCGATCTTGTTGATCACGACGATCGGCTTGAGGCCGAGTGCGAGCGCCTTCTTCGTGACAAAGCGGGTTTGCGGCATCGGGCCCTCGACGGCGTCGACGAGCAGCAGCACCGAATCGACCATCGACAGCACCCGCTCCACTTCGCCGCCGAAGTCGGCGTGGCCCGGGGTATCGACGATATTGATGTGCGTGCCTTCATATTCGACGGCGCAGTTCTTGGCGAGAATCGTGATGCCGCGCTCTTTTTCGATGTCGTTCGAGTCCATCACGCGTTCAGCGACCTGCTGGTTTTCGCGGAACGTGCCGGACTGGCGGAGCAGCTGGTCGACGAGCGTGGTCTTGCCGTGGTCGACGTGAGCGATGATGGCGATATTGCGGAGAGCGCGGGACATAGGAACCTGGAGACGCGGGAATACGAGTGGAGTGCGCCACCTGCCCAGCCACCTTCGCCAAGCCCAAAGCGCACTTTTGGGAACCAATAAGTATAGCACGGGCGAATGACGCGTTTCTGTATTCCCTTATGGCGAGACCCACTGTCTTGCCGACGCGACACGCGCGCCTCGCCCCATCGCCCGCCAGTCAAGCCCGCCCGCATTGTGCTCGAACCCGGGAAAGATCCTTGCCTAAGCTGTAATAACGCTTGCCGAGTCAATTAATCGGACCTACAATCGTGCCTAGTCAACCATTGCATTCGCACGAGAATCATGACCGAACCGTCCAACCCGCCCTCGCCTGAAGTCAGCGGATACCAATTCGGCGAAAGCGTCGGCTACCTGATTTCGCGCGTGAAATCGACGATGTCGAACCTCGTCACGCAACGCACGATGGCCGAACTCGGCATCACCGCTCAGCAAGCCAGCGTCCTGTTCATGGTGGCCAGCGGCAAGTGCCTGCTGGCGGCCGAACTCGCGCGGGAATACGGCATCGATGCGAGCGCGGTGACGCGCCTGATCGATCGCCTGGAAAAACGCGGCCTGCTCACCCGGGTGCGCAGCGACGAAGACCGGCGCGTCGTGCGGCTCGCGCTGACGGCCGAAGGCCAGGCGATCGCCGCCCGGATGCCCGCTGTCTTCACCGGCGTGACGGAGAAGCTGCTATCCGGCTTCACGCCGGAAGAAACGGGCTTCCTCAAAAGTTTGCTGAGACGCGTCCTCGCGAACAGCTACGAAGCGTCGGGAGAAAACCGTGACTCGGCAAGCAATACCGATAGCAAATCGTAACAAATTGGTTGCATCGTCCATTAAAGAAAAATGTCATTACATGCAAAGAGTCGAGCGATGAAATTCCCCTCCAGACCCGCACTCGCTTCATCGTGCCGGGCCGCCGCAGCCGCGGCCGTCGCGGCGCTGGCCCTCGTCGGGTGCGCGAACTACTTCGGTCTCAAGGACGACAAGCAGATCGCGCCGAGCTCGCAATTCGAGGCGTCACAAAGTCTGCCCGCCGAAGGCGGTCAATGGCCGACGCTCGACTGGGCCAATCAGTTCGGCGATCCGCAACTGCCGCAGTTGATCACGGAAGCGCTCGAGGGCAGCCCATCGATTGCGCAGGCGCAGGCCCGCATTGCGAAGGCTTCGTCGTATATCGAATCGTCGAAATCCGCGCTTTATCCGAAGGTCGAAGGCAGCTATTCGTGGACTCGCGAGCTGTATTCGGAGAACGCCCTGTTCCCGCCGCCCTTCGGCGGGACGTGGTACAGCGAGAACAACGTGCTCGCCAGTGCCTCCTGGGATCTCGACCTGTGGGGTAAGAACCGACAACGGCTTGGTCAGGCGGTCTCGCAGGAAAAAGCGGCTGAAGCGGACATGCAGCAGGCGCGCGTGACGCTCGCCACGTCGGTTGCGCGCACGTACAACACGCTCGCGCAGCTGTACGCGCTGCGCGATATCGCCGAACGCGAGATCAAGAACCGGCAGACGGTCGGCTCGATCACGAACGATCGGGTCAAGGCCGGCCTCGACACGAACGTCGAACGGCAGACGGCGAACGGCAATATCGCGACGAGCCAGTCGAACCTGACGGAACTCGACGGCCAGATCACGACGACCCGCTACGAGCTGGCCGCGCTGCTGGGCAAGGGCCCGGACCGCGGCCTGCAGATCGCCAACCCGGCATTCAATCGCGGCGGCGCCGTCACGCTGCCCGACAACGTGCCCGCCGATCTCGTTTCGCGCCGCCCCGACATCAACGCGGCGCGCTGGCAGGTCGAGGCCGCGATGCACGACATCAAGGAGGCGAAGGCCGAATTTTTCCCGGATGTGAACCTTGCCGCCGCCTTCGGCTTCGACGCGTTCGGCTGGGGCAAATTCCTGACGTCTTCGAGCCGACAGATCCAGTTCGGCCCCGCCATTCACCTGCCCATCTTCGACGCGGGCGCGCTGCGCTCGCAACTGAAGGGCCGCTACGCCGACTTCGACCTCTACGTGGCGACCTATAACCAGACGCTCATCAACGCGCTCTCCGACGTCGCGACGCAGATCTCGTCGATCCGCTCGATCGACCGCCAGGCGGGCGACGCGCAGCGCGCGCTGGACGCGTCGACGAAAGCGTATGAACTCGCGGTGATCCGCTACAAGGCGGGGCTGTCGCCGCAACTGCAGGTGCTGAACGCCGACGAAAACCGCCTCGCCGCGGAGCAGACGGTGACGAACCTGAAGATGCGCCGCCGCGACCTGCAGATCGCGCTGATCAAGGCGCTCGGCGGCGGCTTCGATGCGACGCAGACGGGCCTCATCGTGCCGACGGATGCGCCTGCTTCGGCTGCGACGGCATCGACGTCACCGGCGACTCACGCGGCATCGAACTGAAGCACAAAACAAGAAAAGCACAGGCGCAGCACATCGCGATCTGAATAAACGATACAGACTGACAGAATCCGGAGCCTATTCATGAGCACGCCCCAACAACCCGCGAACGCGAAGCCGGCCAGCAACGGCAAACGCAAGCGCATGATGACGCTGCTCGTCATCGTGATCCTGATCGCCGCGATCGCGTACGGCCTCTACTACTTCCTCGTCGCGCGCTTCCACGAGAACACCGACGACGCCTACGTGAACGGCAACGTCGTGCAGATCACGCCGCAGGTGACGGGCACGGTGATCGCCGTGAACGCGGACGACACGCAGACCGTCAAGACGGGCGATCCCCTCGTCGTGCTCGATCCCGCCGACTCGCGCATCGCGCTGCAATCGGCGGAGGCCAATCTCGGCCAGGTCGTGCGCCAGGTGCGCGGCCTCTACGCCGACGACAGCCAGTATCAGGCGCAAGTCGCCGTGCGCCAGGCCGATCTGTCGCGCGCGCAGGACGACTTGAAGCGCCGGATGACGGTCGCTCAGACGGGCGCCGTGTCACAGGAAGAAATCTCGCACGCCCGTGATGCCGTCAAGAGCGCGCAAGCCGCGCTCGACGCCGCGCAACAGCAGCTCGCATCGAACCGCGCGCTGACGGCCAACACGACGATCGCCAGCCATCCGAACGTGCAGGCGGCAGCCGCCAAGGTCCGCGACGCGTACCTGAACAATGCGCGCAACACGCTGCCCGCGCCCGTGACGGGCTACGTCGCGAAGCGTTCGGTGCAGGTCGGCCAGCGCGTGTCGCCGGGCAATCCGCTGATGGCGATCGTGCCGCTGAACGGCGTGTGGGTCGACGCGAACTTCAAGGAAGTACAGTTGAAGCACATGCGCATCGGCCAGCCCGTCGAACTGACGGCCGACGTGTACGGATCATCCGTCAAGTATCGCGGCAAGGTGGTCGGCTTCTCGGCGGGCACGGGCTCGGCGTTCTCACTGCTGCCGGCGCAGAACGCGACGGGCAACTGGATCAAGGTCGTGCAGCGCCTGCCCGTGCGTATCGCGCTCGATCCGCAAGAACTCGAAAAGCATCCGCTGCGCATCGGCCTGTCGATGCAGGTCGACGTCAGCATCAAGGACGACACGGGCGGCGAACTCGGCAGCGCGGTCAACAGCGTGTATCAGACCAACGTTTTCGACAAGTACGGCGACGAAGCCGACGCGGAGATCGCCCGCATCATCACCGAAAACGCCGGCCCGAATGCAGGCGTGCCGCAGAAGGCGGCGTCCAGCCCGAAGGCCACGCCGAAGCTGATGTAAGCGGCGTGCATCTGCACATAAAAAGGTTCAAACGATAGATGGCTCAGTCTCAAGCGCAGCTTCCTCATCCGCCGCTCGAGGGCGCGCAGCTGGTGATCGGCACCATCGCGGTGTCGCTCGCCGTTTTCATGAATGTGCTCGACACGTCGATCGCCAACGTGTCGATTCCTTCGATTTCCGGCGACCTCGGCGTATCGGCCGACCAGGGCACGTGGGTGATCACGTCGTTCGCGGTCGCCAACGCGATCTCCGTGCCGTTGACAGGCTGGCTCACTGACCGCATCGGGCAGGTGCGCCTGTTCATGGCGTCGATCGTGCTGTTCGTGATCTCGTCGTGGATGTGCGGGCTTTCGCCGAATCTGCCGTTCCTGCTCGCGTCGCGTGTTCTGCAAGGCGCCGTGGCGGGTCCCATGATTCCGCTGTCGCAAACCCTGCTGCTCGCAAGCTATCCGCGCGCAAAGGCGCCAATGGCGCTGTCGATGTGGGCGATGACGACGCTGATCGCGCCCGTCGCCGGTCCGATTCTCGGCGGCTGGATCTCGGACAACATCTCGTGGCCGTGGATCTTCTACGTGAACATCCCCGTCGGAATCCTAGCCGCGATTGCGACATGGGCGATCTTCCGCAACCGCGATTCCGTCATTAAGAAGGCGCCGATCGACGTCGTCGGTCTCGTGCTGCTGATCACGTGGGTCGGCTCGCTGCAGGTCATGCTAGACAAGGGCAAGGATCTCGACTGGTTCGCATCGACGACGATCGTCGTGCTCGCGTTGACGGCGCTGATCGCGCTTGCGTTCTTTATCGTGTGGGAACTGACGGACAAGCACCCGGTTGTCGACCTGTCGCTCTTCAAGCTGCGCAATTTTACGGGTGGCACGGTGTCGCTCGCGATCGGCTACGGGTTGTATTTCGGCAATCTCGTGCTGCTGCCGCTGTGGCTGCAGACCGACATTGGCTACACGGCAACGGATGCCGGTCTTGTGATGGCGCCCGTCGGCGTGTTCGCGATCCTGCTCTCGCCGCTGACTGGCAAGATCCTGCCGCGCACCGATCCGCGCTATATCGCGACGGCGTCGTTCCTCGTGTTCGCGCTGTGCTTCTGGATGCGCTCGCGCTACACGACGGGTGTCGACACCTACTCGCTGACACTGCCGACGCTGATCCAGGGCATCGGCATGGCGGGGTTCTTCATTCCGCTCGTGTCGATCACGCTGTCGGGCCTGCCGGGCAACCGGATTCCGGCGGCGTCGGGCTTGTCGAACTTCGTGCGGATCATGTGCGGCGGCATCGGCACGTCGATCTTCGAGACTGCGTGGGATCACCGCTCGATCCTCCATCACGCGCAACTGACCGAGCGTGCGAACGCGTATAACCCGGTGTTCAACCAGTCCGTCACGCAGATGGACGGTATTGGCCTTAGCCATGAACAGGCGTACGGACTCGTCAACGCGATGACGACCCAGCAGGCGGCGCAACTTGGCGTGAATGACCTGTTCTATGTGTCGGCGGGTATTTTTGTCGCGCTGATCGCGCTGATCTGGGTGACGCGGCCGGAGCGTGCGGGCGCAGGCGGTGATGCTAGTGCGGCGGCTTCGGCGGCGCATTGAGGTGTCGTCGGTTGTTTTTGCCCTTCGCGGGCATGCCGGCGATGCGGTTTTGTTTTTGCCTTTGCGCGGGCATCCGCGATGCGGTCTGTTTTGCCGCTGTCGCTGGCATCCGCGATAGCGCCTCGCGGCGCAGGCGTTGCCCCTGTGCGGAGCAAAGCAAACCGCAACCGCGAATGCCCGCGCAAAGGCAAAAAACAAAGCCCGCGTCGCGAACCAAAAAACTCTCACACCGTCGTCTTACCCTGCTTCACGATAGTCAGCGCCGCCGCGATCATCGAACTCATATCCGCCATATTGCCCGGCACAATCAGCGTATTACCCGCCTTCGCCAGATTCGCGAACGCATTCACGTACTGCTCGGCGACCTTCAGATTCACCGCTTCCATACCCCCAGTCGACTGAATAGCCGCCGCGATTTTCTGGATTGCCTGGGAATTGGCCTCGGCGACAGCAAGAATCGCCGCTGCCTGACCTTGCGCCTGGTTGATCGCCGCCTGCCGCTCGCCTTCGGACTTCTGGATCGCCGCCTCGCGTCCGCCCGAGGCGATATTAATCTGCTCCTGCTTGCGTCCCTCCGACGCCGCAATCAACGCGCGCTTCTCGCGCTCGGCGGTGATCTGCGCCTGCATCGCGTGGAGGATTTCCTTCGGCGGCGTCAGATCCTTGATCTCGTAGCGCAGCACCTTCACGCCCCAGTTCGACGCCGCTTCGTCGAGCGCCGACACGATCGAATGATTGATGAAATCGCGCTCCTCGAACGTCTTGTCGAGTTCGAGCTTGCCGATCACCGAGCGCAGCGTGGTCTGCGAAAGCTGCGTGATCGCGAACACGAAGTTGCTCGAACCGTACGATGCCTTCATCGGATCGGTGACCTGGAAATACAGCACGCCGTCCACCTGCAATTGCGTGTTGTCGCGCGTGATGCAGACCTGGCTCGGCACATCGAGGGGGATTTCCTTCAGCACGTGCTTGTACGCGATCCGGTCGACGAAAGGCAGCACGAAGCTCAACCCCGGCGTCAGCGTCGCGTGATAGCGCCCGAGCCTCTCCATCACCCACGCGTGCTGCTGCGGCACGATCTTGATGGTCCGCGCGGCGATCACGATGACGACGATCAACAAGACCAATCCAACGATGCTTGATGGTTCCATTCCTGCACCCCCAATCTGTTTTTGAATTGTTGTGCGCATCTGAATGCGCGCTTCAAGCGCGTCTGAACGACGCGTGATTCTGATCCGACTACTTAGGTTCGAGCCGCATGGCGGCTGGCGACAACGACGAGGCAATTGCCGCGCAGCGCGGTGATTTCGTAGATGTTCGCGTCCTCCGGCTCGCCGGGCGCGAGTTCGACTTCCCATGACGCGCCGCGATAGCTCGTGCGCGCCCGTCCGTCATGCCATGAGGGCACAGTCAGCGTCGAGCCGATGTCGATGTTCACATCAGGATTACGCGCGGCTTCGGCGCGTCTTTTTGTCTTGCGCCCATAGCGGGATTTGCGCAGGACTAACACCGCCGTCAGCGCGACAACGGCCGCGATGCCGAACTGCAGCGTCAGGTCCGCGCCCGCCAGACGCGCCAACGCCGCCGCAATAAAGCCCAGCGCCACCATCAGCAGATAGAACGTGCCGTGCATCAGTTCGAGCACGATCAGTATGCCCGCGCCGATCCACCAGAACAGTCCAACGTGCGTCACTTGCGCCTCCACAAAGCAAAACACCCCGGAAACTACCCGGGGTGTTTATAGCATGAAGCGTGAGCCTTTTATCGTTCGTAGCTGCACGTATTACGTACTCTACAAAATAATGCGCAATGTTTACTTCACAGTGTTCTTCGCCAGCGCCTGCCACGTATCGATGATCGTGTCCGGGTTCAGCGAAATCGACGCAATGCCTTCGTCCGTCAGCCACTGCGCGAAGTCAGGATGATCCGACGGGCCCTGGCCGCAGATGCCGACGTACTTGTTCAGGCGCAGGCACGTTTCGATCGCGCGCTTGAGCATGAACTTGACGGCAGGATCGCGCTCGTCGAAATCGACGGCGAGCAGTTCCATGCCCGAGTCGCGGTCGAGGCCGAGCGTCAGCTGCGTCAGGTCGTTCGAACCGATCGAGAAGCCGTCGAAGAACTGCAGGAACTCTTCGGCAAGGATCGCGTTCGACGGCACTTCGCACATCATGATCAGACGCAGGCCGTTTTCGCCGCGCTTCAGGCCGTACTTCGCCAGCAGGCCCACCACGCGCTCCGCCTGCTTCAGCGTCCGCACGAACGGCACCATGATCTCGACATTCGTCAGACCCATTTCTTCGCGCACCCGCTTGAGCGCCATGCACTCCATCTCGAACGCCTGCGCGAAATCTTCAGCGATGTAGCGCGACGCGCCGCGGAAACCCAGCATCGGGTTTTCCTCATCCGGCTCGTAGCGCGAACCGCCGATCAGCTTCTTGTACTCGTTCGACTTGAAGTCCGACAGACGCACGATCACGGGCTTCGGATAGAACGCCGCGCCAATTGTCGCGATGCCTTCCGTCAGCTTGTCGACGTAGAACGCACGCGGCGATGCATGACCGCGCGCGACGCTCTCGACGGCCTTTTTCAGATCCTGATCGACGTTCGGGTACTCGAGGATCGCCTTCGGGTGAACGCCGATGTTGTTGTTGATGATGAATTCCAGCCGCGCGAGACCGACGCCCTTGTTCGGCAGCTGCGCGAAGTCGAACGCGAGCTGCGGATTGCCGACGTTCATCATGATCTTGACGGGGATGTCCGGCAGCTCGCCGCGCTGGATTTCCGTCACTTCCGTTTCGAGCAGACCGTCGTAGATCTTGCCTTCGTCGCCTTCCGCGCACGACACGGTGACGAGCGCGCCGTCCTTCAGCACGTCCGTCGCGTCGCCGCAGCCGACCACGGCGGGCACGCCCAGCTCGCGCGCGATGATCGCCGCGTGGCAGGTCCGGCCGCCACGGTTCGTGACGATCGCCGATGCGCGCTTCATCACGGGCTCCCAGTTCGGGTCGGTCATGTCCGCGACCAGCACGTCGCCCGGCTGCACGCGTTCCATCTCCGACGGATCGTGAATCACGCGCACGGGGCCCGCGCCGATTTTCTGGCCAATTGCGCGGCCCGTCGCCAGCACCTGCGACTGGCCCTTCAGCTTGAAGCGCTGCTCAGCCTTGTTGCCGCCCTGGCTCTTCACCGTTTCGGGACGCGCCTGCAGGATGAAGATCTTGCCGTCGCGGCCGTCCTTGCCCCACTCGATGTCCATCGGACGCTGGTAGTGCTTTTCGATGATGACCGCGTACCTGGCGAGCTCGATGACGTCTTCGTCGGTGATCGAGAAGCGGTTGCGCTGCTCGTGCGGCACGTCGACGGTCTTCACGCGGCCCTGTTCTCCCGCCTTCGTGAATTCCATCTTGATCAGCTTCGAGCCGATCGAGCGGCGGATGATCGGGTACTTGCCCTGAGCGAGCGTCGTCTTGAAGACGTAGAACTCGTCGGGATTCACCGCGCCTTGCACGACAGTTTCACCGAGGCCATAGCTCGACGTGATGAAGACGGCGTCCTTGAAGCCCGATTCCGTATCGAGCGTAAACATCACGCCCGCTGCGCCCACGTCGGAGCGCACCATGCGCTGCACGCCCGCCGACAGCGCGACCTCGGCATGTGTGAAGCCCTTGTGGACGCGATAGGAGATAGCGCGGTCGTTGTAGAGCGACGCGAATACGTGCTTCATGCGATCGAGCACGTCTTCGATGCCGACCACGTTCAGGTAGCTTTCTTGCTGGCCGGCAAACGATGCGTCAGGCAGGTCTTCCGCCGTTGCCGACGAACGCACTGCAAACGACAGCTCTTCAGGCGAGCTCTTCGTCAGCGTTTCGAACGCCGCGCGGATTTCCTCTTCGAGACGCGACTGCAACGGCGCGTCGACGATCCATTGACGGATCTCCTTGCCCGCAGCGGCGAGCGCCTTCACGTCGTCGACGTCGAGCGTCTCCAGACGTTGCGCGATGCGTTCCGTCAAGTTGTTGTGATGCAGGAAATCGCGGAAAGCGAGCGCCGTCGTGGCGAAGCCCGTCGGCACGCGCACGCCGGCTTCGGCGAGCTGGCTGATCATCTCGCCGAGCGACGCATTCTTGCCGCCGACGATTTCCACGTCGGTCATTCGCAACTGCTCGAATGGAACTACATACGCCTGATCCTTGGCAACGTTAACTGCGTTAGTCATACAAGCCCCTAAGTGTGAAAAAAATGCTCGATTGCGCAAGTGGGCTTGAACACGAGGCGCTCATTGGGAGCGTGGCTCGTGCCTTGCGCAACCTGTTGGAGAAGCAATCGCAGAACGGCCTCACGTGCGACACGAAGCCCGACGAAGCAGGTGACTGAACGAACTTGCAGCGTTGCCGTGCAAGATACGAGCAAGTCGCGGCGCAATCAAAGAGCGATCGGAGAGAGTTACGCGCGATTTGACTGCAATTGCTTATCCAACAGGTTGCCGCTATTCTACCGTGCTGACTCTCAAAATGTGACAGTCGGTCGAGAATTGCGCCTCGAACTGCGCGCGCGGCCTGCGGCCCGATTGAACGGGTTTCGCGCGCCCGAGCCAAGGCTCTCGTCAGGGCCCGCGTGCGCGGATTTTGCGCCGCGCACCGCGCCGTTATTGTGCCGCTGTTGCACCGCCGCAAGTTTCCGGCCAGCCACCGGGCAGCGGGCGTGACGCGGCGATGTCTGATTCGAGCGGATTTTGACGCTCACGTTCCCTGCTCCACTGATGCCGCCCACCGTATTCATCGTCTCCGACGGTACCGGGATTACTGCCGAAACCTTCGCGCATTCGATCCTTTCCCAGTTCGATCAGAAATTCCGCCTCGTCCGCGTGCCGTTCGTCGATTCGACGGAAAAGGCCTACGCGACGCTCGAAAAGATCAACGAATCCG
This sequence comes from Paraburkholderia sp. LEh10, assembly GCF_017814945.1. Lineage (GTDB taxonomy): Bacteria > Pseudomonadota > Gammaproteobacteria > Burkholderiales > Burkholderiaceae > Paraburkholderia. Next base: position 158,568 of record NZ_JAGIPX010000004.1, read on the forward strand.
CCCATCACGAAGGCCGCCGCCCGATCGTCTTCACGACGCTCGTGAACAGCGCGTCCAACCAGATTGTGAAAGATTCGAACGCGCTCGTGCTCGATATGTTTCAGACGTTCGTCGAACCGCTCGAGCAGGAACTCGAACTGAAATCGAGCCACGCAATGGGTCGCGGTCACCAGAACGCCGACACGGAGGAATACAAGAACCGGATCGAGGCCATTAACTTCTCGCTTGCGCACGACGACGGCCAGTCGAATCGCAACCTCGAGGACGCCGATGTGATCCTCGTCGGCGTGTCGCGCAGCGGCAAGACACCGACGAGCCTGTATCTCGCGATGCAATACGGCGTGAAGGCTGCGAACTATCCGCTCATTCCGGAAGACTTCGAGCGCGGCAAGCTGCCCACGCCGCTGCTTGCACATCGCTCGAAGATGTTCGGTTTGTCGATCGATCCGCAACGGCTTTCGGAAATCCGCAACGAGCGACGTCCGGGCAGCAAGTACGCGGCGCTCGAAAACTGCCGCTACGAGATCAACGAAGCGGAAACGATGATGCGGCGCGAGGGAATCAAATGGCTCTCGTCGACGCACAAGTCGATCGAGGAAATCGCGACGACCATCCTGCAGGAAATCAAGCTGGACCGGTCGTCGTATTGATCGCGGGAAGCGGACGCTAGCGGGCAGCGCGCGGCTGTCCGCGCTGCTGCCGGCACTGCTCGAACAGACATACGGCGGCGGCCGCCGCGACATTCAGCGACTCCATCCCGCCCGGCTGCGGAATCGTCACGCGATACGTCACCGCATCGCGCCACGCCTGCGACACGCCCGCTCCTTCATTGCCGAACACCCACGCGACGGGCTCCGACAGATCAGTGTCGTAGATGGCCTGCGCGCCGTGCGAATCCGTGATGGCGACGGGCACATCGAGCCGCCCGATCAGTGTCTGCGGTTCGACATCCTCATGAATCTGCAGCAGAAAATGCGCGCCCATGCCCGAGCGCAGCACCTTCGACGACCACGCGTACGCGGTGCCTGGCGCGCAGAACACATGGCCGATCCCAGCCGCCGCCGCGCTGCGCAGAATCGAGCCGACGTTGCCCGCATCCTGCACGCCGTCGAGCACGACACAGCCTTGCGACACGCGCTCGGGCAGCGCCTCGTCGAGTTTCTCGACCAGCAGCAGCATGCCGACGCCATTGACGACATTCGACAGTTGCCCGAACAGCGCATCCGGCAGCGTGACGATGCGCCGTTCGTCGATACGCGCGACGATGGCTTGCGCCTCGTCGTGACGCAGCGCGCCTTCCGTCACGACGCAGATCTCCGGCTGATCCGCGACATCGAGATACGCGCTAGCAAGGTGAAACCCTTCGAGCAGCGCATGGCCGCTCTTGCGCTGTTGATGCGTCGAGCCGGCCAGCGCCTTCAGACGCTTGTAGAGCGGATTATCCCGTGAGGTAATGGCTTTCACTGGCAGCGAAGACCGTATCGGTACTTGAAAAAAGCGGTGAAAAGAAAAGCGCCCGAAGGCGCCTCGGTTGCTTCTGCGCGGCGTCAGAACGGCGCGCTGTCGTCGGCGAGCAGCACATCGTCGGCCGCCGCCGCGCCCGGCACGATCACGACGCCCTCCGGCAGATCGATGGCCGTCCCGAGACGCAAATGCGCGTCGCGCACGGGCGCGAACGAGCGCCGATGATGCTCGCACGGACCATGCTCGCGCAGCGCCGTCAGATGCTGCGGCGTGCCGTAGCCAACGTGCGCATCGAAGCCGTACATCGGGAACATCTGATGCAGTTCGAGCAGCATCCGGTCGCGCGTGACCTTCGCAAGGATCGACGCCGCCGAAATGCACGGCACCAGCGCGTCGCCGCTGACGATCGCCTCGCTGCGGATGCTCAGCACAGGACAGCGATTGCCATCAATCTTCACGAGCGTCGGCGCGACTTTCAGGCCCTCGACGGCACGCTTCATCGCGAGCATCGTCGCGTGCAGGATGTTCAGCGTGTCGATTTCCTCGACGGACGCCGACGCGACGCAATACGCCAACGATCGCTCGATGATCTTGTCGTACAGCTCGTCGCGCTTTTTCGCCGTCAGCACCTTCGAATCGTTCAGGCCGCGAATGCGCGGCTTCGCCGGGTCGAGAATCACGGCGGCAGCCACCACGGGGCCAGCCAGCGGACCGCGCCCCGCCTCGTCGACGCCGCAAATGACGTCGTCGGGCGACGAAAAATCGAGGCCGGCCTGCTCCGCCGCGCGCTTCACGGCGTTCGCAGACGCCTTGCGCGGTGCGGCCGGGCCCGTCGCGCGGGTCATGGACGCCCCCTGCGCGCTTCGATGACGCGCACGACCGCTTCCGCGGCCCGTTGCGCTGTGTTCTGCTTCAGCACGTGATGCATCTCGGTGAAGATTTCCGTCAGCGTGCGCCGGTTTGCGTCGTCGCGCAACTGGGTGAGCGTGGCATCGGCCAGCGCCTCGGGCGTTGCGAAATGCTGCAGGATCTCCGGCACGACGAACCGCCCGGCCAGAATATTCGGCAAGCCGACGTACGGCAGATAGCCCTGCCGGCGCATGATCTGCCCCGTCAGCCAGGGCACCTTGTACGAGATCACCATTGGCTTTTTCAGCAGCGCTGCTTCCAGCGTCACCGTGCCGCTCTTCACGAGAATCGCGTCGGCGGCCGTCATCGCGAGTTGAGCGTTGCCGTCCGTCAGCGTCAGCGGCAACTTCGGATGCGCGTCGACGAGCGGCTTGAGCAGCTCGCGCAATGCAGGCGTCGCCGCCGGCATCACGAAGCGCACGCCGGGCTCGCGCTGCAACATCAGCTCCATCGCGTCGAAGAAGGTGGGCCCGATCAGCGAAATTTCCGAGCGGCGGCTGCCCGGCAGCACAGCGATCACGGGGCCGCCGGCCGGCAAGCCGAGCGTGCGGCGCGCGCCCGCCGTGTCCGGTTCAAGCGGAATCTCGTCGGCAAGCGGATGGCCGACATAGGTCGCCGCCACGCCTGATTTCTCGAGCAGCGCCTTTTCGAACGGGAACACGCAGAGCATGTGATCGACGGCCTTGACGATCTTCTTGATCCGACCGCCGCGCCATGCCCAGATCGACGGACAGACGAAGTGGATGGTTGGAATGCCCGCGTCGCGCAACGGATGCTCGAGGCCGAAGTTGAAGTCGGGTGCGTCGACGCCGATGAACGCCGACGGCGGCTCGGCGAGCAACTGCCGCTTCAGCTCGTTGCGGATGCCGAGAATCTCGGGAATGTGCTTCAGTGCTTCGACGTAGCCGCGCACCGATAGCTTTTCCATCGGAAAGTGCGCGTCGAAGCCCTTCGCGATCATGCGCGGGCCGCCGATGCCGAAATACTGCGTGGTCTGCGGCAGACGGGCGGCAAGCCCGTCCAGCAACGACGCCGCCAGCAGATCGCCCGACGGCTCGCCGGCCACCATCGCGAGCTGCAGCGGACTGGTAGGCAACGGCATCGGTTAGCGGATGATGCCGCGTTGCGACTGTTCGACGAATTCGACGAGCGCGCTCACCGGCTCGTCGCCGTCGCCGCCCGCCGAAGCGAGTTCGCGCAACTGCACCTTCGCTTCCTCGAGCGACAGGCCGTTCTTGTACAGCAGACGATACGCGGAGCGCAGCGCCGAAATCGCATCGGGCGAAAAGCCACGGCGACGCAGCCCCTCGACGTTGATGCCGTGCGGCTCCGCCTTGTTGCCCGCCGCGATCACATACGGCGGAATGTCCTGCACGAGCGCCGACGCGCCGCCCAGCATCGCATGCGCGCCGATCCGCACGAACTGATGCACGCCCGACATGCCGCCGATGATCGCGTGATCGCCGATGATCACGTGGCCCGCCATTTGCGCGTTGCTCGACAGGATCACGTTGTTGCCAATCTGGCAGTCATGGCCGATATGCACATAAGCCATGATCCAGTTGTCGTCGCCGAGGGTCGTGATACCCTGGTCTTGCACCGTGCCCGTGTGGATCGTCGTGAACTCGCGGATCGTGTTGCGGTTGCCGATCACGAGCCTCGTCGGCTCGTCCTTGTACTTCATGTCCTGCGGACGTCCGCCAACCGACGCGTAATGGCCGATCCGGTTGTCTTCGCCAATCGCCGTGTGGCCTTCGATCACGCTATGCGAACCGACCGTCGTACGCGCGCCGATCGTGACGTTGGCGCCGACGATTGCGTACGGTCCGATTTCGACTGAATCGTCGAGCTGCGCGCCCGACTCGATGATCGCAGTAGGATGAATCCTGCTCATGCGCCCTCGCTTCTATTTCCGTTACGTGGCGGGGATGACGCTGCCGCGTCATCCGACGCGTTCAGGCGGTCACGACGCAACGCATCTCACGACCGCCCGAGGTTTCGATTGATCCGCCGACGATGCCGCCAGACTGACCATTTCATTGTCCGCCGGCTGCAGGCGTCACTGGCCGTCCGTCTGGCGCACGGCGCACATCAGGTCGGCTTCGGCGGCAACCTGGCCGTCCACTTCGGCGCGCGCCTTGAACTTCCAGATGCCGCGCATATGGCGCTCGAACGTGACGTTCAGGATCAGCTGGTCCCCCGGCTCGACGACGCGCTTAAAGCGCGCATTGTCGATGCCGACGAACAGGTACAGCGTGTTGTCGGGATCGTGTGGTTCTTCCGCGAAGGTCAACAGCGCGGCCGTCTGCGCGAGCGCTTCCAGAATCAGCACGCCCGGCATGACCGGGCGCTTCGGGAAGTGGCCCATGAAGTACGGTTCGTTGATCGACACATTCTTCAGCGCTTTGATGCTCTTGTGCGGCTCGAGTTCGAGCACCCGGTCGACGAGCAGGATCGGATAGCGGTGAGGCAGCAGCGTGAGAATCTTGTGAATGTCGAGGTTGATTTTTTCGGTGCTCATGGTGTTTCTGCTCACGCAGGTATTGCGCGATGATGACTGCGAATGCTGGGTGCGAAGGCCATTGATGATACTGAGCCCTGCCGCCCGTTCCTGTGCCGGCCGCGCGCCGGCTGCCCGCCGCGCGCCGGCGTGTCCTGCCGGTCGTGCCTGAGTTGGTGCCTATCCGCCCGTGTTGCTTACGCCTTGTCTCCGGGGGCGCTGGCGGCTGCGGCTTCGAGCGCCTTGATGCGGTCTCGCAACTTGTCGAGATTGCGCATCAACGCGGCGCTCTTGTTCCAGTCGGCGTGATCCACGGCCGGGAACGCGCTCGTGTACACGCCGGGCTTCAACAGCGATTTCGATACCCCCGACTTGGCCGTGACGATCACGTAGTCGGCCAGCGTGACGTGGCCGGCAATGCCGACCGCGCCGCCGATCATGCAATGACGGCCGATCGTCGTGCTGCCGGCGATGCCTGCGCAGCCCGCGATCACCGTATAGGCGCCGATCTTGCAGTTATGGCCGATCTGCACGAGGTTGTCGATCTTCACGCATTCTTCAATGACGGTATCGGCCATCGCGCCGCGGTCGATCGTGGTATTGGCGCCGATTTCGACGTCCGGGCCGATCGACACGCCGCCCACCTGCGGAATCTTCACCCAGCTACCTGTGCGCGCGTCGCCTTCGCCGATGAAGTCCGGTGCGAAGCCGAAGCCGTCCGAGCCGATCACCGCGCCCGCGTGGATGATCGCGCGCTCGCCGATCCTGCAGCCGTGATACACGGTGACGTTCGGGTACAGGTGCGAGCCCGCGCCGATCGTCGTGCCGCGTCCGACGAACACGTTCGCGTCGATCCGCACGTTGTCGCCGATTGCCGCGCCTGCCTCGACTGTCACGTTCGGGCCGATCACGGCGCTTGCGGCGATCTGCGCGGACGGGTCGATCGTCGCGCCCGGATGCACACCCGGCTTCGCCTTTGGTGCGGCCATGTCGATGAAGGCCTGCGCGAGACGCGCGAAGTAAGCGTACGGATTGGGCGTGACGATGAAGTTGCGACCGTCGCGCGACGCGAGCTTTTCCAGATCTGCTGCGTTGATCAGCACTGCACCCGCGCGCGTCGTTTCGACTTGCGCCAGATACTTCGGGTTGGCAAGGAACGCCAGCTGATCGGGACCGGCCTGATCGAGCGGCGCCAGATTGCCGACGCGGTGCGCGCGATCCCCGACGATCTCTCCGCCGAACCGCTGGACGATCTCCTCGAGCGTGAATGCCATGCGTGTACTGCTCCTGCTGTTCAGTTGCCTAACTTGCGCTTAATTTGCGTACCCGATTGCGTCCACATATTGCGTGCATTTAATGCGTGCTTCTGTTGCATGCATCACGCGCGCAAAGCGTTGGGCCGGACGGCTCGCGTGCGCGCTGTCCGGCCAGGCGTCAATTGGTACCCGACGATGCCAGCGCCTTCAGCACCTGATCGGTGATGTCGATGCGTGGGCTCACGTAGACGGCTTCCTGCACGATCAGATCGTAATGCTGCTGCTCCGCGATCTGCTTGATGACCTTGTTCGCGCGGTCGAGCACAGCGGCCAGTTCTTCGTTGCGGCGCTGATTCAGGTCTTCGCGGAACTCGCGCTGCTTGCGCTGGAAGTCCGTGTCGAGTTGCGACAGGTCACGCTGCTTCTGCGCGCGATCGGCGGGCGACATCGATGCGCCGTTCTTGTCGAGCGAGTCGGACATCGACTTCAGGCGCTGCGCCATGTCCTGCAGATCCTTGTCGCGCTTCGCGAACTCCGCTTCCAGCTTGGTCTGCGCCGCTTTCGCCGCGGCGGACTCGCGCAGGATGCGATCCGAATTCACCGCGGCGATTCGCGCCTCCTGCGCCTGCGCGGCGCTCGCCGCGCCCACGCCGAGCGTCATGGCCAGAGCCATTGCACACGCCACACGTTTCGAAAACATACCAGTTAGCAAAGTCATCCTCTCGATGCTGTAAGGGTTCCCGTTCTGACGCGCGCGATCAGAACGCCGTCCCGATCTGGAACTGGAACTTCTGATACTGGTCGCCCGTGTGTTTCTGCAGCGGGAAGCCCAGCGACAGCTTGAGCGGCCCGATCGGCGAAATCCACGCAAGACCCACACCGTAACCGTAGCGCAGGCCGTTCGAACCCGTCGTCGTATCGCCGCCCTGACGCGAGTCGCCCCAGACGTTACCGGCATCGATGAAGGTGAAGACGCGCAGCGTGCGGTCGTAACCCGTGCCCGGCAGCGGGAACGTCAGTTCGACGTTACTGACGAACATCTTGTTGCCGCCGATCGGGTCGTTCGTGACCTTGTCGCGCGGACCCAGCGAGCTCGGTTCATAGCCGCGGACCGAACCGATACCGCCCGCATAGTAGTTCTTGAAGATCGGGTACGCGTTGCCGATGCCGTTGCCGTAGCCGCCCTGGACGTTGAATCCAAGCACGAAACCGCGAGCAAACGAATAATAGTACTGTGCCTGCAGATCGGCCTTGTAATACTGGACGCCGCCGAGCGGCGTGCCGTACTCGCCGTTCGCCTGCGTGAAGTAGCCGCGGCTCGGGACGAGCGCGCTGTCACGCGCGTCGCGCGACCAGCCGACCGTCAGCGGCACGTTGTTCGACACGCGGCCGAAGTCCTGCACGTAGTTCTTGTAGGCCTGCGGCGTGTTCGCGTCGACGTCGAGCGTGTTCTGCTCGAAGCCCGCGCCGAAGTACACCGTGTCCACTTCCGAGAACGGAATGCCGAACTTCAGGTCGCCACCCATCGTGACGATACGGAAGCTCGAATCCGTTGAGTAGTACAGCGGTTCATACGTGCGGTAGTAGACGTCGGTGATGCGCTTGATGCCGTCGACCGTGAAGTACGGATCGACCTGCGTCACCGTCAGCGTTCGGTAGGTCTTCGCGGTGTTCACGTTCACGGAAAGGCTCGTGCCCGAACCGAACACGTTGTCCTGCGACACGCCCGCCGACAGCACCACCTTGTCCGTCGACGAGAAGCCCGCACCCAGCGTGATCGCGCCCGTCGGTTTTTCGGCGACCTTCACGTCGACGTCCACCTGGTCGGGCGTGCCTTCGACGGGCACGGTCGTCACATCGACATCGGTGAAGTAGCCAAGACGGTTGATGCGGTCCTTCGACAGCGCGAGACGGTTCGAATCGAACCACGAACTTTCGAGCTGGCGCATTTCGCGGCGCACCACTTCGTCACGCGTACGCGTGTTGCCGACCACGTTGATGCGGCGCACGTACACGCGGCGGCTCGGATCGACCTGCAGCGTGAGGTCGACCTTGTGATGCTCCTGGTCGATCTGCGGCAGTGCGTTCACGGTCGCGAACGCATAGCCGTATTCGCCGAGCTTGTCGACGATCGCCTTTGTCGTGGCCTGAAGCTTTTCAGCCGAGAAACGGTCGCCCGGCTTGATCTTGATCAGCTTGTTCAGCTCGGCTTCGCGATCGAGGAGATTGCCCGCGAGTTTGATGCTGTTGATCGTGTACGGCTCGCCTTCGTGCAGCGTCACCGTCAGATACATGTCCTTCTTGTCCGGCGAGATCGACACCTGGGTCGACTCGATGTTGAACTCGAGGTAGCCGCGATTCAGGTAATACGAGCGGACGTTTTCAAGGTCACCGGTGAGCTTTTCTTTCGAGTACAGATCGTTCTTCGTGTACCACGAGAACCAGTTCGGCGTGGACAACTGCATTTCGTCGCGCAGCGTGCCCGTGCTGAATGCCTTGTTGCCGATGAAGTTGATCTGGCGGATCTTCGCGCTCGGACCTTCGATCACGGCGAACAGGACCGCAACACGGTTGCGATCGATCGGCGTGATCGTAGTCGTGACTTCAGCTGCGTAGAAGCCGCGCGTCAGATACTGGCGCTTCAGCTCCTGCTCTGCCTTGTCGACGAGCGCCTTGTCGTAATAGCGGCCCTGCGACAGACCCACGGCGCGCAACGCCTTGAGCAGGTTGTCCTTTTCGAACTCGTGCAGGCCGGAGAAATCGATCGTGCCGATGGCGGGACGCTCCAGCACCTGCACCACCACGACGTCGCCTTCCGTGGCGATCTTCACGTCGTTGAAGAAGCCCGTTGCGTACAGCGCGCGAATGGCTTCGGAAGCTTTCTCGTCGGTAAACGTATCGCCTTGCTTGATGGGAAGATAGGAGAACACCGTACCGGGTTCTACCCGTTGCAGCCCTTCGATCCGAATGTCTTTCACCACAAAGGGTGTCGTCGCGTGAGCTACCAGCCCATGCGCGGCGAATGCCGCGGCTACAACCGTCTTTGGAACAAAGCGATGAGGTTTAAACAACGTGCTTCCCCAGTGTGTATAGCTGCATCAGGTCAGGCGGGCGCCATCGTACGCCGCCAGACACTTTAAAAATGGATTAAACGAGCAAGATCGTTGAACAGCGCGATCGCCGACAAGGCGACGATACAAGCCAGTCCCGCTCTTTGTAGAACGAGCTGCCAGCGATCCGATACGGCTTTGCCGGTAACAGCTTCAACCAGATAATATAACAGATGCCCCCCGTCCAATACCGGTATTGGTAAAAGGTTGAGAACGCCGAGGCTTATGCTGACAAGGGCGAGGAACGAAAGGAATGCTGACGGACCGAGTCTCGCGCTCTTGCCTGCGTAGTCCGCGATGGTCACGGGACCCGACAGGTTCTTCAACGAAGCTTCGCCGACGATCATCCGGCCGAACATACGCACCGAGTACACCGCAAGGTCCCACGTGCGATGCGCGCCGAGGCGCAGGCTTTCGACGGGGCCGTACCGTACGTCGATCGACGGCACCTGTGTCGCGAGCTCGGCGCCGATGCGACCGACCTGCTGGCCCGTCGCTTCATCGCGCTGCGCGCCCGGCACAATCGTCAAATTTTGTAGCACCCCCGCCTGCTGGTTCTTCGCGCCGCGTTCGATCTGCAGCACCACGGGCTTGCCCGCATGCGACTTGATATAGCTGATGAAGGTCGTCGCGTTGTCGGCGGGACGGCCATCGACGGCGCGAATCCTGTCGCCTGCAAGCAATCCTGCATGCAACGCGGCGCTGCCCGGCTGCACGCCCGCCACCGACAGCGTGCCACCGCCCGGCTCGAAGCCGAGCCGCGACATGAAGTCGTCATCGACATCCTTGTCGGTAAGATTCTGCAAGTCGATTGGGAATTCGAACGTGCCGTGCGCATCCTTCGCGCTCAACACCACACGCTTGTGATCGAACGCTGCGCCGAGCAGCTTCCAGCGCAGATCGGACCACGAGCGAACGGGTTCGGACTCGCCGCCATCCGCATCGCGCACGGCGACCACCTTCTCGCCGCCATCGAAGCCCGCACGCGCTGCAACGGTATCGGCGGCGGGTGCGGCAACGATTGCCGCGGGCTCGGTGACGCCCGTCGCGAACACGGCCGCGAACAGCACGACGGCCAGAATGAAGTTGGCGATGGGACCGGCCGCCACGATCGCGATGCGCTTGCCGACGGATTGGCGATTGAACGCGTAGGGCAAGTCCGCGGGCGCAATGGGCGCGCCCTCTTCCCGCTCGTCGAGCATCTTGACGTAGCCACCGAGCGGCAGCGCCGCGATGGTCCACTCGGTTCCCGTCTTCCTGCTGACCCAGCGCGCGAGCGGCTTGCCAAAGCCGATCGAGAAACGCAACACCTTGACGCCGCACAAGCGCGCGATGCTGTAGTGGCCGTACTCATGAACAACCACCAGTACGCCAATCGCGACTGCGAAGGCGACCAGCTCGATCAGCAGGTTCATAAACGCCTCACTGGACGGCGCGTTCCGTAAGGCGTGAGCCCGCCGGCAGACCGTCGATATAAGCGTGGGCGGCGCGGCGCGCAGCGGCGTCGGCATCGACCACGTCTGCGAGGCTCGACGCCTCGCGGTTGGGCAATGTATTCAGCACGGCTTCGACGACCTGGGCGATCGTCATGAAACCGATGCGGCGCGAGAGGAAGGCTTCGACTGCGATCTCGTTGGCCGCGTTCAGCGCCGCGCTGGCGATACCGCCTTCGGCGAGCGCCTTCATCGCGAGCGCGAGACACGGGAAGCGCGCGTAGTCGGGCTTTTCGAACGACAGCGACGCGATTTGCGCGAGATCGAGCTGCGCGACGCCCGAATCGACGCGATCCGGAAACGCCAGCGCGTGTGCGATCGGCGTACGCATGTCGGGGTTGCCCAGTTGCGCGAGCACCGATCCGTCCGCGTACGACACCAGCGAGTGAATCACGCTCTGCGGGTGAATCAGCACGTCGATGCGCTCGCCCGGCAGATTGAAGAGCCAGTGCGCCTCGATCACTTCGAGGCCCTTGTTCATCATCGTCGCCGAATCGACGGAAATCTTGCGGCCCATCACCCAGTTCGGGTGCTTGCAGGCTTCGTCAGGCGTGACGTCGGCGAGCGTCGACGGCTCGCGCGTGCGGAACGGGCCGCCCGAGGCCGTCAGGATGATCTTCGACACGCCGCCATGCAGCGCCGATTCGCGCGGCAGGCACTGGAAGATCGCGTTGTGCTCGCTGTCGACGGGGAGCAGGATCGCGCCGTTATCGCGGACCGCGTCCATGAAGATCGCACCCGACATCACGAGCGCTTCCTTGTTCGCAAGCAGAATGCGCTTGCCGGCTCGCGCCGCCGCGAGACTCGGCTCAAGGCCAGCCGCGCCGACGATGGCCGCGACCACGGTATCGCAGCCGTCGCTCTTCGATACATCGGCGAGCGCCCGCGGACCATAGGCCACTTCTGTCTTGCAGCCCGCAGCGCGCAGCTTTTGCGCCACGTTCGCAGCCGTATCGGCGTCGCCGACGACGGCCACTTCGGGTTTGAAGCGCAGGCACTGTTCGACGAGCTTGTCGCCGTTGCGATGCGCGGTCAGCGCATACACCGAGAAGCGCTCGGGATGACGCGCGACGACGTCGAGCGTGCTGTCTCCGATCGAGCCCGTGGAACCGAGCAAAGTGATTCGTTTTTGCATATCTCTTTCTCTAGCCGAGCAGCAGCATCGCGAGCGGCAGCACCGGCAACAAGGCGTCGATGCGGTCGAGCACGCCGCCGTGGCCCGGCAGCAGGTTGCTCGAATCCTTCACGCCGGCCTGGCGCTTGAGCATCGACTCGAACAGATCGCCTACCACGCTGAACACGACCAGCAACGTCAGCGTGGCAAACGCACGGGCAGCACCGAGGTGCTCGACCAGCGCGGAAAACAGGGTCGGCGCGAACGCATGGGTGGCGACGGCAATGGCCGCGACGATCATGACCGCGAGCCACCCGCCGATCGCCCCTTCCCACGTCTTGCCGGGGCTGATCGAGGGCGCGAGCTTATGCTTTCCCAACGCCTTTCCAGCAAAGTATGCGCCGATATCGGCCAACCAGACCACCAGCAGCAGGGAAAGCACGAACGGCACGCCCGCGATGCGCGCCGCAACCAGCGCATGCCAGCAGCCGGCGAACACGACCACGCCCGCCAGCAGCAGGAACGGCCGCCACGCGCCTTGTGCGAGGGTCGGCTTGCGCAGCAGAACGAACGGGCCGGCGAATATCCAGAAGATTGACGACGCCTCGAACAGCGGCCGCGGCGCGACGAACCCCGTGCCGAGCTTCGTGCTGGCAACCAGCGCCAGCGCCGCGACGATCGCATAGACGACGGGACCGGCGCCCGGCAGCTTGAGCAGCCGCGCCCACTCCCATGCGGCGAACACGACGACGAACGCAATCAGCGCGCCGAAGCCGCCGATCGGCGCCCAAAGCGTGACGGGGAGAAGGATGGCCAGCAGGACGATCGCCGTGATGACACGGGTTTTTAGCATGGAAGCGAATCGGCGTTTTGCGATTGCGGTTCGAGCTGCGCGCTCGTGCGGCCAAAGCGCCGCTCGCGCCCCGTATATGAGGCGATGGCGCGGCCGAGCGCGTCGGCGTCGAAATCCGGCCAGAAGGTGTCGGTGAAATAGAACTCGGTGTACGCGAGCTGCCACAGCAGAAAATTGCTGATGCGCTGCTCGCCGCCCGTGCGGATGAACAGATCCGGCTCGGGCGCGTAAGCCATCGCGAGATGCCCGGCGAAGGCTTCTTCGCTGACTTCGACGGGACGGCCCGCCGCCACCGACTGCTCGACCAGCTTGCGGGTCGCCTGCATGATGTCCCAGCGGCCGCCGTAGTTCGCGGCGATCGTGAGCGTGAGACGGGTATTCTTCGCCGTCTTGGCTTCGGCGCGCGCGATCAGGTCCTGGATCTTCCGGTCGAACATCGACAGATCGCCGACGACCCGCAAACGGATACCGTTGGCGTGCAGCTTGCCGATTTCGCGCTCGAGCGCGGTGACGAACAGGCGCATCAGGAACGACACTTCATCCGTCGGGCGACGCCAGTTTTCGGAGCTGAATGCGAACAGCGTCAGATATTCGACGCCTTGCCGCGCACAGGCCTCGACGGCCGCGCGCACGGCGTCGACGCCGCGCGTATGGCCCGCGACGCGCGGAAGACGGCGTTGAGTCGCCCAACGGCCATTGCCGTCCATGATGATCGCGATGTGACGCGGTACGGCTGCGACGTCTGGAACGCGAACGGTTGAGCTGGTGTAGGTCATGGCCGTTGGGTAAGGCTGCAAGGAAAGAATGGATGATCAATGAAAGTTTTGATGTCTGGTGTGCGCCAGACCTTCAAACCGTCATGATCTCGCCTTCCTTGGTCTGCACGAGCTTGTCGATTTCGGCCACGAACTTGTCCGTGAGCTTCTGGACGTCGTCGCCGGCGCGGCGCTCGTCGTCTTCCGAAATCTCCTTGTCCTTCACGAGCTTCTTTAGCTGCTCGTTCGCGTCGCGGCGCAGGTTGCGCACGGCCACCTTGGCCGTTTCGCCTTCGCTCTTGACGACCTTCGTCAGTTCGCGGCGGCGCTCTTCCGTCAGCGCTGGCATCGGCACGCGGATCAGATCGCCGTGCGTCGCCGGGTTCAGGCCGAGATCCGATTCGCGGATCGCCTTTTCGATCACGGAGACCATCTTCTTTTCCCACGGCTGCACGCCGATCGTACGTGCGTCGACGAGCGTCAGGTTCGCGACCTGCGAGATCGGCACGGGCGAGCCGTAATAGTCGACTTGGATATGATCGAGCAGGCCCGTGTGCGCACGGCCCGTGCGGATCTTCGACAGATCGTTCTTGAACGCGTCGAGCGAGCGCTGCATTTTCTGTTCAGCGCCTTTCTTGATGTCAGCCACAGACATGATTAAACCTCCGAACCTTCAAAACGATGCGGGCCCGCCAGCGCGCGCGAGGCGCAGCCTCGGGCCCGCGTTCAAGCCCACAGACGTGAACGAGAGTTTACACGTGGACGAGGGTGCCCTCGTCCTCGCCCTGCACGATGCGCTTGAGCGCGCCCGGCTTCACGATCGAAAACACGCGGATCGGCAGCTTCTGGTCGCGGCACAGCGCGAACGCCGTCGCGTCCATCACCTGCAGATTGCGTCCGATTGCCTCATCGAAGCTGATCGACGAATAACGCGTCGCCGACGGGTCCTTCTTCGGGTCGGCCGAGTAGACGCCGTCCACCTTGGTCGCCTTCAGCACCACCTCGGCGCCCACTTCCGAGCCGCGCAGCGCCGCCGCCGTATCGGTCGTGAAAAACGGGTTGCCCGTGCCGGCCGCGAAAATCACGACCTTGCCTTCTTCCAGCTGGCGAATCGCGCGGGGACGGATATACGGCTCGACGACCTGATCCATGCGCAGCGCCGACTGCACGCGCGCCTCGATGCCAGCGTGACGCATTGCGTCCTGCAACGCCAGCGCGTTCATCATCGTGGCCAACATGCCCATATAGTCGGCCGTTGCACGGTCCATGCCCGCTGCGCCGCCCGCCACACCGCGAAAGATGTTGCCGCCGCCGATCACCACCGCGAGTTGCGTGCCGAGACGCACCACTTCGGCCACATCCGCCACCATTCTTTCGATCGTCGCGCGATTAATGCCGAATGCATCATCGCCCATCAGGGCTTCGCCAGAGAGTTTGAGGAGGACGCGTTTATAGGCAGTGGGCATAGAGATATCCAGATCGCGCTGAGCAGGGCAAAAAAGCCGCCAAACAACAAGGAACTAACTGTAGGGGTGAAATACGGGTTCGGGCAAGCACCGCCAGATTGACCCGCCCAAACGATCGTTCGAGGCCTGTCAAAGACGGCTGCGACGCGTTTTCGCATGCGCAGCCCGGCGGTGCAGCCGCCGCGGCGAAGTCCAGCCCCGCCGCGGGTGAAACGGTAATGCGTAAAACTTAAACGAAGCTTATTGTTGCTTTGCAGCAGCAACTTGCGCAGCCACTTCAGCCGCGAAGTCGTCCTGGCGCTTCTCGATGCCTTCGCCCACGACGAACAGCGAGAACTTCTGCACGCTCGAGTTCGCCGCCTTGAGCATCTGCTCGATCGTCTGCTTGTCGTTCTTCACGAACGGCTGGTTCAGCAGCGACACTTCCTTTAGATACTTCTGCACCGCGCCGTCGACCATCTTCGCGACGATCTCAGCCGGCTTGCCCGATTCGGCCGCCTTCTGCTCGGCGATGCTGCGCTCCTTGGCGATCAGATCGGCGGGAACGTCGTCCGACGACAGCGAGACCGGCTTCATTGCGGCGATGTGCATCGCGACGTCCTTGCCGACCTGCTCGTCCGCGCCCGTGTACTCGACCAGCACGCCGATGCGCGTGCCGTGCAGATAAGCAGCCAGCTTGTTCGACGTTTCGAAGCGCGCGAAACGGCGGATCGACAGGTTTTCGCCGATCTTGCCGACCAGCGCCGAGCGCACTGCGTCGACCGTCGAGCCTTCGAGCGGCAGCGCCGACAATGCAGCGACGTCAGCCGGGTTCTGCTTGACGACCAGTTCGGCGACCTGCTTCGAGAATGCGTTGAAGTCGTCGTTCTTCGAAACGAAGTCGGTTTCGCAGTTCAATTCGACGATTGCGCCGACGCCGCCTTCAATGAACGAAGCGATCACGCCTTCAGCCGTGACGCGCGACGCCGCCTTGCTCGCCTTGTTGCCGAGCTTGACGCGCAGCAACTCTTCCGCGCGCGCCATGTCGCCGTCGGCTTCCGTCAGCGCCTTCTTGCACTCCATCATCGGCGCATCCGTCTTCGCGCGCAGTTCTGCCACCATGCTTGCGGTAATTGCCGCCATCATTCGCTCCTTGAGTCTGTCTGTCACACGCCGCCCGCATTCGATGCCGGCGACAGAATTTTGCTTCCATGCAGCGCCCGTTTATTTCGTGCGCCGCCGCGCGCATCTCGCTGCGCGCTTATTCGGATCGTCGCGGCTTAAAAAAAGGGGGCCTATATAGAGCCCCCTTTTTTGCCGGACACAGGGCGCTTTACGCTTCCCCGTTGACCTCGACGAACTCGTCGCCGTCGCCGCCGCGGGCAGCCTGCACGACTTCGTTGACCGCGTTAGCACGGCCTTCGAGGATCGCGTCAGCGACGCCTTGCGCGTACAGCGTAACAGCCTTGCTCGCGTCGTCGTTGCCAGGGATCACGTAATCCACGCCTTCCGGCGAATGGTTCGTATCAACCACGGCGATGACGGGCACGCCCAGCTTGTTCGCTTCCGTCACGGCAATCTTGTGGTAACCGACGTCGACGACGAAGATCGCGTCAGGGATACCGCCCATGTCCTTCACGCCGCCGATCGACTTTTGCAGCTTGGCGATTTCGCGTTCGAACAGCAGCGCTTCCTTCTTGCTCATCTTTTCGAGCTCACCTGCCTCGACTGCCGCTTCCATGTCCTTCAGGCGCTTGATCGAAACCTTCAGCGTCTTGAAGTTGGTCAGCATGCCGCCGAGCCAGCGTGCGTTGACGTACGGCATGCCAGCGCGCTGCGCCGCTTCAGCGATCGTGTCGCGCGATTGACGCTTCGTGCCGACGAACAGGATCGTGCCGCGGTTCGCTGCCAGTTGACGCACGTACTTCAGCGCGTCGTTGTACATCGGCAGCGTTTTTTCGAGGTTGATGATGTGAATCTTGTTGCGATGGCCGAAGATGAAGGGCGCCATCTTGGGGTTCCAGAAGCGCGTCTGGTGACCGAAGTGGACACCGGCTTCCAGCATTTGACGCATGGTAACTGCCATGAAAATCTCCGCTAGGGTTGGGTCTTAAGCCGGCTGCCGTATCCGCCGCGCCGCCCCCCATTTTGGGAAGACCTGACGCCGCGAACACCCTGGGTGCGCCGGCTTGCGAATCTCGCGATTTCGGCTGGATTTTGGCTGTTTGCTTCCGCCTTCCAATCCGCGAGGAAGCCCGCCGCCTTATGAACACCGCACACTGCATATTCAGACTGGCGATTGACTTAGCCAATGAGTATAGCATGCACGCATTGCAGGACTCAACCTGCCCGGCAGCACGAGCCCGCCATGCCGGTTGCACCTGCCAGACATGCGACATACGGCCAGGACGCGGCGGACAACCATCAGCAAGACGGCCAACCCCGCCGCGGCAAGCGCCGCCCCCGCCTCGCGCCCGAGCAAAAGCCTGCGACAGCGGAAATAAGGTGCGATAATTCGACGATAGACCGCATTTCAGGCCCGACTCATGGCTATTACGCTCAAAAACGAAGACGATATCGCGCAGATGCGCATCGCCGGACGGCTCGCGAGCGAGGTGCTCGACTACATCACGCCGTTCGTCAAGCCCGGCGTCACGACGGGCGAACTCGACCGCCTTTGCCACGAATACATGACGAACGTGCAAGGCACGATTCCCGCGCCGCTGAACTATCAGCCGCCCGGCTATCCGCCGTTTCCGAAGGCCGTCTGCACGTCGGTGAACGACGTGATCTGCCACGGCATTCCCGGCGACAAGGCGCTGAAGAACGGCGACGCGCTCAATATCGACGTCACCGTGATCAAGAACGGCTATTACGGCGACACGAGCCGCATGTTCATCGTCGGCGAGGGCTCGATCATGGCGAAGCGCCTCGTCCAGACCACGTACGAATGCATGTGGCTCGGCATCGAGCAGGTGCGCCCGGGCGCGCATCTCGGCGACATCGGCTACGCGATCCAGAAGCACGCGGAAGGCCTCGGCTATAGCGTGGTGCGCGAGTATTGCGGTCACGGCATCGGCCAGGTGTTCCACGACGACCCGCAGGTTCTGCACTACGGCCGCCCGGGCACGGGGATCGAACTGCAGGCTGGGATGATTTTCACGATCGAGCCGATGATCAACGCCGGCCGCCGCGAGATCCGCACGATGCCCGACCAGTGGACCGTGAAGACGAAGGACCGCAGCCTGTCCGCGCAATGGGAGCACACCATCCTCGTCACGCCCACGGGCTACGAAGTGCTGACCGTCTCGGCCGGCACGCCCGCGCGTCCGCAGATCGCCGCCACCGCCACCGCCTGATGACCGTTGCCGCCCGCCGCCTATGAGTAGCGTTCCCGCTGTCGCCCGTTCCGATGCCACGTCTCTCAAGGCGGACTACAAGGTGGCCAAGACCCCGCTGCTCGATCGCTTCAAGACCGCGTCCAACGTCGACACACTGATGCGCGCACTCGCGCGCATCACCGACGAAGCGCTGCGCGGCGCATGGGCCGCGTGCGATTTGCCCGCGTCGCTGGCCCTGATCGCGGTCGGCGGCTACGGGCGCGGCGAACTCGCGCCGCACTCCGACATCGACATTCTCGTGCTGCTGCCCGACGAGCCGGTGCCGCACCTCGAAGCTCGGATCGAGCGCTTCATCGGCCTTGCGTGGGACCTCGGGCTCGAACTGGGCAGCAGCGTGCGCACGGTGTCCCAGTGCATCGAGGAAGCCGCGAACGACGTGACCGTGCAGACCTCGCTGCTCGAAGCTCGCCGTATCGTCGGCAGCACGGCGCTGTTTGAGAATTTTTCGCTGCGCTACCGCGACGCGCTTGATCCGCGTGCATTTTTCCAGGCGAAAGTACTGGAAATGCGCCAGCGGCATGCGAAATTCCAGGACACGCCCTACGCGCTCGAACCGAACATCAAGGAAAGTCCGGGCGGCTTGCGTGATCTCCAACTGATTCTCTGGGTCACGCAGGCGGCCGGATTCGGCAGCAGCTGGCGCGAACTGGACGCACGTGGCCTCATCACCGACCGCGAAGCGCGTGAGCTGCGCCGCAACGAGGGCTTTCTGAAGACGCTGCGGGCACGCCTGCATGTGCTCGCCGGACGCCGCCAGGACATTCTGGTGTTCGATCTGCAAAATCCGCTCGCCGAGAGCTTCGGATTCAAGGCCACGTCCGCGCGCCGCGCAAGCGAGCAGCTGATGCGCCGTTACTACTGGGCCGCCAAGGCAGTCACCCAGCTTGCGACCATTCTGATCCAGAACATCGAGGCTCAGCTTTTTCCGAGCACGAGTGGCATCACGCGCGTCTTGTCCGATCGGTTTGTCGAAAAGCAAGGCATGCTGGAAATCACCGCCGACGATGTGTTCGAACGCGAGCCGAACGCGATCCTCGAAGCCTTCCTGCTGTACGAGGAGACGCCGGGCGTCAAGGGCCTGTCGGCGCGCACGCTGCGCGCGCTGTACAACGCACGCGACAAGATGGACCACCATTGGCGCCGGGATCCCGAAAACCGCCGGCTGTTCATGGAAATCCTGAAGCAGCCGCAAGGCATCACGCACGCGATGCGTCTGATGAACCAGACCAGCGTGCTCGGACGTTATCTGCTGAATTTCCGCCGCATCGTCGGACAGATGCAGCATGACCTGTATCACGTCTATACGGTCGACCAGCACATTCTGATGGTGCTCCGGAACATGCGACGCTTCGCCGTCGCCGAGCATGCGCACGAGTACCCGTTCTGCAGCCAGTTGATCGCCAACTTCGATCGTCCGTACGTGCTGTACGTAGCCGCGCTGTTTCACGACATCGCGAAGGGCCGCGGCGGCGATCACTCCGCGCTCGGCATGGCCGATGCGCGCCGCTTCTGCCGTGATCATGAACTGTCCGCCGACGATACCGCGCTGATCGTCTGGATGGTCCAGCATCATCTGACAATGAGCCAGGTCGCGCAGAAGCAGGACACGAGCGACCCCGAGGTGATCAAGCGGTTTGCGGGCCTGGTCGGCACGGAGCGGCGTCTGACGGCGCTGTATCTGCTGACCGTCGCCGATATTCGCGGCACCAGCCCGAAGGTTTGGAACACGTGGAAGGGCAAGCTGCTCGAAGACCTGTACCGCGCGACCCTTGCCGTGCTCGGCGGCGCCCGCCCCGACGCGCACTCCGAACTGAAGCAGCGCCAGGAAGAGGCGCTCGCGCTGCTGCGGCTCGAGACGGTGCCTGAAAACGCGCACCGCACGCTGTGGGACAAGCTCGACGTCGGCTACTTCCTGCGCCACGACGCCGCCGATATCGCGTGGCAGACTCGCGTGCTGCACCGACATGTCGAGACGCAGACGCCGATCGTGCGCGCGCGGCCGTCGCCCATCGGCGAAGCGTTGCAGGTGCTCGTCTACGTAAAGGACCGCCCTGACCTGTTCGCGGGCATTTGCGCGTATTTCGACCGCAATTCGCTGTCCGTCCTCGATGCGCGCGTAACGACCACGCGGCACGGCTACGCGCTAGACAACTTCCTGGTCGCGCATACGGAACGCGATGTCCATTACCGCGATATCGCCAATCTCGTCGAGCAGGAACTGGCGGAGCGGCTGGCGGCCGAAGGCACGCTGCTGCCGGAGCCGTCCAAGGGGCGTCTGTCGCGCCTGTCGCGGACTTTCCCCGTTACGCCGCGCGTCGACCTGCGGGCCGACGAGCGCGGCCAGTATTACATCCTGTCCGTGTCGGCCAACGACCGGCCAGGCCTTCTTTATTCGATCGCGCGCGTGCTGGCCGAGCACCGGGTCGGCGTCCATGCGGCGCGGATCAATACGCTCGGCGAACGCGTCGAGGACGTGTTCCTACTCGATGGACACGGCCTCTCGGACAACCGACGACAAATCCAAGTCGAAACGGAGCTGCTGCGCGCGATCGCAGTGTGAGATTTCATGCGAGTCAAACTGACAGCCAAGCATCCGCGGCCGGCTTCGGCCGAGCGCACTCCAGTGCGTCCGGGCAGCAGCACTGCCCGCAAGCCGACGCGGCCAGCCGCCAAAGCCACTTCTTCCGCCGGGCCGCGCGAGCGCGCCGGGTCCTCGACGGGGCCGTCCGACGGAAGTCGTGGCGCGGCATCGTCTGGCGAAGCGGCGAGCCGTCCTGCCCGCAAAACGGCAGGTACGGCGGGAGAACGCCGCGGCCCGTCGACGGCAACCCGCAGCGGTGCACCGGCTCGCGCGACCGCGAGGCCCGCACGGGCGTCGGGCGCGCCGGGCGCCGCTTCTGCGCGCGAGGGAAGCGCAGCGGGCTCGTACGAGCGCCGTTCGACGACTGACCGTCCTGCGCGAAAGGACGGTGCGGCCGCGAGCGGAGGTTTTCGCCGCGACGCAGGCGCACGAACCGACCGTCCTTCACGCGGCGCCGGTGCGGCGAGCACGGGCGAACGCGCGCCGCGCTTTTCGCGTGACAGCGAAGCTCGCGGCACACGCCGCGTTCCTCGCGACGGCGAAGAGCGCCGCACGACGCCGCGTGCGCCCCGCACCGCGGACGGTGCGCCGCCGCGCGAACGCGCTGAGCGGCGCACTCGCGGGGACGCAGACGGCGCACGTGACACGTTCGCGACACGCACACCGCGCGAACGCGGCGAATCGCCCCGTGCCCGCCATACCGATGAGCGCGGCGGCTTCGACGCGCGCCGTCCCCGCAGCGAAGGCGCCCCGCGTCGTGCAGCCGGCGAGCGATCGTCGGACACGCGCAGCGAGCGCTCGTACGCACGACCCGTCAATGCCACGTATCAGAGTCGCAATGGGCCGTCGGAGCGTCGCCCTCGCGGCGAGGGCGTCACTCAACGCGCGCGCAGTGACGACGCCGAAGCGCACGGCGAGCGCCGCTACGCGAAGCCTGTCAAAGGCGGCTATGCGGAGCGCGACGACGACGCTTCGCGTAAAGCCGCGCCTGCGCCGCGTGCCAGCAAAGCCAAACGCGACACCCGCTCGCTCGAAGACAGCTTCGACCGTCCGGCGCGCTTCAACCGCCCTGCGGAGAAGCCTGCCCGCAAATCGCGCCCAGCTGCAGAACCGCGCCACCGCGACGAAGGCGAATACAACGACGCGCCGGGCAATCTGCGCCTGTCGAAGCTGATGTCCGAACTCGGCCTGTGCTCGCGCCGCGAAGCGGACGAGTGGATCGAAAAGGGCTGGGTCAAGGTCGACGGCGTCGTCGTCGATACGCTCGGCACCAAGGTCCGTCCTGACGCCGATATCCAGATCGACCCCGCTGCCCAGGCCGCGCAGCTCAAGCAGGTGACGATTCTCGTGCACAAGCCCGTGGGCTATGTGTCGGGCCAGGCGGAAGACGGCTATGAGCCGGCTGTCACGCTCGTCAAGCCCGAAAACCGCTGGGACGGCGACCGCACCGACATCCGCTTTTCGGCCGCGCATCTGCGCCAGCTCGCGCCGGCAGGCCGTCTCGATATCGACTCGACGGGGCTGCTGGTGCTGACGCAGGACGGCCGCATCGCGAAGCAACTGATCGGCGGACATTCGGAGGTTGACAAGGAATATCTGGTGCGCGTTGCGTTCGGCGACATCGAAACGGACGTCGAGCATCAATTCCCGGCCGAAAGCCTCGCGAAACTCCGCCATGGGCTCGAACTCGACGGCGTGCCGCTGAAGCCGGCGATGGTCAGCTGGCAGAACGGCGAGCAATTGCGCTTCGTGCTGCGCGAAGGCAAGAAGCGCCAGATTCGCCGCATGTGCGAACTGGTCGGCTTGCATGTCGTGGGTCTGAAGCGCGTGCGGATGGGCCACGTGATGCTCGGTGCGCTACCGCCCGGGCAGTGGCGTTATCTCGGCCCGGACGAGTCGTTCTGAGGCCTGCTTGCCTTGAGGTCTGCGGCGCAACGCGCCTGACGTGAAAAAGCCCGCTTTACGCGGGCTTTTCTATTTCACGGCACAGAACCAACGACGAAACCAGGACAGTGCCGCAGACTCAGTCGTCCGATTTCGGATCGAGGTCGGGAAACAGCACCTCGGTAAAACCGAACTTGGAAAAATCCGTGATCCGCATCGGATATAGCTTGCCGATCAGGTGATCGCATTCGTGCTGGACGACGCGCGCATGAAAACCTTCGGCGACGCGATCGATTGGTTTGCCGAACTGGTCGAAGCCGTGATAGCGGATCATCGACAGACGGCTCACCGCGCCTCGCAGTCCCGGCACCGACAGACAGCCTTCCCAGCCCTCTTCCGTATCCAGCGATACGGGCGTGATGGTCGGGTTGATCAGCACGGTCTCGGGCACCGAGGGCGCATCCGGATAGCGCTCGTTATGGCCGAAGCCGAAGATCACGACCTGCAGATCGACGCCGATTTGCGGCGCGGCGAGCCCCGCGCCGTTCGCGTCGTGCATCGTCTCGAACATGTCCCGGACGAGCTCGTGCAGCTCGGGCGTGTCGAAGTGGTCGACGGGCTTGGCGATACGCAACAGGCGCGGATCACCCATCTTGAGGATTTCGTGGATCATGTTGTGTGCCCCTCCAGGAGCTTACGCATACCATCTTCGTCGAGCACGGGGATGCCAAGTTCCTCGGCTTTCGCGAGCTTGCTGCCCGCTTCCGCACCGGCCACCACGTAATCGGTCTTCTTCGACACCGAGCCAGCCACCTTCGCACCCGCCGCTTCCAGCAACTCCTTCGCTTCGTCACGGCCCATGCCGGGCAGCGTGCCCGTCAGCACGACTGTCTTGCCCGCCAGCACGCCCTGCGGCGCCTTGGGCGCGGGCGGCCCTTCCTGCCAGGTCACCTTGCCGGGCGCGCGCAACTGCTCGATGACCGTGCGGTTGTGTTCCTCGGCAAAGAACTGATGGATCGCTTCGGCGACGATGGGCCCGACGTCGTTGACCTCAAGCAGTTCTGCGACGGTCGCGTTCATGATCGGATCGAGCGCGCCGAAGTGCTTTGCCAGATCCTTCGCCGTCGATTCGCCGACATGCCGGATGCCCAGCGCGTAAATGAAGCGCGCAAGCGTTGTGTGCTTGGCCTTTTCGAGCGAATCGAGCAGGTTCTGCGCGGACTTGTCGGCGAAGCGGTCAAGTTCGGCGAGCGTCGCGAAACCGAGATTGAAAAGGTCGGCGGGTGTGCGCACCAGATTCAATTCGACCAGCTGATCGATGATCTTTTCGCCCAGGCCGTCGATATCGAGCGCGCGCCGCTGCGCGAAGTGCCACAGAGCCTGCTTGCGCTGCGCGGGACAGAACAGGCCGCCCGAGCAGCGCGCAATCGCTTCATCCGGCAGGCGTTCGATCGCGGACCCGCACACAGGGCATTGCGTCGGCATCACGAACTCGCGCGCATCCACTGGCCGACGATCGAGCAGCGCGCTCACCACTTCGGGAATCACGTCGCCCGCGCGCCGCACGATCACGGTATCGCCGATCCGAATGTCCTTGCGGCGAACCTCGTCCTCGTTGTGCAACGTCGCGTTCGTCACCGTCGCGCCGCCGACGAACACGGGCTCCAGCCGCGCCACCGGCGTAATGGCACCCGTGCGGCCGACCTGCACGTCGATCGCCACGAGCTTCGTGAGCGCTTCCTGCGCCGGGAACTTGTGCGCGAGCGCGAAACGCGGTGCGCGCGACACGAAACCCAGCGCGTCCTGCTCGTCGCGGCGGTTCACCTTGTAGACGACGCCGTCGATGTCGTACGGCAGCGTGTCGCGCTTCTCACCCACCTGACGGAAAAAGCCAAGCAGTCCTTCGGCACCCTGAACGACGGCGCGCACGCTGTTCACGGGCAAGCCCATCTCGTGATACCAGTCGAGCAGTTCGCTATGCGTAGCGGGCATCTCGATACCGTCGAGCACGCCGATGCCGTATGCGAAGAACGATAGCGGACGCTGCGCGGTCATCTTCGGATCGAGCTGCCGCAAACTGCCCGCCGCTGCATTGCGCGGGTTTGCGAACTCGCGCTGGCCCGCGTCGCGCTGACGCTGGTTCAGCTTGTCGAAATCGCGCTTGAACATCAACACTTCACCGCGCACGTCGATCAGCTTCGGCACGTGCTTGCCCTTCAGCGTGAGCGGAATCGAGCGTATCGTGCGCACGTTTTCAGTCACGTCCTCGCCCGTTGCGCCGTCGCCGCGCGTCGCCGCCTGCGTGAACTTGCCCTCTTCGTAGCGCAACGAAATGGCGAGCCCGTCGAACTTGAGCTCGCACGCGTAATCGACGGGCGAATGAGCCAGCGTGTCGGCCACGCGCTTGTCGAAGGCTGCGATGTCTTCGTCCGAGAAGCCGTTGTTGAGCGATAGCATCGGCATGTCGTGCACGACGGGGCTAAAGCCGCTCGCCACTTCGCCGCCGACCCGCTGCGTCGGCGAATCCGGCGTGATCAGGTCCGGGTGCTCGCTCTCGATCAGTTGCAGCTCTTTGAACAGCTTGTCGTATTCCGCGTCCGGCAGGTCAGGGTGGTCGAGCACGTAGTATGCGTGGTTCGCGCGTTCGAGCTCTGCGCGCAGCCACAACGCCCGCTCGGCGGGTGCGCTGGTTGCTGGATCCGGGACTTTGGTTCGGGACATCTGTCGGCGTTTCGGCGGAAGTAACGAGATGCCAGATTATCTCAGGAAGCGCTTGCTGTCGCATCGGCCGAATGGCCAGTTAGGTGCGCCCGGAAACCGAACATACAGGCCAGGTGCCCCGACAAATCCTGGCCGAATGGCTAGTCCTCATGCAAAACGTTGACAGTCCTTGTCCCGCGATGCGACCTTGTCGCCTGCCATCCGTCCATCGCATCGCCTGCGTACGCATCGACAAGGGGAACTGTCATCCATGCATTCATCCGTCACCCGCTTCGCGCGGGCTTTGCTCATGCTGCTCGCCGTCCTCGCGGCATGCCACGCGAATGCCGCGCGAGCGAGCGAACAGGTGATCAATATCCCGCTGGAACAAGGCGCATCGATCTCCTGCCTACTCACGCAACAGGACGGCAACCAGCCGCATTGGGTGCTCGTGATGTTCCCCGGCAGCGAGGGCGATCTCGAACTGTCGCAACGGCCTGACGGCACCATCCATATGCGCGAGAAGAACAACTTCCTGATTCGCGCTCGCCATCTTTTCGTAGACTCGCAGTTTGCCACCGCGATCGTCGATACGCCGACGGATCAGCCAGGGGGCTATTCGGACGCGTTCCGCGCATCGCCGCGATCCGCTGCCGATCTCGGGCGGGTCGCGGCAAATCTGCGCGCCCGCTTCCCTCAGGCGAAGCTGGTGCTGGTCGGCACGAGCCGCGGCACGATTTCGACGGCCTATGTGGGACGCGCGTTACCTGACGCGTGGGACGCCGTCGTGCACACGTCGACGCTCAGCAGTCCCACGCGCGGCAAGGCTACGTCGCTGATCGGCTTCGACTACGGCGCGATTCGCGCGCGGCAGCTCTTTGTTCATCACGCCGACGACGGCTGCTTCCTCTGCTCGTACGAAGCGCTCAAGCGCATCGCGGACAGCGGCCAATACGCGCTGATCACCGTGCATGGCGGCGACGCACGTGGCAAGCCCTGCGAAGCGCTGTCGCATCACGGGTTCTACGGAAGGGACGAAGCCGTCGTTGCCGCGATCAAGGCGTGGATCGGCGCGCAGCCGTGGCCGGACGACGTCGGATGACATCGCGCGGGATTGCGCGCATCGCCGGGCAATGCGGGTTGCGCGTCGCAAACGAAAACCGCCCGATGCATCGATCATCGGGCGGCTTGTCCGGTGGCAACGCGCGTCATCACGCGCAAGCGTGCTTACTGACTGAACAGTCGCCGCGTCGCGGGCGAGCCCGCCGGAATGCCCGCTTGCTCGAGCTTTGCGTAGAGCGTCATGAGCTGCTTCTCGATTGCGAGCAACGCGCTTTCCGGCAGCGGCCGGCGGCCGTCGTCGACCACCCGCCCGCCGATGCGCTCCGCCAGCGACTTCGCGTAATCGCACATCAGGCGGAAAGGCAGAATGTCTTCGTCGGCGACGGGCACGTCGAGCACCAGCGTGATCATCTGGCCGCCCTTGAAATTAAGGTCGTCGCGCAGGAAGTTGGTGTCGCCGAACTGCAGCATGAACACGGGGCTCTGCTTCGCGTCGAGCTTGACGAAGCGCGTGCCGTCGCGCGACAGCAGCAGTCCGTCTTGCGACGCCACCGCCTGCACGTAGTTCGCGGACCACGGCGCGCCGTCGGACAGCACGTTGATCGACAGTTGCGCGTCGCACTGCGCGGCAAAGCCGTCGAGCTCGCGCGCCATCGACACCGTCTCCATCATGTCCGGAAATTCGGGCGAAGCGTCGAGCGCGTCAGCGAACTGCTGCACGCCCGTCACGAACTCGGAGAATTCCAGTTCGTTGAGCGGGCCGCTACGGTTCGCGAGTTGCGCGGCCGCGCGCAGGTCTTCGTAGCGCACGCCATTTTGCAGCAGCTCCCACCCACCACCGCCTTCCGGCTTTCCTTCGATATGCACCGGCTTGCTGCCCGCGCGACGCAGCCGCTGCGAGAGCGGCAGCACCTTGTCGCCCGTGACGGGCGCCTGCAACCGGATGGGCACGATGCAGTCGATACGCCTGTCGACGATGGCCGGCGGCGCCGAGGAAATCGTCGTCGCAGCAGGCATGATCGGCTCGTTGCGCGTGTCGTCGGCCTGTTGCTCGACAGCCGGTTGCACTTCGGCTTCTTCTTCGGGGAAGCCGTTCGGCGAGGTGTTCTCCGCCTGGATGTCGGCGGGCGTGTCGAGGGGCGCCACGCCACCGAAGGTCGGCTCGACGCGCGCCGCTTGCGCAGCCTCGCTCGCCGCGGGCTCACGGCGCGCCGTCGGGCGCGCCGGCTCGATGAATGGGCTCTGCTCGGGCTGGTCGTCCCGAGCCAGCGACTCCGCCGTGTCAGTGGGCATCGGGCGCGGCATCCTGCGGCGCACCTTCGCGCCCTGCCATGCGTTGTAGACCACCACACCCCCGACCACCACGGCGCCCGCGCCAATCAAACCGAGTGTCAACTCGTCCATGCACGCTCCATCTGCAATTCTTATCGTCGCTGCACGCCACGCCTCGTCCGCGCGGCCGGCACGCCGCGCGCGCCGCCGCTGCGGGCGCGGCGCGCAGCGAATTCAATTCTGTTTCAGCAACACCCGCTCGCGGCCTGAACGTAGCGCGCGGGTGGACGTTCAAACGATATTCTGGACAAATCCCGCAGCCGTTTCCATGTCGACGGCAACGATCCGCGACACGCCCTGCTCCTGCATCGTCACCCCGATCAGCTGCTGCGCCATTTCCATCGCGATCTTGTTGTGGGAAATGAACAGGAACTGTGTTTTGTCCGACATCGCGCGCACGAGGTTCGCGAAACGCTCGGTGTTCGCGTCGTCGAGGGGCGCGTCCACTTCGTCCAGCAGACAGAACGGCGCAGGATTCAGCTGGAACATCGCGAACACTAGGGCCGTCGCCGTCAGCGCTTTCTCGCCGCCCGACAGCAGGTGAATCGTCGAGTTCTTCTTGCCCGGCGGCTGCGCCATCACCTGCACGCCGGCATCGAGAATCTCGTCGCCCGTCATGATGAGCTTCGCCTGGCCGCCGCCAAAAAGACGCGGGAACAGCTCGCCGAAATGACGGTTCACTTCGTCGAACGTGCCTTGCAGCAGCGTGCGCGTTTCCTGGTCGATCTTGCGGATCGCGTCTTCGAGCGTTTCGATCGCGTTCGTCAGGTCGGCCGATTGCGCGTCGAGGAACGTCTTGCGTTCCGTCGCCGCCTTCAGCTCGTCGAGCGCGGCCATGTTGACGGGGCCGAGCGCCGTGATCGCGTTGTTGATGCGCGTCACTTCGCCCTGCAGGTACGACGGCTTCATGTCCGGCGTGAGCTTTGCCTGCAATTCGGCTTCGTCGACGCCCGCCGCCGTCAGCTGTTCGATGAACTGCTCGGCATTCAGGCGCGCCGCCTGCTCCTTCAACTGCAATTCGGTGATGCGCTCGCGCAGCGGCTGCAACGCCCGCTCCGTCGTCAGCCGCAACTCATCGGACTGACGCAGCTTCGCGGTCAGATCGTCGAGTTCGAGACGCGCCGCGTGCAACGCCTCTTCCTTCGCGCGGCGGATTTCGAGCGCGTCCTGCAAGCCCGTGTGCGCCGTCTGCTCATTGATCGTTTCGAGTTCGGCGCGCGCGTCTTCGAGCGAGCCCGCGACGCGCTCGCTCTGCTCGTGCGCGACCTGGATGCTGCGCTTCAGTTCGTCGATGCGGTTCGCCATGTTGCGAGCGGCGAAGCGTGCGTCGGTGGCGGCGCGCTCGAGCTCGCGCGACTCGTTGCGCGCGCTGCTGAGTTCTTCGTCGAGCGCTTCGAACGCGAGCTGGTTGTCTTCGAAACGCGCCTGCAATTCGGCGAGTTCGGCGTCATGGCGCTCGAAGTTCGCTTCCGATTCCGTACGCAATGCGCGCTGCTCTTCGATCTGCGCGCGGATCTCTTCGAGTTCCTCGCTGATCTGCGTGCTGCGTTGCGTGTAGCGCTCGTGCGCCTGCGTGAGCTTGAGCACGTCCATTTGCAGCGCGTGCACGCGCTGGGTCGCGCGCTCGGCTTGCTGACGCACTTCCGTCAATGCATTCGATGCCTGCGTATGCGCGGCTTCCGCGCGAATCGCCGCTGCCTTCGCTTCCTCGGCGAGCAGCGCCTGCGCGCGCACCTGGCGGTTCAGATTTTCGATTTCCTGCTGACGCGCGAGCATACCCGCCTGCTCGGAATCGGCGGCATACAACTGCACGCCGACGCGCGTCACCACATGCCCCGCCTTCACGACGAACGCGCCGCCTTCGGGCAATTGCGCGCGCATCGACAGCGCCTGCGCGAGGTCGTCGGCGACGAACGCGTTGCCGAGCCAGTCGTTGAGCACGGCGCGAATACCAGCGTCGTCGATGCGCACCAGCGACAGCAGCGGACGCAGCGAAGGCGGCGCGGCGACGGGCTGCCCGGCAGCGGGCGGCGCGTAGAAAGCGAGCTTGGCGGGCGGTGCATCGCTGACGAAGTGCTTCACCCAATCGAGGTTCGACACTTCGAGCGCGGCGAGACGCTCGCGCAACAGCGATTCGAGCGCCGTCTCCCAACCGGCTTCGACATGCAGCTTCTTCCACAGACGCGGCAACGCGCCCAGCTCGTGCTTGTCGAGCCACGGCTGGATCTTGCCTTCCGTCTGCACGTTCTCCTGCAACTGGCGCAGCGCGGCGAGGCGTGCTTCGAGCTGGTGGATCTGCGCGCTTTCGGCCTGCACGCGCTCCTGCGCGGCGCGGCGCTCGCCGTCGAGGCGCGGCAGCGTTTCCTGAGCGTCGGCGAGATGCCCTTGCGCGTCATGCAGAATCTCTTCATGCTCAGCAAGCTGCATGCGCAGTTCTTCGAGCTGCGCCTCATCGGGCGCATCGAGACCACCCGCTTCCGTCTTCAGTCGCTCGTGACGCTGCTGAAGCTGCTGCAATTGCTGATCGGCGTTACGTTGATGCGCCGCTTCGAGCTTGATCGCCTGCTCCGTCTGCGCGATGCCGGCGCGCTCTTCGTTCAGTTGCGACTGCGCATCGCGCCAGCGCGCTTCGAGCGCGGGCAGTGCGTCGTGCTTCGCGGCGGCCGCCTCTTCGGCGATGACGGCTTTTTCTTCGCCTTCCTCGAGTTGCGCCTGCGCGTCTTCGAGATCGTCCTGCGCCTTTTGCGCCTGCGCGAGCCACTGCTCACGCTGCGCCGTCAGCGCGGCGATCTGCGCCTGCACGCGGTTGCGCGACTCGACGATGAACTTGATCTCGGCTTCGAGCCGGCTCACCTCGGCGTTCGCTTCGTAGAGCGCGCCTTGCGCGCCCTGCATCGCGTCGCTGGCCGAATAGTGCGCGACGCGCAGCGTTTCCAGCTGCGCCTCGACTTCGCGCAGCTTCGCGGTATGCGCTTCGAGGTCGATCTGCGCCTGTTCGATCGCGCGCTTCTGCTTGTCCTGCTCGGTGCCCGCTTCGTTCTTGCGCAACAGCCACAAGAGGCGCTGCTTCTCTTCGCCTTCGGCTTGCAGCTCCTTGAACTTCGTCGCGACGACCGCTTGCGCTTCGAGCTTTTCCAGATTCGCCGTCAGTTCGCGGACGATGTCCTCGACGCGCGTCAGATTCTCGCGCGTGTCGTGCAGACGGTTCTCGGTTTCGCGGCGGCGTTCCTTGTACTTCGACACGCCCGCGGCCTCTTCGAGGAACACGCGCAGTTCTTCGGGTTTCGCCTCGATGATCCGCGCGATCATGCCCTGCCCGATGATCGCGTACGCACGCGGGCCAAGACCCGTGCCGAGGAAGATGTCCTGGATGTCGCGGCGGCGCGCGGGAAGATTGTTGATGTAGTAGCTCGACGTGCCGTCGCGCGTCAGCACGCGCTTGACGGCGATTTCGGCATACTGGCCCCACTGTCCGGCCGCGCGGCCGTCGGCGTTGTCGAACACGAGTTCGACGCTGGCGCGGCTGCCCGGCTTGCGGGCCGTCGAGCCGTTGAAGATCACGTCCTGCATCGACTCGCCGCGCAGCTCCGAGGCGCGCGATTCGCCGAGCACCCAGCGCACGGCATCGATGATGTTGGATTTGCCGCAGCCGTTGGGACCGACCACGCCGACGAGCTGGCCCGGAACCTGGAAATGCGTGGGATCGACGAATGACTTGAAGCCAGCGAGTTTGATCGAGGTCAGACGCACGGCGATATCGCTGTTTGGAAAATAATTTATGGAAACGGAACGCGCGGGTTCGATGTGTGAACCGTCTCAGGACGCTTGCCCTTCGAGCGGCACAACGGAGCGCGAGCCCGCTGCGATTCCGGCGCCGCGGCGCGCGCTTCGCTGCACCGCCGGCCAATGAGGGGCAATCATACCATCGCGCGTGGGCGATTCTTACCGTCGTTATCGGGGTTGGCGTCTGCCGGATTGGGATTGGCGCCCATCTTCGCGCTGTCGCCCGCGCCCGCGCCGTCGCCCGCCTTCGTCCGATGCACCCAGCTCGACAGTGCGGAAGCCAGCACGATGCACGCACCACCCGCCCATTCGCGCGGACCGGGCACCTCGCCGGCAAAAAGCCATGCCGTCAGCGCCGTCACGACGATCTCGAACAGCATGATGATCGACGCGCGGTTTGCCGGCACGCGCGCGAGCCCGTATTGCACGAGCATGTTGTTGGTCGCGAGTACCAAGCCGATTGCTAGCACGAGGAACACGGCCATGCCGATGTCAGCGCCCGCTGGCGGCGTCGGCATCGACTCGAACAGCGACGCGCATGAACCGAAGATGGCCGCGCCGCCGAAGATGACGGCCGTGCGCATCTCGGCCTTCATGCGAGGCAACTCGCGGCTCGTCTTCAGGATCAGCACGTTGCTCATCGCGAACGACATGCCCGCCGCGAGCCCTGCCCATTCGGCCAGGCTGCCCGGCACGGGAAGCCCGAGCTGCGGCGACCAGAGCATCATCATCGCGCCCGCAAGCGACAGCGCGGCAAGCCCCGCGCCCGCCCACGTCAGCCGTTCGTGCAGGATGAAATGCGCGAAAAGCGCAGTCCACGCGGGTGTCAGATAGAACAGCAGCAGCACGCGCATCACCTGGCCGTGAATCGCGCCCCACACGAAGCCCAGATTGGTGATGCCCGCGAACAGCGCGAGCGCGGGCAGCAGCCAGTGCCAACGGACCGTTTTGATCGCGCTGCGCCGCACGAGCAGCACGAACAGGCAGCCGGCGCCGCTCGTCAGTGCGCTCGCCGCCGTGCCCGTCACGCCGAGCGCGTTCAGCATGCGCAGCGGATACCAGACCATGCCCCACACCGACGCGCCCATCATGATCGCGAGCGTCGGCCATGCGTTGCGAAGCGAGGGGTTCATCACGCGGCGCTCCCCGCGACGCTCAGCCCCTGTGCCATGCGATGCCTGCCTTGCACTGCCTGCCTGTGTTGCCTGTCACGGACGGCGGCGGCGCGCGGCCGCTGCCTGCCGTGGCCTTCGCATCCTTTACCGTTGCATCGGGGTGTTGCCCGCATTGCTTCTCCTGAATCC
Source organism: Paraburkholderia sp. LEh10 (assembly GCF_017814945.1). Lineage (GTDB taxonomy): Bacteria > Pseudomonadota > Gammaproteobacteria > Burkholderiales > Burkholderiaceae > Paraburkholderia. The sequence continues at coordinate 191,514 of NZ_JAGIPX010000004.1, forward strand.
TGCTGTTGGCGTGCCTGCCGCTTCGCGCTCGCATTGCCGATGCGCGGCGCTTGCCTGCATTCGCGCATGCTCCCCGCAAACCCTTGTCCAATCGGACGATACGCCGTGCCGCAGCCCGCCGACACGCTATAATCGACCGCTCGTCGCCCGTGCCGCCGTCGCCCGTGCCGATATCCGAGCGCCTCCCGCCGTGCCGCGCGGCTGCTTGCGCAGTCGCTTCGGCACACTGGGATGGTGAGCATCGTAGCCGCCACGCGCCGCCTTCACCTGTGTCAGTCCGTCTCCGAACACGTCCGATCCGCCAAGTGAACCCGCTACTCGATTCCCTTCAGCCCTATCCCTTCGAAAAGCTGCGCGCGCTCTTCAAGGACGTTACGCCGCCCGCAGATCTCGCGCACATCAGCTTCGGGATCGGTGAGCCGAAACATCCGACGCCCGAGCTGATCCGCAACGCCGTGATCGATTCGCTCGGCGGCCTCGCCGCATATCCCGCCACGGTCGGCGCGCCGGCGCTACGCGAAGCGATCGCGAAGTGGGTCATGCAGCGCTACAGCCTGCCGAACGTCGATCCGGCGACGCAGGTACTGCCCGTATCCGGCTCGCGGGAAGCGTTGTTCGCGCTCGCGCAAACCGTGATTGACCCGAAGAAGGACGCGAAGGGCGAGCCTGCGATCGTACTCTGTCCGAACCCGTTCTATCAAATCTACGAAGGCGCGGCGCTGCTGGCGGGCGCGCAGCCGTATTTCGCCAACAGCGACCCGAAGCGCAACTTCGCGTGCGACTATTCGGCCATCCCCGAGGACATCTGGGCGCGCACCCAGCTGCTCTACGTCTGCTCGCCGGGCAATCCGACGGGCGCCGTGCTCACGCTCGACGACTGGCGCGAACTGTTCGACCTGTCGGACCGTCACGGCTTCGTGATCGCATCGGACGAATGCTACTCCGAGATCTATTTCGACGAGGCGCGCCCGCCGCTGGGCGGGCTGGAAGCGGCGCACAGGCTGGGCCGCGGCTTCGAGCGGCTGGTGATGCTGTCGAGCCTCTCGAAGCGCTCGAACGTGCCGGGCATGCGCTCGGGCTTCGTCGCGGGCGATGCGTCGATTCTCAAGCAGTTCCTGCTATACCGCACATATCACGGCGCGGCCTTGTCGACGGTCTATCAGACCGCGAGCATTGCCGCGTGGAACGACGAGACGCACGTGCGCGAAAACCGCGCGAAGTACGTGCAGAAGTTTTCGACCGTCACGCCGATGCTCGCCGACGTGCTCGAGGTCAAGCTGCCCGACGCCGCGTTTTACCTGTGGGCGAACGTTGCGCGCACGGGCCTCTCCGATACCGAGTTCGCCCAGCGTTTGTACGCCGACTATAATGTGACGGTTCTGCCCGGCTCGTATCTGGCGCGCACCGCGCACGGCACGAACCCCGGCCGCGATTTCGTCCGCCTCGCGCTCGTCGCAGGCATCGACGAATGCACGGAGGGCGCACAGCGGATCGTCGACTTCTGCCGCGCTTTACAGGCTTGACCTCGGGCTCGACGCCGGGTTCGGCCTCGGGTCGAGCCCGGCTGGTTGCACGCGCCGCCGTCGCGCTCGACGCTCATCCGCTTTCCCATTTCAACTTTCTCCTGAGACTCCACGAACATGTCGCAACAACTTCAGCAGATCATCGATAACGCCTGGGACAACCGCGCCGAGCTGTCGCCGAAGGCCGCGCCCGCCGAAGTGCGCGAAGCCGTCGCGCATGCGATCGAGCAACTGGACAAGGGCGCGCTGCGCGTCGCCGAAAAGAAGGATGGCGACTGGGTCGTCAACCAGTGGCTGAAGAAGGCCGTGCTGCTGTCGTTCCGCCTCGAGGACAACGCGCCGATGCCCGCCGGCGGCTACTCGCAGTTCTTCGACAAGGTGCCGTCGAAGTTCGCGAACTACACGGCTGAAGACTTCGCGGCAGGCGGCTTCCGCGTCGTGCCGCCCGCCATTGCGCGCCGTGGCTCGTACATCGCGAAGAACGTCGTGCTGATGCCGTCGTACACCAACATCGGCGCGTACGTCGACGAGGGCACGATGGTCGACACGTGGGCCACCGTCGGTTCGTGTGCGCAGATCGGCAAGAATGTGCACCTGTCGGGCGGCGTGGGCATCGGCGGCGTGCTGGAACCACTGCAGGCGAACCCCGTCATCATCGAAGACAACTGCTTCATCGGCGCGCGCTCGGAAGTCGTCGAGGGCGTGATCGTCGAAGAGAACTCGGTGATCTCGATGGGCGTGTACCTCGGCCAGAGCACGAAGATCTACGACCGCGAAACTGGCGAAGTGTCGTATGGCCGCATTCCGGCGGGCTCGGTGGTGGTCGCGGGCAATCTGCCGTCGAAGGACGGCTCGCACAGCCTCTATTGCGCGGTGATCGTCAAGAAGGTGGACGCGAAGACGCGCGCGAAGGTCGGCCTGAACGAACTGCTGCGAGGCGACTGATGGCGGGCGCTGCGGCCAAACGGACCGTCGCGACCGGCGCGACGGGCGCGATCGTCGTGTATGGCATTCCGAACTGCGACACCGTGAAGAAGGCCCGCGTGTGGCTCGAACAACACGGTGTCGAGTTCGAGTTTCATGACTTCAGGAAAGCCGGCGTCAGCGCGCCGCTCGTGAAGGGCTGGCTGAAGGACGTGTCGCTCGACTCGCTGCTGAACCGGCGCGGCACGACATGGCGCGGCCTCGCCGACGACGTGAAGGCGTCCGCCGAAAGCGAAGCCGGCGCGATCGCACTGATGATCGAGAAGCCTTCCGTCATCAAGCGGCCCGTGGTTGTCGTAGACGGCCGCGTGAAGACGCTGGGCTTTTCCGCGGAAAACTACGCGGCGCTGTTCGACTGAACCGGGCCATGCCCGGGCGTTCGTCGCCGCGCATGATGCCGCACCCACATGCTGTTGCCGGCCCTCTCGGGCCGGCATTTTTTCACCCGAGCTTCAAGCGTGGACACCTTGTCCACGTCTGTCCAGTTGGTTGGAAGGAACTGAATCGATGTCCGGCACCCTTGCCCTTACCGAAGCCCTGATCGCCCGTGCGTCCGTCACGCCGGACGACCAGAATTGCCAGCGTCTTCTGATCGAGCGCCTGTCCGCGATCGGTTTCGAATGCGAAACGATCGAATCGAACGGCGTGACCAATCTGTGGGCCGTGAAGCGCGGCGCCGCGGGCAAGGACGGCAAGCTGCTCGCGTTCGCGGGCCACACCGACGTCGTGCCGACGGGCCCGCTCGATCAATGGTCGTCCGCGCCGTTCGAGCCGACTCATCGTGACGGCAAGCTGTATGGCCGCGGCGCCGCTGACATGAAAGCGTCGATCGCGGGCTTCGTGGTGGCGAGCGAGGAATTCGTCGCCGCGCACCCGCGGCATCACGGCTCGCTCGCGCTGCTCATCACGAGCGACGAAGAAGGCCCTGCCACGGACGGCACCGTGAAGGTCGTCGAAGCGCTGCAGGCGCGCGGCGAGCGTCTCGACTATTGCGTCGTGGGCGAGCCGACGTCGAGCGAGAAGTTCGGCGACATGGTGAAGAACGGCCGGCGCGGCTCGATGTCGGGCAAGCTGACCGTCAAGGGCGTGCAAGGCCACATTGCGTATCCGCATCTCGCGAAGAACCCAGTGCATCTGCTTGCGCCTGCCCTCGCGGAACTGGTCGCCGAGCGCTGGGACGACGGCAACGAGTATTTCCCGCCCACCACCTGGCAAGTCTCGAATCTGCACAGCGGCACGGGCGCGACCAACGTCATTCCGGGCCACGCGGAAGTGATGTTCAACTTCCGCTTCTCGACGGCGAGCACGGTCGAAGGGCTGCAAGGCCGCGTGCATCGGATTCTCGACAAGCATGGTCTCGACTACGATCTGAAGTGGACCGTGAGCGGCCTGCCCTTCCTCACCCCGCGCGGCGAGCTGTCGAACGCGCTGGAACAGGCGATCCACGACGAAACGGGCGTCGCGACGGAGCTGTCGACGACGGGCGGCACGTCCGATGGCCGCTTCATCGCGCGTATCTGCAAGCAGGTGGTCGAATTCGGTCCGTTGAATGCGAGCATCCACAAGATCGACGAACATATCGAAGTCGCACATATCGAGCCGCTCAAGAACGTCTACCGACGCGTGCTCGAACAACTGATCGCCTGACGGAGGGCCTCGACCATGACTCATCCGTTTTCCACGGTTCGCGACGTGCTGCGCTACGCGGTGTCGCGCTTCATCCAGGCCGGGCTGTCGTTCGGCCACGGCTCGTCGAACGCTTATGACGAAGCCGCCTATCTCGTGCTGCACACGCTGCATCTGCCCATCGATCTGCTCGATCCGTTTCTCGACGCACGCCTCACTTCCGAGGAAATCGCCGCGGTGCTGAAAGTGATCGAGCGGCGCGCGACGGATCGCGTGCCCGCCGCGTACATCACCCAGGAAGCATGGATGCACGGCTACCGCTTCCATGTCGACGAGCGCGTGATCGTGCCGCGTTCGTTCATCGGCGAGCTGTTGCAGGACGGCCTGCAGCCGTATGTCGAGGACCCCGAGCAGGTTGGCGCCGTGCTCGAGCTGTGCACGGGTTCCGGGTGTCTCGCGATTCTCGCGGCGCACGCGTTCCCGAACGCCGACATCGATGCCGTCGATCTGTCGCCCGCCGCGCTCGAAGTGGCGGCGCGCAATGTCCACGACTATCAGCTCGACGAGCGCATTGCACTGTTCGAAGGCGATCTGTACGCGCCGCTGCCCGAGCGCCGCTACGATGTAATCATCACGAATCCGCCGTATGTGAACGCGGAATCGATGAAGGCGCTGCCCGCCGAGTACAAGCACGAGCCGGAAATGGCGCTCGCGGGCGGCGCGGACGGCATGGATATCGTGCGCCGCATCATCGCCGATGCGCGCAACTGGCTGACAGACGAAGGCGTGCTCGTCGTCGAGATCGGCAACGAGCGCGCGCATGTAGAAGCGGCGTTCGGCGGCCTCGACCTCGTGTGGATGTCCACCAGCGCCGGCGACGACAACGTGTTCCTGATCCAGGCAAGCGACCTGCCCGGCAACTGACTTGAGCGCCCGGCCCGAGCCGGGCATCGCTTCCCGCAACGCACGCCGCCCGCCCAGGCGCCGTGCGTTGCGTGCTTCTGGCCCGAGCGTTCTTTCTGTTTGCATAAGCATCGAATTGCGTAAAAAGCCCCGCGCGCACCGTCGACGCGCGACCGTGACGCGAACGCTTTCGGTAATATGAGCGCGACCGCGCTGCCGCAACCCGAACGCGACGCAAACGCGCCCAGGGCAACTGCAACGGTTACCACGCACCACGCGCAGCGCGACGATCATCGTTCGCACGCTTATGCAATTCGACCTGCTTCACGTCGGCACGCTCGTTTTTCTCGCCCACGCGCTGGGCGTGATCGCGGCTTGTCACGCCATCCTGCACACCCGCACGTCGCAAGGCGCGATTGCGTGGGCGGTATCGCTCGTCGCGATGCCGTACCTGACGCTGATCCCGTATCTCTTTCTCGGCCGCAGCAAGTTCGCTGGCTACGCCGACGCGCGCCGCCTCGAAAATGAAACGCTGCGCACGCGCGCGCATCCGCCCGAGTGGGACACCGAGGCATCGTCACAAGGCCGCCCGACGGAAGCGCTCGGCCATCAGTTCGTGCGCTCGCTCACGCGGCTCGGCGGCATGCCATTCCTGCCCGGCAACAACGTGCGCACGCTGGTGAACGGCGAAGCGACCTTTGCCGCGATTCTCGATGCAATCGAAAACGCGAAGAAGTACGTGATCGTGCAGTTCTTCATCGTGCGCGCCGACGCGCTCGGCGACATGCTGAAGGAAGCGCTGCTCTCGAAGGCCGCGCAAGGCGTGCGCGTGTTCGTGCTGTACGACAGCATCGGCAGCTTCGACCTGCCGCATCGCTATGTCGCGTCGCTGCTCGCGGGCGGCGTGCAGGTGCATCCGTTCGCGACGAACCGCAGGTTCGTCAACCGTTTCCAGCTCAACTTTCGCAACCACCGCAAGATCGTCGTGGTGGACGGCGAGCGCGCGTTCGTCGGCGGCCACAACGTCGGCGTCGAGTACCTGGGCAGCAAGCCGCCCCTTTCGCCGTGGCGCGATACGCATATCGAAGTGCGCGGGCCCGCTGTTGCGAGCATTCAGTTCGTCTTCACGGAAGACTGGTACTGGGCCACGCAGCAACTGCTGCAATTCGATTCGCCGCCGTTCGCGCCGGGCGACGGCATGCACTGCCTCGTCCTGCCGACAGGCCCCGCCGACAAGCAGGAAACCTGTTCGCTGTTCTTCGTCGAAGCGATCAACGCGGCACGCGAGCGCATCTGGATCACGACGCCGTACCTCGTCCCCGACGAGGCCGTGTTCGCGGCGTTGCGGCTCGCGGCGCTGCGCGGCGTCGATGTGCGCATCCTGATTCCGAGCCGGCGTGATCACCGGGTCGTGTTCGAGGCGTCGAAGCTCTACGCATATGACTCCATCCGCGCGGGCGTGCGGATCTTCCGCTATCTTCCGGGCTTTTTGCACCAGAAGGTGGTGCTGATCGACGACGTCGCCGCCGCCGTCGGCAGCGCGAATCTCGACAACCGGTCGTTTCGCCTGAACTTCGAGATCATGGTGCTGACCGTCGACCGCGGCTTCGCCGCCGAGGTCGAAGGGATGCTACAGCGCGACTTCGCCGAATCGTTCGAGATCGACCGCGGCGAATATCGCAACGCGCCCGCGTTGCGGCGCGTCGTGATGCACGTGGCGCGGCTTTTTGCGCCGATCCTGTAGCGCGCGGCATTTTGCGCCGATCCTGGCGCGCGGCTTTTGCGCCCTGTTTGCGCCCGTTCCGTAACGCTTGCCGCGCGTCACGCGCTCAGAGCAGCGCCTCGATATCATCGATGATCGTTTCGGGCTTCGTGGTCGGCGCATAACGCTTGACGACCTTGCCGTCGCGATCGACCAGAAATTTCGTGAAATTCCACTTGATCGCCTCGAGCCCGAGCACGCCGGGCGCCTCGTCCTTCAGGTATTTGAAGAGGGGATGCGCGTCCGAGCCGTTGACCTCGATCTTGTCGAACATCTGGAACGTGACGCCGTAGTTCTTCTCGCAGAAGTCGCCGATCTGCGCAGCGTCGCCGGGCTCCTGCTTGCCAAACTGGTTGCACGGGAAACCCAGCACCTCGAGCCCGCGCGCCGCGTACTGCTCGTGCAGCTTCTGCAAGCCTGCGTATTGGGGCGTGAAGCCGCATTCGCTCGCCGTGTTGACGATCAGCAGCACCTTGCCGTCGTAACGTTCGAGACTGATCGGCTCGCCGCCCAATGCGCGCGCCGAAAAGGAATAAATCGAAGACTTGTCCGTCATCTGTTGCCCTCCACGAATGTTGTTCAGTCTAAAGACTCCGGTGGCGCGCGCCACCTGGCCGAACGGCCAATGCCTGAGCGCGCGCTGCGCAGTCTAAAATAGCGTTTTTCCTCAAGCCGGCCTTCCGTTGTGATCCGCTTCAACCAGTTCAGTCTCGCGCGCGGCACGAAGCCGCTCTTCGAACAAACCACGTTCACGCTCAATCCCGGCGAGAAAGCCGGTCTCGTGGGCGCGAACGGCGCGGGCAAATCGACTCTGTTCTCCGTGCTGCTCGGCGAGCTGCACGCGGACGGTGGCGATTTCTCGATGCCGCCGTCGTGGCAAACCGCGCACGTGGCGCAGGAGACGCCCGCCGTCGACAAGACCGCGCTCGACTACACGCTCGACGGTGACGCGGCGTTGCGCGCGATCGAAGCGCGCATCGCGTCCGCCTCCGCCGCGCATGACGGCGCCGCCGAAGCCGAAGCGCACGCCGCGTTCGCCGATGCCGACGGCTACACGGCGCCCGCGCGCGCCGAAGCGTTGCTGCTCGGCCTGGGCTTCACGCTCGAACAGACGCGTGCGAGCGTCGGCAGCTTCTCGGGCGGCTGGCGCATGCGCCTTAATCTCGCGCAGGCGCTGATGTGCCGCTCGGACCTCCTGCTGCTGGACGAGCCGACCAATCACCTCGACCTCGACGCAATCGTCTGGCTCGAAGAGTGGCTGCATCGCTATCCGGGCACGCTCATCGTGATCTCGCACGACCGCGAATTTCTCGATTCGGTCTGCAATGTTACGCTGCATCTCGAGAACCAGCAGATCAAGCGGTATGGCGGCAACTACTCGCAGTTCGAAGTGCTGCGCGCGCAGCAACTCGCGCTGCAACAAAGCGCTTACGAGAAACAGCGCAAGACCATCGAGCATCTGCAGAGCTTCGTCAACCGCTTCAAGGCGAAGGCGACCAAGGCGCGCCAGGCGCAAAGCCGCATGAAGGCGCTCGAAAAGATGGAGCTGATCGCGCCCGCGCATATCACTTCGCCTTTCACATTCGAATTCCGCGCGCCCGACTCCGCGCCGAACCCGATGATGGTGATGGAAGAGGTGCGTTGCGGCTATCGCGCGGCGGACGGCGGCGAGATTCCGATCGTCGAGCGTGTCGCGCTGTCCATCCAGAACGGCCAGCGCATCGGCCTGCTCGGCGCGAACGGCCAGGGCAAGTCCACGCTCATCAAGACGCTTGCGGGCACGCTCGAACCGCTCGGCGGGCACGTTCGCGAAGGCAAGGGCCTGAAGATCGGCTATTTCGCGCAACATCAGCTGGAAACGCTGCGGCCCGACGACTCTGCGTTGCAGCACCTGTCGCGCCTCGCGCCCGACACGCGCGAACAGGAACTGCGCGACTTCCTCGGCAGCTTCAACTTCTCCGGCGACATGGCGACCGCGGCCATCGCGCCCTTCTCCGGCGGCGAGAAGGCACGGCTCGCGCTCGCGTTGATCATCTGGCAAAAACCGAATCTGCTGCTGCTCGACGAGCCGACCAACCACCTCGACCTCGAAACGCGCCATGCGCTGACGATGGCGCTCGCGCAGTTCGAAGGCACGCTGATCCTCGTATCGCACGACCGTCATTTGCTGCGCGCGACCACGGACCAGTTTATGCTCGTCGCGAAGCACAAGCTGCAGCCGTTCGACGGCGATCTCGACGATTATCGCGACTGGCTGCTGCAGCACGCCGCCGAGCAGCGCGCCGCGCTGAAGGCTGCCGATGTATCCGCGTCCGGCAACGGCAGTGGCGCGAACGGCGCGGACACGTCGGTGAACCGCAAGGAGCAGCGCCGGCAGGAGGCGGAAACGCGCCAGAAACTGGCGCACCTGAAGAAGCCGTTGCAGAACCGCATCGCGAAGATCGAGAAGGAAATGGACGCGCTCAACGCGGAAAAGGCGACGCTCGATACCTTCGTCGCCGATCCCGCAAGCTACGCCGCCGACCAGAAAACGAAGCTGACGGAGGCGATCCGCCGTCAGGCAGATGTCAATGCACGCCTCGAAACGCTCGAAGCCGATTGGCTCGAAGCGCACGAGGAACTCGAACAAATCGGCTGACGGCCCTCCGCGCTGGCGAAGGACAACACGGGGGGAACTTAGGCCGACGGGCAATTCAGGGAGGGCTGTGCCTTGTCGTCTACTGCTGCCGCACTGAAGGGCTTGCGCGTGCTCGATCTGTCGCGTCTGCTGCCCGGTCCCGTCGCGACGCTCAGGCTCGCGGAAATGGGCGCCGACGTACTGAAGATCGACGCGCCCGGCGCCGGCGACGCGACACGCACGATGATGCAAAGCAGCGCCGACCGCTTGGCGGGACGTCCGGGCGCGTTCTACCGGCTCGTGAATCGCGGCAAGCGCGAAACCCGGCTCGACCTGAAGTCCGAAGGCGGACGGACCGTGCTGATGGCGCTTGCGCGCGAAGCGGACGTGCTGATCGAAAGCTTCCGGCCCGGCGTGATGGAGCGGCTCGGCCTCGGCTACGACGTGCTGCGTGTGATCAATCCAAAGCTCGTCTATTGCGCGATTTCGGGCTATGGCGCGCACGGGCCCTACGCGCAGCTGGCCGGGCACGATCTGAACTACATCGGTTATGCGGGCGTGCTCGACCAGCTTGCGTCGCGCGACGGTGCGCCCATCCTCCCCAATTTCCAGATCGCCGATCTGCTGGGCGGCGCGCTGTCCGCCGTCAGTCAGATACTCGCCGCCTTGTGGGCGGTGGCGCGCGGCGGCGATGGGCGCTTTGTCGATGTGTCGATGGCGCATTGCACGTACGCGAACAACGTCGTCGCGCAGGTGGCGCTCGCCAACGACGGCACGTCGCCCGTCGCGGGCAGCAGCCTGCTGAACGGCGGCGTCCCCTGCTACAACCTGTATCGCACGCTCGACGGACGCTGGCTCGCCGTCGGCGCGCTCGAACTCAAGTTCTGGGAAACCCTCTGCATGGCGCTCGACCGCCCCGAGTGGGCGACGCGTCACTGGAGTCTCGGCCAGGCGATTGCCGGCCCTGACGCCCTGCAGCTGGTCAAGGAGATGGCCGACGTGATCGCGACGCGCCCGCTCGACGAATGGGCCGCATTGCTGGTGCCGCTGGATTGCTGCGTGTCGCCCGTGCTGACGGCGGCGGAAGCCGCGCAGCATCCGCTCTTCAATATGCACGCGCGCGACGCGCTGACGGCTCAACAGCAGGGATCTTGCACGGGCCCCGAATAGCGGCCTGAAGCTTCAGCTCTGGCAGACAGGACAATGGCGCCGGCATCGGATGGGGCCGGCGCTTCGTTTTGCCGGGCCGGGCATCGCGTCAACGTCGCGGCAGCGTCTGCCTCGGCTCGCGTTCGTCATCGACCAGCCGATGCCTGCGCCCTTCCACGTGATGGCGGATCGTTGCCCGGACTTCGTCTGCCGTCACGTTCTCCGCGACCACGCGCCGCGAAATCTGCCCGGCCGTGTCGATCCATTCGACGATCCGGCATCCGCCGCCCCACGGCTGCTGAATAGGCGCGGACACACGGCAGCCGCGCAAATTCGAGAGACGCTCACCCGACGATTCATGAGACTGTTTCAAGACGTCTTCCTTTTCTACTCGTCACATTGCATTGACGAGGATAGGGAAAACGAAAGTCCGCTGGGTTACAGCCACGGTTGAGATATTTACGGCAGATTACGGCGGCAAGCCGACGTAGGCAGACGCCGCCCGATATTGCGCCGAATTCGCTACTCCAGGGTGCGCATTCGGTCAATGGCCTGCTCAATGCGTTCGACGGCGATGACCTGCAATCCGTCGATGGTTTGCTTGGGCGCGTTTGCCTTCGGAATCAGCGCGATTGAGAACCCGAGCTTTGCGGCTTCCTTCAGACGTTCCTGGCCGCGCGGAGATGGACGGATTTCGCCCGCCAAACCGACTTCGCCGAACACGATCAAGCCCTTCGGCAGCGGCTTGTTGCGCATCGAAGAATGAATGGCGAGCAGCACGGCGAGGTCGGCGGCGGGCTCGGTGATCTTCACGCCGCCCACGGCGTTCAGGAACACGTCCTGATCGAAGCATGCAATGCCCGCGTGCCGGTGGAGCACGGCGAGCAGCATCGCGAGCCGGTTCTGTTCGAGGCCGACGGCAAGCCGCCGCGGATTCGGCACGTTGGCCGTATCGACGAGCGCCTGCACCTCGACCAGCAGCGGCCGCGTGCCCTCCTGCGTGACGAGCACGCACGAGCCCGGCACGATCTGCTCGTGCTGCGACAGGAACAGCGCCGACGGATTCGCGACGCCGCGCAAGCCGCGTTCCGTCATCGCGAACACGCCCAGTTCGTTGACGGCGCCGAAACGGTTCTTGAACGCGCGCACGAGGCGGAACGACGAATGCGTGTCGCCTTCGAAATACAGCACGGTATCGACGATGTGTTCGAGCACGCGCGGGCCCGCCAGATTGCCCTCCTTCGTCACGTGGCCGACCATGATGATGGCCGTGCCCGACTGCTTCGCGACGCGCGTCAGTTGCGCCGCGCATTCGCGCACCTGCGCAACCGAGCCCGGCGCCGAGGTCAGCGCTTCCGAATAGATCGTCTGGATCGAGTCGATCACGGCGACGTCCGGCTTTTCGTCGGCGATGGTCGCCTGGATTTTTTCGAGCTGGATTTCGGCGAGCAGCTTGAGTTCGCTCGCGTGCGCCCCCGGTTCGAGCAGCGACAACCGTTGCGCGCGCAACGCAATCTGCGCCGCCGACTCTTCGCCGCTCACATAGAGCGCGCGCCGCTCGCTGGCGATTTCCGCGAGCGACTGTAACAGCAGCGTCGATTTGCCGATGCCCGGATCGCCGCCGATCAACACGACGCCGCCCGCCACCAGGCCGCCGCCCAGCACCCGGTCGAACTCCCCGACGCCGGTCGAGAAACGCGGCACGTCCGACGCCTCGATATCGGCGAGGCGCTGCACCGGCTGGCTCTTCGCGAGCGCCTGAAAGCGGTGCGCGGAAGGCGACTCCGCGACGCTTTCCACGAGCGTGTTCCACGCGTGACACGCCGGGCACTGGCCCTGCCACTTCGGTGCCTGCCCGCCACATTCCGTGCAGGTGTACAACGTTTTCTGTTTAGCCAACTTGTGTCGTCACGCGTGGTTGTTGTTGATGTCGTCAAGCGGTGCGAGCACGCGCGTCATTCGGCGCGCACCGGCACGCGCGGCGCGACGGCGCACATCAGCTCGTAGCCGATCGTGCCGCACGCCTGCGCGACGTCGTCGATGGGCAGTTGCGCGCCCCACAGCTCGACCCGCGAGCCGACGCTCGCCTGCGGACAGGGTGTGAGATCGACAGTGATCATGTCCATCGACACACGGCCGACGATCCGCGTGGGGATGCCGTCGACGATCACGGGCGTGCCTTCTGGCGCGATGCGCGGATAGCCATCCGCATAGCCGCACGCGACGACGCCGATGCGCATGCCGTCGCTCGCGGTGTAGATCGAGCCGTAGCCGATCGTGCTGCCTTCCGTGAGCGTCTGCACCGCGATGATTTCGGAAGCGAGTGTCATGGCCGGCTGCAGGCCCGTGTCCTTGATCGCCGCGTTCACGCCCGACGGCGATGCGCCGTACAGCATCACGCCCGGGCGCACCCAGTCGAAATGCGATTCCGGATACCAGAGCGTCGCGGCCGAATTGGCGAGGCTGCGCGCGCCCGCGATACCCTGCGCGCCGCGCTCGAACGCTTCCATCTGGTGTGTGATGCCGCGCTCGCTGTCGGCATCCGAGAAATGGGTCATCAGCGTGATCTGGCCGACGCCCTGGCATGCCCGCGCGCGTTCCCACGCGGCGCGGAACCTGTCCGGCGTGTAGCCGAGACGATTCATGCCGCTGTTCATCTTCAGCTGGATATTGACGGGTTTGGACAGGCGCGCCATTTCCAGCATGCGCAATTGCTCGTCCGAATGCAGCGCTGTAGTGAGGCTGTAGCGGTCGATCACGTCGATGTCGGTGGGCCGGAAAAAGCCCTCGAGCAGCAAAATCGGCCCCGCCCACCCCAATTCACGCAACTTCACGGCTTCTTCGAGGTCGAGCAAACCAAAGCCGTCGGTTGCGCGCAAGCCGGGGAACGCCCGTGCGAGCCCGTGACCATAGGCATTGGCCTTGACGACGGCCCAGATTTTGGACTTCGGCGCATAACGGCGTGCGACTGCGAGATTATTGGCGAGAGCGGCGGTATGGATCGTGGCTGAGACTGGGCGCGGCATGGGATATTTTCGTAAAGACATCGTCGAATCAGTAGCTTACAGTGCGTTTTCAATACACCGGAGGCAACCGTGACAATGCGATCAAGGATTCTGCTAGTCGGGATTCGGCTATTTTCATGATATAAAGCCGTGCGCACAACCCATTTCGAACGGAATAAGCCCGGATGCCCACTCGGCGGCCGGGGCGGACAGACCGCAGCGAGGAAAGCATCGCATCAGATGAAAAAAGGTTTTTACACCATTATGGCCGCGCAGTTTTTCTCCTCGCTGGCCGACAATGCGCTTCTGATCGCTGCTATTGCACTGCTGAAAGATCTTCACGCCCCGAACTGGATGACGCCGCTGCTCAAGCTGTTTTTTGTGCTGTCGTACGTCGTGCTCGCGGCTTTCGTCGGCGCCTTCGCGGATTCCCGTCCGAAGGGCCGCGTGATGTTCGTCACCAACACGATCAAGGTGGTCGGCTGCGTTGCGATGCTGGTCGGCGCGCATCCTCTCATCGCGTATGGGATCGTCGGCTTCGGCGCGGCCGCGTACTCGCCCGCCAAGTACGGCATTCTCACCGAACTGCTGCCGCCTGACCGGCTCGTCGCCGCGAACGGCTGGATCGAAGGCACGACCGTCGGCTCGATCATTCTCGGCACCGTGCTCGGCGGCGCGCTGATCAGCCCGCACATCGCGTCGCACATCATCAAGCACACGCCCGCCGCCATCAGCACGCCGGCGGAAGCGGCGATGCTGATCATCATTCTGATCTACGCAATCGCGGCGCTCTTCAATCTGCGCATTCCGGACACGGGCGCCCGCTATCCGCGCCAAGAGCACGGCCCCATCAAGCTGATCACCGATTTCGCCGACTGCTTCCTCGTGCTCTGGCGCGACAAGCTCGGCCAGATCTCGCTCGCCGTGACGACGCTCTTCTGGGGCGCGGGCGCGACCCTGCAGTTCATCGTGCTGAAGTGGGCCGAAGTGTCGCTCGGCATGTCGCTGTCGGAAGGCGCGATCCTGCAGGCTGTCGTCGCCGTCGGCGTCGCGGCGGGCGCGATGATCGCCGCCGCGCGCGTGCCGCTGAAGAAATCGCTGTCGGTGCTGCCCGTCGGTATCGTGATGGGCATTGCCGTCATGCTGATGGCCTTCTATACGAAGCACCTGTTTCCGTCGCATTGGGGCATCAACTACGGCCGGATGCACATCCCCGGCTATCTGATCTTTGCCTATATCTTCCTGATGGTCGTCGGCGCGCTGTCGGGCTTTTTCGTGGTGCCAATGAACGCACTGCTTCAGCATCGCGGACACGTGCTGCTGTCGGCGGGCCACTCGATCGCCGTGCAGAACTTCAACGAGAACCTGTCTGTGCTCGTGATGCTGTGTCTGTACGCGGTGCTCGTGTGGCTCGACGTGCCCGTCGCCATCGTCATCGTGCTGTTCGGCACCTTCGTCTGCGTGATGATGTGGCTCGTGATGCGCCGCCATCAGGCGAACCAGCGCGCGTTCGATTCGGTGGCGCTGATCGGCGAAGCGCGGCACTGACGCCCGCGCTGCGTCGTCCCTGCGCGCGCTCCGCTTTTCAGACTTTCCCATGACCCGACCGATACCCAATGTTCTGACGATCGCCGGCTCCGATTCCGGCGGCGGCGCCGGCATCCAGGCCGACCTCAAGGCTTTCTCGGCGCTCGGCGCATATGGCGCAAGCGTGATCACCGCCTTGACGGCGCAGAACACGCGCGGCGTGACGGCCATTCATACGCCCGATCCCGCGTTCGTCGTCGCGCAACTGGACGCCGTCTTCGACGACATCCGCATCGATGCCGTGAAGATCGGCATGCTGGCGAATGCGTCGATCGTGCGCGCCGTCGCCGATGCGCTGCGCCGTCATCAGCCGAAACACGTGGTGCTCGACACGGTGATGATCTCGAAGAGCCATCATGCGCTGCTCGCGCCCGACGCCGTCGATGCCGTGCGTGACGAACTGCTGCCGCTCGCCGATCTATTGACGCCGAATCTGCCCGAAGCGGCCGCGCTGCTCGGCACGGCAAGCGCGGCGGACGAAGCGGCGATGGTCGATCAGGGTGAAGCGCTGCGCAAGCTGGGCGCGCGCGCCGTGCTGATGAAAGGCGGCCACCTGGCTGCCGCCGACAGCCCCGACTGGCTCATTCAGGACAGCGGCGCGATGCGCGTCGCCGGTCCGCGCGTGCCCGTGAAGAACACGCACGGTACGGGCTGCACTTTGTCGTCGGCGATCGCGGCGCTGATTCCGCAGCGCGACGATCTGGCGAGCGCCGTCGCCGACGCGAAAAGCTGGCTCACGGGCGCGCTCGAACAGAGCGGCCGACTCGACGTCGGGCATGGCGTCGGGCCTGTGCATCATTTTTATCGCTGGTGGTAACCGGGCCGCGCCGGCAGTCCATCAGTCGCGCGCCGGCCGGCGCGCAAACGCCTGCGCCCGCTCGGGCCAGTCGTCGGGCACGATGAAGCCGCGCGAGCGCTCGATCCACTTCCCTTCTGCATGCCCGACGAAAGCGGCCACCATCGTCGGTCCCGTCTGATGCGCGAGTTGCTGCTCGAGCGTCGCGGCGGACACGAAGCTCGATGCATGGCCCGCGTCATGAACACGCGGCGCGAGCCACTCGAGCCTTGGCAGCAGAATCCACGCATCGGCGTGATCCGCCGAAAACGACGGCCACTCAGCGCGTGTCGACCACCAGCCGCGAGCGTGCGCGGGATCGATCTCGACAGGATCGCGCGCGCCTGAGCCGTTGCGATAGAAGAGCCAGCCTTTGACGAACATCTGCGCGTCCCACGGCCCGCGATGACCGAGCGACGCGAACTCTTCGCGCGCGCTCAGCCGCAACTGGTGATCGAGCAGGTGCGCGAGCTTCAGATCGAAACGATCCTGCAGATTCGGGCCGACGTAACTCGCCAATGCGTTGGCCAATGCGCCGGATGACGCGTCCAGGCCGTCGCCCGCGTGCAGATAGCATTTGACAGCCAGCTCCCAATGCAGCCGTCTGCCCGTCTGCGTCTCGACGAGGAAATCGCATTCGCCGAGCGTCACGCCCGCGCGCCGCAGCGGCACGTTGGCTGCGATCAGCCGCGCGGCCGGGCCGTGCTTCAGAAACCACGCGAGCAGACACTCGGCATAGCGGCCGAGGCGCGTCACGCGCGCCGCCGCGATGTGACGATGCAACGGAGCGGGATCGGCGTCCTGCGCTTCGAGCCAGTCCATCGTCGCGGCGGCTTGCTCAGGCGATTCGAACGGCGCGGCGAGCACGCCTCCCGGCGGTTGCGCGCGCAACAGGTCCGGGCTGAACAGAAGCCATCCGATGTCGCGCACGGCGGCATCGGACAGCGCATCGAGCCGCGCCGCTGACGGCGCCTCGAACGAAGCGGTCGGCCCGGCCGCGTCCATCATTTCGCCGCGTCCCGTTGCGCTGCCGCGTCGCGCCAGGTGTCGCGGGCAAGGCACAGGTCCTGCCACGACTTCGCCTTGTCGCCGAGGCTGCGCAGCAGATACGCGGGATGGTAAGTAACGATGACGGGCACGCCCTCGTATTCGTGGACGCGTCCACGCAGCGACGAAATGCTCGCTTCCGTCTTCAGAAGGCTCTGCGCGGCGAAGCGGCCGAGTGCGACGATCAGCTTCGGCTTGACGAGCGCCACCTGGCGTTGCAGATACGGCTCGCAACGCGCGACTTCGTCCGGCTCCGGATTGCGGTTGCCGGGCGGACGGCACTTGATCACGTTGGCGATGTAGACGTTCGTGCCACGCGCGAGATCGAGCGAGCGCAGCATGTTGTCGAGCAGCTTGCCCGCCTGGCCGACGAAGGGCTCGCCTTGCCTGTCCTCGTTCTCGCCGGGCGCTTCGCCGATCAGCATCCAGTCGGCTTCGCGATCGCCGACGCCGAACACCGCGTTCGTGCGCTTCTCGCACAGACGGCAGCGCTCGCACGCCGACACGCGCGCTTCAAGCGCGGTCCAGTCGAGCGTCTCGATGGGCGGCTGCGCGGAGTGGTCCGCTTTCGCGTCGACGTGTATTGGCGCTCCGGCAGGGAGATCGTCGAACCATGCGAAATCGTCATCGGGCAAAGGCGGCGCTGCGTCGGCCGCAGGCTGACGTGCGCTGCGCTCAGGCTGCGCATCGGCGGGAGGCGTGCTGACCGGCTCAACCGGCTGACGTTCGGCTTGCGTGGCAATGCCGGGCGCGGTGCGTTCGTCTATGGCCGCGCCGCTTTCATGTGAAGCAGCGGCTGCGTACGAATCGCGGTTCGCGAGTGTCGCGGCCGTGCCGGCTTCTGCGCGCGGCGCCCCGGCAGCATGTCCGGCTTGTGTGGCCTGCTCGTCCCCTGACGCGGCGGCGGCCCCCGCCCCGGCGTCCGGCCGGCGATCCGCAGAAGCAACGTGCGGCGCCTGCTGTCGTTCGCTCACCGCAACATCGGCGGCGCCATTGCGCGCCTGTGACTCGACGGCGGCGCCCAGTGCGAGCCCGCGCCGCACCCACATCGGCGCGAGACCCAGTACTTCCAGCGCGGATTCATGCAGCGCCATCGGCGCCCTCCTTCACGAAACTGAAACGCATGACGATGGCGTCCTCCCGGCTGCGATGCCGCGCCGGATAGTAGTTCTTGCGGCGGCCAATCGACGCGAAACCAAAGCGCTCATACAGCTTGATCGCGCGATGGTTCGACGGCCGCACTTCGAGCAGCATTCCCGCGAGCTTTTCGCCGCGCGCGATGCGCACGGCTTCGCGCAGCAGCGCGAGGCCCGCACCCGCATGCTGCGCAACGGGTGCGACGCACAGATTGAGCAGATGCATTTCATCGACGACGGGCATCAGCACGCAATAGCCGATCAGCGTGCCCGTCACATGCCGCAGACACACGCCGAAGTACCCATTGCGCAGCGAGTCTTCGAAATTGCCGCGGCTCCACGGAAACTCGTAGGCGAGCTTTTCGATGGCGGCAACCTCGTCGAGATCGCCCTCCGTCATCGGCGACATGTAGCGGTCCGCGAGCAGCACGCCGCTCATCGCGCGCCCTCGTCGTCGGCGGCATCGGCCGAAGCGTGGGTGGCACGAGCGCGCTGCGCCGAACCGGCTGCCGGCGCGTGCTGCGCGGCTTTCGCCGCGAGCCGTTCTTGCGTGGTTTGCGCGACCTTGTCGCGGATGTATTCGGGCGCGGCCTGGTCAGCGGGCAGCGTGCGGCCCGCGCGAAACGCCCGCAGCGCCGCGAATGCGATGGGCAGCGCGTGCGGCACTGCCTCGTGATCGACGCCGCGCGCGACGCCCGCCGCCTTCAGACGCTCGCCGAATGCCGTTGCGGCATTGCCCGCCAGCGTGAACGGCTGATCAGGCAAGACGAGCGCATCGGGCGCGGCGAGCGAAGCGGGATGGACCGTGCGCCACTCGCCGAGGTGTTCGTCCCACGCGTAGTCGGCCCAATAGACTTCGTCCATGCGGGCGTCGAGCGCCGCAATCACGCGCGTAGCCGACGGGTCGCGCCTGCGCGCGCTCTCGGCGCACGCGAGCAGCGTGCCGATGGGCACCACCGGGCAATTCAGCCCGAAGGCCAGTCCTTGCGCCACACCCGTCGCGGTGCGCAGCCCCGTGAACGAGCCCGGGCCCGCGCCGAACGCAATCGCGTTGCAGGCGGCGAGCGCGAGGCCCGCTTCGTCGAACAGCTCGCGGATGGCGGGAAGAAGCCGCGTGCTGGAGACGGCGCCCGTCGCCTCATGCCGCACCCAGACGCGCGGCTCGGCAGCAGGCGCGTTCGTCTGGGCCGATGACGCATCATCGGCGCAATGGGTGGACAGCAGTGCGACCGAGCAGAATTCGGTCGAAGTATCGAGGGCGAGCAGCACGGTTTTCGTCATGACCGCTATTGTAATGCGGCGCCCAGCGTCGCCGGATGCCAACACGACACGACCGGCGACGCGCCGCGTCTGGAAGGATCGCTCCAGCCGCGCGCCGGATGACCCTTGCTATGATCGACGCCCTATCTCGAATAAAGCATGGAGGATCTGATGAGCGACGTGGACGGTCTCTTCGCAAAGGCACAAGAAGATGTGAAGCAACTGCCGGAGCGTCCGGGCAACCTCACGCTGCTGCGCCTGTACGCGCTCTTCAAGCAGGCCACCGACGGCGACGTGCACGGCGACAAGCCCGGCTTCACGGATATCGTCGGCAAGTACAAGTACGACGCCTGGGCCGCGCTGCAAGGCACCGCGCCGGACACGGCCAAACAGCAATACGTCCAGCTGGTCGAGTCGCTGAAAAGCGGCACGGCAGCCTGATTCCCGGCAATAGCCGCAATCGCTTAATTCCTCTTACCATTTCGACGGCTTCATTCGGAAAGCTCTTAACGGTGGCGCAGTGCAGCAATTATCGATATAATGCTGGCTGCGCTTTCACCGCTTCCATCCGGTCCGATGCTGTGGCCGTTGTGGGAAAAGCGCCTCGTAGCGTTTAGCTCCAATCCAGTTTAGAACCTGTCCCCTCCTGCAAGGCCCCACCGGCCGTCAAGTCCAGGCTGGCGGCAAGCCAATCCCGGCCTGTCGCATTCGATACAGCTTCTAACAAGAAACTCGCCTTCATTGTCGCGAGTTGCCCCCGTTTTTCGATTTGCTCGCTGCTTCTTTGCTCGCTGAATCCGACGACTTGGGTATGCCGATTGGCGTTGACGTGTTATTCCCCATGTTTCAAGGATTCTCATGACTTCGAGCAATACCTCCAGCCCGCTGAACGCCATCGCCGATCAAGCCCTCGGTCTCGACACGCCGGAAACGGCCGTGCAAGCTCCCGAAGCTGAAGGCCCGACGTTCGCGTCGCTGGGTCTGTCGGCGGAGATCGTCTCGGCACTGACGGCCGCCGGCTACAAGGCGCCGACGCCCGTGCAGCAGCGCGCGATCCCGGCCGGCATCGCGGGCCGCGACCTGCTGGTGTCGAGCCCGACGGGTTCGGGCAAGACGGCGGCGTTCATGCTGCCCGCCATCGAGCGTTTCGCCCAGCTGCAAAAGGCGCAAGCCAACCAACCGCGCGAGCCGCGCAGCGACAGCAATGGCGGCGGCCGCGGCCGCCGTCCGATGCCCGTCGCGCGTCCGGGCCTGCTGGTCCTCACGCCGACCCGCGAACTCGCGATGCAGGTTACGACGGCCGCTTCGACCTACGGCAAGCACCTTCGCCGTCTGCGCACCGTCAGCATCCTAGGCGGCGTCGCGTACGGCCAGCAGTTGATGCTGCTCGCGAAGAACCCCGAAATCCTCGTCGCCACGCCCGGCCGTCTGCTCGACCATCTGGAGCGCGGCCGTATCGACCTGTCGCAACTGCAGATGCTCGTGCTCGACGAAGCCGACCGCATGCTCGACATGGGCTTCATCGACGACATCGAAACAATCGTCGCCGCGACGCCCGCCACGCGTCAGACGATGCTGTTCTCGGCGACGCTCGACGGCAAGATCGGCTCGCTGACGGGCCGTCTGCTGAAAGACCCCGAGCGTATCGAGATCACGCAGAAGATCGAGTCGCGCGCCAACATCGCGCAGAGCGTGCATTACGTCGACGACCGCGATCACAAGGACCGCCTGCTCGACCACCTGTTGCGCGACGTGAGCCTCGACCAGGCAATCGTGTTCACGGCGACCAAGAGCGACGCGGACATGCTGGCTGGGCGTCTCGCCGATGCTGGCTTCGAATCGGCTGCGCTGCACGGCGACCTGCCGCAAGGCGCGCGCAACCGCACGATCCGCGCGCTGCGCGAGCGCCGCGTGCGCGTGCTGGTCGCGACGGACGTCGCGGCCCGCGGCATTGACATCCCCGGCATCACGCACGTGTTCAACTATGATCTGCCGAAGTTCGCCGAAGACTACGTGCACCGTATCGGCCGCACCGGCCGCGCGGGCCGCTCGGGTATCGCGGTGAGCCTCGTGCATCACGCGGAACAGGGCGCGTTGAAGCGCATCGAGCGTTTCGTTCGCGCGCCGCTGCCCGTCAACGTGGTCGCCGGCTTCGAGCCGCGTAAGGCGCCGCCCGCCAACGGTCGCGGCGGCTTCGGCGGCCGTGGCCGTCCGGGCGGTAATGGCGGCGGCGGCCGTCGCTACGGCGGCAAGCCGGGCTATGGTTCGCGCGACGGCAACGGTGGCGGCTACGGCGCACGCGAAGGCGGTGGTGGCTACGGCGCACGCGAAGGCGGTGGTGGCTACGGCGCCCGCGAAGGCGGCAACGGCGGCGGCCGCGGCTGGGGCGGCAAGCCCGCGGGCGGCTCGCGTGAAGGCGGCTACGGTGGCGGTTCGCGCGAAGGCTATCGCAGCGAAGGCTATCGCGGCAATCGCGAAGGCGGCTACGGTGCACGTCGCAACGACGGCCCGCGCAACACGCGCCGCGGCGACTAAACGTTCTTCTCGGCGCTGACAACGCCCCGCCAGCGGCGTGCAATAATCCGCTGCACAACCAAAACCGACGCCCCGCGTCGGTTTTTTTTCGTCGCGCCCTCATTTCACGATGCGGAAAATTTTTTTGCGTCGTAAAAAATCGTGCTGCGAAGCACAAGAAGCGCGGTTGCAACATGGAAAATCTCGTTTCTTATTGCGGAATGTTCCGCATAAGCATTTGATTTACAACAAATAAAAATCATCAAAAAAGCCGGTCCGGTGTCTGTTCCGGGCACTGCCTTTTGCCTAGACTCTTATATAAGACCTCGCGAAACGAAACGCTCCCCGAAGCCCACGCTTCGCGAAAGTCAAAAGTCCATCGAACCCCTTTTCAAGGCAAAAAAGGAGCACACCATGACGCGCACCGAACAGGCAAAACAACTTCAGCAGCAATGGGAAACGGATAGCCGCTGGAAGGGCATCAAGCGCGGCTTCACGGCGGAAGACGTCGTGCGCCTGCGCGGCTCGCTGCAGGCCGAACACACTATCGCGCGCCACGGCGCTGAAAAGCTCTGGAACGCGATGCAGGAAGAACCGTTCGTCAACGCGCTCGGCGCGCTGACGGGCAACCAGGCGATGCAGCAGGTCAAGGCCGGCCTGAAAGCCATCTATCTGTCGGGCTGGCAGGTCGCGGGCGACGCCAACGTGGCGGGCGAAATGTACCCGGACCAGTCGCTGTATCCGGCGAACTCGGTGCCGCTCGTCGTGAAGCGCATCAACAACACGCTCACGCGCGCTGACCAGATTCAATGGTCGGAAGGCAAAAACCCGGGCGACGAAGGCTATATCGACTACTTCGCCCCGATCGTGGCCGACGCGGAAGCCGGTTTCGGCGGCGTGCTGAACGCGTTCGAGCTGATGAAGGCGATGATCGAAGCGGGCGCGGCGGGCGTGCACTTCGAAGACCAGCTCGCTTCCGTGAAGAAGTGTGGCCATATGGGCGGCAAGGTGCTCGTCCCGACGCGCGAGAACGTCGCGAAGCTGACGGCCGCGCGTCTCGCCGCCGACGTCTGCGGCGTGCCGACCGTGCTGATCGCGCGCACCGACGCGGAAGCCGCCGATTTGATCACATCGGACATCGATGACAACGACAAGCCGTTCCTCACGGGCGAGCGCACGGTGGAAGGCTTCTTCCGCACGAAGCCCGGCCTCGAGCAGGCCGTGTCGCGCGGTCTCGCGTATGCGCCTTACGCCGATCTGATCTGGTGCGAGACGGGCAAGCCGGACCTCGAGTACGCGAAGAAATTCGCCGAGGCGATCCACAGGGAATTCCCGGGCAAGATGTTGTCGTATAACTGCTCGCCGTCGTTCAACTGGAAGAAGAACCTCGACGACGCGACGATCGCCAAGTTCCAGAAGGAACTCGGTGCGATGGGCTACAAGTTCCAGTTCATCACGCTTGCGGGCTTCCACGCGCTGAACTACTCGATGTTCAACCTCGCGCACGGCTATGCGCGCCAGCAGATGAGCGCGTTCGTCGAACTGCAGCAAGCCGAGTTCGCCGCCGCCGAGAAGGGCTTCACGGCCGTCAAGCATCAGCGCGAAGTCGGCACGGGCTACTTCGACGCCGTCACGCAAACGGTGGAACGCGAAGCCTCGACGACGGCCCTGCATGGCTCGACGGAAGACGAACAGTTCTTCGACAACAAGAAGGTCGCCTGAAACGGCTGACGTCATCCGACGTCGGCGGATTTAGCGGCTAGACGAGCAGCATCATGAAGCACGGCCCCGCAGAGGGCCGGTTTCAATCTCTTCCCAGCGAGGAAGGCCGGACGGCGCGACGTTTGACGAGCGCCGCCCGCAATTCCAAGCGTCGAATCTGCGCGAGCCTCGATTACACGATTACACGAGACGGGAGGCAACGCGCATGCGACCGTGCTGTCCGCTGGCGTGCGTCCTTTCAGAAGTATCAGGTCAAGGCTTAGAACTGTGGTCAACGCATGCGGGGAAGCCAGAGAAAAGCTCGCTACCGATAGACGATCACGGGGATTTTCGTATGCGTGAGCACGCGCTGCGTCTCACTGCCGATCAGCAGACTGCCGAGTCCGCGCCGCCCGTGCGACGCCATGAAGATAACATCGCAGCCGCCCTGCTCGGCCGCTTCAATGATGCCGAGATACGGCGACGGATGGACACTCGTCTGGCTCGTGCATTCGACACCCGCGCCGCGCGCCGCCTCCTCGACTTCCTGCAGATGTTGACGCGCTTCGCGCTCGCTGCGGTCCTGAAAATCGACAGGTGGTTCGATCACGACTTCGGAAAACGGCGAGTACGGATACTGCGGCAGGCACGCATACGCAGTGACGCGCGCTCCGACGGCCTGAGCGAGATCGATCGCGCCGTCGATCGCCTTTTTAGACAGGTCCGAACCATCGGTCGGAACGAGGATGTGCTTGAACATGGTGCCCTCCGTCGTCGACTGCAGGTGTGGAATACGCACGCATGCGGCTTGCCGGTATGGATAACGAACCATGCATCCCGCATCGGCACGCGCGCGCAACCGCCTGCGCCGCAGCGGTTGCACGGCCGTGCGGCGGGCTGTCAAAACGATTGTAATGCGCCGAAATGCCGTGCAAGGGGCGCGTGCGGGCTTCTCCGCATATCGGAAACCCGCGCGCGAACTGACATCCCGCTTGCAGCACGACGCGCGTCGCGATCAGCCCCAATAGGCCGGATTGCCATACGTATGCTTGAGAAAGTCGAGGAAAAGCCGCACGCGCAACGGCAAATGACGCCGCTGCGGGAACACGGCATGAATGCCGATCGGGGGCGCGGCGAAGTCGTCCAGCACGCTGACGAGCCGACCCGCCGCGATGTCCGTGCCGACTTCCCACCACGAACGCCACGCGAGTCCGTGGCCTTCGAGGCACCACTCGTGCAGCACCGCGCCGTCCGAACATTCCATCGTGCCCGACACCTTGATCGTCACGACCTTGTCGCCCTGCTGGAACACCCAGCCACGCTGCTGGGTCGCGCTCGCGCCGAGCGCGAGGCAATTGTGATGAGCGAGATCCGCAAGGGTCTGCGGCGCTGCGCGCTTCGCCAGGTACATCGGCGACGCGACACATACGCGTTTGTTCTCCCCGAGTCTCAACGATACCAGCGACGAATCGGGCAATTCTCCAAGCCGTATCGCGCAATCGAAGCCTTCATTGATGAGATCGACCATGCGATCGGAGAGATCGAGAGAAATCGACACATCCGGATGCGCGACGGTGAATGCGGGCACGAGTGGCGCGACGTGCCGCCGGCCGAAGCCCGCCGGAGCGGACACGCGCAGATGGCCGCTCGCCTTCACGCCGCCAGCAGACACACTCGCTTCCGCGTTCTGCATGTCGTGAATGATGCGCTGACAGTCTTCAAGGAACGCCGAGCCTTCGTAGGTCAGCGTAATGCGGCGCGTCGTGCGCACGAGCAACTTGACGCCGAGGCGCTCTTCGAGCGCGTCGATGCGCCGGCCGATGATCGCGGGCGCGACGCCCTCGGCTTGCGCTGCTGCGGACAGACTGCCGCGCGCCGCGACGGTCACGAAAGTCTCGATCTGCTTGAACCGGTCCATCTGCGAGCGGGTGGCGCATGCATCGCGCACGAATAAGGGGATGCGCGCCAGATTAGGGTGATGAAAGTAAAAGATCAAGTGATCTTTACAGTCTTTTTTAGCACAAGCCGTCACGAATAGAATCGATCCCGACCTCTGATGGAGCGCAAGGCAATGTCGGCCACAACGACACTCTTCCCAAAAGCAGTGATCTTCGACGCATACGGCACGCTGTTCGACGTGCATTCGGTCGTCGCTGCGGCGGAGCAGATGTTCCCGGGCCACGGCGATACGCTCTCAAAGCTGTGGCGGCAAAAACAGATCGAATACGCGCATTTGCGCACATTGTCCGACCCGGCCGGCGCGCGTTACCTGCCGTTCTCGACCATCACACTCGACGCGCTGCGCTACGCCGCGCGCAAGCTCGGCCTCACGTTGGATGCGGCAGGTGAAAAACGTCTGATGGACGAATACGCATGCCTGTCCGCGTTCCCCGACGTCCTGCCCGCGTTGCGGCAGCTGCGCGCCATGCGCGCCGCCCGCGGCGATGCGCAGCTCGGTCTCGGGATTCTCTCGAACGGCAATCCGCAGATGCTCGACATTGCTGTCAAGAGTGCGGGCATGTCGGGAATGTTCGATCGCGTGCTCTCGGTG
Source organism: Paraburkholderia sp. LEh10 (assembly GCF_017814945.1). GTDB lineage: Bacteria > Pseudomonadota > Gammaproteobacteria > Burkholderiales > Burkholderiaceae > Paraburkholderia. The sequence goes on from NZ_JAGIPX010000004.1 coordinate 217,714, forward strand.
GACGCCGTGCGCGCGTTCAAGCCCGCACCCGCAGCGTATGCGCTCGGCACGCAGGCGTTCGGCGCGGCCGCCGGCGAGATCGTGTTCGTGTCGTCGAACGGCTGGGACGCGAGCGGTGCGAACTGGTTCGGCTACACCGTCTTCTGGCTCAACCGCGAGGGCGCGCCCGCCGAGGAACTGGGCGTCGCGCCGCATGGCACGGGCAGCACCATGAGGGAACTGATTACTTTTATCGACAACCACGCATCGTCAGAGAAAACGCAGAGAACGGGAAAAGCCGAGAAAGGCAGCAGCCGCGCGCGCCACAGCCCTGGCGCATGACGGCATGTTTTCCCGTCTCGCCGCTCATCGAGACGAAGCATTGCAATTGCATCAACAACATCTTTGAAACTGACCGACCAAGGAGAAATCATGGCGAACACGTTGTCGCTGCCGCAGGGCATGAAAATCACGGGAGAAATCAAGCCCGGTTTCGAGACGATTCTGACGCCGCAAGCGCTCGAACTCGTCGCGAGCCTGCACCGCACGTTCGAGTCGCGCCGCCAGCAGTTGCTGAAACTGCGCGCCGAGCGCGCAAAGCGTCTGGATGCCGGCGAGCGTCCGGACTTTCTCTCGGAAACGAAGCGCATCCGCGAAGGCGACTGGACGATCGCGCCGCTGCCACAAGACCTGCAATGCCGCCGCGTCGAGATCACAGGTCCCGTCGACCGCAAGATGATCATCAATGCGCTGAACTCGGGCGCGGACTCGTACATGACCGATTTCGAGGACTCGAATGCGCCGAGCTGGGACAACCAGATCACGGGCCATCTCAACCTGAAGGAAGCCGTGCGCCGGACGATCTCGCTCGAGCAGAACGGCAAGTCGTACAGGCTCAACGACAAGATCGCGACGCTGATCGTGCGTCCGCGCGGCTGGCATCTTGACGAGAAGCACGTCACCGTCGACGGCCAGCGCGTGTCGGGCGGCATCTTCGACTTCGCGCTGTTCCTGCATCACAACGCGAAGGAACAGTTGTCGCGCGGCACGGGCGCCTACTTCTATCTGCCGAAGATGGAAAGCCACCTTGAAGCGCGCCTGTGGAACGACATCTTCATCGCCGCGCAGGAAGCCGTCGGCGTGCCGCGCGGCACGATTCGCGCGACCGTGTTGATCGAAACGATCCTCGCCGCGTTCGAGATGGATGAGATTCTCTACGAACTGCGTGAACACAGCTCCGGACTGAACGCGGGACGTTGGGACTACATCTTCTCGGCAATCAAGAAGTTCAAGAACGATAAGGACTTCTGTCTTGCGGATCGTTCACAGATCACGATGACGGTGCCGTTCATGCGTGCGTATGCGCTTCACTTGCTGAAGACCTGCCATCGACGCAATGCGCCCGCGATCGGCGGCATGAGCGCGCTGATTCCGATCAAGAACGACGCGGCCGCAAACGACAAGGCGATGGCGGGCGTGCGTTCGGACAAGGCGCGCGACGCGACGGACGGCTACGACGGCGGCTGGGTCGCGCATCCGGGCCTCGTTCCCATCGCGATGGAAGAGTTCGTGAAGGTGCTCGGCGACAAGCCGAACCAGATCGGCAAGCAACGCGACGACGTGCAGGTGACGGGCAAGGATCTGCTCGACTTTCGTCCGGAAGCGCCCATCACCGAGGCAGGCCTGCGCAACAACATCAACGTCGGCATTCACTACCTTGGCTCGTGGCTCGCGGGCAACGGCTGCGTGCCGATCCACAACCTGATGGAAGACGCGGCGACGGCCGAGATTTCGCGCTCGCAGGTCTGGCAGTGGATTCGCTCGCCGAAAGGCAAGCTCGACGACGGCCGCAAAGTCACGGCCGATCTCGTGCGCGCACTGACGGCGCAGGAACTGGACAAGGTGAAGGCCGTGATCGCCGGCGATACGACGCCGTACGATCGCGCCGCGCAAATCTTCAGCGAAATGTCGACGTCGGAGGCATTCACCGAGTTTCTGACGCTGCCGCTGTACGAAGAACTCTGAGCACGGCGACGCGTGTCGAAGGGCTGACGCCTGCTTGTATTCCGACACGCGGCGCTGAAGCTCAACGGTTGACCGACCGGGAATGGCCTGGCGGGCGTCGTGCCTGTTGGGCCGTTCTTTTTCCTGCCTATAGACCACCAGCATGACCGCCAGCATGCACGCGATGCACGATGCCCTGGTGTTTCGATCACCGGCCGTTCGCACGCCGATGCGTGACCCAGTCGCCGCAACGAATTTCCGGCAACCCTTTGACCGAGTCACGCTGCACCGGATAGTAGCGGCATGTCACGGGTGTGCCTTTCACTTCGACGGTCACTTCGCGCGGCACGAACAGCCCCTCGACGCCCGGATAGACCTCCTCGATCTTGTCGAGCACGGCGACCAGTTCGTCGTCGATTTCATAGACGTCGCCCCGCACATGAATGCCCGCGTCATCCGGCACGAAACCGGGATAGGCGCCGAAGTCGAACAGACGGCCACGCACGGTGGCCGAACCGACAAGGGTCGGCGCGGCGATGTCGTTGCGTGCCGCCGCGGCGCCGATATCGTTGATCTCACCGGCACGCAAGGTGCCGTACACAAACACGTTCTGCATCAGTCCATTGTCCTCCGTCCAAACATGAGCCACGATGAGTGACGGTTAGCGCCGCGCGTCACGCGAGCGACGCGCTCGCGATCAGCACGCCATCGATGTCCGCATACACCCATTCACCCGGCCGCACCACCGAGCCGGGCAGACGCACGGGTACGTCCCGCTCGCCGCCGCCTCGCTTCTGGCTGCGCTGTGGATGCGTGGCAAGCGCGACGACGCCGAGGTTGCATTCGTTCAGTTCGAGCGTGTCGCGTACGCAGCCGAACACGACGATGCCGGCCCAGCCGTTCTTTTCACCGAGCTTGCCGAGATTGCCTCCGACCAGCGCGCAACGCAGACTGCCGCCGCCATCGACGACCAGCACACGCCCCGCGCCTTTCTCTTCGAGCGTTGCACGCACCAGCGTGTTGTCTTCGAACACCTTCAGTGTCACCGCCTCCCCGCCAAAACGCGCGGCGCGGCCAAAGCGGCTGAACACGGGATCGAGCACGCGCAGCGTGCCCGCCGCGAGCTGGTCTTCGTGTGCATCGCATAGATCCGTAGTGGCGAAATTCATTGGCTTCTCCTCATCGGCGCCATAAATCCGGTGCATTATGCCGCGCCATTTTCGCGGTGTCGCATCGGCCATTCGGCTAATGTCCGGATGACGCGCCCGATCCTACAATGACAGGCGTCATGCGGCCCGACACACGCCGCCTTCCAAACCGATATGACATGACAGAAGCCACCCATTCACCGCCGTCCGCCGCAAAAGCGCCCTCCGGGCTTTCGGAACGCGTCGACTTCGCCGACATCCCACCGGAGTTCGCGCCCACACCCACGCATCCGATCCGAGTGCGCTCGCGGCCCATGCCGGCAGGCGTGCGCATCGCTCGACACACGCACGCATGGGCGCAAGTCGCGTATGCATCGCGCGGCGTGCTCCGCGTCGGCACGTTTGGTACCACGTGGATGGTGCCGCCGTCGCGCGCGATCTGGGTTCCGCCGTATGTGCTGCACGAGGTCGTCATCGTCGAAGATGCGTTCCTGCGCACGCTCTATGTCAACGAAGCGGCCGTCCCGGCTGGGCTGGATGCGTGCAGGGTCGTCGAGGTTTCGGGGCTGCTGCGCGAAGTCATCGCCGCGCTCGATACACCGGGCTTGCCGCCCGGCCGCGAGCGGCTGCTCGGCTCGCTGGCGCTGGATGAGATCACGCGCTCGCAGCCCCTGCCGCTGTCCGTGCCAATGCCCACGGAAAAGCGTCTACGCGCGCTATGCGAAGCGGTGCTCGCCGACCCGGCGAATGCGGATTCGCTGGAGCGCTGGGCATCGACGGTCGGCGCCAGCACGCGCACCATTGCGCGACTCTTTCGGCAGGAACTGGGCGTGAGCTTTTCGCAATGGCGCCAGCAGGCCGTGCTGGCCCGCGCGATTCCGTTGCTTAGCCAGGGTCGAGCGCTGTCGCATGTCGCGCGCGAGTTGGGCTATCAGAGTCAGAGCGCGTTTTCCGCGATGTTCCGGCGCGCGTTTGGAGAAAGTCCCCGGGCGTTCATGGAGCGCGGCGCGGAGCACCGGCGCAATGAGCCAGAGCATGAGGACGCCGACGATGCGCCGACGTGACGGAGAGACGCCCATACAAAGGCCCCACGGACGGGCGTTCTGTTCGCGATGGGCTCGACGGCTGCGGAAACGTCGATGCGCCCGCAACACACTCAGACGCGCCGCGCCATATGACGGATTGAGCCAAGCTGCGCGAGACGCGGACCCGCGAGCCGGTAACCCAGGCGCTGATAAAGACGCGCAGCGGGATTGTCGACGAAGACGCGCAACTGCAGTTCGGAAAGGCCGCGCGCCCTGGCCCAGCGATGCGACGTATTCAGCAGGTAGGTGCCCGCGCCGCGCCGGCGATGGCCTTCGGCAATCTGCACATCGCGGATGTGCAGCGAGTCGCCCTCCTCCGTAATGCGCAGCACGCCGATCCTTTCACCGTCCACTTCGAGAATGAAATTTTCCGACTCGCGCCAGCTTGCAAGGAACAGGTCGCTGCGCCACACGAGATGGTGCCGACGGTAGTAGCCGCCCATGTTATTGCGCGTCAGCGCCTCGGCGAACTGAAAGTCGTCCATGCTGGCCTTGCGCAAATGGAAGGGAGACGGAACGTCGGTCGGGTCGAGCATCGCGCGGAGGACGGAAAAGTCGGTCCGCTCAACGTTAAGGCACGCGCAACGCGCTGGCAATGGCTGTTTGCCCCACGCCGTGCGATCGGTCTGACAACGAAGGCCTGGCGGCGATAATCAGGGCATCGGCTCGAACTTGACGAGCACAAAACAAAAAGCCCGCTGACGTTTCAGCGGGCTTCTCGATTGTGGCGGAGCGGACGGGACTCGAACCCGCGACCCCCGGCGTGACAGGCCGGTATTCTAACCGACTGAACTACCGCTCCAGTCTTGCTACCTGACTTGCGAGCGTCGGTTATTTCTCGCAAGCGCATCGCCTGATTTACAGACAACGCCAGTATTTGGCGTCCCCTAGGGGATTCGAACCCCTGTACTCACCGTGAAAGGGTGATGTCCTAGGCCTCTAGACGAAGGGGACAACGTACTTCACACACTACTGCTTACACCTTTAACGAAAAAGCCCGCTCACCGAACGGGCTTAATCTGGCGGAGTGGACGGGACTCGAACCCGCGACCCCCGGCGTGACAGGCCGGTATTCTAACCGACTGAACTACCACTCCAGTCTTGCTACCTGACTTGCGAGCGTCGGTTATTTCTCGCAAGCGCATCGCCTGATTTACAGACAACGCCAGTATTTGGCGTCCCCTAGGGGATTCGAACCCCTGTACTCACCGTGAAAGGGTGATGTCCTAGGCCTCTAGACGAAGGGGACATAATCTTTTCAGATCTGTCTCGTTCTTGCTGCTAACTTCATTCATCAGCAGCGAAGACCGCTATCATAACTGCTTTGTTACTACTTGTGAAGTCTTTTTTTCTACAACTCCCTGCTAACCGGGACAACTTCACTTGTTCTGATGGTGGAGGTAAGCGGGATCGAACCGCTGACCTCTTGCATGCCATGCAAGCGCTCTCCCAGCTGAGCTATACCCCCTTGCAGAACAGAAGCGAGATTGTAGAGAGCAATTTTCGCTTTGTAAATACCTCTTGAGTCGCTTTCTACAATTTTTTTGCGAAGCCGCGCAATCATCGCGCAGCTTCGACAGCCAGTGCAGGCCAGCCCCCACCCGCTCAGGCAAGCGCCTTTTCGATACGGCTGACCACGACGTCGCGACCAAAAAGCATCAGCACGCTGTCGATCGACGGCGTATGCGTCGTTCCCGCGATCAGCAGACGCACGGGCATCGCGAGCTGAGGCATTTTCAGCTTGTGTGCGCCAAGCGTCGCCTTCAGCGCGGCAGCGATGCCCTCCTTGGTCCACTCGCAGCGCTTGAGCGCACCGGCGAGTTCGGCGAGCGCCGGACGCACCGCGTCCGTCACGTGCTGCGAGAGCGCGTCCGCATCCGGATTCGGCTCGCGATAGAACATCGCGGCATTGTCGGCAATCTCCTTCACCGTCGACGCGCGATCCTTCAGCAGCGCGATGACGCTCGCCAGATCCGCGCCCTTCGCGAGCGTCGCTTCGTCGATACCGAGCGCAGCGAAGAACGGCTTGCTCAGGTCGGCGAGACGCGCGTTGTCCGCTTCCTTAATGTAGTGATTGTTCAGCCAGTTGAGCTTGTTGTGGTCGTACTGCGCCGGCGACTTGCCCAGGTGCTCGAGATCGAACCATTCGACGAACTGCTCGCGCGAGAAAATTTCGGCGTCGCCATGCGACCAGCCGAGTCGCGCGAGATAGTTCAGCACGGCTTCCGGCAGATAGCCGGCATCGCGATAACCCATCACGCTCATCGCGCCGTGACGCTTGCTCATCTTCTCGCCCTGTTCGTTCAGCACGGTAGGCAGGTGCGCATAGACGGGCGGCTCGGCGCCGAGCGCGCGCAGGATGTTAATCTGGCGCGGCGTGTTGTTCACGTGATCGTCGCCGCGAATCACGTGCGTGATCTTCATGTCGAGATCGTCGACGACCACGCAGAAGTTGTAGGTCGGCGTGCCGTCGGGACGCGCGATCACGAGGTCGTCGAGTTCTTCGTTGGAGATTTCGACGCGGCCCTTCACGGCATCTTCCCACGCGACCACGCCCGTCAGCGGATTGCGAAAGCGCAGCACGGGCTCCACGCCCGCGGGTGGCGTCGGCAACACCTTGCCCGGCTCGGGCCGCCACGTGCCGTCATAGCGCGGCTTCTCGCCCGCGGCGCGCTGGCGCTCGCGCAACGCGTCGAGTTCTTCCGTCGACATGTAGCACGGATACGCGAGCCCCTGCTCCTGCATCTGCTTGAGCACTTCGCGATAGCGGTCCATGCGCTGCATCTGGTAGAAGGGACCTTCGTCGTAATCGAGGCCGAGCCATCGCATGCCTTCGAGAATCGCATCGACCGATCGCTCACTCGAACGCTCGACGTCGGTGTCCTCGATACGCAGCACGAACACGCCCTTGGACTTGCGCGCGAACGCCCACGGATACAGCGCGGAACGGATGTTGCCGAGGTGGATGAAGCCGGTGGGACTCGGTGCGAAGCGGGTGCGAACGGGAGTGGTCATGTGCGGTAACTCGAAGACGGACGACGGCGCCGGCGGACATCGAGGCCGGACGCGGCAACGAAAACGGATCGCGCCGGACACCGGCAACCGCGGCTGACGACGGCGCGAACGCGATCAAAAAAGAGAGAGCCGAAATTATACCCGCCGACAGCGTATTCACCGGACCCGGCACTCGCGCTGCGCATCGGACGAAGCGCGCAGCGTCCCAGAGAGGCGGTTCCCTCAGCCGATTGTCGCCCCGCTGCCGCTTTGCATTATGATGTGCGCGCGCCGCCGCTCGCCTGTGCACGGCGCGCCACGATCGCCACCGTCGATCACCTTTGCAAGACCCGCGGCGCGATACTTTCAGGTGAATATTCGCGCCGTCGCTGGAGAAATCGTTGAAACCGTCATCGCCCCATCTGTCCCGCCGCACGTTCTCGATTGCCGCGGCCTCGGCTGTCCTGTCAGCCTGCGCGTCGACGGGCAGCAAGCCCGAGAATGTCGCGCCCACGCCCAGCACCGCGTCCACGTCGCCGGCCCCGCCCGCCGTCAAAGCGCAACGGCCACTGCGCGTGGGACTCGCGCTCGGCGGCGGCGCTGCGCGCGGCTTCGCGCATATCGGCGTGATCAAGGCGCTGGAGGCGCGCGGCATTCAAATCGATCTGGTGTGCGGAACGAGCGCCGGCTCGGTCGTCGGCGCGCTGTACGCGTCGGGTCTGAACGGTTTCGCGCTCAACAAGCTCGCGCTGACAATGGATGAAGCATCGATCAGCGACTGGGCCATGCCGTTTCGCACACGCGGCTTTCTGCAAGGCGTCGCGTTGCAGAATTATCTGAACAAGACGCTCGATAATCGTCCGATCGAGAAGATGGCGAAGCCGCTCGGCGTCGTGGCGACGGATCTGAAAACGGGCCAGCCGATCCTCTTTCAGCGCGGCAACACGGGCATTGCGGTGCGCGCGTCGTCGAGCGTGCCGTCGGTGTTCGAGCCGGTGAAGATCGGCGGACACGAGTACGTCGACGGCGGCCTGGTCAGCCCGGTGCCCGCCTCGTTCGCGCGCAAGATGGGCGCGGACTTCGTGATCGCCGTCGATATCTCTGCGCGGCCCGAGACAGCCGTCACGGAAAGCTCATTCGATGTGCTGATGCAGACGTTCACAATCATGGGGCAGACGATCAAGGCGTACGAACTCGACAAATACGCCGACGTCGTGATTCGTCCGAATCTGAACGCAATGAGCGGCACCGACTTCGGACAACGCAACACAGCGATTCTGGCGGGCGAAGAAGCGGCGGCGCGTATCGTGTCCGAACTGCAGCACAAGCTCGCGTCGGCGCGCGCGACTGCCTGATCGCGTCATCGGCCGCACGGCGCGTGCTACGAAGCGGCGTGCGCCGCCGCGGCGAGCCTGACGTTCGCACCTGACGTTCGCACCTGACAAAGCAAAAGGCCCGCTTCGTTCGAAGCGGGCCTTTTGCTTAAAACGGTCGAGAACCGATCGTCTTAGTTGTTGCCACCGATCGTCGCGCTCACGCGCTGACGTAGATCCTGCTGTTGCGGCACCGTCGTCTCGATGCGGCGCGCGCCCGTGAAGCGCTTTTCCCAGTAGCCGTCATCCAGATCGTCGACGCGGATCGTGCTGCCCGTCGACGGCGAATGCACGAACTTGTTGTCACCGATATAGATGCCCACGTGCGAGAACGTGCGGCGCATCGTGTTGAAGAAAACGAGGTCGCCCGGCTTCAGATCGGCGATGCGAACCTTTTCGCCGACGCGGCTCATTTCTTCGGCGCGGCGCGGCAGCGCCATGCCGAGCGTGTCCTGGAACACATAGCGCACGAAGCCGCTGCAATCGAGGCCCGAATCCGGCGTGTCGCCGCCCCAGCGGTAACGCACGCCGATCATGTTCAGCGCGCCGACCACGACGTCGCCTGCCTTGCCGGCCATGCCCGACAGAAAGGAACGAGCGCCGCTCTCCGAATTCGAGACGGCGCTTTGTGCATTTTGTGTGGTGGAGGACACAGAGTTCGACCCGGAAGAGGCCGAGAATGACGCGTTCTGGTTAAAGCTGCTTACTTCATCGGCGAAAGCGCCGGGAGCTGCGGCCATCAGTACGCCAATGAACATCCCGGCGACGACGCGCGTGCAAGCCTGGGTCAGAGTGTGGTGCTGCATTGGTCTGGTGGTTGGTCTTGGGTTAGGGCTGGGGGTGCTGCGGCAGTTTTTGCCTGAAAATCAATGGGCTACGAAAAGTTTGGTCGATACTAGCCAGTAAGTATTCCAATGTCAAAACAAATAGAAAAAAACAATGACGGACCGCACCCAATTGGGGAATGTCAAGTCGTGAATGCCGCTTTCAATAGCTTGCGCGTGTAAGGATGGGCCGGCTCGGCGAAGATCTGTTCGACGGCGCCCGTTTCCACGATGGCCCCGTTTTTCATTACCGCGACGCGATGCGCCATCGCGCCTATCACGGCCAGATCGTGGCTGATGAAGACGAATCCGAGGTTGTATTTCCGCTGCAGACCGGCGAGCAGCCTCAATACCTGCTGCTGGATCGACACGTCCAGGGCGCTCGTTGGCTCGTCGAGAATCAGGATGCGGGGCTCCAGCACGAGCGCGCGCGCGATCGCGATGCGCTGCCGCTGTCCGCCCGAAAATTCGTGCGGGTAACGATGCAGCGCCGTACGGTCGATCCCCACTTCGCGCAGCACGGCGACCACCTTGTCGCGCCGCGCGTCGGTGCCGAGTTGCGGCCGGTGCAGCGCGAGTCCTTCGCCGACGATCCGCTCGATCGTCTGGCGCGGCGAAAGTGAACTAAAAGGATCCTGAAAGACGACCTGCATATTGGAACGCAGCGCCGTCTGCTCGCGCCCGCGATAGCTGCCGAGCGCCCTGCCCTGAAACTCGATCGCGCCGCGCGACATGCGCTGCAGGCCGAGCAGCGCCATCGCCAGCGTCGATTTGCCCGAACCCGATTCCCCGACAATGCCAAGCGTCTCGCCCTGCCGCACGGAAACGCTCGCATCGTCCACCGCGCGAAAATGCCCCGACTGGAACCAGCCGGAGAAGCCGGGCAGCTTCGTCTTGAAGTCGACGCAGACGTCGCGCGCGTCGAGCAGCACGGGCGAAATCGGTAGCACGGGCACGACGGTGCGCTCCGGGCGGCTTTGCAGCAGCCGCTGCGTGTACGGATGCTGCGGCGACGCGAACAGCGTCTCGACGGGTCCGCTCTCGACGAGCACGCCCTTCTCCATCACCGCGACACGGCGCGCGAAGTGCCGCACGAGATTGAGATCGTGCGTGATCAGCAGCACGGCCATGCCGCGCTTTTCCGCTTCGTCGCGCTGCAACTCGAGCAGCAGTTCGACGATCTGCGCGCGGATCGTCACGTCGAGCGCCGTCGTCGGCTCGTCGGCGAGCAGCAATCGAGGACGGCACGCCAGCGCCATCGCGATCATCGCGCGTTGCCGCTGCCCGCCCGACAACTGGTGCGGATAGCTGTTCACCCGCTTGCCCGGCTCCGTGATGCCCGTGCGTTCGAGCAGCGCGACGGCGCGCTTGCGCGCCTCGTTGGCGGCGACGCCGTCGTGCAGCACGATCGTCTCCGCGATCTGGTCGCCGATCGTGTACAGCGGATTGAGGGCTGTCATCGGCTCCTGGAAGATCATCGCGATGTCGGAGCCGCGCAGTCCGCGCATTTCACGCTCGCTCTTCGCGAGCAGATTCTCGCCGTCAAAGCGCACGGCGCCGCTCGTCTGCGCGTCGTTCAGCAAGCGCAGGATCGACAGCGCCGTCACGCTCTTGCCCGAGCCGGACTCGCCGACGAGCGCGACGCGCTCGCCGCGTGCGATCGTAAGCGACACGTCGTCGACGGCGACCGTGTCGCCGAACGTCACACGCAGACGATCGATTTCGAGCAGCGGCCCGCCGCCGGTTGCCGGATTCGCGCTCACTGATTGCCTCCCGCCTTCATCGCGTCGGAGATGCGCGTGTCGAGCGCGTTGCGCAGCGCGTCACCCATGAAGGTCAATAGCAGCAGCGTCACGACGAGCACGCCGAACGTCGCGACGGAAATCCACCACGCGTCGAGATTCGCCTTGCCTTGCGCGAGCAGCTCACCGAGACTCGGCGTCGGCGGCGGCACGCCAAGGCCGAGAAAGTCGAGGCTCGTCAGCGCGAGAATCGCGCCGCTCATCCGGAACGGCAAGAACGTGATGACGGGCGTGAGGCTGTTCGGCAGCACATGCCGCCAGATGATCTGCCAGTTCGACAGGCCCATCGCGCGCGCGGCGCGCACGTAGTCCTGCTGCCGGTTGCGCAGAAACTCCGCGCGCACGTAGTCGGAAAGCCCGAGCCAGCCGAACAGCGACAGCAGCACGATCAGCAGAATGAAGCCTGGCTCGAAGATCGACGCGAAGATGATGAGCAGATACAGCTCCGGCAGCGCGCTCCAGATTTCGATCAGCCGCTGCCCGACGATGTCCGTCTTGCCGCCGAAATAGCCCTGCACGGCACCCGCCAGCACGCCGAGCACGGTGCCGATGAACGTCAGCACCAGCGCGAACTTCACCGACACGGCAAAGCCGTAGACGAGGCGCGCGAACAGATCGCGCCCGCGGTCGTCGGTGCCGAGCCAGTTGTCGCGCGAAGGCGGCGCCGGATTCGGCACCTTCGAAAAATAGTTGAGCGTGTCGTAGTAGTAGCGGTTCAACGGATAGATCGCGAAATTGCCCGGCGCGTCGAAACGATGCTTGATATAGGGATCGAGATAGTCGGCGGGCGTTGGGAAGTCGCCGCCGAACGCCGTCTCCGGGTACGACTTCACGAGCGGAAAATAATAGTGGCCGTCGTAGCGTACGACGAGCGGCTTGTCGTTCGACCACAGCGGCGCGGCGAGGCTCGCCGCGAACGCGACGACGAACACGATCAGACTCCAGTATCCAAGGCGCTGTTGCCGAAAGCGCGACCACACGCGGCGCGCAGGCGACGGCGACACGAACGCGCGTACCGGCTGCGCGCGCGACGACACTTCGGCATCTGTACGAACGCGGCTCAAATCAGCGCTCCAGTTGTTCGAATTGAATGCGTGGATCGACCCACACGTAGCAGAGATCGGAGATCAGCTTGGTCGCGAGCCCGATCAGCGTGAAGAGATAGAGCGTGCCGAGCACGACGGGATAGTCGCGCCGCACCACCGACTCGTACGACAGCAGCCCCAGCCCGTCGAGCGAGAACAGTGTTTCGATCAACAGGCTGCCCGTGAAGAACGCGCCGATGAACGCCGCCGGAAAGCCTACGATCAGCGGCAGCAGCGCGTTGCGGAATACGTGCTTCCACAGCACGCGCCGCTCGGACAGCCCTTTCGCGCGCGCTGTCAGCACGTATTGCTTGCGGATTTCGTCGAGAAACGCGTTCTTCGTGAGCATCGTGACGACGGCGAAGCTGCCGACCACGGAGGCCACGATGGGCAGCGTGATGTGCCACAGATAATCGAGAATCTTGCCGGACAGGCTCAACTGGGCCCAGTTGTCGGATGTGAGATTGCGCAGCGGAAACAGCTGCAGAAACGTGCCGCCGCCGAACAGCACGAGCAGCAGCACGCCGAGCACGAAACCCGGAATCGCGTAGCCGATCAGCACGATCAGGCTCGTCGCGAGATCGAAGCGCGAGCCGTTGCGCACCGCCTTCGCGATGCCGAGCGGCACCGATATCAGATACGTGAGGAAGAAGGTCCATAGCCCGATGCTGATCGACACGGGCAGCTTCGAGACGATCAGCGACCACACGCTTTGGTGGCGGAAATAGCTTTGCCCAAGATCGAAGTGCGAGAAGCGCTTGAGCATCAGCCAGTAGCGTTCGAGCGGCGGCTTGTCGAAGCCGTAGAGCGCTTTCAGTTGCGCGACCTGCTGCGCGTCGACGCCGCTATGCGCGCGCAGCCCGAACGGCGCGCCGCCTTCGGCCGTATTGCGCCGCAGTTCGTGCACCGCCTGCTCGACGGGCCCGCCCGGCACGAACTGGATCACGACGAACGTCAGCGTCAGCACGCCGATCAACGTCGGGATCATCAACAACAGACGTTTGAGGATATAGCTCCACATGGCGGCCATCCGAAATCAAAAATGCGTGACGCGGCAAAGTCAGAGCACGCGGTCAATGCGGCTGCGCGAACCACCACATCGAAGTGATCCACCCTTCCGCCGTATAGTACAGCGGCAAGGTCTTCGGCCAGGCAAGGCCTTGCTTGAACGCCACGCGATGCGTCGCGCTGTACCAGTGCGGCACCATGTAATAGCCATTGATCAGCACGCGATCGAGCGCATGAACGGCATCGACGAGTTGCTCGCGCGTCTGCGCGCCGACGAGCGCGCGCAAGATCGCATCGATGGCGGGCGACCGGAGCCCGATCAGATTGCCCGAGCCCGGTTCGTCGGCGGCCTTGCTGCCGAAACGGTCGATCATGTCCGCACCGGGCACCTGCACATCAGGGAATCGGATCGTCGTGACGTCGAAGTCGAACGCGTCGAGACGCTTCTGATACACCGCGAAGTCCGCCGTGCGCGTGCGCGCCTCGATGCCGAGCTTCTGCAGATTGCGGATATATGGCGCGTACACGGGATCGAAGGTCGCCGACGAACCTGAGTCGTCGAGGATCTCGAACACGAACGGTTCGCCCTTCGCGTTGCGCAGCGCGCCGTCGCGATACGTCCAGCCCGCCTGCGCGAGCAGCGCACGTGCTTCGAGCAGATTCGCGCGCAGCGAACGCGGCGGGTCGGTGTGGGGCTGCTGCGGCGGCGCGCCGAACACGCCGGGCTCGATCTGCGCGCGCCACGGTTCGAGCAGCTTCAGTTCGCCCGGCGACGGCAGGCCCTTCGCCTGCAGATCGGTATTGACGAAGTAGCTGTCGATGCGCCTGTACTGGTTGTAGAACAGCTGCCGGTTGAGCCACTGGAAGTCGAGCGCGAGATCGAGCGCCTTGCGCACGCGCACGTCGGAGAAAAGCGGCCGGCGCTGATTCAGGATGAAGCCCTGCATCCCCGTGCCGTTGTGCTGGGCAAACTCGCGCTTGATCAGCTCGCCACTGTCGAACTTCTTGCCGACGTCGCGCCGCACCCAGTTGCGCGCGACGTACTCGACGAGCGCGTCGTATTCGCCCGCCTTGAACGCTTCGAGACGCGCGGTCGCATCCGAATACAGCTTGTAGTTGATGCGCTCGAAATTGTACATCCCGACGCGCACGGGCAGCTTGTCGCCCCAGTAGTTCGGATCGCGCTTATATGTGATCGTGCGTCCGTTGTCGTAGCCCTCGATCAGATACGGCCCGCTGCCGATCGGCTTTTCGAATGCGAGCTGATCGAACGGCGTGCGGCTGCCGCCCGGCTTCATGCCCCACTTGCGCGAGAACACGGGCATGCCGCCCGCGAGCAACGGCAACTCGCGATTGTGCTGCTTGAACTCGAAGCGCACCGTCGCCGGATCGACGATCACGGCACGCGTGATCTCCGCGAAATACGCGGCGAATTGCGGCGCGGCTTGCGGGCTCTTCAACGTGTCGAACGAGAACTTCACGTCTTCGGCCGTGACGGGATCGCCGTTCGAAAAGCGTGCGCGCGGGTTGATATGGAACGTCGTCGACAGGCCGTCCGGTGCGATGTCGATGTCGTCGGCGAGCAGGCCGTATGCGGACGCGACTTCATCGGCGCTGCCCGTCGTCAGGCTTTCGAACAACAGGCCAATGCCCGGCGCCGCGCTGCCGCGCAGCGTGAACGGATTGAACTTGTCGAAGCTCGTCGAGCGGTCGGGATTCGCGAGCACCAGCGTGCCGCCTCGCGGCGCGTCGGGATTGACGTAGTCGAAATGCCTGAAGTGGGGCGGATACTTCGGGTTGCCGTACTGCGCGATCGCATACGCAGCGTGCGCGTGCCGCACAGTCACGGGCGACATGGCGATCAGCGAACCCGCGCACACGGCCAGCGCCGCGCGCGGCAACGCCTTGCAACGAACACGCGACAGCAGACGAATCACGATGCGCCATGCCGGGCGCGGCGCTTCAACCCGTCGCATGCCTGTTGTCATAGGGGCCTTGTTGGTCAGTGGGCGGTTGCAATGTGAGAGAATTCTACCCAAAATCCCGCGCGCTCCCGCACTTCGTCATAGCGGCGCGCTGACCTCATTAGGAGAATTCATGGGCTTCCTCGCTGGTAAACGAATCTTGCTGACAGGCCTTCTGTCGAACCGTTCCATTGCGTACGGTATCGCGCAGGCCTGCAAGCGCGAAGGCGCAGAACTGGCGTTCACGTATGTCGGCGACCGCTTCAAGGATCGCATCACCGAGTTCGCGAACGAATTCGGCAGCAACCTCGTGTTTGCGTGCGACGTCGCCGACGATGCGCAAATCGACGCGCTGTTCGCTTCGCTCAAGGAGCACTGGGACAGCCTCGACGGCCTCGTTCATTCGATCGGCTTTGCACCGCGCGAAGCGATCGCGGGCGATTTTCTCGACGGCATGACGCGCGAAAACTTCCGCATCGCGCACGACATCTCCGCGTACAGCTTCCCCGCGCTCGCAAAGGCCGCGCTGCCGATGCTGTCGAACAACGCAGCGCTGCTCACGCTGTCGTACCTCGGCGCGGAAAAGGCGATCCCGAACTACAACACGATGGGCCTCGCGAAGGCCTCGCTCGAAGCGAGCGTGCGTTACCTGGCTGTGTCGCTCGGCGGCAAGGGCATTCGCGTCAACGGCATCTCGGCGGGCCCGATCAAGACGCTCGCGGCAAGCGGGATCAAGGGCTTCAGCAAGATTCTCGACTTCGTCGAAGATAACGCGCCGCTCAAGCGCAACGTGACGATCGATCAGGTCGGCAACGCGGCTGCGTTCCTGATGTCGGATCTGGCGGCGGGCGTGACGGCCGAGATCATGCACGTCGATAGCGGCTTTAGCGCGGTCGTCGGAGGAATGGCGGCTGTCGGCGAGTGACGTCGCCTGGCCGGCTCGCTCAGACACGCGCGTCGTTGCACGTGCAACAGATAAAAAAACCGCCCCAAGGGGCGGTTTTTTGTTGGGGCGCAGGCGCCGCAGCGGAATCAGTGCCAGCCGTTGTGGCGACCGTTGTCATGGTGGCCATGGCCATGATCCCACCCACCATGATGACGATACCAGTCGTCGCGGCCCCAGTAACGGCGGCCATCCCAGTAACGATCGCCGTGCCAGCCGACCACGACAGCGGGCGCCACCACGACGGGCGCCGGCTGATACACGACGGGCGGCGGTGGCGGGGGCGGCGGCGCATACACGGGCGCCGGCGCGACGTAGACAGGAGCGGGAATACCGATGTTGACACCGACGTTCAATCCCCCTGCCATCGCCGCACTCGAAGCGCCAATTGCCAGCACGCCGGCGATCAACGGGATAAGACGCATGGACTTCATGGTTTCACCTTTCTTGCGGGAAGTGTGTTTATCGACTGCTTGAATCGACTATAACAAAGCGACGCTATGCGCATATTTCAACTGTGTAATAACTGATGCATAACTTCGCGTCTCGACGCAGGCTGTAACTTGTCGTTACACGCGACAGTGTTTGGTGATACTGCCCGCCTGCGCGCCGTTGCGTGCGTGCAAAGCATGCACTTGCGGTTCCGTCGTTGGCGCGGCGTGAGTTTTCGCCTGGCGATGTTTGGTTATGCCAGGCAAAAACATATTCGACATGTTTTGCATGCTCCGCCTGTTCGCACAAACCGACTTCGCTAATACCGACGTTTATGGATTCACGAGCACAAGGTTGAATCCGAATGGTCCATTCGACGCCCGTATTCGCTCTGCGTCGATATAAGAGCTCGGCGTCGTGACGGGAAACACACGCGCAAAAACAAAACCCCGCAGAGCCGCGGCTCTACGGGGTTCCACCGCCATTTCTGGCGGAGACGGAGGGATTCGAACCCTCGATCCAGGTTTTGGCCCAGATGCTCCCTTAGCAGGGGAGTGCCTTCGACCTCTCGGCCACGTCTCCCAAATCTTCGCTTGCGCCAGGGAGGCAGCGCAACGAAGCCAAGATAATAGCGGGTTCGCGAGCCAAGGTCAATTTTTACTTCACACTTTTTATGCCAGAAGTGTCATTTCAATATCACTTCTTCTACCCGACTGCCCTGCCCGCTCTTATCGTCAACCATCTTCACTCAAATGCCCGTTGCCGAGGCAAACGGGCGTGAGTGTACGCATTATCAAGCCTGATCGAGCTCGAATGCCTTATGCAGCGCGCGCACGGCGAGTTCCATATACTTCTCGTCGATCAGCACCGAGATCTTGATTTCCGACGTCGAGATCATCTGGATGTTGATGCCCTCTTCCGACAGCGTGCGGAACATCTTGCTCGCGATGCCGACATGCGAGCGCATGCCGACGCCGACCACCGACACCTTCGACACCTTCGGATCGCCCAGCACCTGTTCCGCGTCGACGTGGCCCTTGACCTGGTTCGTCAGGATGTCCATTGCGCGCTGATAGTCGCCGCGGCCGACCGTGAACGTGAACGCCGTTTTGCCTTCGACGCTTTGATTCTGGATGATCATGTCGACATCGATATTCGCGTCGGCGACGGGACCGAGGATCTGATACGCGATGCCCGGCTTGTCGGGCACACCCATCACGGCGATACGGGCTTCGTCACGCTGAAACGCGATTCCCGAGATGACTGCTTTTTCCATGGTTTCATCTTCTTCAAAAGTGATCAGGGTGCCCGACTTCATTTCTTCGTCGAGCGACATCATCGGATCGGTCAGGCTGGAGAGCACGCGCGTCTTCACCTGATATTTGCCGGCGAATTCCACCGAGCGGATCTGCAGCACCTTCGAACCGAGGCTGGCCATTTCCAGCATCTCTTCGAACGTCACGCGGTCCAGCCGGCGCGCTTCTTCGACCACACGGGGGTCGGTCGTGTAGACGCCGTCGACGTCCGTGTAGATCAGGCATTCGTCGGCTTGCAGCGCCGCGGCCACCGCGACAGCCGACGTGTCCGAGCCGCCGCGGCCGAGCGTGGTGATGTGGCCTTCGGGATCGATGCCCTGGAAACCCGTGATGACGACGACCTTGCCTTCGTCGAGATCGCGCAGCACGCGCTCGCCGTCGATGTCGCTGATGCGCGCCTTCGTGAACGCGCTATCTGTTTTGACGGGCACTTGCCAGCCGGCATAGCTGACGGCATCGACGCCTGCGTCGTGCAGCGCGATGGACAGCAGGCCGACGCTGACCTGTTCGCCCGTCGACGCGATCATGTCGAGTTCGCGCGGGCTCGGCTGCGGCGAAATTTCTTTCGCGAGGCCCAGCAGGCGGTTCGTTTCGCCGGACATCGCCGAAGGCACGACGACCATCTTGTGGCCTGCCTTGTGCCATTTCGCGACGCGCTTCGCGACGTTCTTGATGCGCTCGACCGAGCCCATCGATGTGCCGCCGTATTTGTGTACGATGAGTGCCATTGTCGTTCTGAACTGAAGGAGAAACTGGAACTACGCGAACCGGCGCGCATCGCGCGCTGGAGACGGCCGCACAAAACGCACAGGGCACAACGTTCGGGAACGACGGCAGAGTGTGGCGGCACAGATGCAGCGCGCGTGCAGTACGCGCGGGATTTGCCCTGTAACCTGTCGATCGACAGGACTGACGGACGCTAACGGGGTGGCTAACGGCTTGGAGCGCGCCCGGGCATTCGCATAAGAACAGCCGGGTAACACGACAAAAAGCGAGTCGGGCAAACAAGTTACCCTACCTGATCGGCAATAAAAAGACAAGCCGAAATCCGGGCAAAAGGCATTGCAAATGCTTGTCGGAGAAGGATTTGCGGCCGATGTTGCGTGCGTATGACAGTGGCCGTGCGGTGGGTCTGGCCGCCGTCGAAGCACGCGCAGCGTGACGTGCGCCGCGACCCATCGCCTGCGCGTTACGCGAGCGTCAGATCCTCGCGCCATTCGATCCGCAGGTAACGGCTGCTCGCCTGCCGCGCGTCATGCGCGAGCGCCGCGCGGTTCACGCCGATCAGCGGCACGAACAGCAGTTCGCCGCCGACGAAAAGCAGTGGCACATCGCGTTTCCACGACGGCACGCCGCCTTCCTGAAAGAGATTCTTCAACGTGCGGCTCGGGCCATTCACGACACAGCGCATCCGTTCGCCGCCACCGCGCGCGCGCGCGACGAGCGGGCCTCGCGCAACGGCTTCGACGGGAATCGCGTCGGGATCATCGGCGCTCGCGTCGCTGAACACGAACGTGCCGCGCCATTGCGGCAAGCGCCATACGCTCTCGCCTTGCCACGTGAGCACGCTTTCCGCCCGTTCGACGAACGCGGTTTCGTCGGCAGGATCCGCGCTGTCGCCGGCTTCCCAATAGACCTGTCCACGGTAGCTGCGCAACGCCTGACCCGCGTGATCGATGCGCAGACTGTGCGCATCGCCGATCTCGCGCAACTGGCGCAATGCGTCCGTCAGGCGCGCCGTCGATGCTGCAGGCAAGCCGAGCGTGCGCATCCAGTACCGCAGCAGGTTCGCCGCGCGCTCGTCGTCGAGCGCGAGCAGCGCATCGTGCGACAACGCGCCCTCTTCGTCGCCGCGCACCGTTTGCAGATCGATTTGCGCGAGCGCGTCGAGCAGACGCTGCGCCGCGGCCGCATGAGCAGCCGTGCGCGCCAGCGCGTCGCGAAAGCCGGGAAAGTGCACGGCGAGGCCGGGCAGAACATCGTGACGCAACGCGTTGCGCGCATAGCGCGTGTCGGCGTTCGATTCGTCGTCGATCCAGCGCAGATCGCGCGCATGCGCATAGTGTTCCAGTTGTGCGCGCAGCAATTGCAACAGCGGACGCGCGCGCGCCGCCCGTGCGCCCGACGGCAGATACTCGGGCGCCATTGCCGCGAGACCCGAAAGCCCCGCACCGCGCAGCAACTGAAGCAGCACCGTTTCCGCCTGGTCGTCCGCATGCTGCGCGAGCCAAAGCGTGTGCACGCGATGCTGCGCGCACAACGCATCGAGCGCGCGGTAGCGGGCATCGCGCGCCGCCGCTTCGACGCTCACGCCCGGCGCGCGCGAAACCTCGACGTGCCACGACGCGAACTCGACGCCCCGCTCGTGCGCGAACGCCTCACAGTGCGCGAGCCATTCGCCGGCGTTCAAACTGAGACCGTGATGAATATGAAACGCGATGCAGCGCGACGCGCCACCGACGCGCACAGCCGCATCGAGCAGCACGGTCGAATCGACGCCGCCGCTGAATGCGACCGCGACGCGCGCGTGTTCAGGCAGAGCCGTAAACGCCGCGCCGACCGCGTCGAGAACGAGGCGGTCGGCGGGTGTGTCAGCAGAGGGAGTCACGATGTGGTGGCGCGCGAAGCGCCTTCGGAGAGTCCAAGCGCGCTTATGCGCCCGGCGTGGTTTCCTTGAACTTGCCGTAGGCCATCAACCGCTCGAAACGGCGCTCACGCAGATCGGACGTGCTCATGCCCTGGAACTGGCGCAGCGAATCGGCGAGCGCGCGGCGCAGCAATGCAGCCATGCCCTTCGGATCGCGATGCGCGCCGCCCAGCGGCTCGTTGACGATCTTGTCGATCAGGCCCAGCGCCTTCAGGCGATGCGCTGTCAGGCCCAGCGCTTCGGCGGCCTCGGGCGCCTTCGCCGCGCTCTTCCAAAGAATTGACGCGCAGCCTTCCGGCGAAATCACCGAATACGTCGAGAATTGCAGCATCAGCACGCTGTCCGCGACGGCGACAGCCAGTGCGCCGCCCGAACCGCCTTCACCGATGATCGTCGAGATGATCGGCGTCTTCAGTTCGGCCATCACGTACAGATTGCGGCCGATCGCTTCCGACTGACCGCGCTCTTCCGCACCGATGCCGGGATACGCGCCCGGCGTGTCGATGAACGTGAACAGCGGCAGGCCAAATTTCTCGGCAAGACGCATCAGCCGTTCGGCCTTGCGATAACCCTCCGGGCGCGGCATGCCGAAGTTGCGCAGCGCGCGCTCCTTCGTGTCGCGGCCCTTCTGATGGCCGATCACCATGCACGGCTGGCCATTGAAACGCGCGAGGCCGCCGACGATCGACAGATCGTCCGCAAACGAGCGGTCGCCGTGCAGTTCGTGGAAATCGGTGAACAGTTCGCTGACGTAATCCAGCGTGTACGGGCGCTGCGGATGACGCGCGATTTGCGAAACCTGCCAGGGCGTCAGGTTCGTGTACAGATCCTTCGTGAGTTGCTGGCTCTTCTTCGACAGCCGCTCGATCTCTTCCGAAATATCGACGGCCGAATCGTCCTGTACGAAGCGCAATTCTTCGATTTTCGCTTCGAGCTCGGCGATCGGCTGCTCGAAATCCAGAAAGGTGGTCTTCATTGGTTTTTAATCCTTGGACTTACCGGCAGCGCGTATTCTAACCGCGCCCGCCCGTGTCAAAACCGTCTTGAATCTATTGATTCTAGCAAATCAATAGGCCCCGGCGGTTTTCGTCATTTCATCAGCTGCCAGCGGGTGCTGGATCGAGGCTGCGCCACATGTACCACGTCGCGACGGTGCGCCATGGCTCCCAGTTCGCGGCAACTTCGCGCGCCTCGCTGCGCGTCACCGGTTCGCCGCTGAAATAGTTCTGGCTGATCGCATGAATGAGATTGGGATCGTCGAGCGGCAACACGTCTGGACGCGACAGGTCGAAGATCAGAAACATCTCGGCCGTCCAGCGGCTGATGCCGCGAATCTGCGTGAGCTCGGCGATCACGTCCTCATCTTCCATCGACGTCCACTTGCCGACGTGCAACGCTCCCGAAACGAAGTGATGCGCGAGATCGAGAATGTATTCGGCCTTGCGCTTCGACACGCCGCAGTTCATCAGGTTGTCCTGGCCGAGCTTGATGATCTGCTGCGGCACGAGCTTCGGACACGCAGCGACAATGCGCTGCCACATCGCCTGCGCGGAAGCGACTGAGATCTGCTGGCCGACCACGGAGCGCGCGAGCGTGACGAACGGATCGGCACGGCTCGACAGATGCACGGGGCCGAATTTCGGAATCAGCTTCTTGAGGATGCGGTCGCGCTTGACGAGGTCGGCGCAGGCCTTGTCCCAATACGCCGGGCGCGTGACGGCGGCCCCTTGCGCATTGTCTTGCACGGACGGGGCGGCGTCCACATCCGACGCGACGGCCGCGCGCGGCTTGCGCGCCGTTTCGCGGTCAGGGTCATCCTCGGCATCGCGCGCGGGTTCGCGCAAATCGTTCCCGAGTCCGGCGGGCAGCGCTCCGTTGCCCTTTGCCTGCGCAGCACGCGCAGTCGACGGCTTCACAGCGGCGGCTTGCTCGGGTACATCCGCTCCGTTAGGCAGCCGCTTCGACGATACGTGCTTCGCGAGCGCGCCGGATGTGTCCGTTTTGCGCCCGGCATTGAGGCCAGCCTTGACGCCTTTCGCCGACGCCGATTTCACCGCCACCTTCGTTGCGCCCTTCGCGGCGACGCCGCTTCGCGCGCGCACTGCCCTTGCCTTAGCTGCCGCGTCAGATTCAGACGTGGCTCGTTTAGCCGGCGTCTTCGTGGCCGTTGCCATCCTGCCTCCTGCCTGGCGAGTCGATCAGTGGGAAGTACGAGGTGCGCTCAAACGCGCCGCCACTCGGTCAACCCGCCCGGTTTGTCTTCGAGTGCAATACCGGCATCCAGCAAATCCTTGCGGATCCGGTCCGCCTCGGCGTAGTCCTTGGCCTGTTTCGCGGCGACGCGCGCGGCGACCTTCGCTTCGATCGCTACCACAGCCAGCGCGCCTTCGCCTTCAGTCCCCGCCGCCTGCTGCAAATAAGCGCGCGGCTCGCGCCTGAGCAGCCCGAGCACGTGCGCAAGACCGCGCAATTGCCGTGCGAGCGCCGCATCGCGTGTGCGATTCACTTCGCTCACCAGTTCGAACAGCAACGAGACGGCGACAGGCGTATTGAAGTCGTCGTTCATCGCCGCGCGAAAGCGCTGCGCATGCGCTTCGTTCCAGTCGATCTCGCCTGCGTCGGGCGCCGTGTCCTTCAATGCCGTGTACAGGCGCGCGAGCGCGCTGCGCGCGTCGTCGAGGTGCGTGTCGCTGTAGTTCAGCGGCGACCGGTAATGCGCGCGAGCAATGAAGAACCGCACGACTTCGGCATCGTACTTCGCGAGCACTTCGCGAATCGTGAAGAAGTTGCCGAGCGACTTCGACATCTTCTCATTGTCGATCTGGACGTAGCCGTTATGCATCCAGTAATTGACGAACGTTTGGCGCGTTGCACCTTCACTTTGCGCGATCTCGTTCTCATGGTGTGGAAACTGCAGATCCTGGCCGCCGCCATGAATGTCGAACTGCTCGCCGAGCAGCGTGCAACTCATCGCCGAGCACTCGATGTGCCAGCCCGGACGTCCGCGTCCGTATTTCGAATCCCAGCCGGTATCGGCGGGCTCGTCGGGCTTCGACTGCTTCCACAGCACGAAGTCGAGAGGGTCCTGCTTCGCGTCGTTGGCGGCCACGCGCTCGCCTGCGCGCAGGTCTTCGAGCGACTTGCCCGACAGCGCGCCATAGTTCGCGAACTTGCGCACCGCGTAGTTCACGTCGCCGTCGGCGGCCTGATATGCGTAGCCGTTCGCCTCGAGCTTCTCGATCATGCCGAGCATCTGCGGAATGAAATCCGTCGCGCGCGGCTCGAGATCGGGTCGCTCGATGCCGAGCGCGTCGGCGTCTTCATGCAGCGCCGCGATGAAGCGATCCGTCAGCGCGCGAATCGACTCGCCGTTCTCGACCGCGCGGCGAATGATCTTGTCCTCGATGTCCGTGATGTTGCGCACATACGTGACCTTGTAGCCGAGCGTGCGCAGCCAGCGCTGCACAATATCGAACACGACCATCACCCGCGCATGACCCACGTGACAGTAGTCGTACACCGTCATTCCGCAGACATACATCCGCACTTCGCCTTCATGAAGCGGCACGAAATTTTGCTTGTCACGCGCGAGCGTGTTGTAGATGCGCAGAGATTCCATAGAGACGATGCATGGGCCGAAAGAAATCCGCTTGGTGTTCGTTCATACCGCGCCCGATGAATGTATGCAACCAAATGCGCAAACACGGGCGGTGCGGCACGACTGACGGCATGTCGCGCCACTGGTGCGGGATCAGGCTGACGTCAAGGCGGAGACGACCACGAGTGGCGAAAAGACAGTCTGTGGTTCCACGGAACGCGCAGACGTTTTGTTAGAATGGGCCGAAGTATAACACCCCGACCTGAGCCTATGAAACACTCCAGCGGCCGCGCGCGAGGCGCCACGCCCCTCTTCGCGACGACGCCTCGTTCGACCTGTGGCGCTTCGTCACGTCCGGGCCTGCTGGCCACTTTGAGCGCGGCAGCGGGCACAGCCTGCTGCGCTCTCGCCCTCATGGCCGCGCCCGGCGCGCCCGCTTTCGCGCAGAAAACGCCGACGATTTCTCACGGCCCGGCCGTGCGCGACGCCACCCCGGACGCCGACGCATCCATCGAGCAGAAGAACTGGACGGCCGCCCTCGCGCAGCTCGACGCGCGCATCGCCGCGAACCCGCGCGACGCCCAGGCCAGATTCAAGCGCGCCACCGTGCTTGCGCGCCTGAACCGCGATGACGACGCGATCGCCGCCTTCACCGAACTCACGCAGACCTACCCGGAGCTGCCTGAACCGTACAACAACCTTGCTGCGCTCTATGCGAAGCAAGGCCGCTACACGGAAGCGCGCGCCGCGCTCGAAACGGCCGTCAAGGCAAGCCCCGGCTATGGTCTCGCCTACGAAAATCTCGGCGACCTCTATCTGCGCATGGCCGATCAGGCCTATCGGCGCGCACAAAGCCTGGGCGCCGGCAACGGCACGACGAGCCAGCGCATCGCCGACATCGAAAAAATCGTGTCGCCGCGCAAGGCCGCTGTGAAAAAGACCAGCCAGGCTGCGCCAGACGCCAACGACTATACGAATCGCGCCACGTCGAACATCACCAACACGCCGGGCTTCCAGTTCGGCGGCCCGAACGGTTCGCTGGCGATTCCGCCGTACGTCGCGCCGTCGCAGTGAGCGCGCTTGCGCGCATGCTGCCCGACGGCGGGTTTGCCGTTATTTTCCCCATTTGAGCTCATCCGAGGATTTACATGAAATGGTTGACGTTGGCGCTCGGCAGCGCCGCCCTGATCGCGAACGCACCCGCTTTTGCGCAAAACGGAACCCAGGCTGTGCACCCGTCCGTTCTCTTGAAGACATCGGAAGGGGATATCCGCGTCGAGTTGTATCCCGACAAAGCGCCGAAAACGGTCGCCAACTTTCTCGACTATGTGAAGGCCGGTCAATATAACGGGACGATCTTCCATCGCGTGATTCCCGGCTTCATGATCCAGGGCGGCGGCTACACGACGAGCTATGCGGAAAAGCCGACGCGCGCGCCGATCCCGCTGGAAAGCCGCACGGGGCTGAAGAACATGACGGGCACGATCGCGATGGCGCGCACGAGCGATCCGAATTCGGCCACGACACAGTTCTTCATCAATACGGTGGACAACGCCGGCCTTGATTACCCGAATCCGGACGGCAACGGCTACGCGGTGTTCGGCAAGGTGACCTCGGGCATGGACGTCGTGAAGAAGATCGAAGGCACGGCGACGACCTCGCGCGGCCCGATGAGCGATGTGCCGCAAAAGCAGATCGTGATCCAGTCGGCGACAATAGTCAGCAAGTAAGCTCGGCAGGCAGCGGCCGCGCTTTGCGTCGGGGCCGCCCAGCCGTGAACAGGCGGCGAGGCACCTGAAGCAGGCAATAGCCGACGACGCATTTGCAACAGGGTGACGCGCGAACCGCACGCCCGGCTTAAACCCGGCACGTGCGGGCGCGCTGCGCCGGAATGAACCATGCCACGGGCGCGCCCGTCGCCATCGGGCCGGCGACGCGCCGCCTCTCTCCACTCACCTAGCCCCAAAGGAAATCATCATGGTTGAACTGCACACGAACCACGGCGTCATCAAGCTGGAACTGGACGCCGGGAAGGCGCCGAAAACGGTCGAAAACTTCCTCGCCTATGTGAAGGCGGGCCACTACGACAACACGGTGTTCCATCGTGTGATCGACGGCTTCATGATCCAGGGCGGCGGCTTCGAACCGGGCATGACGCAGAAGCCGACCAATGCGCCAATCGCCAACGAGGCGAACAACGGCCTGAAGAACGTCAAGGGCTCGATCGCGATGGCGCGCACGAACGATCCGCACTCGGCAACGGCCCAGTTCTTCATCAACGTCAACGACAACGACTTCCTGAACCACTCGTCGCCGACGCCGCAAGGCTGGGGCTACGCAGTGTTCGGCAAGGTCGTCGAGGGCCTCGATGTCGTCGATGCGATCCGCAAGGTGAAGACGGGTTCGAAGGGCTTCCATCAGGACGTCCCCGTCGACGACGTGATCATCGAAAAGGCCGTCGTGGTCGAGTAAGGCCATTGCTCACACGTTCGGCATATTCTTAACGAAAGAGCTGAGTAACTGAGAGAAGCGCACTTCAATGCTGCAAGAAACGCCGCTGCGAAGCGTCGCTGCGGGCGTGCCTGGCGAGGGCAAACGCCCGCACGCGGCGCGCCCGTTTTTCTTCATTTCGGACCTGCACCTGAGCGAGGCGATCCCGCACACGGTTGCCGCGTTCGAGCATTTCATCCTCGTGACGGCCGAGCACGCGGACTCCGTTTTCATTCTCGGCGATCTGTTCGAATACTGGATCGGCGACGACATGCTCGCCGAGCCGTTCCCCGCCCGCATGGCCAAGCTGATGCACACGCTGTCCGAGCGCGGCATCGCGCTGTACATCATGCACGGCAACCGCGACTTCCTGCTGGGCAAGCGCTTTATGAAGGCGGCGGGCGCGATCTGGCTACCCGATCCGTTCGTCATCACCGCGTTCGGCACGAAGATCGCGCTCACGCATGGCGACGCGCAATGCACGGCGGACCGACGCTATCAGCGATTTCGCGGCTTCGCGCGCAACCGTCTCGCGCAATGGCTGTTTCTGGCGTGGCCGTATCGCTGGCGCAAGGCGCTGGCGCAAAAGATGCGCAGGTCGAGTGAAGAAGGACGCGTGCGCCCCGCATCGCCGCGCTACGACGTGACGTCGGAGGGAATCGCCGCGCTCTTCAAGAAGACGAAGACGGCGACCATCATTCACGGCCATACGCACCGCCCCGCGCTGCATCACGAAGCGGGCGGCATGCGCTGGGTGCTGCCCGACTGGGACCTCGACCACGGCGAGCGCCGCGGCGGCTACGTGCGCATCGATTCCGAAGGGATCAAGGCGCTGCGACTGGACAAGTAAAACGCGCGGCGTTCGCGCTCGCGCAACGTGCATTCAGCGCGACGTCGCCTCGACCTTCCCTTCGAGCACAGCAGACAAACGACGCAGATCCAGCAACGCCGCATCCGCGCCGTGCAGCGCTTCGAGACTCGCGCCGAGGCGCTCGAGCGCGGCGACGATTTCGTCGATGCGCAGCGACTGTGTCGCCGCATGGTCGATCAGCCCGTGAATAGCGAGCGACACCGGATCGTCGGCATTCGGCGTGATCCCATATGCGCAGAAAGCCGAGCGCGCCGTGGCCGGCTTTGCGTTGCCGCCTAGCGCTGCCACCGCCGCCGTCGCCGGCATCACGACGCGCGCCGGATTGCCCACAGCCGTGCCGCCCGCGGGCACCGGCTTCACGACAACCGCGTTCGAGCCGATCTTCGCGTCCGCGCCGACCGTGAACCCGCCGAGCACCTTCGCACCCGCGCCAACGATCACGCCGCGCTCGAGCGTCGGATGGCGCTTGGCGCCGCGCGTGAGCGACGTGCCACCGAGCGTGACGCCCTGATAGATCGTGCAGTCGTCGCCGATTTCGGCCGTCTCGCCCACCACGACGCCCATGCCGTGGTCGATGAACACGCGACGTCCGACCGTCGCGCCCGGGTGAATCTCGATTCCCGTCATGAAACGGCCGATCTGCGAAACGAAGCGCGCGAGCCAGCGGCGCTTCGCGCGCCAGCACGCATGCGCGAAGCGATGGAACATCAGCGCGTGCAGACCCGGATAGCACGTGAGGACTTCCCAGGCGCTGCGGGCGGCGGGATCGCGCTCGCGAATCGTGGCGATGTCTTCGCGGAGTCTCGTGAACATGGCAATGAAGCTGTCGTAGGGAATGAACACCGCCGCGACTCGCGCGGACGGCAGCCGCTGTCCTCGCTATTGCAGACGGACAGCTTTGCTTATGACGTTTCGGGCCATTGTAGGGCGAATGGGCGAAACCTGCCGGAAGTCCATTCGGGCAACGAGGTTTGGTCTCAGGCTTGCGTTTCGCGACGTGCGCATGAGGGGCGGCAATGCGCGTGCCTGCCGCAAAAACGCATGGAAATCGCCTGAAGATCTCAGCGTTGCGGCCCTGATGGACAGCCGGCCTTATTCGCCGTCGCGCCCTTTTGCCTTCAGCAAAATGTGCTTCGCGATGCCCCGCACGATGTTGACCTCCTCGCGCTCGAGGCCAGCGCGCGCAAAGAGCCGCCGCAAGCGTGACATCAGTTTTTTCGGATTGCCGGGATCGAGGAAGTCGAGCGCGATCAGCGCATTTTCCAGATGCACATACATGCGCTCGATTTCGTCGCTGGCGGCACGCGCGCCGGCAACGCCCGCCGCCGCTTCGACGCCGTCACCTTCGGCCAGATACGCCATCCTCAACTCGTACGACAGCACCTGGATCGCCTGCGCGAGATTCAGCGAGCTATAGGCGGGATTCGCCGGAATATGCGCGAGCGCGCTGCACCGCTCGACGTCCTCGTTCGACAACCCGGTCCGCTCGTTGCCGAACACGAGTGCGATATCGCCATGGACGGCATGCTCGCGAGCCTGCGTCGCCGCCGCGCGCGGCGCGAGCTGCGGCGGTCCGTACTCGCGGGCGCGCGCCGTCAGCGCCAGCGACCATTGCGCGCCCGACAGCGCGTCGGCGAGCGTCGGCACGACATGAGCGGACGCGAGCACGTCGTCCGCGCCGCTCGCCATCGCAATCGCCTCGGCATCGTTTTTCACGTCCTGCACGCGCGGCGCCACCAGCACGAGACGCGAAAAGCCCATCGTCTTCAGCGCGCGCGCCGCCGCGCCGACGTTGCCGGGATGACTCGGCTCGACGAGCACGAAACGCGTCGACGTAAAGCCTCCGCCGATGCTGGTGTTGTCGGAGGCGATGCTGGAAGTCGGTGAGGAAGGCGTTTGAACCACGATAGGCAGTGAATGGCAAGGAAACAGTAATGGTAGCGCCAACCCGCACCCCGTTTCCATCTGCCATTCGGCCGATCGCGCGCCTCGTCGTTCCCGATCTGCCCGCCGCTCTCCCGCCGGGAACGCCGCGAAACGCCTGCCAACGCGTGGACACGCCCAGAAGGAAGCCATGAGAAGACGAGACTCAGGTAAAATCCCGATATTCGCGCCCCTGCCACATTGCCTTAGCGGGAACCCGGTCACGGCGCATCGCTCTTCTTCAATTCGTCTCCGTCGACGGAATGTGTGCCAGGTTTTGATCAGCAGGTTTCGATCCAATCTTGCCGGGCGCCCGTTTCGCGTGATTAACAGCTTATTTTCAGCTCAACACCGGGCAGCCGCCGTGCGCGTCCGGCACAAGGATTCAGGCTCATGCATCCCATGCTCAATATCGCTGTCAAGGCCGCTCGCCGCGCCGGGCAGATCATCAACCGTGCGTCGCTCGATCTCGACCTCCTGCAGGTCAGCAAGAAGCAGCACAACGATTTCGTCACGGAGGTCGACAAGGCGTCGGAAGCGGCCATCATCGAAACGCTGACCACGGCCTACCCCGATCACGCGATCCTCGCCGAAGAGTCCGGCGAATCGGGCAACGAGTCCGAATACCAGTGGATCATCGATCCCCTCGACGGCACCACGAACTTCATCCACGGCTTCCAGTACTACTGCGTGTCGATCGCGCTCGCGCACAAGGGCATCGTCACACAGGCCGTCGTCTATGATCCGACGCGCAACGACCTTTTCACGGCGTCGCGCGGCCGCGGCGCCTATCTGAACGACAGGCGCATCCGCGTCGGCCGCCGCGACCGGCTCGCCGACAGCCTGATCGGCACGGGCTTCCCGTTCCGCGAAAAGGACACACTCGAAGCGTACACGCAGCTTTTCGCCGACATGACCAAGGCCTGCGCGGGCCTGCGCCGTCCGGGCGCGGCGGCGCTCGACCTCGCGAACGTCGCGGCGGGCCGCATGGACGGCTTCTTTGAGCAAGGCATCAGCGCGTGGGACATGGCGGCGGGCAGCTTGCTGATCACCGAAGCGGGCGGTCTCGTCGGCAACTACACGGGCGATTCGGACTTCCTGCACATGCATGAGATCGTCGCGGGCAACCCAAAGGTTTATGCACAGATGATTCCGATCCTGTCGCGCTACACGCGGACGAAGGAGCGAACAGCCTAAGACGCTGCGTGCTTTCGACAAGCGGCTTCGGCCGCTTTTTTCTTTTGGCGCCGCCGCGCGCGCTGCAAGGCGTCAATGACGGAAAGCTGGCCGGAAAACTCTCCGGGAAGCGCGCTAGCCACGCAAGAATGCGAGCACTGTGTTCCAATCGGGACCATGAAGAAAGGCTTCTACACGATTATCGGGGCGCAGTTCGTGTCGTCGCTCGCCGATAACGCGCTCCTGATCGCGGCGATCGCGCTGCTCACCGAGATCCGCTCGCCTGCGTGGGTCACGCCGCTGCTGCAGATCTTCTTCACGATTTCCTACGTGCTGCTCGCGCCTTTCGTCGGCGCATTCGCCGACGCGCTGCAAAAGCGCCACGTGATGTTCATCTCGAATGCGCTGAAAGCGGGCGGCTGCCTGATGATGATCGGCGGCGTGCATCCGATGATCGCGTACGGCGTGGTCGGCTTCGGCGCAGCTGCCTACTCGCCCGCGAAATACGGCATTCTCACCGAGCTGCTGCCCGCCGAACGGCTCGTGGCGGCGAACGCGTGGCTCGAATCGGCGACGGTGCTGTCGACGATCGTCGGCACGATGCTCGGCGGCGCGCTGATCAGCACGTACGCAGCGCGCTTCGTGCAGCACGCGCACCTGCCGCTGATCCATTCCGCCGCCGATCTCGCGATGCTTGCCGTAATGGTCACGTATGCGATCGCGGCAGCGTTGAACGTCGGCATTCCCGACACGGGCGCGCGCTATCCAAACCGCCTTGTCGAGCCCGGTCAACTCGTCGGCGAATTCGTGCGCTGCTTCAACGTGCTCTGGTCCGACCGTCTCGCGCAGATCGCGCTGTGGGTCACGACGCTGATGTGGGGCGGCGCGGTCACGTTGCAACTGCTCGTGCTGAAGTGGGCGGACGCGAACCTCGGGCTGTCGCTGTCGAAAGCCGCCGTGATGCAGGGCGTGGCGGGCCTGGGCATCGCCATGGGCGCAGCCGCCGCGGCCGCGTGCGTGCCGTTGCGCAGTTCGCTCAAAGTGCTGCCCGTGGGCCTGCTGACGGGTGCCGTCGCCATCGCGATGGCCTTCTACAGCAAGAACCTCTTTCCTCCCGGCGCGGGCCTGCGCGCCGGTCCGCTGTTCGCGCCCGCCTACATCCTGCTCGCCTACCCGCTGATGATCCTGCTCGGCACGCTGTCGGGCTTCTTCATCGTGCCGATGAACGCGATTCTCCAGCATCGCGGCGCCACGCTGCTGAGCGCGGGCCACTCGATCGCCGTGCAGAACTTCAACCAGAATCTCGCCGTGCTGCTGATGCTCGGCGCCTACGCGATCCTGCTGACCGCGAAAATGCCCGTGCAGTGGATCATCGCCGTGTTCGGACTCTTTATCACGGGCATGATGTGGCTCGCGAAGCGACGCAGCGCGGCGAACGCGCACAAGGTCGACATGCGCGCACTGATCGAAGAGTGAGCGTTGCACTGCGAAAGCATACGCATGTGAATATCGCAACGGCAACCTGGCCATCCGGCCAGGTTCGCGCGGCGCGTCGACGGGTTAAACTCTCGCCCTGAACAGTCACGCAAGAAAGACACGAGGATGGGCACTCAAACCGCAACGGCAACCGACATCGCGCAACACACTCCGATGATGCAGCAGTACCTGCGCATCAAGGCGGAGCATCCGGGCACGCTGGTGTTCTACCGGATGGGCGATTTCTACGAGCTGTTTTTCGACGACGCCGAAAAAGCCGCGCGCCTGCTCGATCTGATACTCACGCAGCGCGGCGCGTCGAACGGCAACCCGATCAGGATGGCGGGCGTGCCACATCACGCCGTCGAGCAGTATCTGGCGAAACTGGTCAAGCTCGGCGAGTCGGTCGCGCTCTGCGAGCAGATCGGGGACCCCGCGACGTCGAAGGGCCCTGTCGAGCGCAAGGTCGTGCGCGTCGTGACGCCGGGCACGCTGACGGACGCGGCGCTTCTTTCCGACAAGAGCGATACGTATCTGCTCGCGGCCTGCCCCGCGCACAACCGGCGCGGCGTGGTGACAACCATCGGCCTCGCCTGGATGAACCTGGCAAGCGGCGCGCTGCGGCTCGCGGAAGTCGCGCCCGACCAGGTCGCGGCCGCGCTGGAGCGCATCCGTCCCGCGGAAATTCTCATTGCTGACGCGCCCTCGTCGAGCGAGTCGAACGCATGGACGCTGCCCTCCGGCTTCGGCGCGGTTACGCGCGTGCCCGTCTGGCACTTCGATGTCGCCTCGGGCACGCAGCGGCTGTGCGACCAGCTGGAGGTCGCGAGCCTCGACGGCTTCGGCGCGCATTCGCTATCGAGCGCTTGCGGCGCGGCGGGCGCATTGCTGCTGTACGCGGCGGCGACGCAAGGCCAGCAACTGCGCCACGTGCGCAGCCTGAAGGTCGAGTACGAATCGGAGTACATCGGGCTCGATCCCTCCACACGCCGCAATCTCGAACTGACGGAAACGCTGCGCGGCACTGATTCGCCGACGCTCTGCTCGCTGCTCGACACCTGCTGCACGACGATGGGAAGCCGTCTGCTGCGTCACTGGCTGCATCATCCGCCGCGCGACGCGTCGTTTGCGCAGGCACGCCAGCAGGCCATTGGCGCGCTGCTCGACGCGCCGCCTCACGCGAGCCTCGACGCGCTGCGCAGCGCATTGCGGCAGATTTCGGATATCGAGCGCATCACCGGGCGGCTCGCGCTTCTGTCGGCGCGTCCGCGCGACCTGTCGAGTCTGCGCGACACGTTCATCGCATTACCCGAGCTACGCACTCAACTGACGGCCGTCGCGGCCGCTGCCGATTCGCTTGCGCGCATCGATACGTCGCTGGAACCGCCCGCCGAGTGCGTCGATCTCCTCAAGCGCGCCGTCGCACAGGAGCCCGCCGCGATGGTTCGCGACGGCGGCGTGGTTGCGCGCGGCTACGACACAGAGCTCGATGAGCTACGAGATATTTCGGAGAACTGCGGACAGTTCCTGATCGACCTCGAAACGCGGGAACGCGCGCGGACGGGCATCAACAATCTGCGCGTCGAGTACAACAAGGTGCATGGCTTCTATATCGAAGTGACGCGCGGACAGACAGATAAGGTTCCCGACGACTACCGCCGCCGTCAGACGCTGAAGAACGCCGAGCGCTACATCACGCCCGAACTGAAGACGTTCGAAGACAAGGCGCTGTCCGCGCAGGAACGCGCGCTGTCGCGCGAAAAGGCGCTGTATGACGCGCTGCTGCAAACGCTGCTGCCCTTTATCGCCGATTGCCAGCGCGTCGCTTCGGCGCTGGCCGAACTCGATCTGCTCGCCGCATTCGCCGAACGGGCGCGCGCGCTCGACTGGGTCGCGCCGAGCTTTACCGCGACGGGCGGCATCGAGATCGAGCAGGGCCGGCATCCCGTCGTCGAGGCGCAGGTCGAACAGTTCATCGCGAACGACTGCGTGCTCCATCCCGAGCGCAAGCTGCTGCTGATCACAGGTCCGAACATGGGCGGTAAATCGACCTTCATGCGTCAGACCGCCCTGATCGCCTTGATGGCGCATGTCGGCAGTTATGTGCCGGCGCGCCGCGCGTCGTTTGGCCCGATCGATCGCATTTTCACGCGCATCGGCGCCGCCGACGATCTGGCGGGCGGACGCTCGACCTTCATGGTCGAGATGACGGAAGCCGCCGCCATCCTGAACGACGCGACGCCGCAAAGTCTCGTGCTGATGGACGAAATCGGCCGCGGCACGTCGACGTTCGACGGCCTTGCGCTCGCGTGGGCCATCGCGCGGCACCTGCTCGCGCACAACGGCTGCCATACGCTGTTCGCAACGCATTATTTCGAGCTGACGCAATTGCCCGCCGAGTTCCCGCACGCGGCCAACGTCCATTTGTCGGCGGTCGAGCATGGTCACGGCATCGTGTTCCTACACGCCGTCAACGAAGGCCCTGCGAACCAGAGCTATGGCCTTCAGGTCGCGCAACTGGCGGGCGTGCCGAATGCGGTGATTCGCGCCGCGCGCAAGCACCTCGCGTATCTGGAGCAGCAGTCGGCGGCGCAGCCCACGCCGCAACTCGATCTGTTCGCGGCCCCCGTTGCGATGCTGGAAGACGCCGACGACGAACCCGCCGCGCCGGCACCGGACACCGCCACGCAGGCACTCGTCGAACGGCTGCGTGCGATCGATCCGAATGATCTGCGCCCACGCGACGCGCTCGATCTGCTGTACGAACTGCATGAACTGGCCAAGTCGCCAGATGCACACCACTGACGCGCGGATTGCTCACGCGCGGCCGCACGGTCGCCGCTTGCGCGGCGGACCGCGCGCTGTTGCGCTTGCTGCCGCCCTCGCTGCCGCGCTGTCGGTCGTCACGTCAGGCCAGACGTCGTATGCAAAGGAACCCGCGCCGCACTACGCATTCGCTGTCATCGGCAGCACGCTGCAGCGCCCCACCGACGAGCCGCTCACGCAGCGCCTGCTCGATGCCATCGGACGCGACCCCGACGTGTCGTTCGTCGTCTACGACGGCAATCTGAAGAGCGGCAAGGAAGCGTGTCACGACTCGCTTTTCGAAACGCGCCATACGCTGCTCGAAGCGTCGAAGCCCGCGCTCGTCTTCATTCCCGGCCAGCACGACTGGGCCGATTGCGGTACGGCGGAAGCAGGCGGCTACGATCCCGTCGAGCGTCTTGATCTGTTGCGGCAAACGCTGTTCGCCGATGCGTCGTCAATGGGACAGAATCCAATCCCGCTCGCGCGCGAAAGCGAAGTGTCGCGTTTCCGGTCCTTTCGTGAAAACGTGCGCTGGCAGTTTGGCGATACCGTGTTCGTCGGGCTGAACGTGCCCGGCCCGAACAATCACTATCTGTACGCTGGCGGGCGCAACGGCGAGTTCGAAGACCGCGTGATCGCGAATGCATTCTGGCTCGACCATGCCGCCGAGTACGCGAAACGCCGCGATGCCCGCGCGATCGTCGTACTGGTTCAAGGCGACTTCGATCCCGAGCGCTATGAGCGCCCGGAGCGCTTCGCGTGGCTGCGCTTCGGGCATCGATCGAAGCGTGATGGCTTTCTCGAGTTCAAGCGCAGTCTGGTCAAGCTGGCCGACACGTTTCGCGGTCCCGTTGTCGTGATTCATCAGGATGACGATCGAACGCACGCGGGCTTTATGATCGATCAGCCGCTGCGCAACGATAAAGGCGATCTGGTGACGAATCTGACGCGCATCGCATTCGCGCCGCGTAGTCCTCAGAATCAGTGGATACAGGTCAGTGTCGATCTTGCGAAGCGGCCGCCGCTTCGCGTCAGCGTGCGCGATGTTCCGAAGAATCTGCCACTGCCGACCGCGCCCGCCCTGCCGTCGCACAGCGACTATGCGCCGACGCCGTTGCCACCGTCGATGCCCGCCGTGCCGGGCTCCGCGCCCGCTTCCGAATTGCCGCCCATCCTTCCCGAACCTGCGCGTCCGGCGTCGGCGGACCCCGGCAACGGCATCAACGGCTCGAACTACCGATACGGACCGCCAGATGCGACAACGGGCGCTTACGCGCCCGCTTCTGGAACTGCTTCACGTTCCGGCCTTGCCCCAACCTACCCCGGCCCGGGCGTCACCCCTGCGAGTTCAGTGCAGCGTGGGCCGTGACGGTTCGGCATCGTCGGAATCGTCTTCGTCATCGTCTTCATCAACGATTTCGAGACCGCTCGCGCCATGTGCGTGCTCGTGCTGGATTTCGTCTTCCGTCGCCTCGCGCACGTCCTTCACCGTCAGCTTGAAACGCAGCGCCATGCCTGCGAGCGGATGATTGCCGTCGAGCACGACCTTGTCTTCGGCGACGTCCGTCACCGTGTAAATCAGCGAATCGAGGTCTTCATCGCCCTCTTCCGGCGTGCCTTCGAATTGCATGCCGATTTCGAGCGGCTCGGGGAAACGGCTGCGCGGCTCGATCTTCACGAGTTCGGGGTCGTATTCGCCGAACGCGTCCTGCGGTTCGAGCTGGATCTGGGTTTCGAAGCCGGGCTCATGGCCGTCGAGCTCTTCCTCGATCTTGGGGAACGTGCCATCATAGCCGCCGTGCAGATAAACCATCGGCTCGTCGCTTTCCTCGATCAGATTGCCTTGCGCATCCGACAGCTTGTAAGCGACCGATACGACGGTGTTCTTTGCGATTTTCATTCGATTCTCCAGATTACGACTCACATTATACGATGCCCGTGCGGCCCCCTGACTACCCCGCTGGCAAAGCTTCAGCGCGCGCTCTCCCGACTTCCGTCTTCGCTTCTCCAGCACCCTCGCCCGACGAGCCTACGGCACTTCTGGGCAATCTGACGCCGTCGCAATTCATGCGACGTTATTGGCAGAAAAAGCCGCTTCTGATCCGCCAAGCCATTCCCGGTATCGCAGCGCCGCTTGCGCGTGACGAGCTGTTCGAACTGGCCGACCAGGACGAGGTCGAATCGCGCCTCATCACGCACTTTCGCAACAAGTGGCAGCTTGAGCATGGCCCGTTTGCTGCAGACGAGCTGCCCTCTGTCAAACAACGCGCATGGACGCTGCTCGTGCAAGGCGTCGATCTGCATAACGACAGCGCTCGCGCATTACTTGACCGCTTCCGCTTCGTTCCCGACGCGCGCCTCGACGACCTGATGATCTCGTACGCGACAGATGGCGGCGGCGTCGGTCCTCATTTCGACTCCTACGACGTGTTCCTGTTGCAGGTGCATGGCAAACGCCGCTGGCGGATCGGCGCGCAACGCGATCTGTCGCTGCAGCCGGGACTGCCGCTGAAAGTCCTGCAACGCTTCGAAGCCGACGAGGAATGGCTGCTGGAACCCGGCGACATGCTTTATCTGCCGCCGCACATCGCGCATGACGGCGTCGCGGAAGGCGAATGCATGACCTGTTCGATCGGTTTTCGCGCGCCGTCCACGAACGAGCTGACGGCGCAATTCCTCTACTACCTTGCAGAACGCGGCGAAACGAGCGGGTCGCGCGACGGCGCAGCGCCGCTCTATCGCGACCCGCAGCAACCGGCCGTCTCGCGGCCCGCCCAACTGCCCGCCGCGCTCGTGGACAAGGTGGGCGCGATCCTTGCAAAGATCGCCTGGAGCGAAAAGGACATTTCATCGTTCCTCGGCACGTATCTGAGCGAGCCGAAGCCAAGCGTCGTGTTCGATCCGCCCGAAAAGCCGCTCAATGAAGCCCGCTTTGTGAAGCGCGCAATCAGCCAAGGCGTGCGTCTCGACCGCAAGACAGTGCTGCTTTATGACAATCTTTCTTTTTATCTGAATGGAGAAAAAAGCAGGCTTGCGGACGTCAAAAATTGGGTGATTGAACTCGCCGACACGCGTTGTCTGAGTGCGAAACGCTTTGTAACACTCTCACAGCAATCGTCGGTGACAGCACTACTACACGAGTGGTATCGTGCGGGCTGGATACAGATGGGTGAACTGAGATAAGATTCGCTCCGCTGTCATACCGTATAGCGAAAAATTGTCTGAGAAAGACAACGTATTGGCCCCGGATTTGTCGACGGTCAGTATGAAAGTGCATATAATTTCCGCCCAAGCCGTAGGGAAGATTCACGCTCATGAAGTGCGGTCTCCACCAGCGGCCCAGGTCGGTGTTGGAGCACATTACCGGTATTATTTTGCGCTGTTGCTTACCTTTAACCATAAAAGGACGTGATCATGAAGAAATCCCTCCTCGTAGCATCCCTGTTGGCAGCTGTGGCACTGGCTGCATGCAACAAGAGCAGCGAACAGGCAGCTGCCCCGGCTAGCGACGCTGCTGCCGCCTCGGCACCGGCTGCTGCCGCTTCGGAGTCGGCTGCTGCCGCTTCGGGCGCTGCTGCTGCTGCGAGCGACGCTGCTGCTTCGGCTTCGACGGCTGCTTCGGACGCAGGCGCTGCTGCTTCGGACGCTGCTGCTTCGGCAGCTGCTCCCGCTTCGGGCGCAAGCCAGTAAGCTGTAGCACAGGGTTCGCCTCAGGGCGAAAACTGCAACGGGAAGTCCAAGGGCTTCCCGGGCGAAAAACAAAACGCCACGGTTCATACCGTGGCGTTTTGTTTTATGCGTCGTCTTTTATATCGCGGTTATTCCGGCTGCATGCCGCATTAGATCCATTTGGCTTCAGGCATTTTTAATGCGACATCACGCGGTATTACCTTGTGCGCAATAACTCGCCCGTTGCATCGGCAACATTGTGTATTGATGCAACGGACGCTCGCATTCAAGCCTGCGCGTTCTCTTCGAAAAATTCCCGCACGACATCGAACTCGCGCGTGCGTTTGAACGGCGGCAGGCTCTGCCAGATCCGGCGCCCGTACGGCTTATCGACGAGCCGCGTATCGCAGATCATCAGCACGCCGCGATCGGTCTCCGAGCGGATAAGACGCCCGGCGCCCTGC
Source organism: Paraburkholderia sp. LEh10 (assembly GCF_017814945.1). Lineage (GTDB taxonomy): Bacteria > Pseudomonadota > Gammaproteobacteria > Burkholderiales > Burkholderiaceae > Paraburkholderia. Next base: position 256,793 of record NZ_JAGIPX010000004.1, read on the forward strand.
TTGAGCGTAATCACCGCCTGCGGCAGCTGATGGACGGCAAACGGACTCAAGCCTTTCTTCGCCAACGCGTCGAGCCGTGCGGACAATACGGGGTCGTCAGGCGGCGCGAAAGGCAGCTTGTCGATGATGACGAGCGACAACGCATCGCCGCGCACATCGACGCCTTCCCAGAAGCTCTGACTGCCCACGAGAATCGCATTGCCGTATGCGCGGAAGCGATCGAGCAACTCCGTGCGGCTCGCATCGCCCTGCACGAGCAATGGCATGTTCCAGCCGCGCGATTCGATGACGTCGCGCAGCTTCGACGCGATGCGATCGACGGCGCGCAGCGTCGTGCACAGCATGAAAACGCCGCCGCCCGATGCTTCGATTGCGGGCAACGCGGCATCGAATACGGCGTCGGTGAACATCGGCGACGACGGCTGCGGCAAATTGCGCGGCACGTACAAAAGCCCCTGCGCGTCGTAGTCGAACGGGCTCGGCAGCGTCATCGAGCGACGCGAATTGAGGCCCATCTGCGCCGCATAGTGCGTGAAGTCGCCGCGCACCGACAGTGTCGCCGACGTGAAAATCCATGCGCGCGGCACGCCCGCGCGCTGCTTCGCGAAGATTGGCGCGACGGACAGTGGCGTTTCATGCAACTGCACGGTATGCGAGAACACTTCGATCCAGCGGACCTTTTCGTTTGGGTCGCCGTTCGGCTCGGTGGATGCGGAACCCGACGCCGCGTCACGTTCCGTTTCCGTGGGCGGCGTCGTCCAGCCCGACAATACGTCCTGCAACTCACGCGCGCGACGCAGCAGCGCGGCCAGCGACTCGGCGCGTTCCGACTGGCCCGCGAGCGCGGCGGCAAGCGCGTCGAGCTCCGTTTCGACGGTTTCGAGCGCCGGGAACAGCGGATGATCGTCGGGCAACTGCCCGATCGACAGGCGTACCGAATCTTCCTTGAACGCCAGACGCACGTCGCGAGCTGAACGTTCGAGCGCCGCGCCGAGCTTCACCCAGTCGACGGCATCGCGCGCATGGCCGAGACCTTCGGCGACCGAGTCGCGCGCGAGTTCGAGAAACTGCGTGGTCGACAGCGTCTCGCCAAAAAAGAGCGTCGCGGTTTCGGGCAACTGATGCGCTTCGTCGAAGATGACCGTGTTCGCCATAGGCAGCAGCTCCGCCATGCCCGTATCGCGCAGCATGATGTCGGCGAAGAACAGATGGTGATTCACGACCACGATGTCGGCCTGCTGCGCCTCGCGGCGCGCCTGCATCACGAAGCAGTCCTTGTAATGCGGACATTCCTGGCCGAGGCAGTTGTCGCGCGTGGACGTCACCATCGCCCAGACGGCTGCCGTTTCAGGCACGCTCGCGAGTTCAGCCTTGTCGCCCGTGCGCGTGATCTTTGCGAAACGGACGATGTCCTGCAAATACGACGTTTCTTGCCGCGACGGCAGACGGCCGTTGTCGGCTGTGCGCTGCAGATAGTAGTGACACAGATAGTTCGCGCGGCCCTTGAGCATCGCGACGGACACGGGCACGGCGAGGGCATCGCGCACGGTCGGAATGTCGCGTTGAAACAGCTGATCCTGCAGGTGCTTGGTGCCCGTCGACACGATGACCTTGCCGCCCCACAACATCGCGGGCACAAGGTACGCATAGGTCTTGCCCGTGCCCGTCCCTGCCTCGACGATCAGCGTGTTCTCACCGCCCTCGGGATTGCCCTCTGCGGCGGCTGCCTCGTTTGGCGCGGACTGTCCCGCCGAAGCCGCTGACGACTGCTGCAGACGCCGCGCCGGACGCTTTTGCGCCTCGAACATCGCGGGCTCGGGCATCGCGCGGCCCGATGCTTCCATCGCGGCGGCCACGGCGCGCGCCATCTCGATCTGCGACGCACGCGGCCGATAGCCGTCGATCTGACGCGCGAGCAGCCCCTCGGCGGCGAAGATGTCGGCGAGCTCGGACGCTCGCTTGTGAGTCAGCGTCGCGGCGAGCGCGCCGCCACCCGACGCGGCTTTTGCGGCGCGCTCGTCGCGCGCAGGCGCATCGTCGGCGCTCGCCGGACGGGAAGAAGATTGAAGCGGTGAATTCAAGGCAAGCGGTTCCTGCAAAGTCGGGCGCGCGCCACAAACTGAACGAGGCCGGCGCCTGCCTGGCCGCTTTCGTCAGCTGCGCGCTTCCGGTTCAAGCTGCAATTGCAGCAGGATGATGGTGTCCTTGACCTTGAGTTTGCGCTTTTTCAGGCGCTGTATCTCGAGGTCGTCGATGCCGGGTTCCTCGGACATCCGGTCGATCAACCGGTCGAGTCCACTGTGCTCCGACTCCAGTTGCAGAATGCGGTCGCGCAGTGTGTCCGCGTTGATGACGCGATGATGGTCGCGCATGCTCGCCTCCTCTTTCGATACGGCGAAGGCCGCGCCGCGCGGTCGCTCCGCTCGAGGTTGCTGTCCGGCCTGAAACGCGTTGATGCTCGTTACTGCTGCTTTTGTTGCTGCTTTTGTTGCTGCTCGAGCTGCTGTTGCTGCTTCGCCTGCTCTTCCTGCTTCTGCTTCGTCTTTTCGGCCGCCTGCTTCTGGCGCGCCTCGACGTCGGCCTTGTGCTGCGCGGCGTCCGTCTGCTTCTGCTCGAAGCGCTGCTGCTTCTCGACGCGCTCCTGCGCCTTCTGCGCGGCCTGCTGGTGCGCTTGATCGAGCTTGCGCTGGAAGTCGGCCTGCTTCGCATCGTAGGCCTTCTGGTTCGCCGCCGCCTGCGACGGCGAGATGCCGCGTTGCGCCTGATCGATTGCGTGCTGCTGCTGCTTTTGCTGGTACGCCTGCGCGTTCGCGGCGCGCTGCGGCGCTTCCGCCTCGCGCTGCGCCTCGTTCAACTGATGCTGGCGCTGCTTGTCCTCATACGCCTGCGCATTGCGCGCATCCTGCGCGGCGCGCGCCGGCGCATCGGCCTCATACTGCGCGCGCTTGACGGCCGCCTGCTCGTCGCGTTGACGCGCGTGCTCCACACGCTTTTCGTCGTCCAGCGCGAGTTGCTCCTTGCGGATGTCGGCCGCGACGACGCGCATCTCGTCACGCGCCGAGTTCAGGCAGTGATTGACGAAAAACTTGCTATAACAGTTGTGCTGGGCAACGGCGTAGCGGTAGTCGTTCTCCGCCGTGCGGGCGTCGAGCGCTTTCTGCCGCGCATCGAAGTCGTTCGCTGCCAAAGCCTGCCCGCTGCCCTGCGCCGATACGTCCGATGCAGCGGACACCGCCGCGGCCGTTGGCGCATCGGGCGCCTCCTGCGCAAAGACAGGCGCACTCATGGCCAACGCCAGTGACGCCGCGAGCGCGGCAAACCCGATGGCAGCCGAAGCAACCTGCGGCCTGCGGACGGGCGATGCAAGCGGAGATCGGAACGAAGATCCGGGCAGAATTCCGGACGTGAGGCGTGAGGTCGGCAACGTCGTAGATGGGCAACGGAACATGCCTGAAATTCTATCATCCCGCGCTTGAGCGCTCGGTCATTTATGGCAAAATGCCCCGCTCCAGCGAGCTTTCACGAGCTTTGGCGACTTTTCCGCAACCCGGCCGCCGCACGCTTCGCGCGAGAGCGGCCACAGTCGAATCCGGCAGGAACATCAAGACCCTATGACGGACAACGTAGCACTCAAGATCGTACAGCGCATCGCCACCGAACTGACCGTGCAGCCGCGCCAGGTCGCGGCAGCAGTCGAACTACTCGATGAAGGCGCGACTGTTCCGTTTATCGCCCGGTACCGGAAGGAAGTCACCGGCAACCTCGACGACACGCAACTGCGCACGCTCGAAGAGCGCCTGCTCTATCTGCGCGAACTCGAAGACCGGCGCGCCGCGATCATCGCGAGCATCGACGAGCAAGGCAAGCTGACGGACGAACTGCGCGCCGCGATCGAAGGCGCCGACAGCAAGCAGGTGCTCGAAGACCTCTATCTGCCGTACAAGCCGAAGCGCCGCACGCGCGCGCAAATCGCCCGCGAAGCCGGCCTGCAGCCGCTCGCCGACGCGTTGCTCGCCAATCCTCTGCTCGATCCGCAAACGGAAGCCGCGCAATACGTCGATGCCGAGAAAGGCGTCGCGGACGTCAAGGCCGCGCTCGACGGCGCGCGCGACATTCTCTCCGAGCAGTTCGGCGAAACAGCCGAGGTGCTCGGCAAGCTGCGTGATTATCTGTTCAATCAGGGCGTCGTGGCGTCGACGGTCGTGGAAGGCAAGGAAGGCGAAGAAGGCGAGAAATTCCGCGACTACTACGACTATTCGGAAACGATCCGAACCGTGCCGTCGCATCGCGCACTCGCGCTGTTCCGCGGCCGCAATGCGGGCGTTCTGACGATCAAGCTGGGGCTCGGCGAAGAACTCGACGCACAGGTGCCGCATCCGGGCGAAGCGATGATCGCGCGCCACTTCGGCATCGCAAACCAGGGCCGGCCCGCCGACAAGTGGCTGTCCGACGTGTGCCGCTGGTGCTGGCGCGTGAAGGTGCAGCCGCATATCGAAAACGAACTGCTGACAAATCTGCGCGAAGCCGCCGAGAGCGAAGCGATCCGCGTGTTCGCCCGCAACCTGAAGGACCTGTTGCTCGCCGCGCCGGCGGGCCCGAAGGCCGTGATCGGCCTCGATCCCGGCCTGCGCACGGGCGTAAAGGTTGCGGTCGTCGATCGTACGGGCAAGCTGCTCGCCACCGATACGATCTACCCGCACGAGCCGCGCCGCGACTGGGACGGCTCGATTGCGAAGCTCGCGCGCATCGCCGCGCAGACGCACGCGGAACTGGTCAGCATTGGCAACGGCACGGCATCGCGCGAAACGGACAAGCTCGCGAGTGAGCTGATGTCGCGTCACCCCGAACTGAAGCTGCAGAAGATCGTCGTGTCGGAAGCGGGCGCTTCCGTGTATTCGGCGTCGGAACTCGCGGCGAAGGAATTCCCGGAACTGGACGTGTCGCTGCGCGGCGCGGTGTCGATCGCGCGCCGTCTGCAAGACCCGCTCGCCGAACTCGTGAAGATCGAGCCGAAGGCAATCGGCGTCGGCCAGTATCAGCATGACGTGAACCAGCGCGAGCTCGCGCGTTCGCTTGATGCCGTCGTCGAAGATTGCGTGAATGCCGTCGGCGTGGATGCGAACACGGCGTCCGTCGCGCTACTCGCGCGGGTGTCCGGCCTGAACGCGACGCTCGCGCGCAACATCGTCGATTACCGCGATACGAACGGCCCCTTCCCGACGCGCGAGCATCTGCGCAAGGTGCCGCGTCTGGGCGACAAGACATTCGAGCAGGCTGCGGGCTTTTTGCGCATCAACGGCGGCGAGAACCCCCTCGACCGCTCGTCCGTGCACCCGGAGGCGTATCCCGTCGTCGAACGGATGCTCGCGAAGATCAGCAAGAGCATCGGTGAAGTGCTGGGCAATCGTGATGCGCTTGGCCGCTTGTCACCCGGCGAGTTCGTCGACGATCGCTTCGGTCTGCCGACCGTGCGCGACATTCTCGTGGAACTTGAAAAGCCGGGCCGCGATCCGCGCCCCGAGTTCAAGACGGCGACCTTCCGCGAAGGCGTCGAGAAGATTTCCGATCTTTCGCCGGGCATGGTGCTCGAAGGCGTCGTGACGAACGTGGCTGCATTCGGTGCCTTTATCGATATCGGCGTGCATCAGGACGGACTCGTGCACGTGTCGGCGATGTCGACGAAGTTCATCAAGGACCCGCATGAAGTCGTGAAAGCGGGGCAGATCGTCAAGGTGAAGGTGCTCGAAGTCGATGTGAAGCGCCAGCGGATCTCGCTGACGATGCGCCTCGACGATGATTTCGCCGCGGGTGCCGCGGGCCGTGTCGGTAGTCAGCCGGACCGGAATATGGGTCGGGGCGCGCGCCCGCACCAGCAGCGTTCGCGGGAAGCGGAGCCGGTCAATGCCATGGCGGCGGCATTTGCAAAGTTGAAGAGGTAGGCATCGGCGAAGCGGCTCGCCTTGGCTTGCGCGGATATCCGCGATGCGGTTGGTTTTGCCGCTGTCGCGGGCATCCGCGAATGCGGTTTGCTTTGCCACTATCGCGGGCATCCGCGATGCGGTTTGTGTTTTGCCGCTGTCGCTGGCATCCGCGATGCGGTTTGTCTTTTGCCGCTGTCGCTGGCATCCGCGATGCGCCTCGCGGCGCAGGCGTTGCCCCTGTGCGGGGCGGCACCTACTTTTCTTTGCCGGCTGCAAAGAAAAGTAGGCAAAAGAAAGCAGCTCA
>NZ_JAGIPX010000050.1 GCF_017814945.1 Paraburkholderia sp. LEh10
TGCCGCCCCGCACAGGGGCAACGCCCGCGCCGCGAGGCGCTATCGCGGATGCCAGCGATAGTGGCAAAACATAAGGCACATCGCGGATGCCAGCGACAGCGGCAAATCACCCCCAGCGTCGCAGACAGAAAACCAGCAAGACAATGATCCACGAAACAATCATCACCACAGCATCCCACGACGGCGTCCCCCACGTCGCGCCAATGGGCGTGCGCTTCGAGCAGAACCTCGCAATCCTCGCCCCGTTCCGTCCGTCGAAAACCCTCGACAACATCGTCGCTACACACGCCGCCGTCATCAACTTCACCACCGACGTGCGCGTGTTCGCGGGCTGTGTGACGGGCGCGCAACGCGAATGGCCAACCCGTGCGGCGAGCCGCGTCGGCAGCGTGCGGCTTCAGCAGTCGCTCGCTCACACCGAACTGACGCTCGATCATATGACCGACGATCCGCAACGCCCCGTGCTCCACATGCGATGCGTGCACAGCGAAACGCATGCGCCATTCGGCGGTTTCAACCGCGCGCAGGCCGCCGTCGTCGAAGGCGCGATTCTCGTGAGCCGGCTCTTCATGCTGCCCGCCGATAAAATCGACCGCGAAATGGCCTATCTCCAGATCGCCATCGATAAAACGGCGGGCCCCGACGAACGCGTCGCATGGGAATGGATCACGGCCGCCGTCGAACGCTTCCGCGCGACGGGCGGCGCGCCCGCATCGCACGCGAGTGCTTCCTGATCGCCGCGCGTCCTCATTTCCGTCATGCCTCGCCTCTTCGGAGACTTCGATGACCGCATTGCTCGCAAGCGTCCGCTCGGCGCAAGAGGCGCTCGACGCAGCCGGCGCCGGCGCGGACCTGATCGATCTCAAGGAACCGCTTGATGGCGCGTTGGGCGGCGTGTCGCCCGACAACATCTGGCGCATCGCGCGCACGCTGCGCTCGCGCTATCCGGTGAAGCCGGTCAGCGCAACGATCGGTGATCTTCCATCCGACGCGCTCGACGCTATCGCGGCGCGCGTAATCGAAGTCGCCGATGCCGGTGTGGATTTCGTGAAAGTCGGCGTTACGCCGGGCCCGGATGCGCGCGCGTGCCTCGCGCGCGTCGCCGGGTTGCGGGCCGTCGTGCTGCCCGTGCTGTTGTGCGACGAAGGCGTCGAAGCGTCGCTCGTCGAGTACGCGGCCACCCTCGGCTTCGAAGGCATCGTGTTCGACACGGCGGGCAAGACGGGCCGAACGCTGTTCGATTGCATCGACATTGGCACGCTCGCGCGCTACCTCGCGACGATCCGCGCATCGGGCGCCATGGCGTGCATCGCGGGCTCGCTCGGCTGGCCACAGCTCGGCGGCATACGCGCGCTCGCGCCCGACGTCGCCGGTTTTCGCACCGCGCTGTGCGAGAACGGCCGCACGTCCCGCCTCGATCCGCGCCGCGTCGCACAATGGGCCGACGCGCTGCATCACGCCGCGCCGAGCGCCGCCGCGTGACAGCCACTCGCGCCCCGCACGCTCAAACCCGCCGACGCGTGACAGCCACTCGCGCCCCGCACGCTCAAACCCGCCGCCGCGTGACAGCCACTCGTGCCCCGCACGCTCAAGCCGCCGACGCGTTGAGCAGCCGCTCGCGTACCAGCGCGACATCCGTCTTGCTGAACAGCTCGACCTCGTAGTTCGCCTCAGTCACGTAATGGACGAAGCTCGCGTCGACCACGCCGCTCGACGCGAGCGTCACGAGCGGCACGCCCTCGCCAACGGGACACGACTTCACCACCATCAGACGCTCGGCATTCAGCGACGTGGAAAGCCACGCGGCGAGGCTGTCGGACGTGGTGTCCCAGTTGGTCATCGAATCGGCTGTGACGCGCATGAGGCTCACGGGCATCCAGACAGCGACCTTGCCGTTGCGCAGCGCGCGCCGGATCAGGTCCTCGTTGGTCGCGAGCACGAGCTCCGGCAGCACGGCCTGCATCAGCAGCGCGTATTGCGTCATCGCCAGCAGGCACATGTTGTGCGCGGCCAGATCGTCGAACTGCCATTCGCGCTGATACGCGCGCACGCTGTCCGCAAAGTCCCCGCCACCGGGCACGATCACGACGCGCCCGCCGCCGACCTCCCACAACTGCGTGAGCCAGTCCCGCAGCGATGGGTCGTGACTCAGGCTGCCCCCGATCTTCACCACCCACATGTCCGTTACCTCGCTATCGTTCGCCTTCCTGAAGGCTTCCGTCCCATGCGTGCGCCGTGCGCCCGCTGCGTGCGTCGCGTGACGGCGGCTCTGCGCTGTGCGCGCCGCGCGCATCTATCGATGCAAACGCGGCGTGCGCCCGCTGCGGGACCCTCACGCGGCGCGCGTCGACGCTTCGTTTCGCCGTGGCGCACTCGCCGCCGTCATCAGCAACGCGACGGCGACACTCGGCGCGCATGTCGCAATCCATTCGGCGGCATCGCGTGGCGCATCTGCCGCCGCTCGCGCGAAGCTGCCGAAATCCACGTAATCGCGCCCGTGAGCGCGAGCCAGCGCGGCGGCCAGAAACCGCCCACAGCCCGCGCCGACGACGGGCGCATCGGCGAGCGCCGGATGCGCCGCGCACACCTGCTCGAAGCTCGCGCCGATCGCTTGCAATTGCGCATGGCGCCACGCCTGCGCGAACTCGCGCCATTCGTCTTCACGCGCGTCGGCGGCATCGCGGCCTATCGTTCTCGCGAGCCGCGCGCAGCTTGCCGCCACTGTCTTCGGCCCGTTGTCCGCGCCCGGATGCTGGTCGTGCGGCGGCCACAGCTCGCCCGTCAGGCGGTACACGTCGGCGCTCGTCGCGAACCATTCGTTCATGACGCCCGCGATTTCGCCGCGAAACGCGATGCGATGCGCAATGCCGCACAACGGCGTGCGCACGACGCCGTGATACGCGAGCTCGCCGGTCACGAGCCGCGCCGCATCGGTGGAGCCACGCGCGACGACGCGCGATCCGACGATGGGCACGATATCCGTCGTGGTGCTGCCGATGTCGATCAGCAGGCAAGCGGGCGCACGGGTCGCGACGTATTGCGCCGTCGCGAGCCAGTTCGCGGACGCCACGCTGCGCCACTGCGCGATGCTTTGCGCCGCGTCCAGCCAACGGCCGGGGCCGGCGTAGAAGACGGCATCGTCACCCAGCCGCCCAGCCAGCGCACCGACGATCGCACGCACGCCATGCTCGCGGTCGGCGAACAGATCGACCATTTCGCCCGTCATCGTGACCGCGTGGCGCGCGCGTGAGACAGACGCGTCCGGCCAGCGCGCCGCCGCCGCATCGATTGCCCGCTGCAGATGCCCGATCCCCTGCCACAACGGACACGCCCACTGCGCGACATCGGTGACGACGCCCGCCGAATCGACACGCGACACTTTCACATGCGCGCCGCCGACATCCCAGCCGAACACTGCGCGCTCGTCGAGGCAAGGCGCGCAGGCGCTCACGATTGCGCCCCGCATGCGAGCAGCTTCGCGCGCGGCGTGACGCCCGCGCCGGGCTCGCGCGGGCGCACGGCGACCCGCAGGCCGTGCGCGCACAGCACGTCGGCGGCAAGATTGCGGCCCAGCCGCGCCGACAGGCCCGCATAGGCGACGGTTGCGCGCGGATTCACTTCGATCACGACGGGACCGCGGCTCGCATGCCACACGACATCGATGCCGACGAATCCGCGCAGCCCCGGCAGCGCCGCGGCGACCTCACGCGCGAGCGCATCGAGCGTGCGGCCTTGCGGACTGTCGCGGTTGATGCGATCGATATCGACGCCGTCGAACCCGACCACCTGGCCCGCACGTCCCGCCACGCGCCCCGCCACATCGATCCGCTGCCGGTTGATGCTGACGAGCGTCGCGGCCGCCCCCTCGCAGATCAGCGACAGGCTCAGCGGATCGCCCTCCACCCATTCCTGAAGCACCGTTTCGCGCCCCGCCGCGCAGCGCGCCGCGTATTCGTCTCGCGCGCTGCCCGCGTCGTCGAACAGGTGCGTGTCGAGTCCGCCCGCGCCGTCGTCGGGCTTGACGACCCAGCGGCGCTGCGCGCGCGGTTCGAGGTGCGCGGCGTCGAGCGCAGGCGTCGCCGCGATGCCGTGCTCAGCGAGCCGCGCGGCCGTCACGCGCTTGCTCGACGCGTGCGCGATCGCTTCCCTCGTGCAGCCGATCCAGCGCGCGGGACCCACGGCATCGGCGAGATCGAACATCAGGCCGTCGCACTCGGGGGCGACGATCCACGCGTAGTCGTGCTCGCGCGCCGCCCGCGCGACGAATTCCATCATCGATTCGCCGGGCCTCGCGCGACAATGCGCAACGCCTTGCTCGACGGTTTCGAAGCGCGAACTGGCGAAGCTCACCTGTACGCCGTCGATGTGCCGCAGATCGCCGACGATCGCATCGCGCATCATCCGCCCTTCGACGACGAGCGCGCTCAGATCGGCGAGACTGCTGCTGCCAGCCAGTTGCCGATCGATGCCGCCGCCAGTGAGATACTCATAAACCCAAAGCTTCATCAAGGAACGTCTCCGCATGCAGGTGATCCCGGTTCTCGATCTGCTCGACGGGCACGCAGTACGCGCGATACGCGGCGAACGCGCGAACTACCGCCCCATCCAGTCTTCGCTATGCGCGACGAGCCGGCCGCTCGACGTCGCACGCGCCGTGCTTGCCGCGAGCGGCTCGCGCACGCTCTACGTCGCCGACCTCGGCGCGATCATGTCGCGCGAAGCCGATCCATTCACGCTCGCCGCGTTGAGCACAGCGCTCGCCGATCCGCACGACCAGCGTGACCCGCCGCACGGCCCGCCCGAAATCTGGCTCGATGCGGGCTACGCGGACTATCCGTCGATGCTTGCGCTTTTCGCGCGCATCGCGTCCGCGACGGGCACGACGCGCGAGCCGCAGTCCGTCGAGCGTCGCGCGCGCATCGTGCCCGTGTTCGGCTCCGAGTCGCTGCTTTCACTCGACGCGTTGCGCGAAGCCGAGGCTGCCGGCTATGCGCCCATCCTGTCGCTCGATCATCGCGGCGGTCAGCTGCTCGCCGCGCCCGAACTCGCGCACACGCTGCGTGCGCCGTCGTCGTGGCCGTCGCGCGTGATCGTGATGACGCTCGACCAGGTCGGCGCGGACCAGGGCCCCGACCTCGACACGTTCAACCTGATCCACGCGCAAGCGGGCCGGCGCACGACGATGGGAGCGGGCGGCATCCGTCATCGCGGCGATCTCGACGCGGCGGCCCGCAGCGGCGCGGCTGCGTGGCTCGTCGCGTCGGCGCTTCATGACGGCAGGCTCGGCGGAATGCTCGCGACAGACTCCGACGCTTCGGCGTGAACCGCGAAACAATATCCATGCCACGCGATCCGCGTTGCAGCATCGGCGCGCGTCGCATGCGCACTGGGCATCGTGCTGTCCTCAAGTGACACACTGTTGCAGCGCGGATCACATTCTGTGCTGTAGTCGCCCGGCCCTGCGCCGGGTCCGCGCACCGGGTTCGTGCGCACCACCGCGCGGCGCTCATGCACCCGACGGCACGCCCGCAAAACATCGGCACGGACCTTGCTGGTCGGGTTCTCATGCACGATTCCAACGCCCCCGCACCGAATGCCCAGACGACACCCGCCGCCGACGGGCCCGCACCGTTCGACGGGGCCCGCAGCGACTGGACGTGCCCCTTCTGCCCGCTGCTGTGCGACGACATCGACGCGAGGCTCGGCGGCGACGAGACGCTCGCGGCACCCGCCACCCGATGCACGCGCCTTGCCCTTGCGCTTACGCGCTACGACGCCAGCGACAACGTGTGCTCGCCTGCCATCGACGGCACGCCCGCGACGCTCGACGCCGCGCTCGACGAAGCCGCCGCGCTGCTCGCGCAGGCACGGCGGCCGCTGTTCGGCGGCTGCGCAACCGATATTGCGGGCGCGCGCGCGCTCTACACGCTCGCCGCCGTTTGCGGCGCGACGCTCGACTCGCTGCACGGCGACGCGCTGAGCGCCGCGACGCTCGCGTTGCAGGATCGCGGCGCGTTTTTCACGACGCTGTCCGAGGTGCGCTCGCGGGCCGACCTGCTTGTCGTGTTCGCTTGCGAGCCTTCGGCGCGGCATCCGCGCTTCTACGAACGCATCGCGAGCGGCACGGGCATGGCGCGCGAGATCTGCTTCGTCGGTTGCGAAATCGATCCCGCTGCGAGCCGGCTCGATAAAACACGTGCCCGTTCGATGCTTGCGGATGCTTCGCCGCATGATCTGCTCGCGATCTGGTCCGCTATCGCCGAAGGCCGCAAGCCCGACTTGCTCGAAGACGGCTCGGGCATGGCGACGACGCTCGCCTCGCTGACGGCGCGCGTGCACGAGGCCCGCTACGCGGCGTTCGTCATCGAGCCCGCCGCCCTGACGCAGCCTCATGCGGCGTTGCTGATCGAAGCGTTGCATCGCATCGTCAAGGCGGTCAACAGGACGAGCCGCGCGGGCGTGCTGACGCTCGGCGGCGCGGACGGCGCGCTGAGCGTCAACCAGACGCTCACGTGGCTGTCCGGGTTTCCGTTGCGCACGCGCGTGTCGAAGCCCGGCCGGCTGCCGGGCACGCCGCCGCTCGACCACGACCCTTATCGCTACCGCACCGCGCGCCTGCTCGCCGCGCGCGAAATCGACCTGCTGCTGTGGATCGCGAGCTTCGAGCCGCACGCGCCGCCCGCTGACCTCGACGACGTCACGCCCGCCATCGTGCTCGGCGCGCCCGCGCTGGCATCGGCCGTGACGCCGCGCGGCGCGAAAACCGTCTACATTCCCGTCGCGACGCCGGGCATCGATTGCGACGGACATCTGTTTCGCGTCGACGCATCCGTCGTCGTTCCGCTGCATGCGGCGCGGCACATTGCGCTGCCGACGGTCGCGTCGATCGCGGCGCGCCTGTCCGACGACCTCGCCGCGCGTGCGGCGCTGACGCGGAGGCCCGCATGAGCACTGCGCGACTGCGGGGCGGCCGCGTGTACGATCCCGCCAATGGGATCGACGGCGAAACGCGCGACCTCTATATCCGCGACGGCCGCATCGTCGCCGCGCCCGCCAGCGGCGCCGTCGATGCCGACTACGACGCGCACGGCATGATCGTGATGGCGGGCGGCATCGATCTGCATTCGCACATCGGCGGCGGCAAGACGAACCTGTCGCGGCTTCTGCTGCCCGAAGATCATCGCGACGACGCGCCGCGCGACGCATCGTACGAAGCCGTGCAGGACGAGCGCGGCCGCTATTTGCGCATGCCGTCGTGCGGCGTCTGCACGCCGGGCACGCTCGCCACCGGCTACCGTTACGCGGAAATGGGCTACACGGCGGCGTTCGAGCCCGCGATGATCGCGTCGAATGCGCGCCATGCGCATCTCGAGATGGGCGACACGCCGATCATCGATCACGGCGCGTACGTGATGCTCGGCAACGACGAGTTGCTGCTGCAGATGCTCGCCGCGAAAGACGACTTCGAGCGCGTGCGCGATTACGTCGCGTGGACGATGCACGCGAGCCGCGCGCTCGGCGTGAAAGTCGTCAATCCCGGCGGGATCTCGGCATTCAAGTTCAACCAGCGCGCGCTCGATGTCGACGAAGCGCATGCGCATTACGGCATTACGCCGCGCGACGTGCTGCGCACGTTGACACGCGCGTTGACGGAACTCGACGTGCCGCACCCGCTGCATGTGCACGCGAGCAACCTCGGCGTGCCGGGCAACCTCGACTCGACGATCGCGACGATGGACGCCGCGGACGGCCTCCCGATCCATCTCACGCATATCCAGTTTCACAGCTACGGCACGGAAGGACCCCGCAAGTTTTCGTCGGGTGCGCGCGCGATTGCGGACGCGGTGAACGCGCGGCCCAACGTGTCGATCGACGTCGGCCAGATCATCTTCGGGCAAACGGTGACGGCTTCGGGCGACACGATGATGCAGTTCAAGAACGCGCCGCTCGCGCGGCCTCATAAATGGATTCTCGGCGACATCGAATGTGATGCAGGCTGCGGCGTGGTGCCGTTCCGCTATCGCGAGCAAAGCTATGTGAACGCGCTGCAATGGATCATCGGCCTCGAGATCTTCTTGCTGGTCAGCGACCCGTGGCGCGTATCGATGACGACCGATCATCCGAACGGCGGCCCGTTCACCAGCTATCCGCATCTGATCCGACTGTTGATGGACAAATCGTTTCGCGACGCGCAGCTCGAGCGCCTGCATCCCGAAGCGAAAGCCGCAAGCGTGCTGGCCGGGCTGACGCGCGAGTTCTCGCTCGATGAGATCGCGATCATCACGCGCGCCGGTCCGGCGCGGCTGCTCGGCCTGAAGGATCGCGGGCACCTCGCGCCGGGCGCTGCTGCCGACATCGCCGTGTATCGCGACGACGCCGACCGCGAGCGGATGTTCACGTCGCCTGCGTATGTGTTCAAGGACGGCCAGCTCGTCGCGCGCGACGGCAATCTCGTTTCGACGCCGACGGGCGGCATCCACTGCGTTTCCCCGGCTTTCGACAGGAGCATCGAAAAGACGCTGCGCCAGTACCGCGAAACGAATCTGGCGAGCAACTTCGCGCATGCCGCGATCAGCGACGACGAGATCCGCGCATGCTGCCGCGGCGGGCGGCTGCTGCCCGTCGCGTGCGTCGCGCGGACCTGAGGTTGCACGACACCACAAATCCATCACGCGATGCAGATCAACGACACCCTGATCGACGACACCTTCGCGGAGGCCTTCCCGATGAAGGCGACGCGCATCATCATCACCGCGCACACGCCGCGCTGGGCGCGCGCGGCGGCAGACTCGCTGACGGGCTTCGCGACGTCGGTGATCGACTGCGGCTGCGAGGCGGGCATCGAGCGCGAGATCGCCGCCGACGCGACGCCCGACGGCCGCCCCGGCATCGCCGTGCTGATCTTCGCGATATCGTCGAAGGAACTGGCGAAGCAGATCACGCGGCGCGTCGGCCAATGCGTGCTGACGTGCCCGACGGCGGCCGTCTATGGCGGCATCGATCCAGCGACGTCGAGCGCGCCGCTGTCGGATGTCGCGCCCCTCGGCGGCTCGCTGCGCTTCTTCGGCGACGGCTGGCAGATCTCGAAGGTGCTGGGCGGCGTGCGCTACTGGCGCGTGCCCGTGATGGACGGCGAGTTCGTCTGCGAGGAGACGGTGCAGACGGTCAAGGCAATCGGCGGCGGCAACCTGCTGCTGCTCGCGCGCGATCTGGACAGCGCACTCGCTGCCGCCGAAGCCGCCGTCGCCGCAATGCACCGGCTCGCCAATGTGATCACGCCGTTTCCGGGGGGCGTCGTGCGCTCGGGATCGAAGATCGGCTCGAAGTACAAAGGCGCCGTCGCGTCGACGAACGATGCGTTCTGCCCGACGCTCACCGGCTTGTCGCAGCGCAGCGAACTGGACGCGAACACGGGTTGCGTGCTCGAAATCGTGATCGACGGTCTGACCGACGCCGACGTCGGCGCGGCCATGACGGCGGGCATCGCGGCGGCATCGGCGGCAGGCAGCGGCGTATTGCGCATCTCGGCCGGGAACTACGGCGGCAAGCTCGGGCCCTACCATTTCAGGCTGCGCGAACTTGCCGCGAACATTGTGCGGCGCAAGGCGGATAGCGCCGCCGGCGGCGCGCCGGACAGCGCGACATGAGCGCCGTCACGCTGCGCGTGAAAGACGCGCCGGGCTTTCGCGTGCAAGGCGCGGCGCTGTTGCCGTCGGCGCTCGCTTCGCTGTCGGAAGCGGCCATTGCACGCGTGATGCTGCCCGCGGGCAACGAAGCCTGCGCAGTCGGCGATCTGTTCGACGTGTCCGTCGATGCGAGCGCAAGCGATGCGCGCGTGGTGCTCGAAGGCGAAGCAGGCTGGCTCGACGGAGTCGGCTCGGCACTGGATGCAGGGCGCTTGCGCGTCGCGGGCTCGACGGGCGATTACGCGGGCTTCCGGATGATGGGCGGCACGCTCGAAATCGACGGCGACGCGGGGCATTTCACCGGCTGCGAGATGCGCGGCGGACGGTTGACGGTCGCGGGCGACAGCGGCGACTTCGTCGCGGGCGCGCTGCCGGGCGGCATGGAGGGCATGACGGGCGGCACGCTGATCGTCGCGGGCGATGCGGGCGCGCGGCTGGGCGACCGGATGCGGCGCGGCACGGTGCTGGTCGGCGGCGACGCGGGCGATTACGCAGCGTCGAGGATCGTCGCGGGAACGATCGGCATTGCGGGCCGTCCCGGCGCGCACTATGGTTACGGCATGCGGCGCGGCACACTGTTGCTGCTGCAATGGCCCGCGCGCATACCGCCGACGTTCACGCTGGGCGGACGCGGCTTCGACGTGTTCTGGGCGCTGTTCACGCGCGCGCTCGCGGCGGAATGCGGGATGGCGGCTTCTGTCGCCGCGAAACGTGTTGCGCGATTTGCCGCGCTCGATGCCCGCAGGCTGCCGCAGCGTTACGCAGGCGACCTTGCAGTCGATGGGCGCGGCGAACTGCTGATCGTCGAATAACACAGTCGCCGTCGAATGATCCGAGGGAACCGACATGAACGCCACACGCTCGACCGACATCGCGCAACGCGAGAAAGAGGTGCCGCAGCGCTTTCCGATGTCGCTGATCGTGTTGCACTGGCTGATCGCGTTCGGCATCGTCGCGATGCTCGCGATCGGTCTCTATATGGTCGGGCTGCCGCGCGGCCTGCCCTTCAAGGCCGCGCTGATCAACTTCCACAAGTCGCTGGGCTTGACGATTTTCCTGCTGGTGCTGATCCGCATCGGTGTTCTGATGGTCTCCGGCAGGCCGCCGCTGCCGCCGATGCGAGCGTGGCAACGCGCCGCCGCGAGCGCTACGCAGGTTCTTTTATATGTCGCGATGATCGCGATGCCGGTGACGGGCTATCTGGGCTCGTCGTTCAATACGTACGGCACGCGCTTCTGGGGACTGCCGCTTCCGAAGTGGGGCTGGGACGACAAGGCACTGCGCGAGTTGTGGTTCGGCATCCATGAGATTGCCGCATGGATCTTCATCGCATTGATCGCGATGCATATTGCGGGCGCGCTCAAGCATCAGCTGATCGATCGCGACGGGCTGTTGCGCAGGATGTTGCCGTGATGCGCGGCGCTCATCAATCGGGGCCTTTTTCTAGGGCATTTTCAGGAGCGGACGGACGATGAAGATCAAGGTGCTCGGTTCATCGGCGGGCGGCGGCTTTCCGCAATGGAACTGCAATTGCCGCAACTGCGACGGGGTGCGCAAGGGCGAGATCGATGCGCGTGCGCGCACGCAGTCGTCGATTGCCGTGAGCGTCGATGGGCTCGCGTGGCTGCTCGTGAACGCATCGCCCGATATCCTCGCGCAGATCGCCGCGAACCCAGAGATGCAGCCCGCGCGCCATGCCCGCGACACGGGCATCGCCGCGGTGCTGCTGATGGACGCGCAGATCGACCACGTGACGGGCCTGCTGATGCTGCGTGAAAACAGCGCGCCGCTGCCCGTCCATGCGACCGAGGCCGTATGGCAGGACCTGTCGACGGGCTTTCCCATCGTGTCGATCCTGTCGCACTACTGCGGGATCGAGCGCCATGCGATCGACCTCGACGCCGGGCCATTCGAAATCGCCGCGCTGCCTGGCGTGCGCATCGAAGCGCTGCCGCTGTCGAGCAAGGCGCCGCCCTACTCGCCGCACCGTGCCGCGCCGCAGCGCGGCGACAACATCGGCCTGATGCTGACGGCACCCGATTCCGGCAAGCGCGTGTTCTATGCGCCGGGGTTAGGCGCGCTCGAACCCCACATTCGCGATGCGATGTGCAGCGCCGATCTGCTGCTCGTGGACGGCACGCTGTGGACGCGCGACGAGATGATCGAGCTCGGCCTGTCGAAGAAAACGGCCGCCGACATGGGCCATCTCGCGCAAACAGGTCCGGGCGGAATGATCGACGTGCTGGATTCGCTCGATAGGCCGAAGGCGCGAAAGGTGCTAATACATATCAACAACACGAATCCGATTCTGATCGACGACGGTCCCGAGCGGCACGTGCTCGCGCAGCACGGCATCGAAGTCGCGCACGACGGGATGCTGTTCGAACTATGAGCCAGGCAAGCGGCTGAATGAGCCACCGCGCACGGCAATGATACGGAGAATCGATCGATGACTTTCAAGAGCGACATCGGCCCCGCATGGACCCGCGACGAATTCGAGGCGCAGTTGCGCGCGAAGGGTCAGGCATATCACATTCATCACCCGTTCAACGTGAAGATGAACAGCGGCGGATGCTCGCGCGAGCAGATTCGCGGCTGGGTCGCGAACCGCTTCTACTATCAGATCAACATTCCGCTGAAGGACGCCGCGATACTCTCCGGTTGCCCCGACCGCGAGACGCGCCGCCGCTGGGTGCTGCGCATTCTCGATCACGACGGCTACGGCGCGGACGAAGGCGGCATCGAAACATGGGCGCGGCTCGGCGATGCCGTCGGTCTGTCACGCGATGAATTGTGGTCGCTCGAACACGTCGTGCCGGGCGTGCGCTTCGCCGTCGATGCCTACGTGAACTTCGCGCGGCGCGCGCCGTGGCAGGAAGCCGTCTGTTCGTCGCTGACGGAGCTTTTCGCGCCGCAGATCCATCGCGACCGGCTCTCGACATGGCCCGAGCATTACCCGTGGATCAAGCCCGAAGGCCTCGCGTATTTCCGCTCGCGTATCTCGCTTGCGCAACGCGATGTCGAGCATGGCCTCGCCGTCACGCTCGATCACTTCCGCACGCGCGAGCAGCAGGAACGCGCGCTGGACATCCTGCAATTCAAGCTCGACATACTGTGGACGATGCTCGATGCAATCGAGAAGGCGTTCCCCGCATGAACACACCGACCAACGAAGGCCCCGTCATGCAAGACAACGAAAAGCGCGGCCCGAAGCTCAATCGTCTGTTTCGCCTGCAATGGGAGCCGGCGCAGGACGCGCACGTGCTGCTGTATCCCGAAGGCATGGTGAAGCTGAATCCGAGCGCCGCGCAAATCCTGTTGCGTTGCGACGGCACGCGCGACATGCAGGCGCTCGTCGCGGAACTCGAACAGGCTTTCAATGCGACGGGGCTCGCACCGGAAGTCGAAGCATTCGTCGACCACGCGCGCTCGCGTGGCTGGCTGGAGTGACAGCATGACCGACCTCGCGCTACCCGACCCCGAACACGCCGCGCGCAGCGGCGTCGGCCCGCCGCTGTGGCTGCTCGCGGAACTGACGTACCGTTGTCCGCTGCATTGCGCGTTCTGCTACAACCCGGTCGACTACACCGATCATCGCAATGAACTGAGCACCGCGCAATGGATCGGCGTGTTGCAGCAGGCGCGCAAGCTCGGCGCCGCGCAGCTCGGCTTTTCGGGCGGAGAGCCGCTGATGCGCGACGATCTCGAAGCACTCGTCGCCGAAGCGCACCGGCTCGGCTTCTATACGAACCTGATCACGTCGGGCGTCGGCTTGACGGATGCGCGGCTCGATGTGCTCAAGGCCAACGGACTCGATCACATCCAACTGTCGTTTCAGGATTCGACGCAGGAACTCAACGACTTTTTGAGCAGCACACGCACCTTCGACCTGAAGAACCGCGTCGCGCGTTCCATCAAGGCGCACGGCTTTCCGATGGTGCTCAATTGCGTGCTGCACCGCTACAACCTGCCGCATGTCGACAAGATCATCGACATGGCGCTGGCAATGGGGGCCGAGTACCTGGAACTCGCCAACACGCAGTATTACGGTTGGGCTCATGCGAACCGCGCGCAACTGATGCCGACGGCGGAGCAACTGCGCGAAGCGGAAGCCGTGGTCGAGCGTTACCGCAACGAAATCGGCAATCGCTGCAAGATCTTCTTCGTGGTCCCTGACTACTTCGAGACGCGGCCCAAGCGCTGCATGAACGGCTGGGGCTCGGTGTTCCTCGGCGTCGCGCCCGACGGCGCCGCGCTGCCCTGTCATTCGGCACGCTCGCTGCCGGGCCTCACGTTTCCGAACGTGAAGGACATGCCGCTTTCGCACATCTGGTACGAGAGCGACGCATTCAATCGCTTTCGCGGCTTCGAATGGATGAAAGAGCCTTGCCGCAGTTGTGACGAAAAGACGAAGGACCTCGGCGGCTGCCGCTGCCAGGCGTATCTGCTGACGCTCGATGCCGCCAACGCCGATCCCGTCTGCGACAAGTCCGCGTATCACGAGCAGGTCGTGCGCGTCGTGCGCGATGCGGCGAATCGTCCGGCGACGCCCGCGCCAAACGAGCAGCCCGTCACGTTCCGCAACGACGCGAACTCGCGGCGGCTCAGCGCCGACGCGCAAGCGAACCGCGCGCAAGGCGATCCGCGCGCGGTCCCGGCGACGCCTCACCCATAGGGAACGCGATGATGACGACGCCCGCCATTTCCGTGCTCCTCGTCGACGATCATGCCGTCGTGCGCGAAGGCTATCGACGGCTGCTCGAACTGAGCCCCGATGTGCGCGTCGCGGGCGAGGCGGCGCAGGCTTATCAACGCTTTTGCGCGCTGCGGCCGGACGTCGTCGTAATGGATCTCGCGCTGCCCGGCGCGAGCGGCATCGAAGGGATGCGGCGCATGCTCGCGCGCGAGCCGCAAGCGCGCGTGCTGATTTTCAGCGTGCATGAAGAAACGCTCTTCGTGCGCCGCGCGTTCGATGCAGGCGCGTGCGGCTATGTGACGAAAGCGAGCGCGCCCGATGTGCTGGTGGAAGCCGTGCGCGCCGTCGCGCGGCGCGTGCGGTATCTGAGCGCGGACGTCTCGCATGCGCTTGCGCTGCGGACGATGTTCAGCGAAGGGCCGCCCGGACGACAGCTTTCCGCGCGCGAGTTCGAAGTGCTGCGGTTGCTCGTGCAAGGCTACACGCTGCCCGTCATCGCCGAGCGGCTCGGGCTCAGCCAGAAGACGATTGCAAATCACCAGTCGGCGATCCGCCAGAAGTTCGGCGCGAACAACGGCGTGCAGCTCGTGCAGATCGCGCAGCGTCTGGGGCTGCAATTTTCCGAGCTGGCCGCGCCTCAGGAGCTTTTCGGACCGGCGGGGTCGATCGGGCCGCTCGGTTCGGGCAGCCCGAGCTGAGACGGTATCCGCGCGCAGAGCAGGAAGCCGCGCTCCGGCTCGCTCGCCACATGAAACTCACCGCCTAGCGCTTCGACGCGCTCGCGCATGCCGATGAGGCCAAGACCCGTGCGCGGCTTCGACAGATCGACGCCTGGGCCGTCGTCCGCGACCGTCAGCACGATCTCGCCACCGCGCTCGCTGTCGGCGGGCGCCCTCACCAGATAGATCTCGACGCGCGCTTGGCGCGCGAACTTCGACACGTTCGTGAGCGCCTCCTGCACGAACCGGTAAAGCGTGATATTGAGCGCATCGGTGAGACCGTCAAAGTCGCCGTCGACGGCCAGCTTGAACGACGCATCGGGCAGACGCTCGCGCCAGCCTTCGACGCAATGTTCGAGCGCGCTCGGCAGGCCGAGCTCGTCGAGGCCGATAGGCCGCAGCTTGCGGATCATCCCGCCGATCTGCCGATAGACGAAGCCCGCGCTTTGCATCACGGCCAGCGACGCGCGGTGAATCTCAGGCTCGCTCGCTGCCGACAGATCGCGGATTCTCGCGGCGTCGAGCGCGATTGCGTTCAGATATTGGCCAAGCTCGTCATGCAGTTCGCGCGCGAGGTGGCGGCGCTCGGCTTCCTGTGCTTCGATGCCCTGGCTCGCGAGCCGCCGGTTTTCAGCGAGCAGCCGGCCCGCTTCTTCCTCCGCCGCGCGCCGCCGGCGCAACTCCCTTTGCGATTCCCGATAGCGGCGCCATGCAAACCACGCAAGCCCCGCTGCAAGCACGAATAGCGTGACGGGCAGTTCATCGAGCTGATAGCGCTCGGCACGGCGGCTCCAGCGGTAGGCAATCTCGCTGACATCGAACGTCGTACACAGTACGCCGACGACGCCCGTCAGGATCACGACGCACACGAAATCGCGCCACGCGACTGAGCGTGTTTCCGTTGCGCGCGTTCGCGTGGCGTGCTCTTGCGTCCCGTGCGGCAACGCCGGGCGGGGCTGCGTCGGGGGCTGGTGCGGCGCGTCTGCCGCGTCCGCGCCACTGCCTGCTGCTTGCCGCTGGTCCAACGGCGGATCAGTCGGGCGGGCTGAAGGGAGAGCGTCGGGCATGAGCGTGTCGATGGAAGCAGTGACTCATTCTACTCATCCAGCGGACGCTTTTCGCGCGGGTTATTACCTGTTTGGGAAGGCCTCCCGTAAGAATCGGGAAAGCTTCCCGGGTGATACAAGCCTTCCGTATGCGACGCTGCAAGCATGGGTGAAGCGAATCGGGCACGCGTGCGCAGCCCGCGAATCGCGCCGCCGACAGAAGGCTACATGAGGGCTACATGAGGGCTACGTTAGGGCTGCATAAGGGCTGAAAACACGGTGGAGAAGACAACGATGAAACACAGGCGGCGCAAATCGCGGCGCGACCTCGCGCATCGACGCAAGCGCGTATTCAGGCTCGTGTTCGGCGGCGCGCTGGCCGGTCTCTGCGCAGCCGCCTGGCCGCAGGACGCCACAACGACGCCCGCGACGGCTCAACAGGGCGCGCAGGAGGAGACGCGAACCCAGCCGCAAGATCCCGCGCAAGATCGCGCACAGGACGTCGCACAGGACGTCGCACAGGAAAGCGGGCAACAGCCCGCGCAGGAAGTGGAGCTTCCGTCGATTCTCGTGATCGGCACGACGCCGCTCGTCGGCATCGGCACCGCCATCGAACTCGTGCCCGCGAACGTGCAAACCATACGCGGCCGCGAAATCGACCAGCAGCATCCCGTCACGCTCACCGACTACTTCGCGAGCAATCTGCAAAGCGTCGATATCAACGACGCGCAAGGCAATCCGTCCCAGGTCGATATCAACTATCGCGGCTTTACGGCGTCGCCGCTGGTGGGCACGCCGCAAGGGCTTTCGGTGTTCATGGATGGCGTGCGCGTCAACGAGCCGTTCGGCGACGTCGTCAACTGGGATCTGATACCGCAGGCCGCCATCGATACGATCCAGCTGATTCCCGGCTCCAATCCGACCTTCGGCCTCAACACGCTGGGCGGCGCGATTGCGATCACGACCAGGAATGGCAGCACGTCGCCGGGCGGCGAAGCGGAGATCAGCGGCGGGTCGTGGGGACGCAAGAGCGCGCAGATCCAGCAAGGGGGGATGATCGGCAACAACCTCGACTATTACTTCACGGCCAACGCGACCAACGACGACGGCTGGGCCGATCACAACGGCAGCCGGTTGCGCCAGGCGTTCGGCAAGCTGCGCTACCACGACGCCGACACGACACTGTCGATCTCGGCGGGCGGCGCGGACAACACGCTCGACGGCTCGCAGACGATCCCGCGCTCGTTTCTCGACAACCGCAAGCAGGCGTACACGTTTCCCGATCAGAACAAGAACACGGTCGGCTATCTGACACTGGCGGGCGAGCACTACTTCACGCCCAATATCGAGCTTGCCGGCACGCTCTACTATCGCCATTACCGCAACGAGAATGTCAGCAGCAACGTCAACGACGATTTCACCGGCGACGATGACGAAGATGTGCCGCCCGCGAACAACCTGCAATCGACGGTCTTCACGCAGAGCTATGGCGGCAGCCTGCAACTGTCGCTGCTGCAGAACCTGTTCGGCAAGCGCAACGAGCTGGTGTTCGGCATGGCCGCCGATCTCGCGAACTCGCACTTCACGCAGGCATCGCAGGACGCGACCTTTACCGATACGCGCGCGACGATCGGCACCGGCCCATTCGAGCAGACCACGGATGCGAAGACGCGCAACGAAACCTATGGCGTCTATTTCACCGACACGCTTTCGTTCACCGACCAATGGTCGATGACATTCGCGGGCCGCTACAACTGGTCGCGCACGACGATCGGCGACGAGAGCGGCATGCAGCCGCTGCTGGACGGGCGCCATGTGTTTTCACGCTTCAATCCCGCTGTCGGCATCAACTGGAACCCGACCGACAACTTCACCGCGTACGCGACCTACAACGAGGGCATGCGCTCGCCGACGTCGATCGAGCTTGCATGCGCGGACCCGCAAGCGCCGTGTTCGCTGCCGAACGACTTCATCGCGGACCCCGCGTTGAAGCCGGTGATCTCGAAGACGTTCGAAATCGGCGCGCGCGGAAAGCTCGGCAGCAATACGGCATGGAGCGCGGCGCTCTATCGCACGACGCTCGACGACGATATCCAGTTCGTCACCAGCAACGGCGCGTCGAGCACACTCGGCTTTTTTCAGAACGTCGGCAAGACCCGCCGGCAAGGTTTCGAAGTGGCGGGCCGCTCGAAGTACGGCCCCGTCGGCGTGAGCGCGAGCTACAGCTATGTGGACGCGACGTATCAGTCGACATGGACCGAGAGCAGCGCGAGCAATTCGAGCGCGGACGCCAACGGCAACATCACGGTGAAACCCGGCGACCGCATTCCGGGCATTCCGGCCAATACGGTGAAGCTGCGCGTCGACTACACGCCGTTTGCACAGTGGAACATCGGCACGAACCTCACGTACCGGGGCAGTATCTTCGCGCGCGGCGACGAGAACAATCAGGACGTGATCGGCACCGTCGCTGGCTACTTCCTGATCGATCTCGATACGACGTACAACGTGACGAAGCAGCTTCAACTGTTCGCGACCGTCAAGAATCTGCTCAACAAGCACTATGCGAACTTTGCGATTCTCGGCGAGAACTTTTTCAATGGGCCGAACCACACGTTCGATCCGTCGGGCGTCACCAACGAACAGTTTCTCGGCATCGGCGCGCCGCGCGGTGCGTGGGTGGGGCTGCGGTACGCATGGAAGTGAAGTGCCCGCGACCCGCACCGCAAACGGGATCGAAGCCCGCCGCCGATGCTCATCGCGATTCGATCGACCCCTGGCTTGGCGGCGACGTCACGATTCCCCACGCCAGCGGCAGATCGCCGATCTGCCCCACCGTCTGGTAGCTCTTTGCGTCCACCACGAAGACGGCGTTCGAGCGTCCGCACGCAAGCAGCACCTTCGAGCCATCCGGCGTGAAGCTGAAATGCCAGCAACGCTGACCGACGGGCGCATCCGTCACATGGTCGTAGGTCTTCGCGTCGAATACCTGCAAGGTCTTGTCGCGCGCGGCCGCGACGAGCAGATGCTTGCCCGCGGGATCGAACGCGATGCCGTATGGCCCGAGCTTCGTATCGACCGTTTTCACCGGCTTGAGTGTCGCCGCGTCGAGCACGACGAATTTGCTGGTGTTTTCCAGCGTGACCACGTACTGCTTGCCGTCCGGCGACGCCTTGATGCCGCGCGGCCGCGACCCCTTGTCGAGCTTCAGCGTGCGCACGGGCGCGCCCGTGCCCGTGCGATAGACGGACACGGTGTCGTCGCCCTCGTTGGTCACGAGCAACTCACGCCCGTCCGGCGAAAACTCGACGCCTTCCGTCTCGTGCCCGCTCTTGACCGAGCGGATGACTTTCATCG
Organism: Paraburkholderia sp. LEh10; assembly: GCF_017814945.1. GTDB lineage: Bacteria > Pseudomonadota > Gammaproteobacteria > Burkholderiales > Burkholderiaceae > Paraburkholderia. The sequence continues at coordinate 19,505 of NZ_JAGIPX010000050.1, forward strand.
TCTTCAGATCGACGATCGCGACTTCGGCGGGCGGGCTGTTCGCATCGTCATCGTCGTCGTGGCCACCCTTGCCAGCCTGACCTTCGGGCTTGCCTTCGGGCTTGCCTTCGTGTTTGCCTTCGGGCTTGCCTTCGGGTTTTCCGCCGCCCTCGTTCGCCGCCTGCGGCGGTGGTCCGCTTTCACCCGGCTCGTACGTCACATAGGCATAACCGCGATGCACGCGCACGAACTCCGGGTTCTTGCCGATCTTCACGCGCGCCACCACCTTGTCCGTCGCCGTATCGATCGCCGTCAGACTGCCCGATTTATTCGCCACCAGCAGCCTGCGGCCGTCCGCCGTCAGGCTCAGACCGCGTGGCCCGTCGTTGCCCAGGCCGATGGTTCTCGTCAGCGTCATCTTGTCGAGGTCGATCACGCCGACGCCGTTGGTCTCGCTCGTCACGTACGCGGTTGCCGCGGATGCGTGACTGATCCCCGCGCCGAGCAGAACGGCGAGCGCGACGGCCGTCGCCACGTGTGTACGTCTCGTAGTGCAATGCATCGATGTCTCCTGCGCAATGTTTGTTCGACGGGTCCATGCGGACCCTACGCGTTTTTCCGTAACGTATTCATCCAGGCTCAAGGTAGCGCATCGCAGGGCCGGATGACAATGCGAGCGGCCGGGAGTTTTTCCCGAAATCGGCAGGCGTGCGGCTCAACGCGCGGCCTCGAATGGGAAGGCGCGGTGCTCGCAGCCTTTCATCAGGTGAACAGCCTCCCCGCTGTCGTCGAAAATCCACTGCGAGTGAACCCCGCATGGGAACGCGCACACGACAACTTCCACACCACGCTGCTCGCGGGTTGCCTGTCGAAGTGGCTGAAGCATTTCGCAACGACCTTGCGTGCGCAAACCGCTCGCTATCGGCACATGTCACCATCCATCGAGCACCCGGGCAAACGCAATGTCGGGAAAGAGCACGAAGATATCGTCAAGGCTGTGCTCGCGCGCAATGCGGACCGCGCCTGCGCGTTGTTGCGCGAGCATTGCGCCGTCACAGCCCAACCCGTGCTCGAACGGATGCGCGGCGCGAACGGGCAGAATAGAATTGCTTTAAAACGGGCTATTTAATTTTTGCAATATCGACGCAGAACCACTCGGCGAATCCGCGGATGGTGGTTTCGTTACGCGAGAGCAAAACCCACTGTCCAATTTTTTGCGTCTTGATAAGGCCCGCTTGCTCAAGCAGCGACAGATGACGCGACACCGTGGACTGAGAAAAGCCGCTTTTCGCGTGGAGCATTCCCGCTGAAACACCTCGAAACGGTGAGCACTTGGTCTCGGTAAAGTATGTGGCTGGATCGGCCAGCCACTGCAGTACTTTTCTCCGGAATGGGTGAGCCAATGCCCGCATGGCGGCATCGAAATCGATCGTCTGACGGGTAGTGCCCATTTGCAAATTCATCCATTGCGGTACATCAGACTCTGTCCAGCACGTCGAAGCGGCCCGCGAATACCCGCACTGACTCCAGTACGCCCGCGACCTCCCATCCATTCAATTCAAGCAACTTTGAACGGTCGCCGTGCCGTACGAATTCATCGGGAAGTCCAAGACGAAACTGGATGGCAAATCGATGGTGTCAAGTAAGCTCATTTTGTTTCGGGCTTGGTGTTTCAATAAAGTATCCGGCTCTTCCCAATGTCCGGTACCCGCAATGATAAGGTCTTCGCAAAGAGACATTCGGCCAATATTCACCGACTTCGGGACAAGTTTCGATTGCCGGGTGCTCAGATCTATATAAGACTCAAATTCGACACAACCTGGCCTAAGTTCATGACCGAATCCTTAGATCGCAAAGACAACTTATGCGCTAATTGACGACTCCGCAGAGATCTGCTATCTGATTCCAATAGCCGCTTGTATGCTGTCACGTAAAGAGTATCTCGCCGACGAATATGTCGATGGGGCCTCGATGCCGACCGCCGGGTTCCTTCCGTTCCGGCAAGTCTCGCATTTCGCTGGGCCCTGGTCAAAGCGAAAGAACTGCGCGTGATCCATCATCCGGGCCTTACACGTTCGCGCGTCTTTTGGGCGGATCGTCGGGATCGCGGGAACGGGCTCGTGTGAACATCCACGCAAACTGGATTCTCTGCGCTGCAATCAGCAAAGCGGGAATGATCTGGTGCGCTAGAGCCGACGGCTTCAGGCGCGTCGAGGGCGCGCTCTTTATGCTCGGCTATGATTTGAGTGGTCTTGAGCGTTTGCAGGATCGCTTCGATTCAGGGCCCGCAAACCTGTCTTTCCAATGGTAAAGCGCCAGCCCGGATAACAGAACTGGCGCAGCAGCACGCCGTGACAAAGCCACAGCCTGCATCGGAACGACGCTAGAACATGTCCGCAACCTGCTGACGCTGCGCACCTTTCTCTTCTGCTTCCCGCCCGGTGCGGCAAGGTATGAATGGGCCGGTAATCATGGTCGAGTAGCTCTGACCCGGTCCCACCATCGGATAAACGTCGGCGTTCTGGTCGATCATGACTTCGAGGAAGGCGGGTCCGTCGAATTCGATGAAAGCCTTCAGTTTCTCGTCAAGCTCGCTGACCGCTTCGACGCGACAGGCAAAATCAAATCCGTCAGCCCGTGCAGCCATCACGAAGTCCTTGCGATGCAGCGTCTTGTCGCTCACGCACAATCGCCCTTCGTAGTACAGGTGCTGCCATTGCCGGATCATTCCATCGCCGACATTGTTGAGCAGAAGCACCTTGACGGGAACGCCATACGTGCTAGCTGTCTCCATCTCGCCGACATTCATCCGGATGCTGCCGTCACCATCGATGTCGATCACCAGCGCATCGGGCCGCGCAAACTGCGCGCCAATCGCTGCGGGCAGTCCGAACCCCATCGTTCCCATACTGCCCGAAGTAAGAAAGCTTCGCGGCTCGACGAAGTCGAAGAACTGCGCAGCCCACATCTGATGCTGACCGACGCCGGTGCTGATGATCGCTCGCCCGCCTGTCATTTCACTGAGCCGCTCAATGACAAATTGCGGCTGGATCGCCGTGCTGTTCCTGTCGTAGTTCATGCCATACGTTCGCTTGAGTTCCAACACCTGGTCGAGCCAGTACGAAGGCGCCTGTTCGCTCGAATCATGCTCCATCAGTGACAGAAGCGCGTTCCTCGCATCGCCGACATGCGTCCAGTGTGCCCGTTTGACCTTATTGATCTCCGCTTCGTCGATGTCGATATGAGCGACGTGTCGCGCGCTGGGAGCGAAGGCTTCCGGGCGGCCTCCCGCAACGCGATCATCAAAACGGGCGCCGACCGCAATCAGGAAATCGCAATCTTCAACCGCGTAGTTCGCACACGCGGCGCCGTGCATACCCAGCATTCCAAGGTACAGCTCGTGTTTCGCGGGTATCGCGCCAAGGCCCATCAGCGTTGTCACGACGGGAATCCCGTAACGCTCGGCAAAGCGACGCAACTCAGATGTCGCGCCAGCGGCAATCACGCCACCTCCGACATACAGCAGCGGCCGCTTGCTTTGCGCCAGAAGTTCGAAGAAGCCGGCGCGCTTGTCCTCGTCGAGGCGCGCGCCTTCTGCCACCATCCGCAGACGGTCGGAATAGCCCCGAAACTGCAACGTGCCTTGCCCTTTGTACGTTCCCATCCAGTTCTGGACGTCCTTCGGCACATCGACGACGACCGGGCCAGGACGGCCGCTGCGAGCCACCTCGAATGCAGTCCGCAGCGTCTGCTCCAGCTTCGCCGGATCGGTAACGAGAAACACCTGTTTCGCGCACGCCGACATGATGTTGAAAACGGGTGCCTCCTGGAAAGCGTCGGTGCCGATTACAGCACGAGGCACCTGTCCGCATATGAGGACGACGGGGATCGAATCACCATTGCAGTCGGCAATAGGCGTCACCGCGTTGGTCGCCCCTGGGCCTGACGTCACCATGAACACGCCTACTTTTCCGCTCGCGCGCGCATATCCGGCAGCCATGAAGCCCGCCGCCTGTTCATTGGCGGGGACGACGAGCTTGATCTGACGCTCAGGACTTTTGTCATGCATTTCGTTGAATCGAAACACGGCGTCGTATGTCGGCAAGATCGCGCCGCCGCTGTAGCCGAATATCGTGTCCACGCCCTGTTCGCTGAGCACGCGCAGGATGATGTCGGCGCCCGACATCGGTTCGCCGGTGTTCGACGGATTCAGGAGGGCTTGTAAAGCAATCTTTGGGTTGCGGGTCATGGCTGTCTCGCATGGAAGCGGGCGCTGGTCGATCCAGCATCCCAGTTCAAGGGCGTTATCCCTTCCAACTCAAGAACAGCGTATGTTCAACACCAGTTCATGGTTGGTCGATCCGACGGGTTCTCCGCGCGTCGCCAGTCCATCTGGCACCGTTGTTGAAGTGCCCCTGGAAGAATTGTGAGGAATGGTTCCATCCATTGTGACAATGTTTGACCTGTCAGATATAATCAGGAGCGACGTATGCAGGCCAAGATGTGCTGCTTCTGCGCCATTTGCGACCTCGCGCTCTTGCGTTGTGCTGCGGCGCGTCACGGCTCGGCCATTTTCATTTTGTATTGCACCGCGCAACGCCGGTTCGTGCAACAGTGCGAACAACGATTGAGCAATACGACATACTCGGAGCGCCGCAGCCGCGCTAGACTGGACGACCGCACTCTGTTGCGGTCAATGCTGGTTTTTTGCGGTTCGCCTTGGCGGCCATTGGCGGCACTGACGACAGCGTGCTCATTATCCGAAGGTCATGATATGAAAGTCGCCATTGTTATTTTCGATGGTGTGCAAGCGCTGGATGTTGCAGGCCCACTGGACGTCTTCGCGGAAGCCAACACCTTCCTTCCCGAACATCAGAGGTATCAGATCTCTCTCGTCGGTGACCAGGCTGGCACCGTCGCCTGCTCGAATGGGATGCAACTCTCAGTTCCTCATAGCTATACGGAGTTCGACGAGCCATTCGACCTTCTGTTGATCGCCGGAGGACCGCAGTTGCCCAATGCTCAGCCCAAAAGCGAGTTTCTGAACTGGTTGCAAGCGCAGTCGCGCGGCGCAACCCGGTTTGGCTCCGTTTGCACGGGAGCATTCGTGCTCGCGCGTGCAGGGCTTCTCGACGGCAAGCAAGTGACGACGCACTGGGAAGATGCGGACCGGCTCGCCGACGATTTTCCCGATGCCTGTGTGCAGCCTGACCGGATTTTCATTCGTGACGGACGCCTCTTTACATCTGCCGGCGTGACAGCAGGCATCGATCTGTGTCTGTCGCTCGTGACAGAAGACTGGGGTCACGATCTTGCCGTGCGGGTGGCGAAGCGACTGGTCGTTTATATCCAGCGAGAAGGCGGACAATCTCAGTACAGCCCTTACGTCGGCGTACGCAAGGACCATGATCCCATCGTCGGCAAGGTGCTCCGATACGTGACCGAGCACATCACCGATTCACTATCGATCGAGCAGCTTGCGAGCGCAGTGTCCGTCAGCCGGCGCACCTTCTCCAGGCTCTTTGCGAAATATGCCAAAGTGACACCGTCCGCATTTGTCGAACAGGTTCGGGTCGATACTGCCCGGAAGCTGCTCGAGGAGACGGATGCGCCTCTCAAGACAGTCGCGTTCAAGTGCGGCTTTCACAGCGCCACCCACATGCGAACGACTTTCTCGCGGCGGCTCAACGTCACGCCCAAACAGTACCGTCAACGATTTCGTGGTGACAGCGGCGGCCAACAATGGGCTTATGGCGGCGTCAACGAGCGGGTCGAATCGGCGGAGATGGAAGGCCTGAGTTAGATGTCGCTGGCTTGATTCGTGACGCCTTTGACCTGAAACCGTCCCTCTTATTACTTGTTCAGTGAGACAGCGTGGCCCACACTGCCTCCCTGCGATGGTTTTGCCGAGATGGTCCCATTGCTTCCACCCGGCGATTCCTCAAATGCTTGATGAACACACCTGCGCCATCCATGATTCACTCCGATGTACTTCCATCTCTTCCGGACATCCTTGAGTCCGGTTTATCAGTGGTGTTTTGCGGAATCAATCCGGGCATCTGCGCGGCATCGACAGGCCGCCACTTTGCAGGCAGAGGCAACCGGTTCTGGCGCGTCGTCCATCTGGCCGGTTTTACTCCTGAACAGATCCGCTCTGAAGACGACGTCACGCTGCTACGGTACGGCTGCGGTCTGACGACTGTCGTGTCGCGTCCAACGGCGCGAGCCGACCAGTTGTCGCCATGGGAGTTCAACGCGGCCGCTTCCGCGTTCGAGCAAAAGATCGAGAGGTATGCACCGCAATGCGTTGCTTTCCTCGGAAAGATGGCGCTCTCCGCAATGTCCGGCAAGCGCGACATTTCGTGGGGCCTGCAATCGAAGCCATTTGGTGGGGCACGTGCGTGGGTATTGCCAAATCCTAGCGGTCTGAACAGAACCTTCAGCCTCGATGCGCTAGTGGCTGCCTATCACGAGCTTCGTCTCGCGCTCACGGCAGCCGGTCCTGCGAAGAGAAGCTGATGACAGGGATTACGGGACCTGTCAGATACTATCCAAAGCCATCGCACTATCAAGGTAGCGAAGATGCACGTTTTCGCGCAGCGTCTGCGTGACGAACTCTACGAAGGCCCGAATCTTGCCGCTCTCTCCGCGCCGCTCCACATGAAGCAGATTGACGGGAGTGGACTCGGGTTCGTATGCCGCCAAGACGGGGATCAGACTTCCAGTCAGCACTTCGGGAGCCGCCTGATAAGAGAACAATTGGGTGATCCCCACGCCATCGACGGCCGCCACAACGGCTGCGGGAGCCAGGTTGACGATCATTCGTGGCTGAAGCCGGACTGACATTCTCAAACCGTTTTCATAGAAAAGCCATTCGGTGGGATTCGTCACGCCTGTCAGAGACACGCAATGATGACTGGCAAGCTCCCTCGGATGAAAAGGCTCCCCGTGCGCCGCAAGATAAGAAGGGGCCGCATAGGTTCTACGCCTGACAAAGCCCAACGGCACTGCAAATATCGATGAATCTCCCAAGTGCCCAATGCGAATGGCGATGTCCACGCCCTCTTCGAGAAGTCGCGTGGCACGATCGACATAGATTGCATTGACCCTGACGTCCGGATAGCGCTGCACATACGCGTCGACGAGGGGAGCGATGAAACGCTGGCCGAACAGAACCGGAGCCGAAATGGTCAGTGTGCCGACTGGATTGTCCTGGCGAGCCGCGACAACTGCTTGCGCGTCCGTGATGGTATCCAGCACCCTGCGGCAGGCGTCGAGATACGACATGCCCGCTTCCGTCGGCCGGACTGAGCGCGTTGTCCGGGCAAGCAACTGCGCGCCAATCGGGTCTCGAGTGAGTTGAGTGCTCGCGAGACCGCGGGGGCCGACATGCCAAGTTTTTCCGACGCGCCCGTAAAACTACCTCTGTCAACGATAGCTACGAATACCTCCATCTCGCGCAATCTGTCCAATCTGATTCCTGATTTCAATGTTGACGAACGGTAAATCGAAAAGCGGTGCGCACTGAGGAGATGTCCTGATTCCAGGCGTCATACCCGGCATGGTCATGCTTTACTTCGTCGATTGACCCAAAGACAACCAGGAATGGCCAGCATTCGCACACTCTTAACGACGAATCACGCGGCGAATCAGACCATCGAGATAAACGACATTTAGCTTTGCCGCTTTAACCGGGAATGTGCCTGGCCGGATACAAGTACGGAATGGCCTAATAGGCGAGTTACTGGCTCTTCAAGATTCCCGTTCCAACTTCGACAATGGGGCAAGAGATCGCCCGGCCATCGTATCGCGATGAATCGGGTGGTCGCCTCTCAACCGAACGAGGAATCTATGTTTTCCGCAATGCTTGAAGTAAATCCCAAATCCGAGCAATTCAATGCCTATCTCGCGATGGCAAAGATGCTGCGCGCAGAGCTCGAACAAATCGACGGCTTTATCGACAACGACCGCTATGCAAGCCTCACGCGCGATGGATGGCTACTGTCCCTGTCGAGCTGGCGGGACGAGAAGTCGCTGGTGCGTTGGCGAATCAGCACGAACCATCACAAGGTCCAACAGGCGGCCCGCGATCGGGTATTCGCCGACTATCGCCTGCGTATTGGCGAAACGATCGCGGATACGCGCTTACCCGCGGGGCAGACGTTGCACGAGCATCGCCTCGATGCAACCGAGACGGGAGCCGGCACGGCAGTCACGCTGCTCGACGCGAAGCGCGCGCCGGACTGGGTCAAGCAGGCGGGTGCCGACGCCGTCGCCCAGTCACTCGGACTCGACACCCAAGCTTCCGGCCTCGTGGCGTGGGACGCATTCGACGCACTGATGACACCTGGCGACGTCATTGCCGTCTTGACATGGCAAGATCAGGCAGCCGCTGAAGCGTTTGAGCGCAATTCGACACTGCCGGACGACGTGCGCCTGCGAAGAATTCGTGTTGTCCGGGAGTATGGGATGTTCGATCGCCGCGAGGCGCCGCAATATTTTCCGGACGCGAAGTCCAACGCGTAAAGTCGGCGATTCTGCATCTCCCCGCTAGCGACGCAGTGAGCCTCGCTGACACCGGTGGCGGCTTCATACCGTCACCGGCCTCCTTCCGATGCCCTCCTACCACTCTGCAATTGCCACATCGTAGTCTTCGTCGACAAATGCGACGATGAACTCTTCTGGCATCAGCCATGAATCAACGTTCACGGTCTTCGCGCCGATGTCCACGTCGACCTTGGCGTCAGCGTCTACCGTCTTCATCGCTCGATCAATCGCCGAAATATCGGCCGGGCGCAATTCGTTCTTCACTGAAAATTTCACTGTCACTTCTCCACTCTGTAAGGCTTCGATAGAGCTAGACCTATCGGCCAATCCATACCAGTAGGCCTGCACATTGATGATACCCGGCCACCTGTTTTTTTGGACGTAAAAGCTTTGAACAAGTTAAACAACAGAGTCTTTCATAAACAGCGTTGTCTTATTCACCGATACGGCTCTGCGTAATTGTTTTGTTGAACGGCTGGAAACGGATTGTTTCTCGCGCGATGCTTTATCGATGCAAGCCCGGGGACATTGGCCTGAATTACGAATGGAATGGCCTGATACGAAAACTATGCCCGCTTTAAGAACAGTGACCCGGGTCCTAGAATGAATCAATCCATCGCGCGGGGAAATTCGCCCAACGCAATGCTCGTTGAACACACCTGGCTGACGTGCCCTTATGAATACCGCAAACCCATGGACAAGTGGAGCAGCTGAGCCGAGGCTCGGGCAAATGCCATCGCCCGTTGCTGTACGGGAAGCAGAGAGTCCCGCACCGCAGGCACCCACAGAAGCTGGGCTAGCGCCTCGTCTCGCTATCGGGTTGCTTGGAATGCTGCTCGCTTCGCTATTGGCGATATTGAACGAGCAGGTCACCGCAGTGGCGATGACGGATATTCGTGGCGCGCTCTCGATCGGACGTGACGACGGAACGTGGCTCACCGCCCTCTTCGAGGCTACTAACGTCGCCACGATGATATTTGCTCCGTGGTTCGGGGTGACGTTTACGCTAAAGCGTTTTACGATCGGCGCGGTTCTCGCCGTGATGTTGATCGGATTCCTTTGTCCCCTTGCGCCGAACCTGCCGACCCTCTATGTGTTGCGCGCATTGCAGGGTATTGCGGGCGGATGTCTGCCCCCGATGTTGATCATCGTGGCGTTGCGCTATCTTCCCCCGAAAATCAAGCTATACGGACTTGCGGGCTACGCTCTCACCGCAACCTTCGGACCGGCGCTCGGTACGCCTCTCGCGGCCTTATGGACGGAATACGTCAGCTGGCGAATGGCATTCTGGCAAATCGTGCCACTCGGCCTGTTGAGCTGCGTGGCAATCCAGCAGGGACTCCCGTCGGAACAATGGAAGCCCGAACGGCTGCGATCGTTCAACTGGGTCGGATTTTTGACGGGCTTCCCCGCGATGCTGATGCTCGTCATTGGGCTTTTGCAGGGCGATCGCCTCGACTGGCTGAACTCGACACTTATCCGCGTGCTGCTAGGTGGAGGCGGGCTGTTGTTCGCGGCATTCCTTGTCAACGAATGGTTTCATCCGCTGCCGTTTTTCAAGCTTCAACTGCTTTCCCGCCGAAACTTCGCGCACGGGCTTCTGACACTGATGGGCGCGGTTGTACTGCTGGTCAGCGTCAACGTCATACCGGCCCAATATCTTGCGCAGGTTCATGCTTACAGGCCGCTGCAAACGACGCCTCTGGCCTTGCTCGTTGCGATTCCACTATTGATTGCGCTTCCTCTGACGGCCGCCCTTCTTAATCTGCGGCGAGTAGACCATCGCTGGGTAATGGCGATTGGACTTTCCCTGATGGCTATCAGTTGTTTTCTGGGCAGCTTCGTAACCTCGGACTGGGTTCGCGAGAACTTTTACCCGCTTCAGTCGTTGCAGATCATCGCGCAACCGATGATGATCCTCGCGATCCTGATGGGCGTGACCACAGGCTTGCCCCCAACCGAAGGTCCATTTGCTTCGGCGATGTTCAACACGGTCAAGGCGTTTGCAGGCGTAGCGGCAACTGGGCTCCTTGAGGGGCTAGGCACCGCGCGCGAGCACTTTCATTCGAGCATGCTCGTGGACCAGCTAGGCAACAACACATTGGTCATGGGCGCAGCCGTCGATGCCGTTCATGGTCTCGGTCAACTCGCGCACCGGATTCACGAGCAGGCCGTGGTGCTGACATCCGCGGATCTGTACCGCGTGATGGCAGGCGTTGCCGTCGTGTTTCTCGTTGTCATTCCAGTACTGCCCGTGCGTATTTATCCGCCTTGGAGTACTACGCCGCATTCTTCTCGCTAAGCGCCGATATATATGTCATCTGCTGCCACCTTTACCCCTCGCAAGCTGCTTTATCTCATCGCGTGTCTAGTTGCAATCGGCGCTGTCGCATGGATTTGCACAAAACTCATTGCCGGCTCGGATACGGAGACCACGAACGATGCCTATGTGACCGCCGATTTCACGCTAGTCGCCCCGCGTATCGCCGGCCAGGTCTCCGATGTGCTGGTAGAGGACAACCAGCAGGTCAAAGCGGGTGAACTACTGGTGCGTATCGACGACCGTGACTTTCGGGCCGCGTTGCTGAGCGCACAGGCTGACGTGGCGGCGGCCAAGGCGTCGGTAGCGAACTACGAAGCCGAGATCGCGCGACAACCCTCGCTTGTCGAGCAGGCGCGCGCCACGCTTCGATCAGACGAGGCGTCGATCCAGTTTGCGCAAGCGAACGCCTCGCGCTACCGGAACCTCTCGGAAGCGGGCGCAGGAACCACGCAGGAGCAGCAACACGCGGCGAGCGCGCTGGCCGAGCAACTCGCGCAGCAGGCTCACGACCGCGCCGTGTTCGTCGCGACCGAGCAGAACCTCGATGTTCTGCGTACGCAGCGCGACAAGGCGGCGGGCGCACTGGCCCACGCCGAGGCGGTTCTCCGACAGGCAACACTCAACCTCTCTTATACGGAGATCCGCGCGCCCGTCGACGGCAAGGTCGGGAGGCGCTCGGTGCGGGTCGGCGCGTTCGTTACGCCCGGCGCGCCGCTGCTCGCGATCGTCCCGCTGTCGGAGGCCTATATCGTCGCCAACTTTCAGGAAAACCAGATCACCAACATGCGGCCCGGCGAAAGCGTGCGCATCAAAGTTGACAGCTTTCCGGGCGTGGTGATTCGAGGCCATGTCGATAGCCTTGCCCCGGCGACGGGCGTGAGCTTTGCGCCCATTGCGCCCGACAATGCAACGGGCAACTTCACCAAGATCGTTCAGCGTGTGCCTGTCAAGATCACAATCGATCGCGGCCAGCAGGCCGCGTCTGCGTTGAGCGTGGGCCTTTCCGTCGAAGCGGAGGTGGCCGTCAGCCGGCATCGCGATACTGCGATCGCGGGAGCGCAAAGCAAATGAACGCAAGCGAATCCTCTTTCCGCGCGCGAGCGCTGGCGGTGCTGCTGTGCTCCACGCTGACGGGCTGTCTCGTGGGTCCGAACTTCGAGCCTCCCAAATCATCCACGCCCGATGTATTTAATCGCACTCAGTCTGCACAAGCGCCCAGCAAGGCTGTCGAATCCGAATTCAGTCCGGATTGGTGGACATTGTTCAACGATCCCATGCTGAACTCGCTGGAGCAACAACTGACCGACGCGAATCTTGACATTGCTGCAGCGTCGGCACGTCTGCGGCAAAGCCGGGCCGAACAACGCGTCGCTGGCGCCGCGCAATATCCGACGCTCACGGGCGCCGCCTCCTATAACCGCGAGCGCGGAAGCGAGAACGGCATCTTGTCGCTGCTCGGCGTCACGCCAACGGGCAGTCAGACGCAATCGGCGTCGGGAAGCGCACCACTTGGCGTCGCGCCGCTGCCGGGCAGCAAGGGTTCGCCCGCTTACGACCTGTACCAGTTCGGCTTCGACGCGTCGTGGGAAGTGGACATCTGGGGGCGGGTTCGACGCAGTGTCGAGGCTTCGGCAGCGCTGACGCAAGCCTCATACGAGGACCGAAACGCGGTTCTGCTATCTGCGCGCGCCGAACTTGCCCGTGACTACATTCAGTTGCGTGACACGCAGGCTTTGCTTCAGATCGCGAAGCAAAACCTCGACATCGCACGCGATGCGATGAAGCTCACACAAACGCGGGCACGTGAAGGCGTGACGACGGACCTGGATGTCGCCAATGCTTCCGCGCAGGCGGAGTCGATCGAGAGCCTGCTCCCGACGCTCGAATCGCGTTGCGAGACCACGATCAACGCGATCGGCGTGCTGCTTGCCATGGAACCGGGTGCCCTGCGGCAAACGCTCGGCGAACCGCACGATGTTCCTGCTCTTCCCCAACAGGTGCCGATCGGATTTCCGTCGGAACTGGTGCAACGCAGACCGGATATTCGCAGAGCGGAAGCTCAACTGCATGCGGCGACAGCGGCGATCGGCATGGCGAAAGCCGACTTCTATCCGCGCATATCGCTTAACGGCAGTGCGGGCTTCCAGAGCCTTCAACTCTCGAATCTGGCTGACTGGGCGTCCGGCCAGTTCGTTGTCGGACCGTCGATCACGCTTCCGATATTCGAAGGCGGACGCCTGAAGGGCACGCTCCAACTGCGCGAGGCACAACAACAGGAGGCGGCGATCCTCTACAAACGCACCGTACTTCAGGCCTGGCGAGAGGTAGACGATGCCCTCATCGTCTACGACGCTGAACAGCGGCGGCGTGATCGCCTGAAAACGGTCGTTAGCCTGAATCAACGCGCACTGCACGTTGCGCAGCAGCGATACAAGGCAGGCGCAGTCGATTTTCTCGACGTGCTCAACGTGCAGAAACAATTGCTCGACGCGCAAAGCAATCTCGAGCAAAGCGAAGCCGATGCCGCTGCCAACCTCATCACCTTATGCAAGGTACTTGGCGGGGGGTGGGAGTCCACGTATGCGAAAGCGGACGCGCTTCATTGAAGCGGCGCTTTGTCGTGGCTCGCGAATGCATCGCGCTGTACTTTTTATTTTCTCAACAGCCGTGGACGCGCGTTCGCGGCGCACTGTTCCCAGAGGTCATCATGAAGTCTTTTGCTCGCACATTTTTCATCGCAGCAGTTCTCACCGCGCCTGCCTTGTGCATGGCTCAGGAAAGCGGCACTACTGCCGTCAAGTCACAGCAGAGCAACGATGCCGTAGCGTCCAGCTACGGCGGCGCCGTGAACAGCAAGGACCAAGCCGGATCGCAGCAGAATCGTGTCAGAACTGGCAGCAACGCGTCGACTGGCAATTGCGCAGGTCCCGTTAGCTACTGCAGCATCTTTTTCGGCAACTGAGTGTGAACGGCTACTGGGCGAGCCGTCGGCGGGCGCACGAGAGTCGCACGATTCGAGGACCTCACCCGGTAGCCGGAGCAGTGACCTCACGCATACGGGATATCCACAAACTAGCTCCCGGCCTCGGCCGCGGTACTCAAGGCGGCCTGCGCGGCAGCTTCCGCGGCAAGCGCTTTGCCGATCTCATCTGCAAACCGCTGCAATGACGAAAGCGGTCCGCAGACGCTGTGATACATCTGGCTGCCGATCTGCGCATCCAACAGGACCTGCATGCCGGATTTCCTTGCCATTTCGATCAGGTCCACCCCAGGCCTCCTTGCCGGTGACGCAGTAGTCGCGACACCACCAGCGTACCCAGTCAATTTGACCTTCAATCCGTCGAACAGATGCCAAGGAGCGGACCAATTTACCGCTTTCGACGACGGCGTCGGCACCTTCTTTATGGAGACTTGAGCGGCGTGGATGCCATCTGACGCGACGCGAGTTGCGCTTCCTTTGTCTGAGCATCGGCTTTCGGCGAGCGCGCCTTGTTGGCGCTTCGAATCGAAAAGCCGAACGTGTTGACGCCCTGCAGACTGCGCACGAACACCACGCCGCCGTGCATCTCCGCCACCGCCTTGACGATCGCGAGCCCGAGCCCGTGATTCTCGCGGCTGTTCGTGCGCGACAGTTCTGCGCGATAGAAGCGGTCGAACACATGATCGAGCACATCCGGCGCTATCGGCTCGCCGCGATTGGCGACGGCAACCCACACGCGCCCCGCCTCGCGCGAGATCGTGACCGTGATTGTCGAGCCCGGCATGCTATGGTGGATCGCATTGATCAGCAGGTTCGCGCACGCGCGGCCAAACAGCGGACGATTGACGCGCGCGACGGCATCGCCGTGCAATTGCGCCCGCACATGCGCCTCTTCCATCGGCATTTCGAGGAATTCGACCGTGTGCGCGACTTCCGTCGCGAGCGACACTTCGACCAGTTCCGTCGCCCGTTCGCCCTGGTCGGCGCGCGCGAGGAACAGCATGTCGTTGATGATGCCGCGCATCCGCTCGAACTCTTCCAGATTCGATTGCAGCGTGCGACGCAGATCGTCGACGGCGCGGTTGCGCGTCAATGCAACCTGCGTCTGCCCAATCAGAATGGTGACGGGCGTTCGCAGTTCATGCGCGACGTCGGCGTTGAACGATTCAAGGCGGCAGTACGCTTGATCGAGACGTTCGAGCGCGCCGTTGAACGAATGTGCGAGATCGTTCAGTTCCAGTGGCAGCTCCGCAGTGCGCAGTCGTTGCGAGCGGTTGTCGGCGCTGACTTCGGATGCATCGATGGTCAGCCTTCGCAACGGCGCGAGACCGATCCGCGTAACCCAATAGCTGAGCAGCGATGCGCCGAACGCACCCAGCGCGGACAACGCGGCCAGCGCGAGACCGAATTCGCGCAACGCCTGCTCCGTTGGCGCATAGCTGGTCGCCACCTGCAATTGCACCTGCGGGCGCTCGCCGTTCGCGGGAATGTTCAGCGTACGGGTCAGCATATCGTGCCCCGTGCCGTTGTGCGTGATGCGCGCATAGTCACCGTGCCACTGCTGCGCAATCTGGCCCGTGACAGGATGACCGTAATTGAAGAGCGGCGTCGTGCTCGAAATCGCGTACGTGTTAGTCCCATCGCGCGGCGTCATATCCGCGAGCTTTTCCTGTGCAATGCGCCATTTGTCGCGATTGATCACATGATGCACGATGATGCGCGCGACCTCGGTGCGGCTATCGAGCGAATCGCGCAGACGCTGCTCGACTTGCGAGCGCAACACGAGGAACAGACCCGTATCCACCAGCGTGAAAACGGCAAGCGCGACAAGCGCGAACAGCAACGCAAGACGCCGCGCAATCGAACGGTTCGAGCGAATCATGATGCCTCCGCTTCCTCGCGTACTTCGAGCACGTAGCCCATGCCGCGCATCGTGTGCAGCAGCTTCGTCGGAAACGGGCCGTCCAGTTTCGCGCGCAAGCGCTTGATCGCCGTTTCGACGACGTTCGTATGGCTGTCGAAGTTCACATCCCAGACCAGTTCCGTGATCATCGCTTTCGACAGAATGTCGCCCTGCCTGCGCGCGAGCACGCTGAGCAGTTGAAACTCCTTCGCGGTCAGATCGAGCCGCACGCCGCCGCGCGTTGCGCGCCTGCCGATCAGATCGACATACAGATCACCGACACAGATCAGCGTCGATTCCTGCACGCGTGTGCGCCTTGCGAGCGCATGCAGACGCTCGACCAGTTCGAGAAACGAGAATGGCTTGGTCAGATAGTCGTCGGCGCCTTCGCGCAGGCCGCGCACGCGATCGTTCACGTGATCGCGCGCGGTCAGCATGATGACGGGTGTGGACTTGCGCATGCGCAGCGCCTTGAGCACGCTGATGCCGTCGCGCTTGGGCAGCATCACGTCAAGCACGATGATGTCGTAGTCGAACTCCGACGCGAGGTGCAAGCCCTCCTCGCCGTCGAGCGCGACGTCGACCACCCAGCCCTGTTCAGTCAGGCCCCGGCGCAGATAATCGACGACCTTGAATTCGTCCTCCACGATGAGCAGCTTCATGTGCGCTCCTCTCTATTGTCATCCTCATTATAAGTAGGCTTTTCAAACGTGTTCAGCCCGTCCTTTACAGCCTGTTTTGCGCAATCTTCCGTGCATTACGTACAGCCTTCAGTCGTACCGCTTCAAATCAGTTCGGCGCGCGCATGGCAGATGAACCCGTCTCCATCGATACATCTTTCGCGGCATCGGCGGGCGCAGCCGATACCGCGTCCTGCCCATCCCAGCCACCGCCGAGCGCCTTCACGAGCGCCACGGAAGTCGTCATCTGCTGCCCGTGTATCTGCACGTCCGTACGCTGGCTGGTCAGCAGCGACTGCTGCGCGGTGATCACGTCGAGGTAAGCAACGAGGCCGCCCGAATACCGGTCGTTGGCAAGCGAGAGAAGGCGCTGCGCATCGGCGACGGCATCGCGCGACTGCGAAGCGGCGCCATCGAGCACGGAAAGCCCCGTGATACCGTCCTGCACCTGCTGGAACGCCGTGAGCACCGCCTGACGATAGTTGGCCTGAGCCGCCTTGTAGCCCTCGCTCGCGAAGTCAACATTGGCCGCGCGCCGCCCGCCGTCGAACACGACCTGGCTCAACGCTGCGCCGAGCGACCACATCAGGCTCGGTGCACTGATCAGATCAGCGAGCTCCGTGCTCTGCCAGCCGATGCCCGGCGTGAGCGTCAGACTCGGGAAGAACGCGGCCTTCGCGACGCCGATCTGCGCATTCGCCGCCGCCATCGCGCGTTCCGCCGATGCAATGTCAGGCCGGCGCTGCAGCACATCGCTGGGCAGTCCGAGCGGGATCGTGGGCACCTTGTAGTCGATCACTTTCGGCTCGATCGAAAACTGCGGCGCAGGCACCGCGACGAGCGCCGCGATCGCATGCTCGAACTGGTCGCGTTGTGTGACGAGCAGTTGCGCCTGCACGCGCGTCTGATCGAGCAGCGATTTCTGCTGCAATACATCGAGCCCGGACACAGCGCCGAGATCATGCTCCGTCGTTACGTAGTCGAGCGCCTTCTGTTGCAGCTGCACCGATCGGTTCAGCACATCGATTTCGGCGTCAAGTTGGCGCAGCGAGAAGTAGTCAGTGGCAAGATCGGTGGTGAGCACGAGACGCGCGTTCGCGAGATCGTCGCGCGACTGCTCAGCCGACGCCTGCGCGCCTTCCACTTCGCGCCGAATACGCCCGAACAGATCGACGTCGTAGTTGATCGTCGGACCGATCTGCAAGTTGTTTTGCACCGTCGATTGATTCGGCACCGAGTAGCTCGTCGCAGGCCGGTTCTTCGAGATCCGCTCGCGCGCCGCCGACGCCGACAGATCGACCTCCGGAATCAACTGCGCGCGCGTGTTGGCGAGCGTCGCGCGTGCCTGCGCGTAATGCGCGCTGGCCGCGGCCAGTGTCTGATTCTGCGCGAGCGCCATCGTTTCGAGTCCTTCGAGCGTGCTGTCGCCGAAGGCCTTCCACCAGTCCAGCGCAAGCGGCGCATGGGAAGGCTGCGCGAGACGCCAGTATGAATCCGTGTGCCATGTGGGCGGCGCATCCGTCGACGGCGCGTTGTAGTCGGGGCCGACCGTGCACGCGCACAGCGCCGCCGCAAGCGCCGTCGCGCCCATTCGCGCAGCGAGTGTGCGCGTATTCACGATGCCGCCTTGCCCGCATGTGACGTCGAGCGCGCATGCGACACTTCGACGTGGTCGCCGTCCGCGATCGAATCGCTCGGGTTGATGATCACGCGGTCGTTGGGCTCGAGGCCGCTTTCGATTTCAAGCGTCTGGCCGAGATCCTGCGCAATCGTGACACTGTGCAGATGCACGACGCCTTCGCTGTCGACGACGGCAAGGCGCGGACCTTCGGCGCGAAACAGCAGCGCGTTGCCGGGCACCGACAATTGCGCGCGCGTACCCGACGGTATGGCGACCTGCACGTAGGCGCCGGGGCGCAGCTCACCGTCAGGATTGCGCAGCGTGACCTCGACTTGCAGCGAGCGCGTGGGCACGTCGATCGCGCCCGAAATGTTCGTGATACGGCCGTGAAATTGCTGGCCCGGCAACTCGGCCTGCGTCACGACCACGTCCTCGCCGACCTGCACGTTCTGCGCGTACGCCTGTGGGAGCTGCACGTACACGCGCAGCGGGTCCGACTGCGCGAGCGCGAAGAGCGCGCGGCTCGTGCCACTGCCCGCATCGATCAGATCGCCTACATCGACGTTGCGCTGCGTGACCACGCCCGCAAACGGCGCGACGATGCGCTTGAAGCTTTCGAGCTGGCGCAGCCGTTTCACGTTGGCGTCGGCGGCGGCCAGATTGGCGACGTCCTGCGAATACGTGCTTTGCCGCTCGTCGAGTTCCTGTTGCGAAACGGCATCGCGCTGACGCAGTTGCTGCCAGCGCTCGAATGAACTCTTGGCGAGGCCGAGACTCGACTGGATCTGATCGCGCTGCGCAACGGCCTGCGCAAGTTCCTGATCGATCTCCGGCGTATCGAGTTCCGCCAGCAGTTGCCCTTCTTTCACGCGTGCGCCGATGTCCGCATACCAGTGCAGCAGATAGCCCGTCGCGCGCGCGTAGATCGGCGACTCGACATAGCCGCGCAACGTTCCCGGCAAGACCGTCACGCCCGTGCTGCCGTCCGTGGCCGCCGGCGTCACGACGTCGACGTATTGCTTCGCGTTTTGCTGCGTCATTTGCGCGACCGTACGGTTCTGCACGATGTTAGCGATCACCGTGCGCAACGCGCCGATCGCCAGCAATACCAGCACGATCGCAACCGCGATCTTCGCGCGCCGCCATTCGCGGTGGCGCGGCGGCAGCGCGTGCCCGTCCTGGGTTTCCCGTGCGGGAATCGCTAGCGAAGAGTGAGTCTTTTCAGTCACCTCGATCCTCCGTCTTCGGGCTGTGTCCGTGTGCGTCGTCACGGTCGTGTCGTTGCGGCGCGGCGCCTTCGCGCTGCTGATCGCCCTCACGTGCCGCCTTGCGATGCGCGAGCCGGCTATGAATGCCCGCGAACAGCAACGGTACGAAGAAGAGCGTCGAGACGGTCGCGAACAGCAGCCCGCCGATCACCGCGCGCCCCAGCGGGGCATTCTGTTCGGCGCCTTCACCGAGCCCGAGCGCCATCGGAATCATGCCGATGATCATCGCGCACGCCGTCATCAGCACGGGCCTGATCCGGCTCGCGCCCGCTTCGAGCGCGGCTGTCAGCGGCGGCGCACCCGCCGTGAGCCGTTGACGTGCGAACGCCACCATCAGAATGCTGTTTGCCGTCGCGACGCCCATCGTCATGATCGCGCCTGTCAATGCAGGCACGCTCAGATGCGTGCCCGTCAGGAACAGCATCCACACGATGCCTGCCAGCGCGGCCGGCAATGCGCTCACGATGATGAGCGGATCGATCCACGACTGGAAGTTCACGACGATCAGCAGATAGACGAGCACGATCGCCATCGCAACGCCGATGCCCAGCCCGAAGTACGACGTGCGCATCGTCTGCACCTGGCCGCGTATCGCGATCGAGCTGCCGCGCGGCAACGACGCGCGAGCCTGATCGACGAGCTTTTCGATCTGCGTGTCCACGCTGCCGAGGTCGCGACCTTCCACACTCACGAACACGTCGATCACGGGGCGGATGTTGTAGTGCGTGACCATCGCGAACTGGTTCTGCGGCGAAACCTGCACGAGATTGCCGAGCAGTTGCGTCGGCCCCGCCGCGGAAGCCGATACGGGCGTGCGCAATAGCTGGTCTACCGACGAGATCTGATACTGCGGTGTCTGCACGGCGAGGTTGTACTCGACGCCGTTGCGCGGATTGAACCAGAATCCCGGCGACGTCTGCGTGCTCCCCGACAGTGAGATCAGCACGTTCTGTGCGACGTTGTTCGCATTCAGATTCAGTTGTTGCAAGCGCGTGCGATCCATCTGCAGGTTGATGACAGGCTCGTCGAGCTTCTGCTGGATGTGTGAATCGACCGCGCCCGGAATCATCCTGATCTGCTTGAGCAGCTTGCGCGCAATCTCCAGATTGCCCTGCTGGTTTGCGCCGACGATCTGCACATCGACAGCGGCGGGCAAACCGAAGTTGAGGATCTGCGTGACGATATCGGCGGGCTGAAAGAAGAACTCCGTTCCCGGGAAGCGCTGCGGCAATAATGCGCGCAAACGGTCGATATAACCGATGCTCGGCTTGTGATCTTCTTTCAGCGCGAGCAGGATCTCGCCGTCGAGCGTGCCGATGGTTCCCGCGTTGCTGTACGACAGGTTGATGCCGCTATAAGGCAAGCCGAGATTGTCGAGCACCGTGCCCAGTTCGTTGGGCGGAATGACTTCTCGCACCACCTTCTCGACCTGATCGGCGAGCCGCGCCGTTTCTTCGATCCGCGTGCCGGTTGGCGCGCGCATGTGCAAGCGTATCTGGCCCGCATCGACACGCGGGAAAAAGTCCTCGCCCAATACGAACGCCAGCGCGAGCGAGACGACGCAGAAGCCGAGGAATGTCGCGCCGAACAGCCGCCGCCGCACGAGCAGACTGCTGAGAGTCACGATGTACGCCGCGCGCATCGATTCGAAACTGCGGTCGAAGCGGTGGTGCAGTCGCATGAACAGGTTCGGCTTCGCATGCGCATCCCGCTTGTGCACGTGGCCCATCAATAGCATCGCGAGCGTTGGCACCAAAGTTCTCGACAATACGTACGACGCGAGCATCGCGAACACAACGGCTTGCGCGAGCGGCACGAACAGGTAGCGTGCGACGCCCGTCAGAAAGAACATCGGTACGAACACGATACAGATGCACAGTGTCGATACCAATGCGGGAATCGCGATCTCGCCTGCGCCGTCGAGAATCGCATCACGCAGGTTCGTCCCCATGTGCAAATGGCGTTCGATGTTCTCGATCGTGACGGTCGCATCGTCGACCAGAATCCCGACCGCGAGCGCGAGGCCGCCTAGCGTCATGATGTTGATCGTCTGTCCGAGCGCGTGCAATGCGATCAGCGAAGTCAGAATGGAGAGCGGAATCGAAATGGCGATGATGCAGGTGCTGCGCCAGTTCCCGAGGAACAGCAGAATCATCGCGGCCGTCAGCGCGGCGGCGATGACGGCTTCGCGCGCCACGCCCTGAATGGCGGCCTTCACGAACACCGATTGATCGAACAGCGCCGTCACCTTCAGATCGGCGGGCAACGCTGCCTGCGCGGTTGGCAATAGCGCATGCAGCGCGTTCACGATGGAGAGCGTCGATGCGCTGCCCGTCTTGAGAATCGAGATCAGCACACCGCGCCGGCCGTTTTCGCGCACCACATTGGTCTGCGGCGAGAAACCGTCGCGCACGTGCGCCACTTCACGCAGATAAGTGGTCGCGCCGTTCACCGTGCGCACGGGGATGTCGTTCAAGCCCGCGACCGTCGTCGGCGAGCCGTTCATATTGATCGTGTATTCCTTTGGTCCGATCTTCGCGGTGCCTGTCGGCAGAATCAGGTTCTGCGCATTCACGGCGTTGACGACGTCGAGCGGCGTCAATCCTTTGGCTAATAGTGCGCGCGTGTCGAGATCGACGGAGATCAGACGGGTCTTGCCGCCATACGGATAGGGCACGGCTGCGCCGGGAATCGTGACGAGTTGCGGACGCAGAAAGTTGAGCGCCGTGTCATTCAGTTCCTGCTCGGAAAGCCGAGGGCTCGACAGGCCCAACTGGATCACGGGAATGCTCGACGCCGAATAGCTGATGACGAGCGGGGGCGTTGCGCCTTGCGGCATCTGCTTCAGTTGCGCCTGCTCGACAGCGACCGTTTGCGCGATCGCGGTCTGAATATTTGCATTCGGCTGTAGAAACAGCTTGATGATCGCGATACCCGCCAGCGATTGCGACTCGATGTGCTCGATGTCGTTGACCGTCGTCGTCAGGCTGCGCTCGTTGACGGAAGTGATGCGATTGGCCATGTCCTCGGCGGACAGGCCCGTATAGTTCCATATGATGCTGACGACGGGAATGTTGATTTCAGGGAGGACGTCGACGGGCATGGTGAACAGCACGAAGGGCGTCGCCAGCACGATCAGTATGGCCATCACGATGAACGTGTACGGCCTCTTCAATGCGAGATTGACGATCCACATACAGTGCTGGTATCCGTAAGAGCGCGCGAGCGTGACGTCAGGCAGCGGCGTCAGTTTTTCCTGCGCGTCCGCGGCAGCCTGGTGTTAATACTAATTCGCAAGGGCCAACAAGCAGATGACGCGAAAATGGCAGCATTGCCATTTTCTGGAAGTGGGATCGTTATTGTCGAATGAGCGCTGTGGGAAGATGATGGACGTTCTTTCGGAGCACGAGTCCGAGCGCTGTTCGATGCGAAGAGTTGCGAGCTGATATTCGAACGGAACGAGTGACGGGACTTATCGTTTTTCCTGGCTGAGACGATTGCGTTCATGTTCGCTCAGGAGTGTCCGCGCGCGATGCACGATTGCATCCGCATCGACGCCGGACAAATCGGTGCGATGCTGGAACGCCTCCAGATAGCGGCGAAGCAATTCTGGTGCGTCTTTGCGCCGGGCGAGGTGTTCGACAAGACGAAGTTCATCGTCGGTGCCCCAGCCTTCCGACGCCTGCGTGCCCGCACTGACAGCCCGCATCCTGCATTTGAGGTCCTTTTCCAGAGCATCCGCGAGCTGTGTCAGGATGTGATGCGGAAACTTCTCCGGCGCAGCGGCGCATTCGAGAGCTGCCTCGCGCCACGCCTGATTGATGAGCCCTTGAACGACGCTGTGCTTCGCACGAGCCCCCTTGATGCCACGCTCCAGAAGCGTGGCGATCCGCCCGTAGATCGAAACTGTCCTGTCGTTCGTTTTGCGATCGGCAGCGTCGATCTCGCGCGCACGCTCGATCAGATCTTCGCGCGAGAGTTTGCAGTCGGGTTGGGTCGATGAAGTCTTGCGCATGGTCGCTCCACAGGGTCAGACTTGTATCGTTTGTTTCAATACGAAAATGAACTACTGCTATCTCTTGCGCTTCATTTAAGGTGGACGAGCACGCAGCGTCACCCCCCGTTCGAAGGGGGGCATCAGATCGTGATATGGCTAGTGCTGGAGTGGTGGCGCGGACTTGCTAGACTCGGGGACCCGAATCCGTCACTTCGCGGTATGAATATCGCTGCCTTTAGTGCGTGGCGCGCTCGCATCCCTCTACCTTGTCTTGCAGTGTTTGATCCCGCGTTCTACTGGCTTCGCGTGGACGATCTACCGGCAAATAGCGCGGACGCGCTGCATCTGCGATTCGGGTGCCCGCCGTTACCGGCCGTGTCGAAAGCGTCGCCGCCCGGGCCCCGATAGTGCTACGTTCGTCGCCGGAGTACCGCCTTTGAGGACGACATGAAACGATTTTCGATGATCCGCGAGTTCCATCTTGCGGACTGGTTCACGCTGGGCAATGCGGTTTCCGGCACGGGTGCGCTGTTTTCGATGATGAGCTACATCGGCAGCGCGGATGTGATGCATGTCTATTTCGCCTGCGCGCTGGTGTTTGCAGCGCTGGTCTTCGACGTGCTCGACGGAAGGATTGCGCGCTGGCGGCAAAAGGCCTCGCTGCTCGGCAAGGAGCTCGATTCGCTTGCCGATGTGATCTCGTTCGGCGTCGCGCCGGCGATCATCGGCTATGGATGCGGGATGCGCGGCCTATATGATCGCTTTCTGCTCGCGTACTTCGTCGCATGTGGGGTGTCGCGGCTCGCGCGCTACAACGTGACGACGGAAGCGATGTCGGGCGGTACGGGGAAAGTGACGCACTTCGAAGGTACGCCCATTCCAACATCGTTTGCCATCGTCCTGCTGTTGACCATCGCCGCATGGCAGGGTGCTCTCGGTCCGCAATTATGGTTCGGCGAATGGCAAATTGCAGGTCATGTACTGCATCCGCTTACGCTGATTTTCGGCATTTCCGGATCGCTGATGATTAGCCGCATCCGCATTCCCAAGCCATGACGACCAGACACGTTCGCTCGGTCAATTGCCCTTGTAGAGAGATCGATTAAGCTGATCGAGCTGGCCATCGCGTTCGGACTGTATCAACTGCTGACGCACGTCCTGCCGCGTGAGCGGGTCATTGCGCGCCCCTTGGGACGAAGTGCCCCAATTGACGCCACCTTGCCCCGTATCGGCTACCGGGTTCGCCGATTGCGCCTGTGTCTGGTCCATCTGCGGGTTATTCATCGGCGCTTCCTGCGCGTATGCGCTCGACATCGTTGCCACGCCTGCCGTTACCACGAGACTGAGAAGTAGTTGCTTCATTTCGAGGCTCCTTGATCGCTGGAAACTGGTCAGTGTTAAGTCCCGCGGCGGCAAGTCCGCACGCGGAAACCAGCTTTCACTCTACGCCTCGCTAGTGGCACAACGCTGACATTAGTATGACGAACGCGCCATTTTCGCGGTATTCACTTAAGACGTTGCCGTGGGATTCATGCCGGCCAATTTCACGCCCGGCCTTCAAATCCCAATAGAACATTGACTGCATTCACGCCTATCTGATCGACCATGTATCCGCCCTCCATGACGAATAGTGTGGGAATTGACAACCGCCGAACTCAGGAATGTGAACAGAGGGAATGTATGGACGTTTGCAATCTCGATGAACCAGTTGGTGCCACAGCTAACCAAAAAGGGCTGGCGAGATGCGCAAGGGTTTCGCCCTTGCATTCAATCGGCTTTCGTTTCAAATCGCGCTACTTGCTTGCGTTCAATGTCCGAGATAGGCAGCCTTGACCATCGGATCGTCGCGCAATTGCATCGCCGATCCGTGCGTCGCGATGCGGCCATTTTCAAGCACGTATCCATAGTCGGCGACATTCAACGCGGCGGCGGCGAACTGCTCGACGAGCAACATCGTCACGCCCTGCATCTTCAGACGTTCGATGATGCGAAAGACTTCGTCGACAAGAATGGGCGCGAGGCCCATAGACGGTTCGTCGAGCAGGACAAGATCGGGATTCAACATGATTGCGCGCGCCATCGCGAGCATCTGCTGCTCGCCGCCCGACAGCGTTCCCGCC
Source organism: Paraburkholderia sp. LEh10 (assembly GCF_017814945.1). Lineage (GTDB taxonomy): Bacteria > Pseudomonadota > Gammaproteobacteria > Burkholderiales > Burkholderiaceae > Paraburkholderia. The sequence goes on from NZ_JAGIPX010000050.1 coordinate 44,923, forward strand.
AGCTGGTTTCGGCGCTCTTTCAAACGCGGGAAGAGTTCGATCGCGCGCTCGAGATCCGCGTGGACGTCGCCGCGCGGGCGCGCCCACGTCAAGCGCGCAAACGCGCCCAGCAACAGGTTGTCGGTGACGGTCATCGTCGCGAAAACGCGCCGCCCCTCAGGCGAATGTGCAAGGCCGAGCCGCGCGATACGGTGCGAATCGAGCGAATCGATGCGCTTCGCCGAAGCACCCTCGCCCATTGTGATCACACCTTCCGTCGGGCGGATCATGCCGGAGATCGCCCGCATCGTCGTGGTCTTGCCTGCGCCGTTCGAGCCGATCAGCGTGACGACGGAAGCCTTCGGCACGTCCATCGAAATGCCGTGCAATACCTGAACCTTGCCATAGCCCGCATGCAGGTTGCGGATCGATAACATCGTGTTCCCCATATATGTCGTTGTCCCGCACGAAGCGAGGGCTTCAGGCGGTCACACCGCCAAGATAAGCCTCGATCACTTTTTCGTTTTCCTGGATTTCGGACGGCTTGCCTTCCGCGATTTTCTGCCCGAAGTCGAGCACCGACACGGTATCGCAAACCGACATTACGACGTCCATATGATGTTCGATCAGCACCACCGTAATGCCATGATCGCGGACCTTGCGGATGATGCGCACCAGTTCCCGGATATCCGGCGACGTAAGCCCGGCAGCGGGTTCGTCGAGCAGCAGTACCTGTGGATCGAGCGCGAGCGCACGAGCAATTTCCAGCAGACGCTGCTTGCCATATGGCAGGTTGCGCGCCTCTTCGGTGGCAACATCGTCGAGACCGACAAAGCGCAGCATGCCGAATGCACGCTCGCGCGCAGCACGTTCCTCACGACGGTAGCGTGGCGTCATCAGGCCGACGTCGGCGAAGTTCGAGCGAAACGTGTGGTGCAGTCCCACCAGCACGTTCTCGAGCGCGGTCATTTCGCCGAATAGCTGCACGTTCTGGAAAGTGCGTGCAATTCCCGAGAGCGCGATGGCAGCCGACGCCCTGCCCGCTATTGATTCGCCGCGATACTCGATCGCCCCCGAAGTCGGCACATAGATGCCCGTCAACACGTTCATCATCGTGCTCTTGCCCGATCCGTTCGGTCCGATCAGGCCGTGTATCGTGCCGCGCCGCACGCTAAGGTTCACGTTATTGAGCGCCTTGAGTCCGCTGAACTGCATCAGCACGCCGCGCACGTCGAGAATGGTTTCCTCTCCCTTGACGTGCACGTCGAGCACCGCATCCGCCGGCATTTCAGCGGGCTTTCCGGTGTCGACGGTGACCGTGCGCACTCTGCCGTGCGTAAAGAACTTGCGCACGAAACCTACCACGCCGTCCTGCAGGTAATACACCACGAGCAGAATCATCAAGCCGAAGATCGTCAGACGCCAGTCGGTAAGCGCGTCGATCCAGTATGAGAACACCGCAAGCCCAACCGTGCCTGCGATGGGAATCGCGAGCTTACGCGGCATCACGCTCTTACGCGCAATCGAGTACAGAGCGCCCGCGATCACAACAACGGCAAGTGCCGTTGCGACCATGCGGAACATCGCGATGTCGTCTAGCAGCTTGGGCAGCAGCACGATGATCGTCGAGCCGATGAGCGCGCCTGTGCGCGTCTTGCGGCCGCCCATGATGATCGCGAGCAGGAACAGGATAGTCAGCTCGAAGTTGTAGGTATTCGGCGAGATATATTGCTCTGAATACGAGTACAGACAGCCCGCGAGTCCAGCGAAGCCCGCGCTGATGACAAACGCGTAGACCTTGTGGCGATACACGGAGACGCCCATGCAATCGGAAGCAATGGGGCTATCGCGTAACGCCTCGAACGCGCGGCCCAGATGTGACTTCAGCACGCGATGCACGACGACGAGCGACACCGCGAGCAGCGCGGCGACGACCCAGTAGTATTGCGTTTCATCGAGCGCATGCCCTGCAATCACGGGCTTCGTGATCTTGATGCCCATCGGGCCGCTGGTCAGAAAGTCCATTTCATTGATCAGGATCTGGATGATCGTGCCGAATGCGAGCGTGACCATCGCAAGATATGGACCTGACACACGCAGCGCAGGCAACGCGAGAATTGCGCCGAACGCCGCCGTGACGACGATGGCCATCGGCGCCGTCACGTAGAACGGCATGCCGAGCTTGATAAACAGCACGCCCGCCGTGTATGCGCCGACGCCGAACAAGCCCGCGTGCCCGAGCGACACCTGGCCCGTATAGCCGACCACGATGTCGAGACCGAAGAGCAGGATCGCGTAGATCATGATCGTCTCGACAAGATGGATGTAGTACGGATTGCCCGAAAGCACAGGGAATATCACCAACGCGACTAGCCCGAGCAGCGCGCAGATGAGGTTTTTCTTTTTCACGGCGCACCTCAAACTTTCTTGATCGCGGTTTTGCCGAAGAGGCCCGCGGGCCGCAACGCCAGCACGATCAGCAACAGCACGAGTCCGGGCACGTCCTTGTAACCCGTCGAGATGTAGAAGCCGGTGGTCGTCTCCGCCACGCCGAGTATCACGCCGCCGACAATGATGCCGAGCCCGCTCGACAGTCCGCCGATGATCGCCACCGCAAACGCCTTGAGGCCGAGCACCGCGCCCATCGTCGCGCCCGTCAGCGTGAGCGGCGCGATCAGCACTCCGGCGAACGCGGCCGTCAGCGACGACAGCGCGTACGAGAACGTGATGACGAGACCCGTGTTGATGCCCATCAGCGCAGCCGCATCGCGGTCATTCGATGTCGCGACGACTGCCTTGCCGAAGATGCTGCGGCGATTGAAGAACTCGACGGCGAGCATGATGAGCAGCGCGCCGCACACGACGAGCAGTTCCATCGGCAATACGTTCGCGCCGAACACCTTGATGGGCGCTTCGGGCAATGGCGAAGGAAAACGCAGATCGTCGCGGCCCCACACGTTTTCCGCCACGTTCTTGAAGATAATGCCGAGCGCGATCGTCGACATGATCCAGCCGAATTCCGATTTGATTTTGATGGCGGGCCGCACGCCGATGCGCTCGACGAATGCCCCTTGCAGCAGGCCGAATACGCACACGAGCGGAATCATTAGCCAGTAGTTGACACCGAGCGTGACAAGCGTGAGGCCGACGAGCGCGCCGAGCATCAGCGCTTCACCCTGTCCGAAATTCAGTGTGCCGGATGTCGCGAACGTGAGCTGATAGCCGAATGCAATTACGGCGTAGATCATGCCGAGCGCGATGCCGCTGTAGATGAGCTGAAGAAGAATCATGGTCCAATTGCCTCGAGCGCAACGCCCCGGGATATCACATTGCAAGCCGCGCAGCACAAAGCCGCCACCGCCGTGTGGGCGGAAGCGGCTTGCCGGTCCTTGCGGTGCTCAGTTTGCGGATACCTGCTTGATACGCAGTTGGCCGCCACCCTTCTTGTCGCTATCGTAGGCATAGACGACGCGGCCGCCCTTCACTTCGCCGACGACGGGCACGTTCGGGCTGATCGCCTCGTGGTCGTCATGCGAGAACGGCTTGTCGTACACCATTACGACGCCTTCAACCTTCGTATTGAGGCTTTCGAGTGCAGCGCGCACCTTCGGGCCGTCGGTCGAACCCGCCTGCGTGATCGCTGCAGCGAGCAGATAGACCGAGTCGTAACCTTGTGCCGCCGACACGGGCGAATCGATGCGGTTGTTCTTCGGCTTGAATTCCTTCAGGTACGCTTCGATGAACGCCTTGCGCTTCGGCGTGTTGGGCTCCTGGATAAAGGTCTGCGGCATGCGCGCGCCCTCGCCGTTCGTGCCCGCGTTGTCGATGTAGTTGGCCATCGACAAGGTCCAGCTGCCGATCAGCGGCACTTTCCATCCGAGCTTGGCCATGCCGTTCGCGATCTGCGCAAGTTCTGGGCCGATGCCATAGGTCAGCACGGCTTGCGCGCCCGCATCCTTGGCCTTGAGCAACTGGGCCGTCATGTCGACGTCCTTGATGTTGAATTTCTCGACGGCCACCGGCTTCACGCCCTTCGCAGCAAGCGCCTTTTCCAGATCTTCGCGCCCGAGCTGGCCGTAGTTGGTCGAATCGGCGAGAATCGCGACCTTCGTGAAGCCGCGTTTAGTGACGGCTTCCTCGACGATCATCGGCGCCTGGATGCGGTCCGCAGCCGCGTTGCGGAACACGTAGTTTTCAGGCTGATCCGCAAATTGCTTTGTGACGATACTGCCCGTCGCGACATTGTTGAACACGGGGATCCTGGCTTCCTGGAAGAAGCGCTGCGACGCGAGCGCAACACCCGTATTGATGTAGCCGACTACCGCGACCACTTTTTCCTTGTTGATGAGCTCTTGCGCGATCTGCACGCCGCGTTCGTTCTTCGCCTCGTCATCGCGTTCGACGAGCACGATCTGCCGGCCCAACACGCCTCCCGCCTTGTTGATCTCGGCTGTCGCAAGCCGCACGCCGTCGCGCATGCTGACACCCATCGACGACGATCCGCCTGTGAAGGGACCATCGACCCCGATCTTGATCGGATCGGCCGCATAGCCACTCGTTGCGACCACACATAATGCGAGCGCAGCAACGACGCTCTTCAGGCGAAGTACCATGTTCGTCTCCGTAGCATGTCTCTTGTTTTTCAACGGGCGCCGGCGGTCTCCGGACGCCGCACCGTCCGCGAAGCGGCTTTCTGTGCGTCTTCAAACGAGCGGCAAAGCAGTATAGAAATCGTAAGCTTTTTGCCACCATGCGGAGTTACCCGTAAGGGACCACACTTCGTGCGACAGCGCGCCCGCGCACTAACTCGGTGCACATGCAACCAAATGACTGATTGCGCAAGCAATCGGATTAACGTTTGTGCAGGCGCGACGTAGCGACGTCCTGGCGTGAGTAGCCGGCATGCGACGACGACTGGCCGAAATATGCGGCTAAGGCCAGGTGACAGAAAATGCCAAAGGCAATGGTAGAGACGACGACTGCCCGAGCCGGATCAAAGGCCCAGTTCGCTCAAGCCAGTATGGTCATCGGGCCGGCGTCCGAGCGGACAGTGGAATTTGCGCTCGTTCTCCTTGATGGGCATGTCGTTGATGCTCGCGTGACGATGATGCATCAGCCCGTGGAGACCGAACTTCCAATTCTCGTTGCCATATGAACGGAACCCGTTGCCCGCATCATCGCGCCATTGGCAGGCGTAGCGAACGGCGATGCGATTGTCCCCGTATGTCCAAAGTTCCTTGACAAGCCGGTAGTCGAGTACTTTTCGCCACTTCCGTTCGAGGAAGGCACGCGCTTCGTCGCGGTTGTGTACCAACTCCGTTCTCGGATCGCAGTCCCTGTCGCGAAGCGCGCGGGATTTCAAATAAGAATGGTGGCGTGCGGCGGGTGATGAGTGTGACGGTCGCGTCATACGGCGCGGACCTTGACTCAACACTCGGAAGTACATTTCTCGCGATGACGACGCAACGGAGAATCTCAGAACGGGTGGCGTATGTTAGCCGGTGCAACGGGAATCGAACGTATCCAGATCGACTCGACTGGTGCGCAAGAAAAGGAGCGACTCGTGAACACAGCTTGGTTGCCGTGTCAGTGCCCCGAGCAATCAGTTACGAACTGCCAAAACAATAGAAAAACGGACTGTCGGCGGTGGATGCGTTCCGCACGGCGGCGGCCTTCGTGCTAGCGAATTTCGCCGCACTTCGGCTTGCCGTGCATTGACACATCCCCTCCGGACAGTCCGTCCGAGCTTACTACGCTTACTTCTCTACTACTACCAGGCGATTACGGCGTAACCGTGCAACCCGAAACGCAGGTGTTGTTCGAATACTGCGCCGACTTCACGCCCCAGTTCTTACCGATGATGGTCTTGCTCGGGATGTTAGCGCCACGGAAACCCTGCGCATTGCTCTTGCCCGACACCGTGTTGTTACGCACGATGTTGGTGGAGTAGTCAGCGCTAGCTGCAACACCGCCCGTCAGCATCACCGACGACGTCATGTCGGGTGCGCCATAGCCATACACGGCGTTGATCGTGTTGTACTCGATCACGTTGTTGCCCGTCGCCTGCGTGGTGTTGTCGTTCTCGATACCCACAGCGCAGTCGGTCACCGTGTTGTGGCCGATGTAGCCGTTCGTATGTGCAACGAACACCGGACCGTAGTAGCCGCAGCTTGCAAACGTGTTGTAGATGATCTTGTCGCCGCTACCGCCGTTCGTCGAGCCGTAGGTCTGGAACATCGACTGGCCGAAGAACTGCTTGAAGCTGTTGCCTGCCAGGAAGAAGTTGCTTACCGGACCGGTCGTTTCAACGGGAATATCCCAATGACGGTTGTCGTTGTTGTAGTACTGCGGGGCTGCCGTGTTCGCGCCAACGAAGTTGCACTCAACAATACTGTCGTTCGTATAGGCGTTCTTATAGTCGCCGATGACGAACATCTGCATGTTGAAGCCCGTGGTCCGCTTGAGGACGGTCCCTTGGCACTGGATATGGCGGTTGCTTGCGCGCACATTGAGCGTGCCATTGATCACGCAGGTACCAGCAGGAACCAGCACGTCGCCCGCATTGATCGCCTTCTGGAATGCAGCCGTGTCGTCCGTTACGCCATTGCACTTCGCGCCGTACGTGATCGGGTTGACCGGGTTGACCAGCGCGGGCGGCGTGTATTTGGTGGGCGTCGTCGTGGTCGACTTGATATAGCACGACTTCAAATAGCCGTATGCCGAGTCTGCCATCGCGCTGTTGTCACACGGCACGCTGCTGCTGTAGGTGCCGTTCACCGCGTACATTGCCGAAGGCGAATTCGGAGGAAATGCACCATAGAGCACGCTTTGCGTGCCGGAGAATTTACACGTGCCATGTTCGTCGGCACATTTCGTCCACGTAACGCCATTGACGGTAACGCTGGACGGATTGCTAGCCGCGTGCGCAGCCGGCAGGAAAGCGAGCGAGAATAGTAAAAATAAGAAGTACTTAATGTGTCTCATTCCATTAATTCCAAGGTTAGATATGACGCTATCTCTAGCGATGAAAGGTGAACCGGGGAAACGCGTTGACCGAGCTCAACACCGGTGAATGATGTTTCAAGATCCGACGGCAGATGCCGTTGGACGAACGTGTTCGAGCCGCTGCCAAAAGCAGCGAGCTAGACCTATCGACTTGCGACAGTCAACAAGACGCTATTCTGTAGTCCTTATTGATAATACAAAATCCTTCCGGCAATCCCTTTTCAGGGATCAACACTTCGGATTGCACTACCAGGATGGAGTACAGATGATCGTTGCGGAACTCTTCCGCGTTCGACCCGCGACACGTTTCGATCGACCATTCACCATGCGTCGATGACTCGTCCTCAAACGCCGACCAAAAGCCGTCGCTTGAGGTTGTGCACGCCGGCGAGCTAATGCGTAGTCTTGTGCGACCCGCGCTAGCGACGCGACATGCTATAGATATAACCAACCGAGTCCGCTTTTGACCCTAAAACACAGGGGTGCTCATTGATCAGCCGCACCTCTTTCACAAAATTCATGCTGACATGATTGTAAGTCGTCAGTCATGAAGCGATCGAGGTCTTAAATTTCAAGCGCCTGATAATGATTCGACCCTGCAAAATCGGCGGGCGGCGTGCAAAACAAGACTCAGTAGTTATTACTTCACTTTCAGTTGCTTACAGGTGCTACTTACAGGTGACTTGGGAAGCAGCAGTATAAACGTTTCACTCTTGAAACGTAGTCGGAAATATTGCCAAAAAGTAACAATCTAAAGTTTTCGCGCCAATCTCGCAGATTGTTCTCCACGAGAACCGGGAAATAAGAAACAGACGTTTCGGCCGCGAGCGAAATTGAGTGATTAATTTCTTAATTCAGAAATTTGGCCTGCTTGTCGGGGTGCCGACGGGCGGGTGTAGCGAGCGAAATGGCCTCTCCACGTTCGCCAGGGTTGACCCGGAGCGCTTGCGCGAATGCCCGGCATCGTAACCTATTTTCAGCAATGTCGGTTGTGCCGTGAACATGCTTAACAAGTTCTTCCACATATGACATGTCCTGAACCTTGCCGTGGACTACGAACCAAAAGCGCAGCAAGCGTTGCGGATGAAGGGGTGGCATCGCTCGAAGCTCGCCGGACCGATTGCTGCCCAACCGCCCAAACACTTACATCAAAAGAAAGCGCTTCATCCGTTTAACTGCGTCCGCAATCCCACAGTCGCCGCAACCTGATTACCTGTAGAGGACTGCCCCAGGCCATTGATATCCGCGCCCTCGAACGCAGAACCTGCCGCGCCATACGCATGGTGATAAACGCCTTCGACATAGACATCCGTGCGTTTGCTGAACGAGTAGTCAGCCATCAGCGTCACTTGATGCCAACTCGGATCTTTCGAACCGGTGGCCCGGGCAAAGGCGCCTTGCGTATACGTATAGGCACGTATAGGCGCCTGCGAGTGAAATCGACGGCGTCACCGTGTAAAGACGTTCACTTCGTAGTTGTCGAAATGCAGCGTATCGAATGACTGTGCAATCACGGAGGTCGCACCGGGCTACCACTGAATCGTATTGCCGAGCGTCAGCGTTCGGTAGGTGTCGCTCTGAGCCCGACAAAGGCCTTGCGGCCAAACATCGTACCCGCGTAAGTGGTCTTTCCGTTCTGGATATTGAACCGTTCTCGAGGCGGAAGATTGCATGCAGATCGCCACCGTCGCTCGACGCACCACGCGCCCGCGAATGCGGTCATCTCAAGTTGCATGCAATAGTGGAAGAGACGCATGTCAGCGATCAGGTCGCCGCCATTCCATCGTAGTCGCGGCCTTCTTCATACGCGGCCAGCAGATCCAGTAACGCTGCAGGGTCAGCGGGCTTGACAAGATAATGGTCGACACCCGCTTCCATCGCCTGGCGGATGCTTTCTTCCTGACCATAGCCGCTTAGCGCGACCATCAGCGCTGTCGGGCAATTGCTGCCCTGTCGGAGGTGACGCGCAAGCTCATAACCCGTCATGTCGGGAAGCCCAATGTCGAGCACGATCACATCGGGTTTCATCTCGGCGGCAACGCGCAGCGCCGACTCTCCGTCCGTCGCACATCGGACGACGTAGCCGTATATCGCGAGCAGCGCTTCGAGGCTCTCCGCGGAAGCCACGAGGTCATCGACCACGAGAACACGCGTCGCCATCTTGCGGTTCAGATGGACGACGGGCGCGAGCGTCGGCGCGACGCGCTCGGTCATGGTGCCGGGCAGGCGCACGGTGAACTCGGCGCCACGGCCGGGCCCATCGCTTTTGCACTGGACAGAGCCTCCGTGCAGTTCCGTCAGATGCCGGACCAGCGTGAGTCCGATGCCGAGTCCGCCCAGCGACCGATGCAACGAAGCGTCGGCCTGCGCGAACAGATCGAACACGTGCGGCAGAAACGCCGCGTCGATGCCTTGCCCGTCATCCGCGACGGTAATCGATGCGACGCCGTTCACGAAGCGCGTCGACAACGAGATATGCCCGCCTTGAGGCGTAAACTTGGACGCGTTGTTGAGCAGGTTCGAAACGATCCGCGCGAGCCGGACGACATCGCCATCGACGATGGCATCGACGGCCTCCTCGTCGCAACTCAACGTCTGCGAGCGGCGAATAAAGTGAGGCCGGCTGGTTTCGACCGCGCGGCCGATCACGACCGACAGCGGCACGGGCGCCTTGCGCAGCGTTACCGTGCCGCGCGCGATGCGCGAAACATCCAGCAGATCTTCGACGATGCGCACCATATGCTCGACCTGCGTGCCGACGATCTCGCTGGCCCAACGCAAGACCTCCGCGTCGCCCTTGTGCGCGCTGCGCATGACGGCTGCGGCGTTGGCGATCGGCGCAAGCGGATTGCGCAGTTCATGTGCGAGCATCGCGAGGAACTCGTTCTTGCGCCGGTCGCCATCGCGAATGGCGGAAAACAGCAACGCGTTCTCCAGCGCGATGGCGGCGCGGCTCACGAACTCCTGAACGAGTGTCGTCTGCTCGGGCGGCATCGGCTCACCCGACGAACAGAGCACGATCACGCCCTTCTGGCTGCCTGTGTGCAACGGGAATGCCGTCACGCAGCGGATGCCTTCTGCACCGGGTTCGCCGCCGACGCTTTCACTGACGAATTCGTCTGCGGCGGGCTCGATGTGCGCGTCGCCATCGTGCAGCAATCTATGCACGAAGCAGTTCACGCGAGGAAAGTTCTCGGCAAGCGTACAAGACTGAAACGCTGCGAAATCGGGTGGCTCTGGATCGTTGCGTCTCGCCGCTCGCGCCGTCACACCCGTCGCAAACTCGCCGATGCTTCTGACGGCGACGAACGCCATGTCGGCGAATTCGCCCGATGCAAGTTCTACGATCCGCTGCAACGTGGTATCGATTTCAAGCGAACGGGTCAGCACGTGGCTTGCCGCCGCCAGAAAATCGGCGCGTTGCCGCGCGCGTTCAGCAACCGCCCTGCCTGCTTCCGCGCGCACGAAAGCCTCGCGCTCCTCCGCCCGTAACAGCAACTCCTTGTGCATCCGGTGCATTTCCACGAAGACCTTGACCTTCGAGCGCAGAATTTCCGGAACGACAGGTGCGGAAATATAGTCGACGGCGCCGAGCGAATACGCGCGCTTCATTTCCGATTCGTCGATGTAAGCGGTGACGAAGATGATGGGCGTGCTGGCCGTGCGCCTGTACGTGCGCAGCATTGACGCCGTCTCGAGGCCATCCATGCCGGGCATGTTGACATCGAGCAGAACCACGGCAAAGTTTCGCTCGAGCACGGCTTTCAGCGCTTCGCGTCCCGAGCCGACCGTAATCACGTTCTCGCCCAATTCCTCCAGAATCGTGCGCATCACCACGAGCTGCTGCGGCAGATCGTCCACGACAAGGATGTTGACAGGCTGCCGCGACGAGGCTACGGCGTTGTCCATGACCGTCTCCTAGCGGTGCAGCCATGCATGAAGCACCGCGAGAAGATCTTCGCGGTTCACCGGCTTCGACAGATAGTCCCACGCACCCGCTTCGATGCAGCGCTCGCGATCACCTTTCATCGCTTTCGCGGTGACGGCGATGATCGGCAATGTGCGGCCGACGGGACGCTTGCGGATCTCTCGCGTGGTCGCGAGCCCGTCCATCTCCGGCATCATGATGTCCATCAGCACGATGTCGATTTCAGGGTCTTCTTCTACGAGCCGGATCGCATCCCTGCCGTTGTCCGCCCACACGTGACGCATCCCGTGATCTTCCAGGACAGTCGCGAGCGCGAAGATGTTGCGCATGTCGTCATCCACGATGAGCGCCTTGCGCCCTGCAAGAGCAGCGCTGGAACCGTGCAATCGATCGACGACCGCGCGTGCCTCGTCGGAAAGCCATTTCCGGTCGAGGTGCAGCGCCGCGACGGTCGCATCGAGCAGGCGGTGCATGTCGGAGGCTACGTATGGCCTGAGGCTTTCGACGGCGCGCATCCACGGCCCGGGTTCTTTTCCGGGCGCAAAGACGATGAGCGACAGGGGCGCTAAAAGCGCTCTGCCCGCAAGCGTTGCGTTCATGTCACGAATGCCCGTTTCGAGCATTTCCGCCGAAATCACGACGGCAGATGGATCATGAGTGGCCAGTGCCTTCATCAGTTCATCGCGCGTCATTGCGAACACAGTCGAGACCTTCTCGCACGAGACAAGCGCGGAGAATTGCTCCCGCTCGCTCGAATCAGGCAGCACGACGACGAGCTCGCGCGGCGTCGTATCGGCATAGCGCGCCAGTACGCCCAACGCGTCGTCCAGTGTCTCGCGCGACTGGATCGGCTTCGCGAGAAACGCGAGTGCGCCCGCCTGCAGTGCGCGCTCGCGCGACTCGTCCGTTGAGATCACGCACACCGGCATGTGTCGCGTCGCCATATCGTTCTTGAGGCGGCCCAGTACTCGCCAGCCGTCCATATCCGGCAGAAACAGATCGAGCGTGATCACGTCGGGCTTGAACTGGTCGGCGAGCGTCAACGCTGGTGCGCCGAGTGGCGTGACGAGCCCCTTGAATCCCTGTTCCCTCGCTGCGTCGAGCAGGAAATGCGCGAACGCCAGATCGTTCTCGACGATCAGCAGCACCCGCTCCCCCGGCATGATGTTGAAGCGGTCGTCGTCCGGCAATTCCGCCAGTTCGCGCGACTCGTTGACGACGGTATCGATGAACTCGTGCGCCGCGAGCGCGTCGGCGTCGCTTACGCCGTCAACCCCGCGCGAGGCGACAGTTGTATCGTCGTCGGAAACGGCGACAGTCTTGCGGGCTACACGACCTGTCTCGCTCGACAAAGGCAAATAGAGCGTAAAAGTACTCCCCTTATTCGGCGAGCTGACGAGCCGGATCTCTCCACCGAGCAGTTTCGACAGTTCACGGCTGATCGCCAGACCAAGGCCCGTGCCGCCGTATTTTCGGCTGGTGCTGCCATCGGCCTGCTGAAATGCCTCGAAGATGATCTGCTGCTTGTCAGCCGAAATGCCAATACCTGTGTCTGACACTGAGAACGCAATGACTTCTTGTGCGCGGTTGAGTTCTTCGTTGTCCGCGACCCACCCGCCGAATACTTCTTCGATCGACAGCGTGACATGTCCTCTATGCGTGAACTTGAAAGCGTTCGACAGCAGATTTTTCAATATCTGCTGCAAGCGCTTGATGTCCGTGTGTATCGATGCAGGCAGGCGTGTGCCGAGATGAATGACGAAGTCGACGTTGCGCGATTCCGCAACATGGCGGAACGTGCGTTCCACATACGACGTCAAATCGGCCAGCCGATGCTCGGCGAAATCCATCACGACCGTACCCGATTCGATCTTCGACAGGTCGAGAATGTCGTTGATCAGCATCAGCAACTCGTTGCCTGATGAGTGAATGGTTCGCGAGAACTCGATCTGTTTCGTCGAAAGGTTGCCCTCCGGGTTCTTGCATAGCTGATCGGAAAGTATCAGCAGGCTATTGAGCGGCGTGCGCAGCTCGTGAGACATGTTGGCAAGAAATTCCGACTTGTACTTCGACGTCAATGCAAGCTGCTTTGCCTTTTCTTCGAGCGCCTGGCGCGCCTGCTCGACTTCGGTATTCTTGCGCTCCACTTCCTGGTTCTGATGCGCCAGAAGACGCGCTTTTTCCTGCAGTTCCTCGTTGGTCTGCTGCAACTCCTGCTGGCGGCTTTGCAATTCGCGCGCAAGCGATTGCGACTGCTTGAGCAGATCCTCCGTTCGCGTATTGGCCTCGATCGTGTTGATGACGATGCCGATACTCTCCGTCAGCTGATCGAGGAACGCTAGATGGGTCGGATTGAAGCACTCGGAAGAAGCGAGTTCGATGACGCCTTTTACCTGCCCTTCAAAGACGATCGGCAACACCAGAACGTTTTGCGGCACGATGCTGACGAGGCCGGACGTAATGCGAATGCTGTCGTCTGCCGACGGCTTTAGCAGGATCTTTCTTCGCTCCACCGCGCATTGACCGACGAGTCCCTCGCCCAGTTGCATGCGCTTGCCATGCGACAGATGACCGCTCGATGCATAGCTCGCCATCAGCCGCAGCAACGCCGCGTCGTCGGCGGAATCGAGCACGAAGAATTCGGCCTGCTGCACGCCGACAACGGGCGCAAGTTCGGAGAGGATCAACTGACCGACAGCGACGAGGTCTTTCTGCCCCTGCAGCATGCGGCTGAACTTCGCGAGATTCGTCTTGAGCCAGTCCTGCTCCGTATTCACCTGCGTCGTGTCCTTCAGGTTACGGATCATCTCGTTGATCGTATCCTTCAGGGCCGCGACTTCGCCGAGTGCCTCGACCGTGATCGACCGCGTGAGGTCGCCCTGCGTGACGGCCGTCGCCACTTCGGCGATTGCGCGCACCTGTGTCGTCAGATTCGCCGCAAGCTGGTTGACGTTTTCCGTCAACCCTTTCCAGGTACCCGATGCACCCGGCACTTTCGCCTGTCCGCCGAGCTTGCCTTCTACGCCGACCTCGCGCGCCACGGTCGTCACCTGATCGGCAAAGGTCGCGAGCGTTTCCGTCATGCTGTTGATGGTGTCGGCAAGCGCCGCTATTTCACCTTTCGCCTCGACGGTCAGCTTGCGCGCGAGATCGCCGTTTGCCACGGCTGTGACCACCTTGGCAATGCCGCGCACCTGACTGGTCAGATTACCCGCCATGAAGTTGACGTTGTCAGTCAGATCCTTCCACGTGCCCGCCACGCCTTGCACGTATGCCTGGCCACCGAGCTTGCCCTCGGTGCCCACCTCGCGCGCGACGCGCGTCACCTCGGATGCAAACGAGCGCAACTGGTCGACCATCGTGTTGATCGTGTTCTTCAGTTCGAGAATTTCGCCTTTCACATCGACGGTGATTTTCTTCGACAGGTCCCCCGCCGCCACGGCCTTCGTCACGTCTGCGATGTTGCGCACCTGGCTAGTCAGATTGCCCGCCATGAAGTTGACGTTGTCAGTCAGATCCTTCCAAGTGCCCGCCACGCCCTGCACATCCGCCTGGCCGCCCAGCTTGCCCTCGGTGCCCACCTCACGCGCGACACGCGTCACCTCGGATGCAAACGAGCCGAGCTGGTCCACCATCGTGTTGATGGTGTTCTTCAGTTCGAGTATTTCGCCCTTCACATCGACGGTGATCTGCTTCGACAAGTCGCCCGCCGCCACCGCCTTTGTCACGTCAGCGATGTTGCGCACCTGGCTCGTCAGATTGCCCGCCATGAAGTTGACGTTGTCAGTCAGATCCTTCCACGTGCCCGCGACGCCCTGCACATCCGCCTGGCCGCCGAGCTTGCCTTCCGTGCCGACTTCGCGTGCGACGCGCGTCACTTCGGACGCGAATGACCGCAACTGATCCACCATCGTGTTGATCGTGTTCTTCAGTTCGAGAATTTCGCCCTTCACATCGACGGTGATTTTCTTCGACAGGTCGCCCGCTGCCACCGCCGTCGTGACGTCCGCGATGTTGCGCACTTGCGCTGTCAGGTTGCTACCCATCGAATTGACAGAGTCGGTCAGATCTTTCCACGTGCCCGCGACGCCCTGCACATCAGCCTGGCCGCCGAGCTTGCCTTCCGTGCCGACTTCGCGCGCCACGCGCGTCACTTCTGACGCGAATGAGCTGAGTTGATCGACCATCGTGTTGATGGTGTTCTTCAGTTCGAGTATTTCGCCCTTCACATCGACGGTGATTTTCTTCGACAGGTCACCCGCTGCCACCGCCGTCGTGACCTCGGCAATGTTGCGCACTTGCGCTGTCAGGTTGCTCCCCATCGAGTTGACCGAGTCCGTCAGATCCTTCCACGTGCCTGCCACGCCCTGCACGTCGGCCTGGCCGCCCAGCTTGCCTTCCGTGCCGACTTCACGCGCGACTCTCGTCACTTCGGACGCGAATGACCGCAACTGATCCACCATCGTGTTGATGGTGTTCTTCAGTTCGAGAATTTCGCCTTTCACATCGACGGTGATCTTTTTCGACAGGTCACCCGCTGCCACAGCCGTCGTGACGTCCGCGATGTTGCGCACTTGCGCCGTCAGGTTGCTGCCCATCGAATTGACGGAGTCGGTCAGATCCTTCCACGTGCCCGCTACGCCCTGCACATCCGCCTGGCCTCCGAGCTTGCCTTCCGTACCGACCTCGCGCGCGACGCGCGTCACTTCTGAAGCGAACGAACGCAACTGATCCACCATCGTGTTGATGGTGTTCTTCAATTCGAGGATTTCGCCTTTGACGTCTACCGTGATCTTCTTCGAAAGATCGCCTGCGGCCACGGCCTTCGTTACTTCAGCGATGTTCCGAACCTGGCTCGTGAGGTTGCCCGCCATGAAGTTGACGTTGTCAGTCAGGTCCTTCCACGTACCCGCGACGCCCTTTACGTCGGCTTGGCCACCGAGCTTGCCCTCTGTGCCGACCTCGCGCGCGACGCGCGTCACTTCTGAAGCAAACGAGCGCAACTGGTCCACCATCGTGTTGATGGTGTTCTTCAGTTCGAGGATTTCGCCCTTGACGTCGACGGTGATCTTCTTGGACAGATCGCCCGCTGCGACCGCCTTCGTCACTTCGGCGATATTGCGCACCTGGCTCGTGAGATTGCCTGCCATGGAGTTGACCGAGTCGGTCAGATCTTTCCACGTACCCGCCACGCCCTGCACATCAGCCTGGCCGCCGAGCTTGCCTTCCGTGCCCACCTCGCGCGCAACGCGCGTCACTTCGACGGCGAACGTACCGAGTTGCTCGACCATCGTGTTGATCGTCTTCGCGGTCCGAAGAAACTCGCCCTGCAATGGCCGGCCATCGGCTTCGAGCGCCATGCTCTTCGAAAGATCGCCTTGCGCGACTGCGCCGATGACACGGGCCACTTCGCTTGTCGGATGAACGAGGTCTGCGATCAGCGAGTTCACCGCGTCGATCGAGTCACCCCAGAACCCGCGCGCATACGGAAGCGCCGCGCGCTCTTTCAAACGTCCTTCCTTGCCCACGACTTTACTCAAGCGGCCGAGTTCTTCCGACATGTGGATATTCTGCTCGACGACGCTATTAAAAACATGCGCTACTTTGCCGTGCATGCCTGTCCAGTCCGCAGGCAATGAAGCGGCTTCGCCTTTCTGCAAGGCCGCTAGCGCCAGAAGCACAGTTCTCGTGCATTCATGCGCGGTCATCATGTTGTCAAAGAGAAGATTGACGTGGGACGCACTGTCGAGCCATATTCCCGCTAGCGCATCGCTCTCGATTGCAATTTCCTTACGAAGAAAACCGTGGCCAGAGAGGCGCCTCGACATGCTGCCGAGATCCTGTGCGATGCGTCCCGTCTGCAGGGCAAGGCTGTTGAATTCGGAGGCCGCCTTTCCGGCTTCGCCTGTCCAGTCGTCCGGCAAACGATGCGATGCGTCACCACGTCGAAGCGCACTGAGCGCTGCGGCGATACGGGCAAACTGATCGCTGGATTGCTGCGGTGACTCGACTTCGAACGTTTCCATGCGTTCCTCACGTGTCGCGGGTAAGCGGCTCATGTCGTTTATTTTGGACTTCGATTCTGGAGTGGACGCCGCGCTGATCGGCTTCTCCGATGGACCGCTCTGATACACAGGAAATGACGGATGCTTTTGGCGTCACGCGTCTGCGTTTTGACGATTGCCCGCGTTGGGCACTCTGCCGGTCGTTTAATGTGACCTTGATGGTCGCGGCAAGGAATAGGTAAATCTACGGTGGGCTTTAAAGCAGCGGAAAATTGCGGGTTATAGCGAAGGATTAAGCGGTATATGTTTCCGGCTTGTCACCGTGTAATGTACTTTTTTCTTGACATCGCATCGATATCAGCCGGCTGAGGTGACATAATGACCGCCCATCTGAGCCCGGATGCAAAGTCTGCCTGGTGCCGCAGGACTGAGCGCGGACGGCGTATGGCGCAACCGTCTCTCACCGACAAACACGAGAACGATTCGGGCGCAGAGCGCCCGTTCGCCAGTTCAGCGGGAAAACATTTCGCCGTTCGTGATTTGAGCTACCGCTTCGCCAGCCAAGCAGGCATCGACGACCCGCGCGGCACCAGCACCGTCGCATAGTGGCCCGGCGTGCGCGACATCCGCACTTGATCGGTCACACCCTGATAACGACCCGCTGACGTTTCAGCCGTAAAAAGATCAGGCTTCGCATTCTCATGCATGCTGCTCGAACCAGCCGTTTCGTGTGCGAACGTCTTATCGAACAGGCCGAGCGAATAAAGCCACAACGACGCGCGTGACAGCGACACATGCACGCGATAGCTTCCGCCTTCTTCCGCGCGCCGCATCAAAGCAGCGAGCGCGCCCGTCGTCGCGAGCCACGCGACCATGTTGTCGTTGACGACCATCACGGGCGGCAACTGGGGCGCATCAGGCGTGCCCTCAAGCGTGGTGATGCCCGTGACGGCGCCCGCTGTCTGATCGAAGCCCGCGCGCGCCGCCCATGGCCCCGTCTCGCCATGCAGGCTCACCGTCACGTGGATGATGCCGGGGCGCAGTTGTGCGGCTTCCTCGGCAGTCAGCCCAACCTTGTCGAGGAACCCATGACGCCGGTTCGCATAGAAGATGTCCGCACCGCGCAGCAGTTCCTTGATGTGCGCGTTGCCTTCATTCGAACCCACATCGATGAGGGTCGAGCGCACGCCGACGTTTGCCGTCGTGTACATCGTGTCCACTTCGAAATCGTCCGGGCGCCAGACGTTCAGCACATCTGCGCCGTGATAGGCGAGCGCGCGCCCGATTGCCGCTCCCGCGATGACCCGCGCCATGCCAAGCACACGAACGCCATCGAGCGGAGTAATGGGATCATTCGTGAACGGCTCAGGGTCCGAATCACCGATCTTTTCGATCTGCACCAGCGGCATCGAAGACAAATGATCGATGTACTGTTTCTCCTGCATGAACTCTTGCGCGCTGCGCACCATCGGCATCACGACGCCGGCTGCCGAGCCGGCTTCCTCGAGTTCGCGCGCATCCCATTTGCGAAACGCTGCCGCGACGGATGCGGGGTCGTCAGTGCTTTGCAATAGCCGCAGCGCGGATGACCTGAGCCGTGGATAAAGATTGAATGGCATCATCCAGCGGCCGTCTCGCGTTTCGAAGAACGCGCGCATGAACGGATTGGTCGGGTCCGCTGTATTGCGCGGCGCGTAACCGTTCAACAATTCCCATTTGCGCTCCCAGAACGGACAGAGCCGGCGCGGCGCCTTTCTGATGTCAAGATGCAGATCCTGTCCTTCGCCCGTGCGCTTTGCCCACAGCGCCGCCATCGCGACGGATTTCGTCATCAGCGCGAGGCCTGCCGCCGCGCCGAGACGAAACACACTCGGCACAATGGGATCGGCGCCTTCGAAGGTGATCGATCCCCCCGTACTCGCGGGATCGATGCCGAACACGGCGAGCGTGCGCTTCAGATGCGCGTGAAGATCGAACGGAATATCCTCCGCGACGCGCTCACGCAGTGCGTTTTCAATCGAAGCTGTGGTCGCGTGCGCGGCCGCGCTGGAAGAATCGATATGTGTCATGCTTGCCCACCTGAAATAGAGCGGCGGCCATAAGGCACTGTCCAACGCACCATCGGGACGCCGGCCGCCAAACCAGCTGCCGTTATGCAGCCGCCTTCGACATGTCTTCGATCACCTTCTTTGCATCGCCGAAGACCATCATCGTCTTGTCCATGTAGAAAAGATCGTTATCGAGCC